>NZ_JAPKIC010000012.1:0-116526 GCF_036759945.1 Kluyvera sp. CHPC 1.251 | reverse complement strand
AGATGCGTGATCTGATCCTTCAACTCAGCAAAAGTTCGATTTATTCAACAAAGTCCCATTGTGCTCAGGGCATCGCTATGCGCTTCTATCAGGTTGAACCCACGCTGGAGAACTACTGGCGCGGGATTATTCTCTTCGGCAAAAACGTCGCGTCCTATAAGTTCGCGCTGGCGCATGCGCTGTACGATCTCAAACCTGAAGGTAGCGATCTGATCTTGCTGGACGATCTGGCGGTGCCGTTCAGCGATCATCTCTGTCGCCATCTGCAGCATGCGCCTAAGCAGATAACCTCGCGCAGCAGCCAGTTTATTAGCGCCTGTTCGCAGTTCAACGCGGGGGAAATCAGCCGCGATGCGTTAACGGCGATTACGGTGCGTCAGGGGTTCAACAATGTGATTGATGCCTTCCACAACGTGAATCAGGGCGAGATTGAGAAACGTTTTTTTATCGGTGAGCGCAAAACCCATAAGGGCATCCGCCTGACGGAGAATTTTTACCGTCTGGGTGAGCGCTTGCAGTACCAAAACCTCAGCTTTGAAACCAACGCGCGCTGGAGCCTGGTAGAGCAGGCGTGGGCGATGAATATCTCCAGCCAGCTTATCAACGTGGAGTACGACGATAACGATCAGATGCTGTTTAGCCGCAGTAGCGATCGCCGCGTGGCCATCTCGAGCTGTCGCGATAGCCTCAACGGCTACCAGAAGGGGCGCTGCTTCTACTGCTATGCGCCCATCAGCCTACAACCGGGCGATGAACAGTTTGCTGACGTCGACCACTTTATCCCGTGGAGCGCGCGTGAACAGGTGCGTAACGTGAATGGCGTCTGGAATCTGGTGCTGGCATGCAAGGAGTGCAACCGGGGCGAGAAAGGCAAGTTCGCACGCCTGCCGTCCCGCAAGCTGCTTTCACGCCTGCACAATAGAAACGAGTACTTTATCAATAGCCACCTGCCGCTACGCGAAACGTTGATCCGACAAACCGGAACGGCGACGGCGCAGCGCGAAAAATTCCTGGCCACTAGCTGGAACGATGCGCTACAAGTCCTTTTTCACCAATGGGAACCTGTCGCACAGGGAACGGATACTTTCTGATGACGCTTGAATACTACCAGCACCACGCCGACGATTTTTTTAACTCAACGGTCAATGTCGATATGCGTTCGCTTTATACGCCTTTTCTGGATCACGTCCCGCAAGGTGGCTTGCTCCTGGATGCCGGATGCGGCTCCGGGCGCGATAGCAAAGCGTTTTTACAGCAGGGCTATCAGGTTGAGGCGTTCGATGCGACGGTGGAAATGGCAAAGCTTGCCAGCCAGCATACTGGGCTGTCGGTTAAACAAATAACCTTTAGCGACGTCGATGCCGTTAACCGTTACGACGGCATCTGGTGCTGCGCCTCGCTGCTGCACGTCAGCGCCGCCGAGTTGCCGGATGCTATGGCAAAACTGGCGCGAGCGCTTAAGCCTGGCGGCATCTGGTATGTCTCCTTTAAGTATGGTGACGGCGAGCGAGTCAAAGATGGCCGCCACTTTACCGATCTCAATGAACAAGGGCTGAATACTCTGCTGGCAGGGCTTGCGGACATCACACTTGTCGGTCACTGGATAACGGAAGACAAGCGTCCCGATCGCAGCGAGATGTGGTTAAACGCACTGTTACAGAAGCGTTCTTAATCCCCCCTTCCGCCAAGCGCCCCGCCCCCACATGCTCTACACTCTCAGTTCAACACCACACTGAGAGATACACGATGTCCATAATAAAAAGCTACGCCGCGAAAAATGCCGGGGCAGAACTGGAAGTCTGGGAATACGATGCCGGGGAGCTGCTGCCGGAAGACGTTGAGGTGAAAGTGGATTACTGCGGGATCTGCCACTCGGACCTGTCGATGATCGACAACGAATGGGGGTTCTCTCAATATCCGCTGGTTGCCGGCCACGAGGTGATTGGTCACGTGGTGGCGCTGGGCAGCGCGGCGCAGAGTAAGGGGCTGAAGATTGGTCAGCGCGTGGGCATTGGCTGGACGGCGCGAAGCTGCGGCCACTGCGATGCCTGTATCGATGGCAACCAGATTAACTGTACCGAAGGCTCGGTGCCGACCATCCTCAACCACGGCGGCTTTGCCGATAAGCTGCGCGCCGACTGGCAATGGGTTATTCCACTGCCGGACAACATTGATATCGAAACCGCAGGCCCGATGCTGTGCGGCGGGATTACCGTCTTTAAACCGCTGCTGATGCATCACGTTACCGCCACCAGCCGCGTAGGGGTGATTGGGATTGGTGGTCTGGGGCATATCGCCATTAAACTGCTGCGCGCGATGGGTGCTGAAGTTACAGCGTTCAGCTCCAATCCATCGAAAGAGCAGGAAGTGCGGGCGATGGGTGCAGACCATGTGGTTAACAGCCGTTCTCCGGAAGCACTCAAAGAGCTGGCGGGTCAGTTTGACCTGATCATCAACACCGTCAACGTCGACCTGAACTGGCAGCCGTACTTCGAAGCGCTGGCCTCGGGCGGCAACTTCCACACCGTCGGCGCGGTACTGACGCCGCTGCCGGTACCGGCGTTTACCCTGATTGGCGGCGACCGCAGCGTCTCTGGTTCGGCAACGGGTAACCCGTTCGAACTGCGCAAGCTGATGAAGTTTGCCGGTCGCAGCAAAGTCGCGCCAATTACCGAGCTGTTCCCGATGTCGAAAATCAACGATGCCATCCAGCACGTGCGTGACGGTAAAGCCCGTTACCGCGTGGTGCTGAAGGCTGATTTCTGAAGTTTTCCGGCGGCGTTCTGCCGCCGGTTCTTCTCTTCGTCGTTACGCTTTTGCGAAGGCTGCGAAGACTTCCGCTACGGCAACGGCACCAGGGTCCGGCACGCCGTTCAGGTTGTCGCTGTTCACGTACGACGCGCGCCCCGCTTTCGCTTTTTGCATCGTCGCCGTGCTGTCAGCACCCTGCTGTGCTGCCGCAATCGCTTCTGCCAGCCCTTTATCACGCAGCGCTTCTAGCGCCGGTTGCAGGGCATCGATTAACGTACGGTCGCCGGGTGCGGCACCGCCGTAGAACTTCATCTGCTTTAACCCGGCCAGTAGCGCATTCGCCAGCGGTTCGCCCTGCGCCAGCGCCTGCCCGGCGGCGGTGAAGAACAGCGACATCAGTACGCCGCTGGAGCCGCCCATTACCGTTGCCAGACGTTCGCCAATCAGCTGTAGAAGCTGCGCCGGGTTGTTCAGCGGCAGCACGTTCTGCTTGAGCAGCGTAGCGACATCCTGCGCCCCCAGCGCAAAGGTCGAGCCGGTATCGCCGTCGCCTACTTTGGCATCCAGCGCGTTCAGGCGGTTTTCTAAACCCAACAGCGTTTGGGTGGCCTGCGCCACCAGCGCATGCACCTGCGGGTTCTCCGACGGTTGTACCTCCAGCGCGTCGTGTACTTTGGCATGCGTCAGGGTTCTCAGCGGCGCAAAGGCCACGGCTTTTACCCAACCGCTGGTCTCAACGTCGGCCAGCAGCGCCTCTTCAATGGCCTGATTCAGAACAATCAGCGAGAGCGAGAAGCCCTTCATATCGAGCGAGCTGACCAGCGTCGCCGGGCCAATCAGATAGGCTATCTGTTCACGCAGCGCGGAGTGCGCGAGCTCTTTGGCGAGCAGCGCCATCTCAAGCTCCGACACGCCGCCCAGGTTGTTGATCAACACCGCTACGCGGTTGTCACCCGCAGAGGCTTTCAGGGTCTCAACCAGCGTGCCGATCAGCTGTTTGCTGTTATGGCTGCTGACCGTCGAAGCGCCGGGCTCGCCGTGAATACCGAGCCCCAGCTCCACCTGACCGGGCTTAATGCGGTCTTCGGTCTCGCCGCCGGGTAAATTGCAGGTCTCCATCGCCAGCCCCAGGCTGAATACGCCGCGGCTCGCCTGCTGGGCTATCTCGTGTACTTCGCTGAGCGATTTTCCCTGCTCTGCCGCGTAGCCCGCGACTTTATGCACCAGCGCCGTGCCCGCAATGCCGCGCGGCTGTTTGTTATCCGGCAGCGCAACGTCGTCGGCGACAATCACCATCTCAACCTTCAGGCCGTAGCGCTTGGCCTTCTCGGCGGCAAGGCCAAAGTTGAGGCGGTCGCCGGTGTAGTTTTTGACGATCAGCAGACAGCCACGATCGCCAGTTACCGCCACGATGGCGTTCAGCACCGCATCAACGCTCGGTGAGGCAAAGAGATCACCACATACGGCAGCGGTGAGCATGCCCCTGCCGACAAACCCCGCATGCGCCGGTTCGTGGCCGGAGCCGCCGCCGGAGATGATCGCCACCCGGCTTTTATCCCAGTCGCTGCGGGCGACGATACGAATCGCCGGGTCGATATCCAATCGCACCAGGTTCGCGTGAGGTGCGGACAACACTAAGCCTTCAAGCGCATCATCCACAAGGTGTTTGCGCTCGTTAAAGAAGAATCTGGACATAGCATTCCAAAAAAAAAGTAAACCGTATGCAAAGCATAGTCGGCGCTGGATAACGCGCCGCAAAACAGACAATTTACTGCCGCGAGATGTCGTTGTTTTGCCTATACTCGACGCAGAATAAATGGAGGATTACCCATGAGCGCACCTTTGCTTATCGCACGCACCCAGGACAAGCAGCTTGAACTGCTGCCCAATATGGCCAACCGTCACGGGCTGATTACCGGCGCCACCGGCACCGGGAAAACCGTTACCCTGCAAAAAATGGCCGAGTCGTTCTCGGAGATTGGCGTGCCGGTCTTTATGGCGGATGTGAAAGGCGACCTGACCGGCGTGGCAGAGGAAGGCCAGGCCTCAGAAAAGCTAATGACGCGCCTGAATAATATCGGTGTGACCGACTGGGAACCGCATGCTAACCCGGTGGTGGTGTGGGATATCTTCGGTGAAAAAGGCCACCCGGTTCGCGCCACGGTCTCCGATCTCGGCCCGCTGCTGCTGGCTCGCCTGCTTAACCTCAACGAGGTGCAGTCCGGGGTGCTGAATATTATCTTCCGCATCGCTGACGATCAGGGCCTGCTATTACTGGATTTCAAAGACCTGCGGGCCATCACCCAGTACATCGGCGATAACGCCAAATCCTTCCAGAACCAGTACGGCAATATCAGTACCGCCTCCGTCGGTGCCATCCAGCGCGGGCTGCTGACGCTGGAACAACAAGGTGCCGAGCACTTCTTCGGTGAGCCGATGCTCGACATCAAAGACTGGATGCGCACCGACAGCAACGGTAAAGGCATCATCAATATCCTCAGCGCAGAGAAGCTCTACCAGATGCCGAAGCTCTACGCCGCCAGCCTGCTGTGGATGCTCTCCGAGCTTTACGAGCAGTTGCCGGAAGCGGGCGACCTCGAAAAACCGAAGCTGGTCTTCTTCTTCGATGAAGCGCACCTGCTGTTTAGCGATGCGCCGCAGGTGCTGCTGGATAAAATCGAGCAGGTGATCCGCCTGATTCGCTCTAAGGGCGTAGGCGTCTACTTTGTGTCGCAGAACCCGTCGGATATTCCCGATGCGGTGCTGGGCCAGCTAGGCAACCGCGTGCAGCACGCGCTGCGCGCCTTTACGCCGAAAGATCAGAAAGCGGTGAAGACGGCGGCGCAAACTATGCGCGCTAACCCAGCGTTTAATACTGAGCAGGCGATTCAGGAACTGGGTACCGGCGAGGCGCTGATTTCGTTCCTCGATGCCAAAGGCAGTCCGTCCATCGTTGAGCGGGCGATGGTTATCGCGCCGTGTTCACGTATGGGGCCGGTGACCGACGACGAGCGAAATGGTCTTATTAATAACTCACCGCTGTACGGTAAGTATGAAGATGAGATTGACCGTGAATCAGCGTTCGAGATGCTGCAAAAAGGGGTGCAGAACAGCGCCGGTCAGGCGGACGCACCGCCCGCTAAAGGCCAGCAAAGCGCTGATGACGGCATCCTTGGTGGGCTGAAAGATATTATCTTCGGCACCACCGGGCCGCGCGGCGGCAAGCACGATGGTCTGGTGCAAACGGCAGCGAAAAGCGCCGTGCGTCAGGTAACAAACCAGATTGTACGCGGGATGTTGGGTAGCCTGCTGGGTGGGCGGCGACGTTAGTTCGTCATCGCCGGTTTGCCGGATGGCGGCGTAAACGCCTTATCCGGCCTACGACTCGTAGCCCGGGCTAGCGAATGCGAGCCCGGGGATAACACAGATGTTCCAAAGGAATACAGAAATTTCAGGCATAAAAAACCCGGCGTCGCATTCGCTCGGCCGGGCTACAGTAGGGGTCAGGCTTTTCGCATCATTAGCCAGAGGCTTATCAGGAAGAAGCTAGCGCTTGGCAGCAGCGCCCCGATGATCGGCGGGATACCGTATACCAGCGTCAGCGGGCCGAAGATCTGGTCGAGGACGTAGAACACAAAGCCGAAGCTAATCCCCGTCACCACGCGCACACCCATCGGCACGCTACGTAGCGGGCCAAAGATGAACGACAGCGCCATCAGCATCATTACCGCCACGGAGAGCGGCTGGAAGATTTTGCTCCACATATTGAGCTGATAGCGACCGGGATCCTGGCCGCTGGCCTGTAGATACTTCACGTAGTTGTGCAGGCCGCTGATAGAGAGCGCATCCGGGTCCAGCGCCACCACGCCGAGCTTATCCGGCGTCAGCGTAGTTTTCCAGGTACCGCTTACCGTTTGCGAGCCGGTAATCTGTTTTGGGTCCGTCAGGTTAGATTCATCCACCTGCGACAGGCGCCACTCTTTCTGCTCCTGATCGAACTTCGCGCTGGCCGCATAGCGTACGGACTGCAGGCGACGCTCATTATTGAAGGAGTAGATGCTCACACCACCCAGCTCATCGGTGCCCTTTACGCGCTCGATGTAGACAAAGTTGTGGCCGTCTTTCGCCCACATGCCCTGCTGGGTAGAGAGTAAAGAGCCACCGTACATCTGCTGAGCACGATAGTTACGCGCCATCTGCTCGCCCTGCGGAGCAACCCACTCGCCCATTGCCATGGTCAACAGCACCAGCGGGATAGCGGTTTTCATTACCGAGAGCGCCACCTGGAAGCGGGTAAAACCGGAAGCCTGCATCACCACCAGTTCACTACGCTGAGCCAGCATCCCCAGGCCGAGCAGCGCACCAAGCAGTGCCGCCATCGGGAAGAAGATCTGCACGTCTTTCGGTACGCTGAGCAGGGTATAAATGCCCGCACCTAGTGCGTCATAGCTCCCCTGCCCGGCTTTCTTCAACTGGTCAACGAACTTGATAATGCCGGACAGCGACACCAGCATGAACAGCGTCATCATGATGGTGGTGAAAATAGTTTTACCGATATAGCGGTCAAGTACACCGAATGGCTGCATTACACCGCTCCTTTATGCGTAAAACGGGCGCGAACACGGCGCATCGGGACGGTATCCCACAGGTTCAGCATGACGGCCAGCGCGATGTACGCCAGGTTGACCGCCCACATCCATATCGCCGGGTCGATTTTGCCTTTGCCCGCATTCGACTTCAGCGACGTCTGCAGCAGGAAGAACACCAGATACAGCAGCATAGCGGGAAGCATCGACAGCACGCGACCCTGACGTGGATTCACCACGCTAAGCGGTACCACCATCAGCGCCATAATAAAGACCGTCAGCACCAGCGTGATACGCCAATGCAGCTCCGCGCGAGCACGGTCATTATCCGTGTTCCACAGCGTGGTCATGCTCATCTGTTCGGTATCGGTCGGGTCTGCGGCAACGGTCTGATGACCAATAATCGCCTGGTAGTTTTTAAAATCGGTAATGCGGAAATCACGCAGCATCGCGGTACCTTCAAAGCGGGTACCCTGATTTAAGGTCACCACCTGAGAGCCGTCTTTACGCTGCGAGAGCTGGCCGGTGTCGGCCACCACCACGGAAGGGCGCGCGGTGCCTTTCGGCCGGAGCTGCGCCAGGAAAACGTCATGGAAGCTTGCACCATTCACGCCTTCAATGAATAACACCGCGTTACCATCGGTAGACTGCTGGAACTGGCCCTGCGCCAGCGCCGCCATACCGGGGTTGGCTTTAGCTTCGGCGAGCACTTCATCCTGATGGCGAGACGACCACGGCCCCGCCCACATCACGTTGACAGCAGCAACGATGCCGGTAAACAGCGCGAGGACCATCGCCGCTTTCACCAGCACGGCTTTACTCAGGCCGCAGGCGTGCATCACCGTGATTTCACTTTCGGTATACAGTTTACCCAGGGTCATCAGAAGACCCAGGAACAGACTCAGCGGTAGGATAAGCTGCGCCATTTCAGGCACGCCGAGCCCGAGCAATGAGAGCACGAGGTTTGTCGGGATATCACCATCGACCGCCGCGCCAAGGATCCTCACCAGTTTCTGACAGAAAAAGATCAAAAGCAGGATGAAGAGGATGGCAAGCTGGCTTTTAAGCGTCTCCCGCACCAGATATCGTATGATTATCACTATAAATACGCCCGTAAAAACCCGTCTTATTGCAGGAAAATAGCTTGTTTCATGGCTTAAACGTCATTTATTCTCTTGAGTCGTCGAAAACATCGCTAAGATTAAATGACTCAGCGGCTTCACGTTTCAGGACTTGTTCTGACGTGCCAGGACCGTAATAACGTTAAGATTAACACGAAGTCACCGCAACAGCGGAAATGAGTTACGTAAGCTTGCAATTCTATCCGTAGCCACCGCCGTTGTCTTTAAGATTCAGGAGCGTAGTGCATGGAGTTCAGTGTAAAAAGTGGTAGCCCGGAGAAGCAGCGGAGTGCCTGTATCGTCGTGGGCGTATTCGAACCACGCCGCCTTTCTCCTATCGCCGAACAGCTCGATAAAATCAGCGACGGCTATATCAGTGCGCTGCTGCGTCGCGGCGAACTGGAAGGCAAACCGGGGCAGACCTTATTGCTGCACCACGTACCAAACGTGCTGTCAGAACGTATTCTGCTGATTGGTTGCGGTAAAGAGCGCGAGCTCGACGAGCGCCAGTACAAGCAGGTCATTCAGAAAACCATTAACACCCTGAATGACACCGGTTCAATGGAAGCCGTCTGCTTCCTGACTGAACTGCACGTTAAAGGCCGCAATAACTACTGGAAAGTACGCCAGGCGGTTGAGACGGCAAAAGAGACGCTGTACAGCTTCGACCAGCTTAAAACCAACAAAAGCGAGCCGCGTCGCCCGCTGCGTAAAATGGTCTTCAATGTGCCAACCCGCCGTGAGCTGACCAGCGGCGAACGTGCTATCCAGCACGGTCTGGCGATTGCTGCCGGTATCAAAGCAGCGAAAGACCTCGGCAACATGCCGCCAAACATCTGTAATGCGGCCTACCTGGCCTCTCAGGCGCGTCAGCTTGCAGACAGCTACAGCAAAAACGTCATCACCCGCGTCATCGGCGAACAGCAGATGAAAGAGCTGGGCATGCACTCCTACCTCGCGGTCGGCAACGGTTCGCAGAACGAATCGCTGATGTCGGTCATCGAGTATAAAGGCGTGGCTTCCGAAGACGTTCGCCCAATCGTACTGGTTGGTAAAGGCCTGACCTTCGACTCCGGCGGTATCTCCATCAAGCCTGCCGAAGGCATGGACGAGATGAAGTACGACATGTGCGGCGCAGCGGCGGTGTACGGCGTGATGCGTATGGTCGCGGAGCTACAGTTGCCAATCAACGTGATCGGCGTGCTGGCGGGCTGTGAAAACATGCCTGGCGGGCGCGCGTATCGTCCGGGTGACGTACTGACCACCATGTCCGGCCAGACCGTTGAAGTGCTGAACACCGACGCCGAAGGCCGTCTGGTGCTGTGCGACGTTCTGACCTATGTTGAGCGCTTCGAGCCAGAAGCGGTTATCGACGTGGCAACGCTGACCGGTGCCTGCGTGATTGCCCTGGGCCATCACATCACCGGCCTGATGTCGAACCACAACCCGCTGGCGCACGAGCTGATTGGCGCGTCCGAGCAGGCTGGCGATCGCGCGTGGCGTCTGCCGCTGGGCGATGAGTATCAGGAACAGCTGGAGTCTAACTTCGCGGATATGGCTAACATCGGCGGCCGTCCTGGTGGTGCTATCACCGCGGGCTGCTTCCTGGCGCGCTTTACCCGTAAGTACAACTGGGCGCACCTGGACATCGCCGGCACCGCATGGCGTTCCGGCAAGGCCAAAGGCGCAACCGGCCGTCCGGTCGCGCTGCTGTCGCAGTTCCTGCTGAACCGCGCGGGTTTTAACGGCGAAGAGTAAGGCATAACCCCCTCACCCTCACCCTCTCCCCACTGGGGAGAGGGGACTGACTTTCCCCGTGTTCGGGAAGGGTGTCAGGGGGCGATTTAAATCCATCACAAGAAGCCCCATATATGAAGAATGCGACGTTCTATCTTCTGGACAATGACACCACCGTCGACGACCTCAGCGCCGTCGAGCAACTGGTGTGTGAAATTGCCGCAGAACGTTGGCGCGCAGGCAAGCGCGTGCTGATCGCCTGCGAAGACGAGCAGCAGGCCATTCGCCTGGATGAAGCCCTGTGGAGCCGTCCTCCGGACAGTTTTGTGCCGCATAATCTGGCGGGCGAAGGCCCAAGAGGCGGTGCGCCGGTGGAGATAGCCTGGCCTGCCAAGCGCAACAGCAGCCCACGGGATATACTGATAAGTCTGCGGGTAAACTTTGCAGATTTTGCCACCGCTTTCACAGAAGTGGTAGACTTCGTCCCTTACGAAGAAACTCTGAAACAACTCGCACGCGATCGCTACAAAGCCTACCGCGTGGCTGGTTTTAACCTGAATACGGCAACCTGGAAATAATGGAAAAGACATATAACCCGCAAGATATCGAACAGCCGCTTTACGAGCACTGGGAACAGCAGGGCTATTTCAAGCCTAACGGCGACGAAAGCAAAGAGTCCTTCTGCATCATGATCCCGCCGCCGAACGTCACCGGCAGTTTGCATATGGGTCATGCTTTCCAGCAAACCATCATGGACACCATGATTCGCTACCAGCGCATGCAGGGTAAAAACACCCTGTGGCAGGCGGGTACCGACCACGCGGGTATCGCTACCCAGATGGTGGTTGAGCGTAAGATTGCCGCGGAAGAAGGTAAAACTCGTCACGACTACGGTCGCGATGCCTTCATCGACAAAATCTGGCAGTGGAAAGCGGAATCCGGCGGCACCATTACCCGTCAGATGCGCCGTCTCGGCAACTCTGTTGACTGGGAGCGCGAGCGCTTCACCATGGACGAAGGCCTTTCCAATGCCGTGAAAGAAGTCTTTGTCCGCCTGTACAAAGAAGACCTGATTTACCGTGGCAAACGCCTGGTAAACTGGGACCCGAAACTGCGCACCGCCATCTCTGACCTGGAAGTGGAAAACCGCGAGTCTAAAGGCTCGATGTGGCACATCCGCTATCCGCTGGCCGACGGCGCGAAAACCGCAGACGGTAAAGATTACCTGGTTGTAGCAACCACCCGTCCGGAAACCATTCTGGGCGATACCGGCGTGGCCGTGAACCCGGAAGATCCGCGCTACAAAGATCTGATCGGCAAATTCGTTGTTCTGCCGCTGGTTGACCGCCGTATTCCTATCGTGGGCGACGAACACGCCGATATGGAAAAAGGCACCGGCTGCGTGAAGATCACCCCTGCGCACGACTTTAACGACTATGAAGTGGGTCGTCGTCACGCGCTGCCAATGATCAACATTCTGACCTTTGATGGCGACATCCGTGAAACCGCAGAAGTCTACGACACCAAGGGCGAAGAGTCTGACGTTTACGCCAACGCTATCCCGGCTGAGTTCCAAAAGCTGGAACGTTTTGCTGCGCGTAAAGCGATCGTGGCTGCCATTGATGCGATGGGCCTGCTGGAAGAGATCAAACCTCACGATCTGACCGTTCCTTACGGCGACCGTGGCGGCGTGGTTATCGAGCCAATGCTGACCGACCAGTGGTACGTCCGTGCCGACGTGCTGGCAAAACCGGCGGTTGAAGCGGTTGAGAACGGCGACATTCAGTTCGTACCAAAACAGTACGAAAACATGTACTTCTCCTGGATGCGCGATATTCAGGACTGGTGTATCTCCCGTCAGCTGTGGTGGGGTCACCGTATTCCGGCATGGTATGACAACGACGGCAACGTCTACGTTGGCCGCACCGAAGACGAAGTGCGTCAGGAAAACAACCTCGGCGCCGACGTTGCGCTGCGTCAGGACGAAGACGTTCTGGATACCTGGTTCTCCTCCGCGCTGTGGACTTTCTCTACCCTCGGCTGGCCGGAAAACACCGACGCGCTGCGTCAGTTCCACCCAACCAGCGTGATGGTTTCCGGCTTCGACATCATCTTCTTCTGGATTGCCCGCATGATCATGATGACCATGCACTTCATCAAAGATGAAAACGGCAAGCCACAGGTTCCGTTCAAGACCGTCTACATGACCGGTCTGATTCGTGACGACGAAGGCCAGAAGATGTCCAAGTCCAAAGGTAACGTTATCGACCCGCTGGATATGGTCGACGGTATCTCCCTGGCAGATCTGCTGGAAAAACGTACCGGCAACATGATGCAGCCGCAGCTGGCTGAGAAAATTGCCAAACGTACCGAGAAACAGTTCCCGGACGGCATCGAGCCGCACGGCACCGACGCCCTGCGTTTCACCCTGGCAGCGCTGGCTTCTACTGGCCGCGACATCAACTGGGATATGAAGCGTCTGGAAGGTTACCGTAACTTCTGTAACAAGCTGTGGAACGCCAGCCGCTTCGTGCTGATGAACACCGAAGATCAGGATTGCGGCTTCAACGGCGGCGAAATGACCCTGTCTCTGGCTGACCGCTGGATCCTGGCTGAATTCAACCAGACCGTGAAAGCGTACCGCGAAGCGCTGGATAACTTCCGCTTCGATATCGCCGCGGGCATCCTGTACGAGTTCACCTGGAACCAGTTCTGTGACTGGTATCTGGAGCTGACTAAGCCGGTAATGACCGGTGGTTCCGAGTCTGAACTGCGCGGTACCCGCAATACGCTGGTCACCGTGCTGGAAGGTCTGCTGCGCCTGGCGCACCCGATTATTCCATTCATCACCGAGACCATCTGGCAGCGCGTGAAAGTCATTTGCGGCAACACCGCAGATACCATCATGCTGCAGCCGTTCCCGGAATATAACGCGGCCCAGGTTGATGAAGCTGCGCTGGCCGATACCGAATGGCTGAAGCAGGCGATCGTTGCCGTACGTAACATCCGTGCGGAAATGAACATTGCCCCAGGCAAACCGCTGGAGCTGTTGCTGCGTGGTTGCAGCGCTGACGCGATGCGTCGCGTGAACGACAACCGTAGCTTCCTGCTGAACCTGGCCCGTCTGGAAAGCATCACCGTGCTGCCAGCCGATGACAAAGGTCCGGTTTCCGTGACCAAAATCATCGACGGCGCCGAGCTGCTGATCCCGATGGCTGGCCTCATCAACAAAGAAGATGAGCTGGCGCGTCTGGCAAAAGAAGTGGCGAAAATCGAAGGTGAGATTGCCCGTATCGAAGGCAAGCTCTCCAACGAAGGTTTCGTTGCTCGCGCACCGGAAGCGGTCATTGCTAAAGAGCGTGAGAAGCTGGACGGTTACGCGGAAGCGAAAGCGAAGCTGATTGAGCAGCAGGCGGTCATCGCCGCGCTGTAATGTTATGGAAACGCCGGAGAAGTTCTCCGGCGTTTTATTTTATGCGCCTTTTATTCTCACAAGCTTCCCATCTGGCATGGTGATCCAGTAATACTCGCTATCATCGAAAGAAAATCTCTCATAGTCCCCCGCATCATATTCCACATTTAAAAGCCAATTTTTTTCAAGGCAATGTTCTTTTTCGTTCTCTCTGGGGGGAAAACAATGAAGGTCACTATCTCCAGATTTCTGAATACTGGTAAACCCATGTCCTATATCCCAAAAGGTAATGTTATAGGAAGCACTGATGGGAATATGATATTTTTCCTTTAACTCATCTTTATGCTTCCAATACCAATGGATTCGCCCCCACTCGGTTAATGGAAAATGGTCGACGACAATAAAATAAAAATCTGATTCACTAGATACAGGTTTCATACCGCCATCAAGCCCATGTAAAAAGAGAGGATCATATTCAATCTGATTTCCTGCCCGAATGATCGTCACCGGTCTCTGGGTCCAGAGCAGATAACCGCAGACCACTACTATCAAACTAGCGATAACCAAATTATATTTAGTTCTCATATCCCACCATTAATACTAATATGAGTACTAAAATTTGTCATGAACGGTCTGTAAGCATAATCACGATGACGTTGTAGAAAAAACCAGATACGAAAAAAACGAAATTTTTCATAGAGAGCATTAGTAATATCTTCTTTACCAAGGCCAAAATGATCCTGTCCTTTAAAGGAAAGCAACCCATCCCATGACATAGCATAACGCTGTAATCGAACAAGACTAACTTTTTGCGCATAAATATCATGTACGCTGATCCCTAATCCATTAAATCTGTCAACGAAGCGGTTAAATTTTGGTAGCCTTGATTTTTCTTTTATTGATTCGTTAAGTTTCGAAAAAAAATCATACCCTAAGCTTGCCTGTCGTTTTAAATACAACCGTTCATTTATTGCCTCCTGAATTTTGACCAACATATCGCGTGTCCCAACGCCACTAACAACCTCTGTATACGCGCGATTCAGAAGTTCACCAGTCCATGGCTGTCCGTTGCCATAATGAAAATGATCAATCAACTTACCGATAAGAGGCGCATACTGCCCGGTGGCGAATTGTGACGATAGCGCTTTCATCTCATCAAACATAATATCAGCACATTGCTGGCGACTAATCGGTCTCCCTTGCAGTTTCTGATGGGGGAAGTCCAGGGTATGGATATTAAATGAAGACATCGTTTCAAATTGCAAACACTTGAATGGGTCAACTCGTGCCGAGATATCCACCAATTCCAATTTCTGAAAGTCCCAATCATCCATATCACCACATTGCATATCATCAATATAATAATTTTCGAAGCGATGGAACGTAGAAAAAATCTCGCAGGGCAGACTCATTGATAAGTAAACATTCCCATTCATAACCTATAACCCTAATAAATAGCACCACACGTTTATGTTGGAGAAATAAATTAAGGTAATTTCAAATAATGAAAATTGATCAAAACAACGGAAATAACGCTCTAATGATGAAATTTTCTCCACAGATAATAACTGTCTTGCATGTTCGAAAAGAGGATGGTATCAAATATGACTATGATAATTTATCGTTTGATTGAGTAATAAAATGAGTGCTACGCAGTTACCCTCCACGCTACGCCGAATCTCCGCCAGCGACAACGCCGCCATTGCCAACGTTATCCGCCAGGTTTCTGCCGAGCACGGCCTGACCGCCGATAAAGGCTACACGGTGGCCGACCCCAATCTGGACGAGCTGTATCAGGTTTATAGCCAGCCTGGCGCGGCCTACTGGGTGGTTGAGCAGAATGGTCAGGTGGTCGGTGGCGGCGGTATCGCGCCGTTAGGCTGTAGCGAGCCGGAAATTTGCGAACTGCAAAAGATGTATTTTCTGCCGAGCGTTCGCGGTCAAGGACTGGCGAAAAAGCTGGCGCTGATGGCGCTTGATTACGCCCGCGAGCAGGGTTTTAAGCAGTGCTATCTTGAGACCACGGCTTTTCTGACAGATGCCATTCGTCTCTATGAACATCTGGGATTCGAACATATCGCCGAGCCGCTGGGCTGCACCGGGCATGTCGATTGTGAAGTACGGATGTTAAAGCCCCTCTGAGAGGAATCAGAAGGGCTCGGTCTACCTTATTGCATCTCGGCAGAGAGCGTGAAGCGAATTACGCCGGCGGCGCGCGCGGTCGGCAACTTGAGAACCTGAGTCCAGAGATCCTGTACCATTTCACAAGCCATTTTCTCTTTACCCACCCCTTTGCTCGGTTCAGCCATAATCTGAATATCCGGCCCATAGCGCTGAACCAGCCCCGGGCTGATAGCTTGCAGATCCTCCAGCGCTAACTTTTTTTCTTCCGCCGTGACCGTATGTTTATCTGGGCCATAGGCAGCATGCATCATCGCCATATCGCTCGCCATACGCTGTTCCATAATCTCGTGAGGTATGAGACGAACCGGGTTAATCCCCCCTTTTACCGCAGGGAACAGAAAGCGAAAACATTCGTCGTCGCCCACGTTCTTCACCGCAGCAATCTGTTCGAGGTTAATCTTCATGTACTCGATAACATTGTTATCAGGGGCCTGCTGCAAACGCGCCATTTGTAGTTGAAGAATCTGTGGCTGGATAGCATCGATGATCTGCTGCTCGCTTTTCCCCGCCTCTTTCATCTGCGCAGCCTGATTACGAATACGCTCCCAAAGCGCGGGTTCTTGCGCTTTAAGCAACTGGTAAACCGGCATCGTCAGCATCGCATTTTCAAACTTTTGCGCTTCGCTCAGGCCATAGTCCGGGTTTTCACGCGGGATTAGGTAGTGCACGTCGAACAGATTCCAGCCAACGATTGCAACGATAAAAATCACACCACCTGCGACCTTGCCAATCCAACCTTTTTTGCGAAATACGCCAACGATGATGGTGATAACCGCCCCGATATACCCCGCCTGTAATACGTGTGCCCAGTTCATTGATTATCCTTAGCCAAATCGATAAATATGCCGGGAATTATACTTTCCCGTAATGTATGTCGATTATTGCGGCAAAAGTGATGTATTTCCAGCCACCAGATTTTTCTGCCGGAAGCTGAGATAAACTAGGCGGGCACGCCGCTGTGGAAGCGGAACTCAACGTCAGGCGTGGAAATGAGCGAGGCTTCCACTTCACCAAAGAAACGCACCCGCTCGCTGATATCGCCGTCAGCGATTTGCTGCGCCAGCGTGAGGTAGTCCTGATAGTGCCGCGCTTCAGAACGCAGCAGCGACAGGTAAAACGCCTGCAAATCATCATCAAGATACGGCGCCAGCGCGGCAAACCGTTCGCAGGATCGGGCTTCGATGTACGCCCCGCAGATCAGCTTATCAATCAGCGTAAGAGGTTCATGAGTTCGTACCGCTTTGAGCATCCCCCTGGCATAGCGGCTAGCGGTGATTTTCACGTACGGGATATGGCGTTTTAGCATCGCTTCACGCACCTGCGAGAAGTGGTGCAACTCCTCTTTTATCAGCAGCACCATGCTGTCGATAAGCTGTCGCCCCCACGGGTCGTCAGTCTGCGGCATCACACTTTTACCAATCTGCTTATGCAGCGCGGTAAAGTCCGGCTCAACGCCGTCGCGAAAGGTAAAGGCCTCATACGGTTTCAGCCCGTCGAGCAGCGCCTGCGCCCCCTCTTTATCCGCTACATATTTACGCACCAGCAGCATCGCGGTTTGCGCCGCTTTTAGCTCACAGACTAAATGGTCGGTCAGCAGCAGAGGAAGATTGGCCGGATCACGGGCTTTATCAAGCCACGCCTGAGGCGTTTTACAGTGCAGGAAGTTGAGAACCGGGGAGAGTATTTGCGGGTAATCCATACCAAAATCCTTGCCCTACGACAGCGGGCGCTGCCGTAGGGTATGAGATGACTTAGTGGCGAACGCCGTCGTCTTCTTCGTCGACAAAATCTTCGTCGTCATCATCGCCTTCTTCGCCGTTCGGGTCTTCGTAGTAAGTTCCCCAACCGTCGTATTCCACTTCGAACTTCTCAGCCAGGTTCATCAGCTGCTCAACCTGAGCGTCGATAAGCTCAGCGTTCAGCGCACTTTCGCTCAGGATATCGCAGCAGATCACGGTGTCGCCTTCTTCCACTTCCAGCTCTTCCGGTTCCGTCACTTCGTAGCCCAGCTTGAACGCTTCTACCGCCGCTTTCTCCAGACTTTCGAAATCGTCTGCGGAAAGGTGATGTTCAATGGTGTACAGCGCGTCAGGATCGCTGCCGTCTTCCAGCAGTTCTTCAATAATCAGACGGGTCTCTTCGCGCTGTTCTTCCAGATGTTCAGGGTTTGCCATGGCTCGTTCCTCATAATGTGGCTGATACTCTTATTGTCACATACCGTTGCCATTGCCTCCACCTTTCCGATAAAGATTTGTTATTGGGGTTGCAAATGAATATTCATCCATATAAAGTGAATTTTAATTCAATAAGTGGCTTGAGCCAGGTGAGGGAATTATGTCTACTCTGTATAAAAAGAACTTCTTAAAATTACTCGATTTTACCCCTGCAGAAATCACCACCCTGCTGCAGCTCGCAGCAAAACTAAAAGCGGATAAAAAAAGCGGCACGGAGTCGCAGAACCTGACCGGTAAAAACATCGCGCTCATCTTCGAAAAAGACTCAACCCGTACACGATGCTCTTTCGAAGTTGCCGCATACGATCAGGGCGCTCGCGTCACTTATCTTGGTTCCAGCGGCAGCCAGATTGGCCACAAAGAATCGATTAAAGACACCGCTCGCGTGCTGGGCCGCATGTACGACGGCATCCAGTACCGTGGCTACGGCCAGGAAGTGGTGGAAACGTTGGCCGAGTACTCCGGCGTGCCGGTGTGGAACGGCCTGACCGATGAGTTCCACCCGACCCAGCTGCTTGCCGATTTGCTGACCATGCAGGAACACCTGCCGGGTAAAGCGTTCAATGAAATGACGCTGGTTTATGCAGGCGATGCGCGTAATAACATGGGTAACTCGATGCTGGAAGCCGCAGCGTTAACCGGCCTCGATCTGCGTCTGGTGGCACCACAGGAATGCTGGCCAGAAGCGAGCCTGGTGGCGGAATGCAAGGCGCTGGCGCAGAAGAACGGTGGCAACGTGACCCTGACGGAAGATATTGCCGCAGGCGTGAAGGGCGCGGACTTTATCTACACCGACGTGTGGGTATCGATGGGCGAAGCCAAAGAGAAGTGGGCAGAGCGTATTGCACTGCTGCGCGGCTATCAGGTGAATAGCGCCATGATGAAGCTGACCGGCAATCCGCAGGTGAAATTCCTGCACTGCCTGCCTGCGTTCCATGATGACCAGACGACCGTAGGTAAGAAAATGGCCGCTGAATACGGCATGCATGGCGGGATGGAAGTGACCGATGAGGTGTTTGAATCTCCGGCCAGCATCGTGTTCGATCAGGCGGAAAACCGGATGCACACCATCAAAGCAGTGATGGTCGCGACACTAAGCAAATAAACTCAACCAGTAGCCCGGCCGAGCGCAGCGACGCCGGTAAAGCCCCGGAGTCGGCACTATCGCGCCTCGTCCGGGCTACCGATTGGTGTAGGCCGGATAAGGCGAAGCCGCCATCCGGCAATCTGCACCGTTGTGCCTGATGGCGCTCCGCTTATCAGGCCTACCGTTCGTCATTCGACCAGAAGTTTCACAACCGCTTTACGCACTTTCGCAGGCTGCCCCACCGCGCACAGCGGCTTGTGGACTTCACCTGGGTAGAAGACCACAAAGTCACCTTCGCTCATCACCACCATCTTTTCCTGCACACCTTCCGGCAGAAACGCGATGTCTTTATCCGCCAGCCAGTCGGTGTCCGGCTCGCCAGCAGGCTGGGTGCTAAACGCCATCCCTTCCTGACCTTTCAGCACCACCTGGATATCCAGATAACGCGCATGATACTCCGCACGACGGTCAGCAAACGGTTCGGTCATGTTCTCAGAAATCATATAGAACAGGCGGTTACCGTCGATGTCATATTTCCCTTCCGGGGTAGCATCGGTCACGTTCGCCATAAGGTGGATAATAGCCTGACGCAGCTCTTCCGGCAGCCAGGACTGGAGGTGATGGATGTTGCCAATAATCATGATGACTCCACAAATAAAACAATGTTTCAATTTTCAGTTGTTATACGTAAATTCGCGATACCATACCAGTACTTTTTATCATGACTCTGCCATCCTGCTGGTTTAGCGCACACTTTTGCTACCCTGCATAAAAGTTGAATTTATACGCACAAAAATAGAATACTTATTCCATGAGAATCGTTTTCGTTGATTAAAATGTGAATCAGACGCTTGATTGCCAGATAAAGCTGCGTATAATGCCACCCGTTTTGCCGGGAGGAATTATGGTTCAGTGTGTACGACATCGCGTCTTACCGCGTCTGAAAACAGACGCTGGCCTGCCGTTTTTCCTTTCCGTAGCATCCGTATTCGTAAAGCCCCTTATTTAAGGGGCTTTTTTTTTGCGCCGTCGTCAGGAGATAACCATGGCTAATCCGCTGTATCAAAAACACATCATTTCCATAAACGATCTCAGCCGCGAAGACCTTGAACTGGTTTTGGCGACCGCCGCCAGCCTGAAAGCGAACCCACAGCCGGAGCTGCTGAAGCACAAGGTTATCGCCAGCTGTTTCTTCGAGGCCTCGACGCGCACCCGTCTCTCTTTTGAAACCTCCATGCACCGTCTGGGGGCCAGCGTAGTTGGCTTCTCCGACAGCGCCAATACCTCGCTCGGTAAGAAAGGTGAAACCCTGGCCGACACCATCTCGGTCATCAGCACCTACGTCGACGCCATCGTGATGCGCCACCCACAGGAAGGCGCGGCGCGTCTGGCCACCGAGTTCTCCGGCAACATTCCGGTACTGAACGCCGGCGACGGCGCAAACCAGCACCCGACCCAGACGCTGCTGGATCTGTTCACCATTCAGGAGACTCAGGGCCGCCTGGAGAACCTGAACATCGCGATGGTCGGCGACCTGAAGTACGGCCGTACCGTCCACTCGCTGACCCAGGCGCTGGCGAAATTTAACGGTAACCGCTTCTACTTTATCGCCCCGGACGCGCTGGCGATGCCGCAGTACATCCTCGATATGCTGGACGAGAAAGATATCGTCTGGAGCCTGCATAGCTCCATCGATGAGGTGATGGCAGAGGTCGATATTCTCTACATGACCCGCGTGCAGAAAGAGCGCCTCGACCCATCCGAATACGCCAACGTCAAAGCGCAGTTCATCCTGCGTGCGGCGGATCTGGTTGGCGCGCGCGATAACATGAAGGTGCTGCACCCGCTGCCGCGCATTGATGAGATCACCACCGATGTCGATAAAACGCCGCACGCCTGGTACTTCCAACAGGCCGGCAACGGCATCTTCGCCCGCCAGGCGTTACTGGCACTGGTACTGAATAGCGAACTGGTTCTGTAAGGGGAAATGACGATGACACACGACAACAAATTACAAGTAGAAGCCATCAAACGCGGCACCGTAATTGACCATATCCCGGCCCAGGTTGGCTTTAAGCTGCTGACCCTGTTCAAGCTGACCGAAACCGACCAGCGCATCACCATTGGCCTGAACCTGCCGTCCGGTGAGATGGGCCGTAAAGACCTGATTAAAATTGAAAACACCTTCCTGACCGATGAGCAGGTCAACCAACTGTCGCTGTACGCGCCAGAGGCGACCGTGAACCGCATCGATAACTACGAAGTGGTGGGCAAATCTCGCCCGAGCCTGCCGGAACGCATCGAGAGCGTGCTGGTATGCCCGAACAGCAATTGCATCAGCCATGCCGAACCCGTTTCCTCTAGCTTCGCAGTGAAAAAACGTGCCGATGACGTTGCGCTCAAATGCAAATACTGTGAAAAAGAGTTTTCTCATTATGTGGTGCTGGCCAACTAATTGCGGTTGGTATTGAAATGTTGCCTCTCTATAATGGCTAACACCTTAATACTGCAGTTCATCTGGAGATATCATGAGCAAAACTATTGCGACGGAAAATGCACCAGCAGCTATCGGACCATACGTTCAGGGCGTTGACCTGGGCAGTATGATCATCACTTCCGGTCAGATCCCGGTAGACCCGAAAACCGGTAGCGTGCCGGAAGACGTCTCTGCTCAGGCGCGTCAGTCGCTGGAAAACGTGAAAGCTATCGTTGAGGCCGCTGGCCTGAAAGTGGGCGATATCGTGAAAACCACCGTATTCGTTAAAGATCTTAACGATTTCGCGACCGTTAACGCCACTTACGAAGCGTTCTTCACCGAGCACCATGCCACCTTCCCAGCGCGTTCCTGCGTCGAAGTGGCACGTCTGCCGAAAGACGTGAAGATTGAAATCGAAGCGATTGCCGTACGTCGCTGATTACACGCAGTATGAAGAAAAGGCAGCCAATGGCTGCCTTTTTTGTTTTAGTGCGGTGGGTTTTCCGGCGGCGCTTCGCTTGGCCGGGCTACAGTAAGCAAGAACGTAGTGACCCCGGGGCCCTCACCGATTACTGCCAGCCATAGCGGCGAGTGAAGAACCCTTTCACCATCTGCGTGAAGGTCATGTAGCCAACCAGAATCGCTACCAGCCATGGGAAGTAGCTCAGCGGCAGCGCTTCCAGTTGCAGATAACTTGCCAGCGGCGAGAACGGCAGCGCGATACCAATCGCCATCACCAGCAGCGTCATGGCAAACAGCGGCCACGCAGCGCGGCTCTGCACAAACGGAATGCGGCGGGTACGAATCATATGCACAATCAGCGTCTGCGACAGCAGCCCTTCAATAAACCAGCCGGACTGGAACAAGGTCTGCATTTCTGGCGTGTTGGCTTTAAATACCCACCACATCAGGCAGAAGGTCAGAATGTCGAAGATAGAGCTGATTGGCCCGAAGAACACCATAAAACGGCCCAGATCGGCGGGGTTCCAGCGCTGCGGTTTACGAATCTGCTCGTCATCGACGTTATCAAACGGCAGCGCCACCTGGGATACATCGTACAGCAGGTTTTGAATCAGTAAGTGTAACGGCAGCATTGGCAGGAACGGCAGGAAGGCGCTGGCCACCAGTACGCTGAAGACATTACCGAAGTTGGAGCTGGCGGTCATCTTGATGTACTTCAGCATGTTCGAGAAGGTACGGCGACCTTCGATCACCCCCTCTTCCAGCACCATCAGGCTCTTTTCCAGCAGGATGATATCCGCCGCTTCACGGGCGATATCTACCGCACCGTCCACGGAAATACCGATATCCGCCGCGCGCAGCGCTGGCGCATCGTTGATGCCGTCGCCCATAAAGCCCACCACATGCCCTTCGCGTTTCAGCAGCGTCACAATGCGCTCTTTATGCATTGGCGTCAGGCGAGCAAACAGCGTGGTGCGCTGGGCAAGCTTCGCCAGTTCATCATCGCTCAGGTGCTCAATCTCGCTGCCGACAATCACGTCACCCGCATCCAGACCCACTTCATGGCACACTTTCGCCGCCACCAGCTCACTGTCGCCGGTGAGAATTTTCACGGTGATGCCGCTCGCTTTCAGCGCTTTCAGCGCCGGTGCGGTGGTCTCTTTCGGTGGATCGAGGAAGGCGATATAGCCTTCGAGGATCAGATCGGACTCATCGATACGCTGATAGTCGCCTTCACGCGCTGGCAGGAACTTGCTCGCCACCGCCACCACGCGCAGCCCCTGACGGTTCAGGGTATCGGTCACGCGACGGATACGGCGCAGCATGGTCTCATCCAGCGGCACGATTTCGCCGTTGTGGTAGACCTGCGTACAGACGTTGAGGATCTCCTGCAGCGCCCCTTTGCAAATCAGCTTATGCACATCCGGTTTTTCACTCACCACCACCGACATGCGGCGGCGTTCGAAATCAAACGGGATTTCATCCACTTTCTGCCAGGCGGTCGACAGCTCGCGGGCCGCCACTTCATCCACCCCTTCCAGCACCGCGGTATCCAGCAGGTTTTTCAGCCCGGTCTGGTAGTGGCTGTTCAGCCACGCGGTTTGCAGCACGCGTTCGCTCACCTTGCCGGAGATATCGGTGTGGTTCTCCAGCACAATTTTATCCTGGGTCAGCGTACCGGTTTTGTCGGTGCAGAGGATGTCCATCGCGCCAAAGTTCTGAATCGCGTCGAGGTGCTTAACGATAACCTTCTGTTTTGACAGCTTCACCGCCCCGCGCGCCAGCGTCGAGGTGACGATCATCGGCAGCATTTCCGGGGTCAGGCCCACCGCGACGGAGAGGGCAAACAGCGCCGCTTCCCACCAGTCGCCTTTGGTATAGCCGTTAATCACCAACACGATAGGTGCCATCACCAGCATAAAGCGGATCAGCAGCATGCTGACGCGGCTGATGCCTTTCTGGAAGGCGTTCGGCTCGCTTTCCTGCTCGCTTACGCGACCGGCCAGTTGCCCAAACCAGGTGTTGGCTCCGGTGGCAATCACCATCGCCTGCGCGGTGCCGCTCACCACGTTGGTGCCCATAAAGCACAGAGTGTCGCACTCGAGCGGGTTAGTTTGATCCGGCTCGCGGGTATGCGCCACTTTCTCAACCGGCAAGGATTCGCCGGTCAGCGATGCCTGCGCCACGAACAGATCGCGCGCCTGAATCACGCGCAGGTCGGCCGGGATCATATCCCCCGCCGCCAGTTTGATGATGTCGCCCGGCACCAGCTGGTCGATAGGCAGTTCCACCCAGCTGCTCTCGCCCTTGTCATTGATAACGCGCAGCACCGTCGCGGTGTTGCTCACCATCGCTTTCAGGGTGTCTGCCGCTTTGGTCGAGCGGGCTTCCTGGACAAAATTCAGCAGCGTGGAAATACCCACCATCAGCACAATGACCACCGCCGCGAACAGATCTTCTGTCGCGTAAGAGACGGCGGCCAGCACGGTCAGCAGGATGTTGAACGGGTTACGGTAGCAGAGCCACAGATGCACCCACCACGGCTGCGGCTGCTGCGCTGGCAGCTTGTTTTCGCCATGAGCAACGCGCGCCAGCTCAACTTCCGCGGCGTTCAGCCCTTCCGGATGAGTATTAAAAGTTTCCCACAGCGCCTGTTCGCTGAGGTGCGCCATTTTCAGGCACTGTTCGCTGAGCGATGGCGGAATAGGCGTGTGAGCAACGCTCTGCTGAGAAGGCATAGGATCGCGCTGTACCAGACGGCGCGGCAAATGGCGGCCAAGCTGCGCAAACAGCTGCCGTGTTAAATTTTTCAGCATACAAAAGTCCTCCGCAGTCGCCGGGGGCAACCGCAGATAGGCCTGTGGGCACAGTCAATCTGTACCGTAAAGGCACTTCATTTTTATTGCAGGGACATTAAGACGTGTCACTGCCTCACATCATCGGCAAGGCAGCGAGAAGCTGGCTTACCGGAAAATTACTCTCCAGTTGGAGAGACGGGTGGGATCGGGATCCATACAGCCTCCGGTAAGATTGATAATAGAAAACGCCGCGGATTATACGCAGAAATTCATAAGGTTTGTGACAATTAGAGCGATATAATAACGTCAGGCAATTCAACGGTACGTCAACCATCAGGTAGACGGCATAAAATATTCACGCGGGGCAACTATTATGGAAAATCGGCTGACTATTAAAGATATCGCTCGCCTGAGCGGTGTCGGGAAATCAACCGTCTCCCGCGTGCTGAATAACGAGAGCGGCGTCAGCGACCGTACCCGCGAACGCGTCGAAGCAGTGATGGCGCAGCACGGCTTCTCCCCTTCCCGCTCCGCGCGCGCCATGCGTGGGCAGAGCGATAAGGTAGTGGCGATTATTGTCACCCGTCTGGACTCGCTGTCGGAAAATCTGGCGGTACAGACCATGCTGCCCGCCTTCTACGAGCAGGGCTATGACCCCATCATGATGGAAAGCCAGTTCTCGCCGGAAAAAGTGGTCGAACATCTGGCGATGCTGAAACGCCGCAATATTGACGGCGTGATCCTGTTTGGCTTTACCGGCGTGACCGAAGCGATTCTGGGCGACTGGCACTCGACGTTGGTGCTGATGGCTCGTGATGCCAACGGTTTTGCCTCCGTCTGCTATGACGACACCGGGGCGATTACGCAGCTCATGCAGCGCCTGTTCGAGTTGGGCCATCGCCATATTAGTTTCCTCGGCGTTCCCCCTTCAGACGTCACCACCGGGCAGCGTCGTCACGATGCCTATCAGGCGTTCTGCAAACGCCACAAGCTTACACCGGTCGCCGCACTGCCGGGCCTGGCGATGAAGCAGGGCTATGACTTCGCAAGCCAGGTTATCACTCCAGAGACCACCGCGCTTATCTGTGCGACAGACACCCTCGCCCTTGGCGTGAGCAAGTATCTGCAGGAGCAGCGCATCGACAACGTCCAGCTGGCGAGCGTCGGTAATACGCCGCTGACCAAGTTCCTGCACCCGGAAATTATCACCGTCGATCCCGGCTACGCCGAGGCGGGACACCGCGCCGCAGAGCAGCTTATCGCCCAGATCAGCGGTCGAAGCGAACCGCATCAGATCGTGATCCCCGCCATTCTGTCCTAAGCTTAACATCAGCTTTAATGTGATCGCCGCAGCGTTTCGGGAACGTTCCCATTTTCCCGAAACCGCAAACCCGTTACGCTAATATTCAACGTATTAATAACGGTTCGATCCTGTGTCCGTCAGATCGCTTGCTTAAAAGAGCGTCTGAAGTGGCGGTATCGGGGAGATATCACCTCTGTTTTAAGGCCCTATCATGAGCAAAAAAATAGACCAAAAGAACATCGATAAACTTATCGAGCTGGTTGGCGGGCGCGAAAACATCGCCACCGTCAGCCACTGCATCACGCGCCTGCGCTTTGTGCTTAACGATCCGGCCAAGGCCTCCCCGAAAGCTATCGAAGAGCTGCCGATGGTCAAAGGCTGCTTCACCAACGCCGGGCAGTTCCAGGTGGTTATCGGCACGGAAGTGGGCGACTACTACCAGGCGCTGCTGGCCACCACCGGCCAGACCGGCGCGGATAAAGAGCAGGCCAAAACGGCGGCTCGCCAGAATATGAAATGGCACGAGCAGATGATCTCGCACTTCGCTGAGATCTTCTTCCCGCTGCTACCAGCGCTGATCAGCGGGGGTTTGATCTTAGGCTTCCGCAACGTAATCGGCGACTTGCCGATGAGCAACGGGCAGACGCTGGCGCAGATGCACCCGTCGCTGCAAACCATCTATGACTTCCTGTGGTTGATTGGTGAGGCTATCTTCTTCTATCTGCCGGTCGGTATCTGCTGGTCTGCGGTGAAGAAAATGGGCGGCACGCCGATCCTCGGCATCGTGCTCGGCGTCACGCTGGTTTCCCCACAGCTGATGAACGCCTATCTGCTGGGTCAGCAGGTGCCAGAAGTGTGGAACTTCGGCCTGTTTACCATCGCTAAAGTCGGCTACCAGGCGCAGGTTATCCCCGCGTTGCTGGCGGGTCTGACCCTCGGCTTTATTGAAACACGCCTCAAACGCATCGTACCGGACTACCTGTACCTCGTTATCGTACCGGTGTGCTCACTGATCCTGGCGGTATTCCTCGCTCACGCGATTATCGGGCCATTCGGCCGCTTGATTGGCGACGGTGTGGCCTTCGCCGTGCGTCACCTGCTGACCGGCAGCTTCGCACCGATTGGCGCCGCGCTGTTCGGCTTCCTGTATGCGCCGCTGGTAATCACCGGTGTGCACCAGACCACGCTGGCTATTGATATGCAGATGATTCAGAGCATGGGCGGCACCCCGGTGTGGCCAATGATTGCCCTGTCGAACATCGCGCAGGCCTCTGCCGTCGTCGGCATTATCATTTGCAGCCGTAAGGCCAAAGAGCGTGAAATTTCCGTTCCGGCGGCGATCTCCGCCTACCTCGGCGTGACCGAACCGGCCATGTACGGGATCAACCTGAAGTACCGCTTCCCGATGCTCTGCGCGATGATCGGTTCCGGCATCGCGGGCCTGCTGTGCGGCCTGTACGGCGTGCTGGCGAACGGTATCGGCGTCGGCGGCCTGCCGGGCATCCTGTCGATTAAGCCAACCTTCTGGGGCGTCTACAGCATCGCGATGATTATCACCATCGTGGTACCGATTCTCCTGACGGTGATGGTCTACAAACGCAAAGAGCGTCAGGGCACGCTGCCCGTCATGTAACACACCTTCTTCGGGGCGCACTTGCGCCCCTGATTCTTATTAGAGGACAACCGAATGAATACACTACCTCACTGGTGGCAAAACGGCGTGATTTACCAGATCTACCCGAAAAGCTTCCAGGACACGACCGGCAGCGGAACGGGAGATCTGCGCGGCGTCACCTCACGTCTCGACTATCTGCAAAAACTCGGCGTTGATGCCATCTGGATAACGCCGTTCTACGTCTCACCGCAGGTCGATAACGGCTACGATATTGCCAACTACACCGAGATCGACCCCTCTTACGGCACGATCGACGATTTTGACCAGCTGGTTGCCGAAGCGCATAAGCGCGGGATTCGCATCGTGCTGGACATGGTGCTCAACCACACCTCCACCCATCATGCGTGGTTTAAAGAGTCGCTGAACAAAGAGAGCCCATACCGCCAGTTCTATATCTGGCGCGACGGCACGCCGGACACGCCGCCGAATAACTGGCGCTCGAAGTTTGGCGGCAACGCCTGGCAATGGGACGCAGCCAGCGGCCAGTACTATCTGCACCTGTACGCCACCGAGCAGGCGGATCTCAACTGGGAAAATGAGACGGTACGCGCCGAGCTGAAAAAGGTCTGTGAGTTCTGGGCCGATCGCGGCGTTGATGGTCTGCGCCTCGACGTCATCAACGTCATTTCCAAAGACCAGAGTTTCCCGGACGACCATCAGGGCGACGGCCGCCGTTTCTATACCGATGGCCCACGCGCCCACGAGTTCCTGCAGGAGTTCAGCCGTGATGTCTTTACCCCGCGCGGCCTGATGACCGTCGGTGAGATGTCCTCGACCACGCTTGAAAACTGCCAGCAGTACGCCTCTCTCGACGGTAAAGAGCTGTCGATGACCTTTAACTTCCACCACCTGAAGGTGGACTACCCTGGCGGCGAGAAATGGACGCTGGCACGCCCGGACTTTGTGGCGCTGAAATCACTGTTTAACCATTGGCAGCAGGGAATGCACAACCGCGCCTGGAACGCGCTGTTCTGGTGTAACCACGACCAGCCACGCATTGTTTCGCGCTTTGGCGACGAAGGTGAACACCGCGTCACCGCTGCGAAGATGCTGGCGATGGTGCTGCACGGGATGCAGGGCACGCCGTACATCTATCAGGGCGAAGAGATTGGCATGACCAACCCGCACTTCACGACGATTGAGCAGTACCGCGACGTGGAGAGTCATAACATGTATAACGAGCTGCTGGCGCAGGGACGAGACGCCGACGAGCTACTGGCGATTCTTGCCAGCAAATCCCGCGATAACAGCCGTACACCAATGCAGTGGGATGCTAGCCCTAACGCTGGGTTTACCGAAGGCAAACCGTGGATTGGCGTCAGCCACAACTATGCTGAGATCAACGCCGAACGCGCGCTGGCAGAGCCTGATTCGGTGTTTTACGCCTACCAACAGCTGATTGCGCTGCGTAAATCTGAACCGGTGCTGACCTGGGGCGACTATCAGGATCTGCTGCCTGAGCACCCGTCGCTGTGGTGCTACCGCCGTCAGTGGCAGGGGCAAACGCTGCTGGTCGCCGCCAACCTCAGCGGCGAGCCGCAGGCCTGGGAGCCACCGGCTGGCTCCACCGATGGCGAGGTGCTGATGAGCAACTACGACACCCCTGCTGGCATGACGCTGCGTCCGTTTGAAGCTATCTGGTGGCTTCAGCGTTAACCCTCCGGCCCGGTAGCGCCCTGCTGCCGGGCTCCTTCGCATCACGCTGTTTTTCGGTCCTTTTTTGGACACTTCTTGAGCAGCAAAATTTACATTACCCTCAACGCTTGCCATCTGTACTCTTGCATTTTTACTTTGTTCTGAATCAATAAAAGCGCAAACATCTTTGATGCAAATCACTACATATAGAACTTAAAATGCGTCCCGGCCCAACATATGGTATTTATCGACTATCATTGCAACAATGATAATCACCAAAAAGATAGTCGGTATGTGGATAACCTGGGCCGCACACGAGGGAAAGTATTGGTTAATGGAGTGATTACGCCAATCGTCGTTTTCCCGCCTCTGTGGATAACCTGTTCTTATAACGTACTTATAAAATTGGAGTGATCATGACACCGCATGTGATGAAACGAGATGGCTGTAAAGTGCCGTTCAAATCAGAGCGCATCAAAGAAGCAATTCTGCGTGCAGCTAAAGCAGCGGGAGTCGATGACGCAGACTATTGCGCCACCGTCGCAGCAATCGTTAGCCAACAAATGCAGGGCCAGGCGCAGGTTGATATCAACGTGATTCAGACCGCCGTTGAGAACCAGCTGATGTCCGGGCCGTACAAGCAGCTCGCGCGTGCCTATATCGAATATCGCCACGACCGCGACAGCCAGCGCGAAAAACGCGGTCGTCTGAACCAGGAAATTCGCGGCCTGGTTGAGCAGACCAACTCGGCGCTGCTGAACGAGAACGCCAACAAAGACAGTAAAGTGATCCCGACCCAGCGCGACCTGCTGGCCGGTATCGTCGCTAAGCACTACGCTCGCCAGCACCTGCTGCCGCACGACGTGGTGATGGCGCACGAGCGCGGTGTTATCCACTACCACGACCTCGACTACTCGCCGTTCTTCCCGATGTTCAACTGTATGCTGATCGATCTGAAAGGCATGCTGACTCAGGGCTTTAAGATGGGCAACGCGGAGATCGAGCCGCCAAAATCCATCTCAACCGCTACCGCGGTAACCGCGCAGATCATCGCACAGGTGGCTAGCCACATTTACGGCGGCACCACCATCAACCGTATCGATGAAGTGCTGGCACCGTTTGTGACCGCCAGCTTCAACAAGCATCGTAAAACCGCCGACGAGTGGCAGATCCCGAATGCGGAAGAGTATGCCCGTTCGCGTACCGAGAAAGAGTGCTACGACGCTTTCCAGTCGCTGGAATATGAAGTCAACACGCTGCATACCGCTAACGGCCAGACCCCGTTCGTGACCTTTGGTTTCGGCCTTGGCACCAGCTGGGAATCCCGTCTGATTCAGCAGTCCATTCTGCGTAATCGTATCGCGGGCCTCGGCAAGAACCGCAAAACCGCGGTGTTCCCGAAACTGGTCTTCGCCATTCGCGATGGCCTGAACCACAAGCCGGGCGATGACAACTACGACATCAAACAGCTGGCGCTGGAATGCGCGAGCAAGCGCATGTATCCGGACATCCTCAACTACGATCAGGTAGTGAAAGTCACCGGTTCGTTTAAAACCCCGATGGGCTGCCGCAGCTTCCTCGGCGTGTGGGAAAACGAGGACGGCGAACAGGTTCACGATGGCCGTAACAACCTTGGCGTTATCAGCCTCAACCTGCCACGTATTGCGCTGGAAGCGAAAGGCGACGAAGCCGCGTTCTGGTCACTGCTGGACGAACGTCTGGTGCTGGCGCGTAAAGCGCTGATGACCCGTATCGCTCGTCTGGAAGGGGTGAAAGCTCGCGTTGCGCCAATCCTGTATATGGAAGGTGCCTGCGGCGTGCGTCTGAAAGCGGACGACGACGTTTCTGAGATCTTCAAAAACGGTCGTGCGTCTATTTCTCTGGGCTACATCGGTATCCACGAGACCATCAACGCGCTGTTCGGCAACCAGCATATGTACGACAGCGAGATGCTGCGTGAGAAAGGCGTAGCGATTGTTCAGCGCCTGCGCGATGCCGTTGACCAGTGGAAAGACGAAACCGGCTACGGCTTCAGCCTGTACAGCACGCCAAGTGAAAACCTGTGCGACCGCTTCTGCCGTCTGGACACCGCCGAGTTCGGCCTTGTTGAAGGCGTTACCGACAAAGGCTACTACACCAACAGCTTCCACCTCGACGTGGAGAAGAAGGTGAACCCGTACGACAAGATTGATTTTGAAGCGGCCTACCCGCCAATCGCTAACGGCGGTTTCATCTGCTACGGCGAGTACCCGAACATTCAGCACAACCTGAAGGCGCTGGAAGACGTGTGGGATTACAGCTATCAGCACGTGCCGTATTACGGTACCAACACGCCAATCGACGAATGCTACGAATGCGGCTTTACCGGTGAGTTCGAGTGCACCAGCAAAGGCTTCACCTGCCCGAAATGCGGTAACCACGACGCTGCGCGCGTCTCCGTGACTCGCCGTGTGTGCGGCTACCTCGGCAGCCCGGACGCCCGTCCGTTCAACGCCGGTAAGCAGGAAGAAGTGAAACGCCGCGTTAAGCACCTGGGTAACGGGCAGCTCGGTTAAGTTCGAGCGGTTTGTCCCCTCACCCTAACCCTCTCCCCTCAGGGGAGAGGGGATCGTTTTACCGCTCGCTGCACGACCGTATACCGGCCGAAAATCTGGAACGCGAACATGAATTACCATCAATACTACCCCGTCGACATCGTTAACGGGCCGGGTACACGCTGCACGCTGTTTGTTTCCGGCTGCGTTCACGAATGCCCCGGCTGCTACAACAAGAGCACCTGGCGCGTGAACTCCGGCCAGCCGTTTACCGCCGAGATGGCCGACCGCATCATCGCCGACCTGAACGACACCCGCGTAAAACGCCAGGGAATTTCCCTCTCCGGCGGCGACCCACTGCACCCGCAAAACGTGCCGGAAATCCTCAAACTGGTTCAGCGCATTCACGCCGAATGCCCCGGCAAAGATATCTGGGTCTGGACCGGCTACAAAATTGACGAACTGAACGCCGCGCAGATGGAGGTCGTCGACCTTATCAACGTGCTGGTTGACGGTAAGTTTGTGCAGGACTTAAAAGACCCGGCGCTTATCTGGCGCGGCAGCAGTAATCAGGTGGTGCACCACCTGCGTTAACCCCCTACGTCAGCCTCTCAAAACCGGCTGACGCACTCCATCGCCACCGCCTTAAACTCATCAAAGCTGCGGGTTGCCGACAGGCGTGTCATGGCGCGTTCGCGCAGGAAAGTGACGAAGATATCGTAGATGGCCATCGCCTCTTCATACTCGCTTTTGCTGATCGCCAGCAGGAAGATGATGTGGGCGGTTTCATCGCCCCAGACGATGCCCTGTGGGGCAATCACGGTGTAGACCACGGTTTTTTGCGCCAGTAGCCCCAGGGCGTGCGGCAGCGCGATGCCATCGCCGAGCATGGTGCTGACAATCGCTTCACGCTCCACCACCGAGGCATGGAACGCTTCGTCGACAAACCCTTCCTGCTCAAGCTGCTGGCAGAGTTCGGCGAACAGCGTCTGCTGGTCCGTCGGCCCGTCGATAACCCGAAAATGGGCGGCGTCGAAGAACTTGTTCAGCATCCACGGGCGCGTGCGGTCGACCAGCACCAGCTTACCAATCTGGTCCAGCTGGTAATCCGTGGGGAACGGCGAAATGGTGACGACCGGCTTCTCTTTTTCGCTGATACGCACCGTAGAAATGACAAAATCTTCGCTCACGCTCTCCAGCTGTTCGTACTCACGCTGGGACAGCGTAGCGGCAATCTCCACCTGCGGATATTTGCGCTGCAGAATGGCTTCAATCACCCGCACCATGGCGTTACCGGCATCGCACACCAGTAGCACCTTCGGCTGGCGCTGGTAGCCGATATTGTAGTGGCGCTCTAACCCCACGCCGATGTGCAGCACCAGAAAACCAATTTCATTTTCGCTGATGGTGTAAGGGGTATATTTCCCCCAGCTCGAGACCGCCGCCAGCGTCATATCCCACGCCATCGGGTAGTGCTGCTTGATGTTATCAAGCAACGGGTTGGGGATCATAATCTGGTAGCGCACGCGGGTGATCATGGTCTTAATATGGGTCAGTAGATCCGCGTGGAGCTGCGCGTCCTCCAGCAGGTTGTAGTTATACTGCTGATTGATATAGCGCAGGATATAGTTCACCAGCGCTTCGTCGTCGTCGGCGCTGATGGTTTCCGGGTCAACGTCCTGCACCTGGCGGGCGGCAAGATGCACGCACAGCCAGGCTTCTTCCGCCTGGGAGAACGGCTTTCCGGTGAGCTTTTGCAGGGCGCTGGCCACATCATGGGCAACATCACGCACGTTCTGCGCGACCTCTTCGGCGCTGAAATCCGCCAGCGGATAGCCGTCACTTACGCGGCGTGCGACGACCGCACCGTACAGGCAGATAAAGCGTTCCCCGACATCGGTCAAGCGCACATGATGACGGACAAGCGTCTCTTCCAGCACGGCCTCCAGCAGGGCTGGCACGCTGTCATCAAACGCTTCCTGGCGGATCATCGGGTTGAGCGGCCCCTGCTGGCTGAGCTCCCACAGCAGGTCGGTCAGACAGGCGCGAATCGACACCTCGCTGCCAAACAGCTTCATGCCGTGGCGCGGGCGAGTCTCGAGCGTCAGTTGATAGCGCTGAAAGCGCTCGCGCACTTCCACCATATCGCCCTGTAGCGTCGCGCGGCTGACAAACCACTCGTCAGCAAGATCCTCAAGCTTAATGGAGAACGCCGAGGTCAGAAAGCGCACCAGCAGAAAATGAATGCGATCCTGGGCGGTGCGGGGAATGTGCTGCGGCTTAGGCGCCGTTGCTTCCAACTGTTGATAGCGCGACGGATCGTCAATCTTCAGCTGGTAACCGCTGCCGCGGGCCAACACAAACTGCGCGCCGTGATGCATCAGCAGCTCGTTTAACGCGGTGATATCGGCGCGTACGGTGCGGGTCGAAACCGACAAGCGCTGCGCCAGTTCATCCTGTGGCAGCGTTTCGTTTTGCAGCAGAGTAAAGAGTTGCGCTAAACGTTGATTGGGAAATCTCATGTCGGTTCCTTCCTGTTACGGCTTATGGGGTGGCAGAAATCACCATCTGGGATGGGCTGCCAACCGGGGTGTAGTCCGGGGAGAACGTCAGTTTTCCGTCCTTCGGCGCTACGCTAAAGCGGGTGATATTGTCGCTACGCTGATTCATCACATAGAGCCAGTGCCCTTGCTTATCCAGCGTTAACGTTCGTGGATAGTCGCCACGCGTCCAGATGTCATCCTGATGTTTCAGGGTGCCATCGGCCATCACGGTAAAGTGGGCGATACTGTTGTGTAAGCGGTTAGCGACGTACAGCTGCTTGCCGTCCTGGCTTAATACCAGACCGGCGGCAAAGCTGGTGCCTTTGTACTCTTTCGGTAAGGCAGAGACCGTTTTCCCTTCGCGCAGCAGTCCGCTCTGTTTATCGAGGTGATAAAACGTCAGCGTGGAAGCTTCTTCGTTAATCAACCATAGTCCATTCCCGGCAGGCGTGAAGACAAAATGTCGTGGCCCCGCCCCGGCGGACGATGCGGCGATAAACGGCGGGTCATTCGGCGTCAGCTTGCCGCTGGCACTGTCAATACGGTACTGATAGATCCTGTCCAGCCCCAGATCGGTCGAAAAGACAAACTTCCCGCTCGGATCGGCCGAGATCATATGGGCATGCGGGCCGTTATGATCGCTGACGGCAAAGCTGCCTTCAGCCGCCGCAGCCGGTCGCGCTGCGCCAGCAGGGCCTTGATCCTGATGCACATCCACCGCCTCACCCAAGCTACCATCTTCTTTCACCGGCAGGACGGCAATCGACCCGCTCACGTAGTTCGCCACCAGCAGGTGGCGGCCATCTGGCGTCAGCGAGAGATAGACCGGGCCTGCGCCGCCGGAAGCCACCTGATTCAGCTCGCTAAGCTCGCCGTTGGCGGCAATGCGCCACGCCTGCACCACACCTTTTTCTACTTCGCTGGCGGCGTACAGGGTTTTGCCATCCTGGCTGACGGTCAGCTGCGCGACGTTCGGCAGCGAACTGACAAGCGCTTTATCGCGCAGCTCGCCGGTTTTTCCATCGACGGTAAAACGGTACAGACCTTCGCCGTTAGGGTTGTAGGTACCCACCCAGGCGTACTGGGTTTGCGCGACGGCGCTGGCGGCAAGCAGAGAGAGTGAAGCAACAAGCAGGTGACGAGCGGTTGGCATGGTGACTCCTTGATGGTTCGGTGGGTTTTCCCCCTCACCCTAACCCTCTCCCCAGAGGGGCGAGGGGACCGTTCAGTGCGTTTACGTATGATCGGCGCAAAAAAGTACGGTCGGTTTTCTCCCTCTCCCCTATGGGGAGAGGGCCGGGGTGAGGGGGGTAATCGCACTACTTAACAAGCTGTTTCGTGATGTCCAGCAGTTGGCGCACATCCGCCGGACGCGTATTACCGCTCGCCTTATCAATAATCGAGCTATAGATATGGGGGATAATTTTGCTAACTCCAGCATCCAGCGCAATTTTCAGGATTTCGCCGTAGTTGTCGAGGTCAATGCCGCCGGTCGGCTCCAGCCAGAAATCATGACGTGCGCAGGCTTCCGCTACCGCCACAAACTCATCGCGATGCTTCAGGCCGCCCATTGGGAAGTATTTAATCGAGCTGCCGCCCATATCTTTCAGCAGAGCTATCGCCGTTTCCAGCGGCACAATGCCGTCCGGCGCATTGCTGGAGAGCGGGCCGGTGGAGATTTTCACCATGCCGACGGTGCCGGTTGGCGACACCAGGCCGTTGACCACGGTCTCGTTCTGCCCCAACAGCGCGCGGCTGGTGCCGACGCCGGTGAAGACCTGATTTACGTGCTGTGGCTGCACCTGGCGGGAAATTTCGCTGACCATCGCCGACTGGTTCGGATCGCCTGCGCCCAGGCCAACAGACAGTGCGTTATCAATCAGTTTTGCGTATTCACGCATATCGGCTACCGCGCTGGCGATGTCCGGATAGTTTTTGGAGAGCACGCCCACCAGCACATGACCTTCCGCCGCTTCGTAAATCTCGCTGGCGTTCTGCTTGCTGCCTGCCAGAACGTTCAGGCAGACGCGGTCACGGTAAAAGTTTGGGGTTAGTTTCATGCTTTTTTCTCCTGGTTTAAGACTTCAGCAATACGGCGGGAGACAATCTCCAGCTGCTGCGCATCCACGCTGCGGACATCGGCTTCGATAATGCCTTCGTTGGCCTTGTAGCCGCGGAAGTAAATGGCGTATTCGCCCTGCTTCAGCGCCGCCACCAGGTCACCGGTGTGGATGCCGGTCACGGCTTCATCAAATTTAATCTCGGCGCGCGCAATGTCGCGGCCCGCGCTGTCCCACACCACGCGAGCGGTCACGCCGTTGAGCGTATTAAGCGCGTCGATGAATGGGGTCATTTTCGCCACCATCTCTTCGCCGCTCTCTTTGGTCGCCGTCAGGTAATGTTCAATGGCGCAGGTCAGGCCAAGAATGCCCTCTTTGCCCACTTTCATGGCACGACCAATACCGTTCGACTGGCGTTTGACCCACTCCACGTACTGGGTTTTACCGATAACCAGCCCGCTGGTTGGCCCTTCAATGGCCTTCGCGCCGCTGTAAATAACCAGATCCGCGCCCGCGCGATAGTAGGCCTGTAAATCTTCTTCCGCCGCCGCATCGACAATCAGCGGCAGATTGTGGCTACGCGCGACCGCCGCGGCCTGCGCCACGTTGAGCATGCTTTTCTGCACGCAGTGGTGAGATTTAATGTACAGAATGGCCGCGGTACGCGGGGTAATAGCCGCCGCCAGCTGGTCGGCAGAACATTCATTGGCGTAGCCCGCTTCCACCAGCTTGCCGCCGCCGAGCGCCACCATAGTGCCAACCGGTGCGCCAAAGTTAACGTTGTGGCCTTTTGGCAGCACGATTTCGTTGTTTTCAATTGGGGTGACGTGCAGGTTTTCCAGCAGCCAGTCGCTGTCTTTTACCAGCACCGCCGCCACCGACTGCGCAATCCCGGCGGAGGCGCAGGAGACGACGGTCGCCCCTTCTACGTCCAGCAGCTTCGCAATGTAGGCACCGGTTTTATTCACCAGATCTTTCATCTCGAAGTATTGGTTCATGCCCGCCATCGCGGCTTCCACCACTTCCGGACGCGGCGTAGAGACGCCAAGGATCGTCATACGGCCGGAGGTATTAATCACCTGTTTTAAATCGTATTTCTCAAAAATCGAAGGCATTTTCCGCACTCCCTTGTTCGGTCAGATAGCCCTTGCCCGCGCGAATCGCGGCAAGCGGCAGCAAAATCTTGTCAGCCTGAAGACTCTCTTTTTCCGCATCCACCAGCACCGTTGGGATCTGGGCAACGGTAAACAGCGTCAGATCGGCGTCATACCCCACCGCCAGTTGCCCTTTACGGGTCAGCCGTAGGCCGTCGGCGGCATGGGCGGTGACGCAGTCAATAACCTGCGGCAGCGACATACCGATGGCGAGGAACTTCGACATCACCAGCGCCAGCGAACGTACCGGGCCGTCGATGCGGTTACGGCAGTAGATATCGGAGCTGATGGTGTGCGGCAGAATGCCCATTGCAATCGCCCGGCGGGCCACTTCAAAGCTGAAGCTGGCGGTGCCGTGGCCGACGTCGAGGCGCACGCCGCGCTTTAAGGCGCGCACGATAGAGCCGCGCAGTTCACCTTCCGGCGTCAGAATGCGATTTGGTTTGCCGTTGTAGCAGTGGGTGATGATGTCGCCGGAACTCAACAGCTCGGCAATTTCATCGAGGTTTGGCGGGTTGTTGCCAATGTGCACCATCAGCGGCAGGTCGCCGTTCTCTTTCTGGATGGCTTTGCCACGCTCCAGCGGCGTAATGCCGTTTTCACCGACTACGCTGCTGCTCATGCGCGCTTTCAGGCCGACGATAAAGTCCGGGTGGCGCGCCACCGCCTGCTTCACCGCTTCCGCATCGATATTGGCCATATTGGCAAGTTCGTTCTGGGCAATCAGCCCGACGCGGGAGATGTTGAGTAGCGCATAGACCTCGGTCGCGGCTTTGCGGGTCAGCTGGTAGAAATCATCCACGTCATCGGCACCGGTGCTGCCAGCATCAATCACGGTGGTCACACCGGTAGCGATACCGACGCTGTCCGGTTCGTCGTGATAAATTGGTGAGTTCGGGTAGCAATGGACGTGGGAGTCAATCCAGCCGGCGCTGGCGTAGTATTTGCCGTCCAGCTCAATGGTTTTCAGGGCAGGCGCGCTAATCTCGCCCAGCGCCGCGATTGAACCGTCCTTGATGGCGATATCAGTCAGGGTATCGTCGACGAGGCGCGCACGGCGCAGGAGTAAATCAAACATATCTCTCTCCTGTTAAGGCGGGCGCCAGAGCGCCCGCAGGGTTTAACTAATCGCTACCGGGAAGATAGAGCCCAGAAGCATCGCGCCCAGAATGGCGCCGCCGGTAATCGGCTTCTGCCAGACATAGAAAATCAGCGCGCCAATCAGTGAGCCCACACCGATAGGAATCGAAGCAGTCATGGCACTGAGGATAATCAATGGGCCAAGGAAACGGCCGGAGGCATTACCCGCGCCCATCATCACGTCGGCCCCGTAGGTGGAGTCGCTCTGGTTAATGGTGAACTTACGCGCCAGGATGATGATGTAGCCAATCGCCAGACCAATCACCAGCCCGGTAATCAGGGAGGCGATAAAGTTGGTCACCGGGAACATGATGCCCGCGCCCAGCAGCAGCGCTGGAACCCCAAGACCTACGCCGGTCTGAATCGCGCCGCCGATGTCGAGGATCCCCACCAGCGAACCTTCGATGATACGGGCGAACAGGAAGCTCGCACCGAACGCGGCAACGGCACCGTAAGCCCCGGTATCAATCCCGGCTTTCAGCATCGCCACGAAGGCCACTTCGTTAAAGGCACCGATGCCGTAGAGGTAGTACATATGCGTCCCGGCGAACACGCCGGAGGAGAGCAGGCCAACGAAGATCGGGAACGACCAGTCGGCATACCAAAAACCTTTATTTTGTTCCATGTCAGGCTCCCGTTATTTGCCGCTGATTGAGCTGTGGATCAGATCCAGCCAGTTCGGTACGGTCAGGTGGAAGGATTCGATCATCTTCATGTCGAAGCCGCGGAAGAAGGCGCTCAGGACGAACAGCGCAATAATCGCACCCATCATCACTTTGGTGACGCGATGCCAGCCGCTCTCTTCAACACCCTTACCGATCAGAATACCCAGTACCAGGCCCGGTACGGCGTTACCCATAATCAGCTGCGCTGCGCCGCCGAAGATGGTGGCCCAGAAGCCTGATTTCTTACCGGCATCAATCGCCGCCAGCCAGAAGATAACCGGCATCACGGTGTTCACCAGCAGGTTGGCTGCCGGAACCAGTACCTTAACGGCGGTGACCTGCAGCGCCTGCGGTACGGAAGAGGCCGTCAGGTTAAGGAAGGCCACCACGATCATGCCGATGATGCCGCAGGCAATCGCCATTTTGCGCGGGTCATGCAGCGTCTCACCGACGTTGCGGTTTTTCACCATCAGTGCCGCCGCGCCCCAGTTCGGGATAATGCGGTGGTCAACGTCCTGGGTGAAGGAACCTGCTGCGACGGAAGAAGCCCAGGCGTTAAAGAAGAAGCCGAGGCCAAAGGAGAAGTGGGAAGCCGGATCGCCTTCGCAGGAGTTCAGCTCGCCCAACGTACGAAACGCCCCCATCCCCTGCGTGGTGGGCGCGTGAAACATGCGTGCCGCTCCGGCGCCCACGCCGACGCCAACCAGGCCGCCGATAATGAGCGATTTTATTAAAATTATCAGGAACATAGTCTAACCCTTTGGTGAAAATCAGGTTTGCGTGACGAAATCCACTTTATCGATATCGATGGCGGTCACGTTGACGGTCACGTCCAGCTCCACGCTGTACGCTCGTCGTTCACGGCGTAAAAAGAAGAATAAGAACGCCTCTTTTCGTACCGCTTCGCGCGCATGAACAACCTGCACATCCTGTGGCTCAATACGCAGTAAGATGCGCGATGATGTTTTCATCACCGCTGCCTGCACGTGGTTCAGGGCATCGGCGAACGCCCGTGTTTTGCTCTCGCCTTTGCCCGTGACCCTCACCGTGGTGGTGAATTGCTCTTTCATACTCAAGCGCCGTACTTCTTCTTCCAGGCCTCTACCAGGCGTTCACCAAGCTCTTCTTTGTCCATAAAGCCAAAGCCCAGCACGTTGCAGCCTTCGTTGATGGCGGTGACGCCCTCTTCCACTGAACGCATGCCGTATTTCGCTTTGTAGCCATATTTGGTCTGCGCGGTGATAGCACCTGCACCGCCGCTGCCGCAGAAGGAGATACCGAAGGTCGCGTTCTCGGCCTTCATCATGTCGCCCAGCTTCATGTCGGCGGCGACGCCCGGTACCACAACTGCACGAGCACCGGCTTTTTCCGCGCCAGCGGCAACTTTTTGTCCTTTACCCAGGCGGTCGCCAATTACTACGGTGATCTGTTCCATTTGTTGCTCCTTACAGGTTGTCTTTTGCTACTTCGAAGTGAACGGAGAGCAGCCAGGCCTCTTCATCAGGCAGGTTGCCGAACTCCGCGACCACTTCGCGGGCAAGCATCATTGAATCGTCAGAAATCTCTTCAAACAGGCTTTCATCCACTTCCGGCAGCGGCTCGCCGCTGATGGACCGGTGGGCCATAGCCCGCACGTGGGAGGTCAGCATTTGCTCCTGCACGTCGTTAGGGGTGATATCGCGGCGGCGTAACAGCGCGAACACCTGCTGCAACATCTTGTCGGCCAGCCGTTCGGTCTGTAGCGCCTGCTCCCCTGCGTCGTGTATTACCGCTCCGTTATTCACTCGTGTTACCCCGCTAATGTCTCTGGGGATAAACCTAACGCCGGGGGATGGGAGTTTGTAGCGAGTTGTTTTCCACTTCGAAGTGGAAAGGTAGACGGCTTGAGTGATCGGATTCACACATTCGCCACGAAAATAACGATTTCGATATATTCGCGTGATGAATGTCACGTCTGCGGGACAAGGTCATTGGAAAGACGAATGGCAAAACCAAGGTGAAAAGTGTGATATCGGTGAAGTTTTTCGAGGGGAGAAAGACGGAAGGCGTCAGGCGACACCTTCCGGAGATAGGATTAGCGGAACTTCTTGTGGTTCTCGTTGCGGGTGGTTTTGAAATCTTCCGCGGCGGCCTGGGCTTCTTTTACTTTGCCCTCGTTCGCCAGCTTCATCGCACCGTCAATCTGACCAATCAGCGTATCCAGACCATGACGATAGTCTTTCATTTCCGCGCTGTCTGCCGCTTTGCCTTCCAGCTTTGGCGGGGTCTCTTTTTTGGCGTCTTCCGCGGCGGTACGCATCTTCGTCAGGGCCGCTTTCAGTTCACCCGCGTCGGTGGTCTTCTGCACGACTTGCAGATTTTCCGCCAGGGTGTCCATGTCTTCGCCCAGGTCAGCAAAGGCAGAAGCCGAACCTAGCGCCAGCGCGGAGACCGCCAGCATCGCAACCAGTTTTTTACGCATTGCTCACTTCCTTTTTATTATTTAAGCGAACGGGCGCAGCAGGATGCGCCCAATACGTGATTACTGCCCGGCGATTTTCATCTCCGGAAGCAGTACGGAACCACATTGAATGTTACTGCGTGTCTCAATATCGTCGGCGATGGTGACCATATTGCGCCACATGTCTTTCAGGTTGCCAGCGATGGTGATTTCACTCACCGGATACTGAATTTCGCCGTTCTCAACCCAGAAGCCGGATGCACCGCGAGAGTAGTCGCCGGTGATGCCGCTAACACCCTGCCCCATCAGTTCAGTCACGACAAGACCCGTGCCCATCTCTTTAAGCAACTTTTCAAAACTCAGGCCGCGACCGGCAATTCGCCAGTTGTGGATGCCACCCGCGTGGCCGGTGCTCTTCAGGCCCAGCTTACGCGCGGAGTAGTTGGTCAGCAGCCACTGGGTCAGCACGCCGTCTTTGATGATGTCGCGACGCTCGGTGCGCACACCTTCGCCGTCAAACGGCGTCGACGCCAGCCCTTTCAGCAGATGCGGATGCTCTTCAATGGTCAGCCATTCAGGCAGAATTTGCTTGCCGAGAGAGTCCAGCAGGAAGGTGGATTTACGGTACACCGAACCACCCGCAATCGCGCCCACCAGGTGACCAAACAGCCCGGTTGCCACTTCGTTGGCAAAAATCACCGGCGCTTTCATGGTGGAGAGCTTACGCGGCTCCAGTCGGGACAGGGTGCGACGCGCGCACTCTTCACCGACCCATTCAGGGGACTGCAGGTCGCCCAGCGCACGGCCGATGGTATAGGCATAGTCACGCTCCATGTCGCCGTTCACTTCGGCAATCACGCAACTGGACAGGGAATGGCGGGTTGAGCAGTAGCTTTGCAGCATGCCGTGGCTGTTGCCAAAGACTTTAATCCCGTAGTGGCTGTTGAAGCTGCCGCCTTCGGTGTTGGTAATGCGTTTGTCGGCCTTCAGGGAAGCCTGCTCAGCGCGGGCCGCCATTTCGATGGCTTCATCCGGGGAGACTTCCGCCGGGTGGAACAGGTCAAGATCCGGGGCTTCAAAGGCCAGCAGTTCTTTGTCTGCCACGCCTGCACAAGGGTCCGGCGAGGTGTAGCGCGCGATGTCCAGCGCCGCCTGTACGGTACGGGCGATAGCATCCGGGCTCAGGTCGGTGGACGACGCGCTGCCTTTACGGTTCTGGTGATATACGGTGATCCCCAGCGCCCCGTCGCTATTGAATTCGACGTTTTCGACTTCACCATAACGGGTGCTTACGCCGATACCGGTGGTCTTACTGACCGCCACTTCCGCGCCGTCTGATTGACTGGCTGCCAGTTCCAGCGCCATAGAGACCGCTTTTTCCAGCGCAATACGTTGTTGTGCAACTTGTGTGATCACTTTCATCGTCTAAGCCATAATCTGAGGTAAAGTTAAATGAAGTCTAACAGAGAACCCTTTCTCAGTATGCGCTCAAGCTGTTAGTATTAGCCTCTTTTTTAAGGAGCCTGAAATGACAAAGCAGCCCGAAGACTGGCTCGACGACGTCCCCGGTGATGATATCGAAGACGAAGATGATGAAATTATCTGGGTCAGCAAGAGTGAAATTAAACGTGATGCCGAAGAGCTGAAGAAGCTTGGGGTAGAACTGGTTGAGCTCGGTAAGAACGCGCTGGATAAAATCCCGCTGGACGCCGACCTGCGCGCCGCCATTGAACTGGCGCAGCGTATTAAGATGGAAGGCCGCCGCCGCCAGCTGCAGCTGATTGGTAAAATGCTGCGTCAGCGTGACGTAGAACCTTTCCGTCAGGCGCTGGATAAGCTGAAAAACCGCCACAACCAGCAGGTTGTTGTTTTCCATAAACTGGAACAACTGCGTGACCGTATGGTTGACGGTAGCGATGAAGCCATCGAAGAAGTGATGAACCTGTGGCCTGACGCCGACCGTCAGCAGCTGCGTTCACTGGTGCGTAACGCCAGGAAAGAAAAAGCCGGTAATAAGCCGCCAAAATCTTCCCGCCAGATCTTCCAGTATCTGCGCGAGCTGTCCGAACACCAGGACTAAGCTTCGAGAAAATGCCCTCTTCGTGAGGGTATTTTTTTATCTACTCGGTAGGTATGCGCGAAACCGCCTGATGGCGCTACGCTTATCCGGCCTACATTCGGTGCCAATTGTAGGCCGGATAAGGCGTTTACGCCGCCATCCGGCAATGATGCCTCGCTATGCCATCACAATCTGGCACAAATCATGGTTGAAGCGCTGGTACTGCGCTTCATCAATCGGCTGCGGGTAGCTCAGCACGATGAGCTCATGATCGGCGATGCCGGCATGATAGGTCGGGTGCGCGTGCGGCCACGGGTTGGCGAAGAATCCCATGCTTTCATAGAACCGCAGGCGCTTGTGGGCTATCTCGGTGGTCAGCGGGTCGATTTCCAGAATGGTTTTCGGCGCGCGCTCGAGGATCTGCCCCAGCAGACGTTTGCCGTAACCCTGTGAACGCAGACTGCTGTCGACGGCCAGATGTTCAATATAGACGTAGCCGTCGAACGCCCAGCATCCACTCATGCCAATAAACTGCTCACCATCGAACCACGCTTCCAGCGCGTAGTGCGGGGAGTTTAGCGCGCGCTGTTTAGCGGGGAGTTCGCGCTGTTCGTGCCAGGGGAAGGCGTGAGTGTAAAGGGTGTCTAGTGGGGGGAATAAGACAGAGTTGGTTGAGGTGATTTTTTTGGCGGTGAGCATTTTTAGGTTCCGGGGAATGGGCTATATCGAGCGAGTCCCCCCTCACCCCGGCCCTCTCCCCAAAGGGGCGAGGGAGAAAACCGTCCGTGCCTTCTGCTCGTATGGTAAGGGAGAAAACCGGGCGGTCCCCTCTCCCCTGTGGGGAGAGGGTTAGGGTGAGGGGCAACCCGCTCAGCGCAACATCAGCGAATTACTCCTGCTGCGCTTTCTTCGCCAGCCCGTCGAGCAGCTTCTGATGAATGCCGCCGAAGCCGCCGTTACTCATCACCAGAATATGGTCGCCAGGCTCGGCGCTCTTCACAATCATATCGGCCAGCGTATCCACGTCAGCGCTCCAGTGCGCAGGCTGCACGCAGGCTTCTGCCACTTCCGCAACCTGCCACGGAATGTGCTGCGGCTGCAGCAGGAACACTTCGTCAGCGCGACCCAGAGACGGCGCCAGGTCATCTTTGCAGACGCCCATTTTCATGGTGTTCGAACGCGGTTCCAGCACGGCGATGATTTTCGCCGTGCCGCCAACTTTGCCGCGCAGCGCCTGCAGCGTCGCGAGGATAGCCGTTGGGTGGTGCGCGAAGTCGTCGTAAACGCAAACGCCGTTAGCTTCACCGCGAAGCTCCAGGCGACGACGGGCGTTGATAAAACTGCCCAGCGCGTTAGCGGCATCAGCCGGGGTCACACCCACATGACGCGCGGCGGCAATCGCCATCAGGCCGTTATGCATATTGTGTTCGCCGACCAGGCCCCACTTCACTTCACCGACTTTTTCACCATCGAGCAGTACTTCCCACTCGGAGGCGTCAGTGTTCAGTTTTTTCGCCTGCCAGTGGCCTTGCTCACCCACCAGCTCCTGCTCGCTCCAGCAGCCCATCGCCATCACCTGTTTCAGGTTGGCGTCGTTTTCCGGCAGGATGATACGACCCTGACCCGGAACGATACGCACCAGGTGGTGGAACTGTTTCTGGATAGCTTTCAGATCGTCGAAGATGTCCGCGTGATCGAACTCAAGGTTGTTGAGGATCAGCGTGCGCGGGCAGTAATGCACGAATTTGGAGCGCTTATCGAAGAAGGCGCAGTCGTATTCATCGGCTTCAATCACGAAGAACGGGCTGTCGCCCAGACGCGCGGAAACCTCGAAGTTACCCGGAACGCCGCCGATCACGAAGCCCGGCTTGTAGCCGCACTCTTCAAGGATCCAGGTCGCCATACCGGCGGTGGTGGTTTTGCCGTGGGTACCGGCAACCGCCACAACCCAGCGGTCGCGCAGCACGAAGTCGTGCAGCCACTGCGGGCCGGACATATACGGAATGTTCTTCTCCAGCACCGCTTCTACGCAGGGATTACCGCGCGTCATGGCGTTGCCGATGATCACCAGATCCGGCTGCGGGTCGAGCTGACTTGCGTCATAACCCTGAATTAAATCAATACCTTGCTTTTCCAGCAGCGTGCTCATCGGGGGATACACATTGGCATCCGAACCCGTGACTTCATGACCCAGCGAACGAGCCAGCATCGCCAGACCGCCCATGAAGGTGCCACAAATACCCAAAATATGAATGCGCATACGTCACTATCCTTTTTTTATCTGCCCCGCATTTTACCCATATGTTTGCCGGCAGAGAAATGCATTTCAGGATATTCCGTAGTTTGCTGGCGCGATTCACCTGTGCGATTTTTTTTTATTCTTTGTTAAGATTGTTGCAGTCGTTTTACTCAACATCCACTGTCAGGGAAAGTGTTATGAAAACGTTAGGTGAATTTATTGTCGAAAAGCAGCACGAGTTCTCTCATGCTACCGGTGAGCTCACTGCTTTGTTGTCGGCAATAAAGTTAGGTGCCAAGATCATCCACCGCGATATCAATAAGGCCGGCCTGGTAGATATCCTGGGTGCCAGCGGCGCAGAAAACGTACAGGGAGAAGTACAACAAAAGCTCGATTTGTTCGCAAACGAGAAGCTGAAAGCCGCACTCCGCGCCCGTGACATCGTCGCCGGTATCGCCTCCGAAGAAGAAGACGAAATTGTTGTATTCGACGGCTGCGAACACGCGAAGTATGTGGTCCTGATGGACCCGCTGGATGGCTCATCTAATATCGACGTTAACGTCTCTGTCGGGACTATCTTCTCTATCTACCGCCGCGTAACCCCAGTGGGCACGCCGGTCACCGAAGAAGATTTCCTGCAGCCGGGTAACCGCCAGGTCGCCGCGGGCTATGTGGTTTACGGCTCCTCCACCATGCTGGTGTACACCACCGGCTGTGGCGTACACGCCTTTACCTACGACCCGTCGCTGGGCGTGTTCTGTCTGTGCCAGGAGCGTATGCGCTTCCCTCAGCGCGGTAGCACCTACTCCATCAACGAAGGTAACTACATCAAGTTCCCGAACGGGGTGAAGAAGTACATCAAGTTCTGCCAGGAAGAAGATAAGTCCACGCAGCGCCCGTACACCTCACGCTACATCGGTTCTCTGGTGGCCGATTTCCACCGTAACCTGCTGAAAGGCGGGATCTACCTGTACCCAAGCACCGCCAGCCACCCGGATGGGAAGCTGCGTCTGCTGTATGAGTGCAACCCGATGGCGTTCCTCGCGGAACAGGCAGGCGGTAAGGCCAGCGATGGGAAAGAGCGTATTCTGGATATCGTGCCGGAAACACTGCACCAGCGTCGTTCGTTCTTCGTGGGTAACGACCATATGGTTGAAGACGTGGAACGTTTGATTCGCGAGTTCCCGGACGCGTAATCTTATTGAGGTGCCCCCTCACCCCGGCCCTCTCCCCAAAGGGGCGAGGGAGAAAACCGGACGGTCCCCTCTCCCCTATGGGGAGAGGGTTAGGGTGAGGGGGAACCTCGCTACGACACCTGCAACCGGAACGACGACATCGCGGCCACCAGCGCCTGCGACTGCTCTTCCAGCGAACGGGTTGCCGCCGACGACTGCTGTACCAGCGCCGCGTTCTGCTGCGCCGTCTCATCCATCTGGCTTACCGCAATATTCACCTGCTCAATGCCGCGACTCTGCTCCTGCGACGCGCTGGCAATCTCGCGCATCAGCTTGGTCATACGCATCACTTCACTGGCAATCTCATCCATGGTTTCCCCCGCCTGCTGCGCAAGGTCACTGCCTTCGCTGACGTGGGTTTGCGAGGCGGAAATCAGCTGACGAATCTCTTTAGCGGCATCCGCGCTGCGGCTTGCCAGGTTACGCACTTCACCTGCTACCACCGCGAATCCACGCCCCTGCTCACCTGCACGCGCCGCTTCTACCGAGGCGTTCAGCGCCAGAATATTGGTCTGGAAGGCAATCCCGTCAATCACGCTGAGGATATCGGCGATACGGTTGGCGCTGCCGGAAATATCCTGCATTTTTTCAATCACGTAGCAGACCATTTCGCTACCGCGGTCGGCGGTATCGGAAACTTCCTGCGCCAGTTTGTGCGCCTGGTCGGCGTTATCGGCGTTCTGCTTCACGGTGGCGGTGATCTCTTCCATGCTGGCCGCGGTCTGCTCAAGCGACGTCGCCGTCGACTCGGTGCGCTGCGCCAGATGGTTGTTGCCCGCCGTCAGCTCACGGCTGCCCACGTCAATCTGCGAGCTGGCATCGCGCACACGCATCACCGAGTTCATCATCGACTCGCGCATACCGGCGATCGCCACGTTCAGACGTTTAATTTCCGCGCTGTTCGCCTTCAGCGGTGAATCGGTTAAATCCCCCGCCGCGACCTGCTCCAGTTGGCCAATCGCCGCCGCCAGCGGTTTAAGCAGCAGATGACGTAGCTGCAGCCAGCCCAGCGCCATCACGCCTGCGGTCAGGAGAATGGCGATAACCATCAGTACCAGCACGCGGTTTTTGGTGCTGTGCACCGCGGCAACTTCAATCTGGCCGCGAGACTCGCCCCAGTCCTGGAACGCGTGGATTGCATCGTCAAACTGACGGGAGACCGGGATCATGGTCTTTTCCAGCAGATCGTAATAACCGTCGACGTTTTGTTGATTCAGCGCCGCCAGCATCGGCACGATCCCTTGCGTGTTGTAGGTTTCGAAGCTTTTCATTACATTCGCCAGCAGCTGCGCGCCGTCGGCATCATCCATTGAGGACTGGCCCACGTCGGCAATAATCTTCTGCCCCTGGGCCACTTCGCCGTTGAGGACTTTTACCGCTTTCGTCGCATCGTCCAGCATGCCGATCTCCATCAAGCGGACCGCCTGACTAGCTTCGTTACGCGCGCGCAATAACAACGTATAACCTTCATTCAACTGGGTTATTTGATCGCTTTGCAGATGGTCAATGCGTTGTAGAGAGGTGGAGCTTTTGGTGAGGGCATAAATGCCGATGCCGCTGACTAAAACCAGCAGCAGGGTCATCACGGCGAGCAGGGACAGCAAGCCGGTACGGATAGAGAGCGTTTTTAGCATCATAGTGTTGTCCGGTAGCAGGGGTACTGTTTGGCGTAAAAAGTCAGTATCGGCCGCTACCGGAAAAACATTAATGTTTCAGCGTGTTAGTCCTTTGTTACTGCCGCGCTAACGCGAGTCACCGCCGCGTTCTGACGGTTCTCCCACAGCACCGTCAGCGCACGCTGCAGCGCGATGAAAATAAACAGCAAAATGCCGATGGCGATCTTCGTCCACCAGGAACTGAGCGTGCCGTCGAAGTTGATATAGGTCTGAATCAGCCCCTGAATGCCGACGCCGAACAGCGTACCGAGCACCGTCCCCACCCCGCCGCTCAGCAGCGTACCGCCAATCACCACCGAGGCAATGGCATCCAGTTCTACCCCAACGCCTGCCAGCGCATAGCCCGCCTGGGTATAGATAGAGAAGACGATACCGGCGAGCGTCGCCAGCCCCGTCGACAGCATATAGATACGCACGATGGTGCTGCGGGTCGGAATCCCCATCAGGTTCGCCGAGGTAGCGCTGCCGCCGATGGCATACACCTGGTTGCCAAAGCGGGTACGGTGGGCAAGGAAGATCCCCAGAATCACCACCAGCAGCATCAACAGCCCCATCGCGCTCAGGCGACCACCGCCGGGAATGGTCCACGCCAGCCCGGAGAGGGTGTCGTAGAGCGGATGGTCGATAGGAATCGACTCTTCGGAGACCAGATAGCTGACGCCGCGCAGAAAGAACATTCCGGCAAGGGTGATGATAAACGCCGGGATCTTCAGGGCATCAATCAGCCAGCCCATAAACGCACCGAAGGCACAGCCCATCACCAGCACCAGCGGGAATGCTACCAGCGGCGACAGCCCCCATACGCCAATGGCTTTGGCTAAGAACACGCCGGTAAAGGCGATCACCGAACCGACGGAGAGATCGATACCGCCAGAGAGGATCACAAAGGTCATCCCTACCGCCACGATGCCCAGAAAGGCGTTGTCGGTCAGGATATTGCAAATCACCCGCGTAGACGCGAAGCCGGGAAACTGGGTCAGGCAGTAGAGATAGCCGAGGATGAACACGCCCAGCGTGATCATCAGCGGTAAATTACGTTTTATCATCGCGGCGAACCCTCTTCAGCATCTGAATAAAGCGCGGCGACTGGACGATCAGCACGCACATCACCACCACCGCCTTCACCACCTGGTTAAGCTCTGGCGGGAAACCGGAGAGCAGAATACCGGTGTTCATGCCCTGAATAATCAGCGCGCCGACCACCGACAGCAGCAGATTAAAGCGCCCGCCCATCAGCGAGCCACCGCCAATCACTACCGCCAGAATGGCGTCCAGCTCCAGCCACAGCCCGGCGTTGTTGGCATCAGCTCCGCGAATGTCCGCCGCCACAATGGTGCCGGCAATGGCCGCGCAGACACCGCTCAGCACGTAGGCCAGCATTACCACGATACGGGTATTAACCCCCGCGTTTTTCGCCGCGCGGATGTTGATCCCCACCGCTTCAATAAACATGCCGAGGGCGGTTTTACGCGCCAGCAGCCAGAAGAGGACCAGCGTCACCAGCGCGATAATCACCGGCGTCGGGAACAGCAGAAACTTGCCGCTGCCGATCCATGCCAGCGACGGCGAGTCGAAGGTAACAATCTGCCCGGAGGTGATCAGCTGCGCCACCCCGCGCCCGGCCACCATCAGGATGAGCGTTGCCACAAAGGGCTGAATTTTGAGGATAGCGACCAGGATGCCGTTCCATAGCCCCGCCAGCACACCGGAGCCTAGCGCCGCCAGCAGCACCACCGGCAGGCTGTGCCCGGCCACGGTCATTGAGGCGGCGGTGGCCCCGGCAATCGCCATCACCGCGCCCACGGAAAGATCGATGCCGCCGGTGGCAATCACCAGCGTCATACCAATCGCCAGCAGCGCCACGGGGGCGGCGCGGTTGAGGATATCAATCGGGCTGCCGAACAGGCGGCCGTCCTGCAGCGTTATCTGGAAAAAGTGCGGCGCGACAAGGCTATCAACCAGCAGCACCAGAATCAGCGCCGCAATCTGCGGCATGCCCGGCGGCCAGCGAAAACGTCGCGCGGGCTGGCCGGGTTGAGGAACGGATCGAGGCATCACGGTGTACTCCTTAGGCCGCAATAGCGTTCATGATGGCGGGAACGGAAAGCTTATCGAGCGGGATCTCCGCCACCTGTTGGCGATCGCGCATGATGATCACCCGGTCGGCGTAGCCCACCAGCTCTTCCAGCTCGGACGAAATCACCAGCAGCGCCAGGCCATCGGCGCAGAGCGTTTCGATCAGGCGAATGATCTCCGCGTGGGCGCCCACGTCGATCCCACGGGTCGGTTCGTCGAGGATCAGGAACTGCGGGCGCGTTAGCAGCCAGCGGGAGAGCAGCACCTTCTGCTGGTTGCCGCCGGAGAGAAACTCTACCGGCTGCTCGGCGCTGGGAGTGCGGATTGCCAGCTGGCGGATAAAGCGTTCAGCAATGTCGTTCTGCTCTTTGCGCGGAATCGGCCGCAGCCAGCCGCGCTGAGCCTGCAGGGCGAGGATAATATTTTCCCGCACCGAGGCGGCGGCAATAATGCCGTCGGTTTTCCTGTCCTCCGGGCAGAAGCCAATCCCCAGACAGGAGGCCTGATGCGGCGATCGCAGGGTTTGCGGTTTACCTTTGATCATCGCCTGGCCGCTGTCAGCAGGATGGATACCGAAGATTACTTCGGCGGTTTCGGTGCGCCCCGATCCCAGCAGCCCCGCCAGGCCGACGATCTCGCCGGGGCGAACGTGCAGATCGAACGGCGCGATGGTGCCTTTTTTGCCGTATCCCTCGAACGAGGCGATCGGTTTGTCACTGAGCAGCGTACGCCCGGCGCGCTGTAGCGCCTGATGTTCCAGCTCACGGCCGAGCATCATTTTGACCAGCTCAATCTGCGGCAGCTCGCGGGTTTCCCGGCAGCCAACGAACGATCCGTTACGCAGCACGGTGATCCGATCGCTGACCGTATAGACCTGATCGAGGAAGTGGGTGACGAAGATCAGGCTTACACCACGATCGCGTAGCTGGCGCATCAGGGTGAAAAGCATCTCCACTTCTTTGGTATCGAGGCTGGCGGTCGGTTCATCGAGGATCAGCACTTTTGCCGAGAGATCGATAGCCCGGCAGATGGCGACAATTTGCTGCATCGCCACGGAAAAGCGGTTTAACGGCTCACGCACGTCGAGGGAGAAGCCGTAGGAGGCCATCAGCGCGGTGGCGCGCTTTTCCATCTCTTTGCGCTGGATAAAGCCAAAGCGTTTGGGTTCACGACCAATAAACAGGTTGTCCGCCACCGACATGTTCGGCAGCAGGTTCACTTCCTGGTAGACGGTGCCAATCCCCAACTGTTGGGCATGGGCGGTATTTTTCGGGTTAATTTGCTGGCCTTCCAGCCAGATGCTGCCGCTGTTGGCGTGGTAGACGCCGGTCAGCGCCTTGATGAGCGTCGATTTCCCCGCGCCGTTTTCACCGAGCAGCGCCATAATTTCACCGCGCCGCAGGCTGAAGTTGACGTTATCCAGCGCCTTGACGCCGGGGAAGTACTGGCAGAGCCCCTCGGTGCGGAGGATTTCCGGGTTGATTTCAGTGGTCATTGTGTGCTCTCCCCCTCACCCTAGCCCTCTCCCCGAGGGGGAGAGGGGACATATTGTGCCCAACTTGCAGCCCGCACCGCCCGGCTCCCTCTCCCTTTCAGGGAGAGGGTTGGGGTGAGGGTACAACCCGCTTAATAGCCCATATTTTTCTTCTTCTCTAACTCCTCTTTCGCCGTATCCGGCAGATACAGCGTGGACTTGGTCAGCGTCACTTTTTCCGGCATGGTGCCGTCTTTCTTGAATTTCTCCAGCGCATCAAACGCCGGGCCAGCCATATTCGGGGTCAACTCGACGCTGGCGTTGGCTTCACCGGCAATCATCGCTTTGTAGATATCCGGCACGCCGTCAATAGAGCCGGTCAGGATATCTTTGCCCGGCTTCAGCCCGGCCTCTTTGATGGCCTGAATAGCACCGATCACCATGTCGTCGTTATGGGCGTAAACCATGCAGATGTTCTTGCCGTTGTTCTCCGCCTTGATAAAGCTCTCCATCACCTCTTTACCCTTACTGCGGGTAAAGTCGCCAGACTGAGAGCGGATAATCTTGATGTTTGAGGCTTTCGAAATCGCATCGGCGAAGCCTTTCTTACGGTCAATCGCCACGCTCGCGCCGACGGTGCCCTGCAGCTCGACGACATTACACGGTTTGCCGTCGACGGTTTTAATCAGCCACTCGCCAATCAGTTGACCTTCCAGCACGTTGTTGGCGGTCACCGTGGTCATGTAGAGCGATTTGTCTTTGACATCAATGGATCGGTCGAGCAGGAAAACCGGGATTTTGGCCTCTTTGGCTTCCTTCAGCACCGGCTCCCAACCGGTGGCGACCACCGGGGCGATAAAGATGGCGTCTACGCCCTGGGCGATAAACGAGCGAACCGCTTTAATCTGGTTTTCCTGTTTTTGCTGCCCGTCGGCGATCTTCAGGGTAATACCGCGTTTCTCCGCTTCCTGCTTCGCGACGTTGGTTTCCGCCGCGCGCCAGCCGGATTCAGATCCGACCTGCGAAAATCCCACCGTTAAAGGAGCAGCCATGACCATAGACGACATGGCTGCGGAAACTGCTGTGACAAGAAGTAAGCGCTTCCACATAGAGTTATCCTCGTAGGGTTATTGTTGGTCAAATATTCATCTGCGGAAAAACTATAGACAATGGGATATGTAACGGAATGCGTTACATCACAATTCAAAAAAGTAAATTATTTGTTAATTAGCAGCAAACATCAGAGTTCAGGAAGGAGTAGGTGTCACGCACCCATTGATGGCTATCGTTTTTGTGTTTTTTTTGACCACAACGCTGCCATTTTTTACCGTGTTGTAAACGGTTTCATGATTTTATTCATGATGCGGCTACGTTTATGGATTTTTCTGCCGTAAGAAGGCACTGAAAAGGCCGGGTTCCAGGGGGAGAGGCGTAAAACAGGTCAAGACTTTCCCGGCGAGTTGGCTATAATACCGGGCACTAGTTTGCCATACATTCTAAAGGAAACAGACATGAGCTTACTCAACGTCCCTGCGGGTAAAGATCTGCCGGAAGATATCTACGTAGTCATCGAAATCCCGGCTAACGCAGATCCTATCAAATACGAAGTCGACAAAGAGAGCGGCGCGCTGTTCGTTGACCGTTTCATGTCCACCGCGATGTTCTATCCGTGCAACTACGGTTACATCAACCACACCCTGTCTCTGGACGGTGACCCGGTAGACGTTCTGGTCCCAACGCCATACCCACTGGAACCAGGTTCCGTCATTCGCTGCCGTCCAGTTGGCGTGCTGAAAATGACCGACGAATCCGGTGAAGATGCGAAGCTGGTTGCGGTACCGCACACCAAGCTGAGCAAAGAATACGATCACATCAAAGATGTGAACGACCTGCCAGACCTGCTGAAAGCGCAGATCACCCACTTCTTCGAGCACTACAAAGACCTCGAAGCGGGCAAATGGGTTAAGGTTGACGGTTGGGACAACGCTGAAGCGGCTAAAGCTGAAATCGTTGCTTCCTTCGAACGCGCGAAGAAATAATATTTTTCGAGCGTGACAAAACACCGCCTTCGGGCGGTGTTTTTGTTTGTGCGGATCCCGGTATCAGCAATACAAAAAACAACGCCACCCTAGGGTGGCGTTGTCGTATTCAATACTGGTCTTTGTCCAACCAGTTTCCACTTTCTATCAGCTTCAGCCCATCGACCGGGCGCTGATAGACGTACATCCAGGCACTGCCATAGGGCGTCTGGATGAGATGACGTGCATATTCACCTGCTTTGGTGCGCAGCGCATCCAGTTCGGCCAGCGTCGATGCGTCGATCCGATAAACCTCACCGTGTACCGTGCCTTCGCCGGGCACCGCGCCTGGATAGTGGCCCAGGCTGTACAGTTGATAATCGAAAACGCTGTGATCGCCCAGCCACTGGGCGTTGGTCATCCAGTGGCTGTTACCTTGTTTGCGCCGTAAACTGCCGTACACAAATATTCGCATTGCTAAAACTCAAACTGATAGAGCAAATCGAGCGCCTGGTCTACGCCAGACACCGCTTCCAGATACAGCTTAGGCATCAGGCGATAGCGTAACGTGAGCGTCGCTAAAGAGTCAAAGATCCCCACGCCATATTTCACCTGCAGACCCGGCAATACGTAACCACTGACCACCACCTGGGAGGAATCACCCACCCCTTGCGTATCCAGAGCCAGATTACTTACGCCAAACGTCTCGCCGATTTTACCCACAACCTGACCACTTTGTGCAACCCCCATACCAATAAGCATAGATGTCATGGCCGCACTGTCACTCTGACCGCTGTCCAGCCCCTGCCCACGAATGAGGTAGGAGAGCGCTTCCTGCTGCGACATCGCCGGGTCGGAGAAGACTTCCGCCTTAGGCTGGTCGGCGGAGCCGGTGACGCGAACGCCGGCGATCACGTCGTTCTCGGTGGACTCTGGGTTACGAATGGCTTCGATATTCAGCAACGGTTGATCCGGTGGGCCGGAGAACAGCAGCTCGCCTTTACGCACGATCAGATCCTGGCCGTAGGCGTGGAAGCGCCCTTCCGGAATATTGATCTGCCCGTTCAGCCCCAGCCCCTGTTTATCCTGCGCCACCTTCAGGTCGCCGGTCAGGCGCGCCTTCAGGCCGAAAGCATCCAGACGGACGTTGTTGCCGACATGGATATTCAGGTTGCTGTTGATAGGGATCGACGCGGACTGCGTTTTCTCCGGCTGAAGGTTGCTGTTAAGCATCACTTCGTCGCTGGAGACACCGACGGCGCTTTCCGGCACGTCTTTCACCACAATACGCGCCCATGGAATATCGACGTTACCATCCAGCGTGAACAGGCTTGGCGTGGCTTTAAATTCAACGTCCGGTGACACATCCAGGCGCACCATCGGCGGCACGGTTATACGAACCCGGCTGCCTTTCGCGGCAATACGCGCACGCCAGTTGTCTATCTGCCGCCAGTCCGCGTCGCCGTCCAGGCTAATTTGTCCCTGCTGGGTACGGATATCGCCCTGCAGCGTTGAGCTCGCGCCGTTGAAGTTCATGGTTATCTGACTTGGCTGCATGTCGAACGGCATAAAGTTGCCGTCGACGTCGATACCGTTCAACTGCATCTGCCCGTAAAGCAGTGGGCTTTGCACATCGCCGCCAAGGCGCAGGTTCGCATTAAGCTTCCCTTCTGCCTTTTCGCCGCGGGAGAAGATGGGGTTAATCATCGCCAGCGAGAAGTTACGGATATTGACGTTACCGCCCAGATTACGCCGCCCTTGCGGGTCGGTGACCTGCACCTGCCCGTCCAGTTGACCGTTGTTGGTCAGGCGGATAAGCCAGCCCAGCTCGGCGCGGTTGTTGTGCAGGTCAGCGTTCAGATTCAGCGTATCGAAAGCCACCGGCAGCGGCGCATCGTTGACGATTTGCGTGACCTTCACATTGCGCCCGGAGAGCGTCACTTTGCCCTGCGGCAGCCCCTCTTTGGTGGTGTCCCAGGTGACATCAGCGTTGCCGCTGAACACGCCGCTCGCCTGCGTTGCTTCCGGCATAAACGGTTTGAGCATCGCTAAGTCGAAGCGGTTGAGGTTCACTATCGCATGGCCTGCCGCCCCGGCATCAATCGTCTGCGGCACGCAAAGCTCGGCGTTCGGGTTCACCCAGCAGTGCGGCCCGATGCTGATTTTCTGTTCGAGGTTGCGGTAATCCAGCGCGATATCGCGGTTGATGGACCACGGGCCAACCGGGGTCTGGAAGCGCGTATTGCTGAGCGCCCCCTTCCAGCGTTCTTCTTTGCGGTCGAAGCTGCCCGACAGCGCTAATTGGCCGGAGACCGGTTCACCCTGAATCTGCAGCTGCAGCGCATGCTGCTTCTCGTTGCCTTTGGCCGCCAGATGCACCAGGCCAATATTCAGGCCCGGCTGCGCAATGCGTTCCACGCGCACATCGAGGTTCCCGGCAATCTGATCGGTCGACTTGACGTCGCCGTCCACGCGTACCTGGGCAATCGACAGCTCCTGCCAGCGCAGGCCGCGCGCGGTGATATCCGCCAGCAGCTGCGGGGCTTCCACCGTGCCGCGGATTTTCACTAGCCCTTTCGCCGTGCCGCCAAGGCCCGGCAGCATGTTGTCGAGCTTCGGCGCATCAATGTTGGCATCCAGGTTGAGGTCTTTCACTCCCAACTCGCCCTTCACATCGGCCGTGTTGTTACCCAGCGCCACGTGCAACCCAGGAATGGTCCACTGCATGTAGCTGTTGCCGCGCAGCGAACCATCGACGTTCACCTTATTCTGTTTCACGTTGCCAGTGATTTTCACCTCCGGTACGTTCATCTGCCAGGTGCCGCCGTAGAGACTACCGTTAGTTTTAATCAGGCCATCCAGCTTCGATGGCCAGTCCGGCGCCACCTTCGCGGTGTTGATCCCACGGAGCGCCAGTTCGCCGCGCCAGCTGATCGCCTGCTGCCAGTCGAGCAGCGCGGTCAGTTCGGTTTTCCCCTCCAGCGCCGCCACGGTCAGCTTATCGAGACTCACCTGCCGCTCGTTACCTTTCGCGTCAATGGTGATATCCGCTGGCGGCACGCCCTGCCCTTTCACCGCAGTGCGGAATGAAAGCGTGTAGTCGGTCATCTTGCCGCCGAGCTTCAGCTTCAGATCATCGGCCTGATACTGCTTCTCGCCGGTAAACGGCCAGTAAAGCTGTTTGCTGTTGATCTCAAGGTTGAACGGCAGCCCAGCTTCCGCCAGCTGCGTCTGAGCGCGGAGGCTCATATCCACCGGGCCTGACAGATTCACGCCCAGCTCCAGCTGTTTACGCACCTCACCGCCCACTTTCAGCTTCACTTTCTCGCCCTTCAACGGGTCGATGTTCAGCGTACTGTTGAGCGTGATGTCTACCGGCCAGTCGTTGATCAACTGCGCGGTACCGCTGGCATTCACCGTCCCCTGACTGGAGTCGACGTCCAGCGTATCGAGCTTCATATTGCCGTCGATACTGCTCACCTTCAGCAGCATTTTGTAGACCGTCAGGTCAGTGTCGCCGGTAATGCGCAGCTGCTCGCCGCTAAAGGACTCAATGTTCAGGTTCAGCGGCAGATGAACATCGGTCATCTCCGGCAGCACCGGTTTGGAGAACAGCTCGGTCATGGTCTCGCCGAGCGGTTTTTCCTGCGGTTGCGGGTTGTCGATTTTCGGTTCAACCACCTCTTTTTGCGCCACGTCGGCCACCTTCGGCAGGGCGATCAGCAGCCCTTGCAGCGTGGTTGGCGTCAGAGTCAGGTTTTTATCCTGCCATGTCAGCCCGCTGGTAAAGTCCATCACCGACACCGTCGTGTCATCAATCTTGATATTGACGCTGTTAAGCGCAAACCGCTTGAGGGTAATCGGGTACGGCGTGGAGAGGTTCAGCGGGCCGCTGTCCTCCTCTTTCACCGGCGCGGCGGGCGGCATTTTGCTGCTGTCGATAGCCACGTTAATGTTGCTGAGTGCAATATCGTTCACGCACACGCTGCTGTGCCACAGGCAGTTGAGATCCACCGCCAGATGGAATTCCCCGGCATCTACCGCCACGCCCGGCTGGGTGTAGCGGACGTTTTTCAGCGTCAGATCGCGCCAGCCGCCGGTAACCTTGCCGATTTCCAGCCCCGGAACCCAGCGGTTTGCCGCGTTAAACAGCAGATGTAACCCTGTCGTCGTGCCGACGAGGAATCCGACGATCCCCACCAGCAGCACGAGAAAAATCAGTACGCCGAGGCTTATTTTCTTCCATAACGTCATAGTTCAGGCCCCAGTCCGATATAAAACTGCAATCCATGTTCTTCTTTGTCGCCCACCGGAACGGCGAAATCGAGCTTGATAGGCCCAACCGGCGACTGCCAGCGTACGCCGACGCCTGCGCCTTTTTTCCAGTCGCTCTGGCGGATATCACTGACCGCTTCACCGCCGTCAACAAACACCGCGCCCCACCACTTCCCGGTCACGTTGTACTGATACTCCAGCGAGCCGGTAGCCAGTTTGGAGGCACCGATCAGCTTGCCATTATCGTCACGCGGGGCGATCGATTTGTACTTATAGCCGCGAATACTGCGGTCACCACCGGCGAAAAATCGCAGGTCTGGCGGTACGCGGTCGAAGTCGCCGGTTTCAATCCAGCCCAGATTGCCGCGCATCACGAAGCGATGGCGGTCATAGAGCGTACGGATCCAGACGTTTTGGGCCTGAATCACCGAGAAGTCGACGTCCGAACCCCAGGCGGTGTTGGAGTAGTCGATAGAGTAGCGCTGTGAGTCACCCCAGGTTGGCATCAGGCCGCCGCGCGAGCGGGTTCGGCTGATGGAGACCCCAGGGTAGAACAGCATGGTGGTGTTAGTGACATCGGCCTGGGTAAAGTGGTCGAGGCTCCAGCGCAGGTTGATAGCGCGCTGCCAGCCGCTCGACAGATCCCAGAAGCGTGAAACCGCCAGCGTGGTGGAGTCCGCTTTGGTGTCGTTAAGGTCGGTACTTTTGAAACCGCCCTGCACCAGGTAATACTGCTCCAGCGGGTTTTTCAGCAGTGGCATTTTGTAGCTGAAATCCAGCTGCTGTTCTGGCGCGGACACGCTGACGCTGGTTGTCAGGCTGTGGCCGTAGGAGTTAACCCACGGTTTTTTCCATGAGGCTTTCACCCGCGGCCCCACGTCGGTGGAGTAGCCGCCACCCAGTTCAACGGTGTTTTCGCTGCGCGGCGAGACGACGCCATGCAGCGGTAGCACCTTCGTTTCCCGGGATTTATCAAATTCAGGGGCCACCACCACCGAGTTAAACCAACCGGTAGCAGAGAGACGGCGGTTCAGTTCAGCGAGATCGCTGGACTGGTAATAATCGCCTTTTTTAAATGGCACCAGATGCTGCAAATACTCTTCGCGGATCTGCGAGCCTTCAAAAGTGACGTCGCCAAAGCGGTAGCGTTCGCCGCTATCATAGTCGATATCCCAGAACGCCTGATGACGTTCGAGCGACACGCCGAGCTGGCTCTTTTTAAACTCGCTATCAAAGTAGCCTTTGCGTAGCGCCACGCTGGTTAGCGAGCTTTTAAAGTGGTCATAATCGCCGTGATCCAGGACGGATCCAATTTTCGGCCGGGTTTTCAGCAGCGCCAGATAATCACTGTCGGTCCGCGCGCCGCCGCGCAGGATAACGTCGGTGCCGCCAATAAGCACCGGTTCACCGGGCGTGACTTTCGCCAGCAGCACCTGGCGGCCTTTGGCCGGCGGCGGCTTGAGTTCGAAATCAATGGTCGGCTCATAGTAGCCGAGGGCCTTCAGCCCTTCACGAATAGCATCATCAACGCGCGCGCGAAAACGACGATCGGCGGTAACTTCATCGCTGTCGATCGTCGAAAGCTGCGCACGCACGTTTTTTTGTAGCTCGCCTGTGAGCCCTTCAACCTGCAGACGGACGTTTGCTGCACTGGCAACACCGCTGGTCAGCAGCAAGCTCACCAAACATAACTGGCGGATTTGTCGCACATTTTCTCCTGAATATCCTTGTTCCCACCCCAACGGGAAACGAAAGCCCGCTCCGCGGCCACAACTGCGTTTTCACCATTACTGCGCTCTGAGGGCGCACGGCATTCAACGTCAGCGCAAAAAACCCACTCTTTGTCGGGTTGAAATAAAGACAGAGCCCCAAATTATTCTTATGTTTAAATTTAGACGTATTCGGCGTGTTTATTGTGTTAAAAGACACGCTCGGTTACAACCTTAACGGAAATTACCGTACACCGGAGGCCTATCCCATGAGTCTAGCTGATAAAAAACACCTTGTATCTCAATCGGATGCATTACCCGGAAGAAATACGCCGATGCCGGTCGCCACGCTCAATGTTGTGACAGAACACTCAATGACGCACGTTCCGGAGGGGATGGAGGTCGCCTTATTCGCCATGGGCTGCTTCTGGGGTGTCGAACGCCTGTACTGGCAGATACCAGGGGTTTACAGCACCGCAGCGGGTTACACCGGCGGCTATACGCCAAATCCGACCTACCGCGAAGTGTGCAGCGGCCAGACCGGGCACGCGGAAGCGGTACGCGTGGTGTATGACCCGACGGTCGTCAGCTATGGCGAGCTGCTGAAAGTGTTCTGGGAGAACCACGACCCGGCGCAGGGGATGAGACAGGGCAACGATCAGGGCACGCAGTACCGTTCGGCAATTTACCCCGTCACGCCGGAACAAGATCAGGAAGCACATGCCAGCCTGAAGCAGTTCCAGGAGGCGATGCGCCTCTCGGGCGATGCTCGCACCATCACCACCGACATCGCCAACGCGAAGCCGTTCTACTATGCCGAGGATGAGCACCAGCAGTACCTGTACAAAAATCCGCACGGCTACTGCGGCATCGGTGGCATTGGCGTGTGCCTGCCGCCTCAGGCCTAAGTTACTGGGAGATCACCACGCGTGCAGCATGGCGCGTGGCGTGCGTCACCGTCCCAAGCTCATAGATTTGCCCCTGCAGCAGCAGGTTAAACACGGGGGCATTTGGGCGGTTAAGCCGCGTTTGCAGCAAATGCACCGCCTCCACGCCGAGCGATCGACAGGGAATGGCAATACCGGTGGTTTCGTCGCGCATTCGCGCATCCAGCTCCCAGACGTAGGTGGTCATCAGCGAGATATCCTGCGGTACGCGTACGCCCTGCTTTTCCAGCACGTGCTGAACGCCCATCGACATCGGCAGACCGGCGCAGAAAATCACCTCCGGCCACATTGATGACGGCGTTGAGGCAAACCAGTCGGCAATCGCCCGTTCGGTCTCCTCCTCGGAAAAACCTTCGGTGACCAGCAGGTCGCGCTGCGCATCAAAAGGCAGCTGATACTGCCGGTATACTTCTTTAATCCCTTCAAGCCGCCAGTACATGGTTTCACGGCGCAGGCTGGTAACGCTCAGAATACGTCGGTGGCCCTGTTCAAACAGATAGCTGGCCGCCCGATAGCCAATCGCCCGGTGGTCCGGCGAAACAGAGTCCAGCAGCCCCTCTTTATCCCGCGAATTAATCAGTACGCACGGTTTACCGAGCGACTGCGCCAGCTTGTGGATGGTGGGATCATCAATGCCGATGATAATTATCGCGTTGATATTCTTATGGCTGACCTTTTCGAGGAACACCTTGATATCGGCGCGCTGCTCATCCAGCCCGCAGTAGCTCACGTAGACATCGTGCGGCGAGACCGCCTCGGCAATGCCGCGCGTTACCTCCAGATAGTAGGTATCCCCCTGGGCGGTAAAGGTGCGCTGCGGCGCGAACACCGCAATGCCGTTAATCAGCAAACGACCACTGGCTAAATCATCGAGCACTCCCAGCCTGCGCGCGCAGCTGACGATAGCTTCCCGCGCCTTTTCACTGGTGTAGGATTTGCCGCTCAACACCCGGGAAACGGTGCTGACCGAATAGCCCGTTTGGGCGGCAATTTCATCCATTTTTAGCTTGCCGGACATAGTGTGACCTCTGTCGCAATCATGTTTTGCAAATTTTTGCAGATGCAGTTTGCTGATTTTAAAACCCATTTTCAGTTTCCCGCGCAGATTCCTGTCCAGCCTGCGAGCATTCTCACAAATTCCGTTTGTCCACTTTCCCTGCCTTCCCTATTTTCAGATTTCAGTCATTCCTATCACGGTTAAGGTGCAACATGGATAAGGTGCGTTTTGGCATTATCGGCGTGGGTAACATTGGTACACTTCACGCCCGTTACCTGATGGCAGGTACGGTGAAAGAGGCCTGCCTGACGGCAGTGTGCGATAACGATCTCAGCAAGCATCCGGCCATTCGCCAGCTTGTTGGCGACGGCATAACCCTATTCGACGATGCCGAAACCATGCTGAAAAGCGGGCTGATCGACGCGGTTATCGTCTCCACCCCGCACTACGACCATCCTGGCCTGTCGATGATGGCGATGCGCCATGGTATCCATACCCTTTGCGAAAAACCGGCCGGGGTCTATACCGCCCAGGTGCGCGAAATGAACGAATATGCCCGCGGCTGCAATGTGGTGTTCGGCATGATGTTCAACCAGCGCCCTAACCCGCTGTATCAGAAAGTCAAAGAGCTGATCGACAGCGGCGAGCTGGGCGAACTCCGTCGCTCCAACTGGATTATCACCAACTGGTATCGCTCGCAGAGCTACTACAACTCCGGCGGCTGGCGCGCTACCTGGAAAGGTGAAGGCGGCGGCGTGCTGCTGAATCAAGACCCGCATCAGCTCGACCTCTGGCAGTGGCTGGTCGGCATGCCGGTGCGCATGCGTGCGTTCTGCCAGTTCGGTAAGCACCGCGATATTGAAGTGGAAAATGATGTCACCGCCTACGCCGAGTACGCCAACGGCGCAACCGGGGTCTTTATTACCACCACCGCAGAAGCGCCGGGCACCAACCGTCTGGAAATCACCGGCGATCGCGGCAAAGTGGTGGTGGAAGAAGGCCGCCTGCGCTTCTGGCGTCTGCGCGAATCCGAGCCGGAATTCAACGCCCGCTGGCAGAACGGCTTTGGCGAGCCGGAGTGCTGGGAAGTCATCATCCCGACTCCGCCTGAGAGCAGCGAGCACCACGTGGTCACCGCCAACTTCTGCGATGCCGTGCTGCACGGTAAACCGCTGATTGCCCCCGGCACCGACGGGATTCGCGGCCTGACGCTCTCTAATGCGATGCACCTCTCCACCTGGACCGACGACTGGGTCAACCTGCCGTTTGACGAGGCGCTGTTTAAAAAGCTGTTAGACGAACGCATTGCCACCTCCGTTGAAAAACAGGTCGAAAGTAAAACGCTGGATGCCTCCGGCACCTGGTAATCCGCCTCAGGAGAGACACATGTTACGCATTGCAATAGTGGGAACCGGGAACATCTCCCACAACCATATTCAGGGATATCAGGAGTTTGCCGACCGCTGCCAGATAGTCGCGCTGGTCGATATCTATCCGGAAAAAGCGCAGGAGAAGAAAGCCCGCTACGGGCTGACGGACGCTACAGTATTCAGCAGCCATCAGGCGCTGCTGGAGTCTGGCCTTGAGGTGGATATTGTCGATGTTTGTACTCCGCCGTACGTGCATGCGGAAATCAGCATCGATGCCTTAAACGCCGGTAAACATGTGCTGTGTGAGAAGCCAATGGCGGCGTCGCTGGAGGAGTGCGACGCGATGATCGCCGCCCAGCGCGCCAGCGGCAAAATCCTCTCCATTATCGCCCAGAACCGCTTCACCGATGCCTTCTGGCGCTTAAAGCAGGTGGTGGACTCCGGCGAACTGGGGAAAATCTGCCACGCACAGGTGGACTCGTTCTGGTGGCGCGGCCACTGCTACTACGACCTGTGGTGGCGCGGTACCTGGGAAAAAGAGGGCGGCGGCTGCACCCTGAACCATGCGGTGCACCATATCGATGCCATCCAGTGGATGCTGGGCTTCCCAACGGAAGTGGTGGCGATGATGACCAACGTTGCCCACGATAACGCCGAAGTGGAAGACCTTTCCGCCGCCATCTTCCGCTACAGCAGCGGCGCGCTGACGCAGTTGACCGCCTCGGTGGTGCATCACGGTGAAGACCAGAAAATCGTGATTCAGGGCGATAAAGCGCGCATCTCCGCCCCGTGGGACGTGTGGGCCAGCGTCTCCGCCGATAACGGCTTCCCACAGGAGCAGCATAACGACGAGCTGGAAGCGCGGCTGGACTCACTCTTCCGCAATACGCCGAAGCTCAACTACACGTTGCATACCGGGCAGATTAACGACCTGCTGAACGCTGTAGAGCAGCATGGCGAACCGCTGATTGATGGCGTACAGGGTAAACGCTCGCTCGAGCTGATTACCGCCATCTATCAATCTTCCATTACCGGGCGCGTCGTGACGCTGCCCGTCAGCCCGAATGAGCCCTGGTATAAAACCGGTGGCCTGGTTTCCCTCGCCCCACACTTCTACGAGAAGGCGGCATCAGTCGAGAACTTCAGCGAAGTGGGCGCAATTCCGTTGGGTAAAGATTTGGACAAAGGAGCATAAACATGAGCATCAAAGACGGTATGAACTACGCCCCGGTGGGCAAACCACAGCCGGTTGTTGGCAAGGGCGAGTTTATTATTGCGGCGGCGGCGTTAGACCACGGCCATATCTACGGGATGTGTAACGGTCTGATAGAAGCCGGGGCGACGCTGAAATGGGTTTATGATCCGGACCCGGCAAAGGTTGATAAGTTCGTGCAGCAGTACCCGCAGGCGCAGGTTGCGCCGACGCTGGAAACGATTTTAAACGACGGCAGCGTCCAGCTCGTTGCCGGAGCGGCGATTCCGTCCGAGCGCTGCGCGCTGGGGCTGAAGGTGATGGATGCCGGGAAAGACTACTTCACCGATAAAGCCCCGCTGACCACGCTGGCGCAGCTTGAAGCCGCGAAGCGCAAAGTGGCGGAAACCGGGCGTAAATACGCGGTGTACTACAGCGAGCGCCTGCACGTGGAAAGCGCCGTCTTTGCCGGGCAGCTGGTTGCCGAAGGCGCGATTGGCCGCGTGATGCAGACGCTGGGCGTCGGCCCACACCGCGAAGGCACCGGTCGCCCGGACTGGTTCTACGAAAAAGAATTCTTCGGCGGCATTCTGTGTGACATCGGCAGCCACCAGATTGAGCAGTTCCTGTTTTATACCGGCAACAGCGATGCGCGCATCGTGGCAAGCCAGGTTCGCAACGTGAACCATCCGCAGTACCCGCAGTTTGAAGATTTCGGCGATGCCATGCTGGCAGGTGACAACGGCGCCACCGGCTACTTCCGCTGCGACTGGTTTACGCCGGATGGCCTCTCCAGCTGGGGCGACGGCCGCTTAACGCTGCTTGGCACCGAGGGTTATATCGAAATCCGTAAATACGTCGATATCACCCACGGCGAGCAGGACGTGGTCTATCTGGTTAACAAAGAAGGCGAGTTCCGCTATCCGGTGGCAGGCAAGGTAGGCTTCCCTTATTTCGGCGAGCTGATTCGGGACTGCCTGAACCGCACCGAAAACGCCATGACCCAGGCGCACACCTTTAAAGCGGCCGAGCTGTGCGTGAAAGCGCAGATGCTGGCGAACGCGGTGGAATAACGGGAGGCTGAAATGAAAACACGTCATGCGGCCATTATTGGCTGCGGCGCCATCCATACCTGCCACGTAGACGCGCTGCGCCATGTGCCGGGCGTTGTCCTGCGCGCGATTGTTGATATTGATAGTGCCAAAGGAAGCCAGCTTGCGGCCGACTATGGCTGTGATTTTTATCAGGACTATCGCGAGATGCTGCTGGATGATGCCATTGACGTGGTGCATATCTGCACGCCGCACTACCTGCATAAACCGATGATCCTTGCCGCGCTGGCGGCAGGGAAACAGGTTTTCTGCGAGAAACCGGTGGTGATGAACCCGCTGGAGGTCAACGAGATTCAGGCGGCAGCGACGCGCCACCAGCGTCGCGTCGGCGTCTGCTACCAGAATCGCCTGAACCCCACCAGCTTAGCCATTCAGCGCTGTATCGCTGACGGTACGCTAGGCAGCCTGCGTGCCATCAAAGCAGTGCTCACCTGGTCGCGCTCTGGGGATTACTATGCCGCCAGTCCGTGGCGCGGCAGCTTTGCCACCGAAGGCGGCAGCTTGTTGATTAATCAGGCAATTCATACGCTGGATCTGATGCAGTGGTTTGGCGAGGGGGTCAAGAGCCTGAAAGGAGTCGTCGACAGCGCCTGGCTTGCCGACGAGATTGAAACTGAAGACAGTGCGATGGTCACCTTGCGTTTTCACAACGGCGCGCGCGGGCTGTTTTACGCCAGCAACAGCCATATCAGCGACTCGCCGCTGCTGCTGGAGCTGGAGTTTGAACGAGGAATGCTGCGCCTGACGGACAATGTGTTGTGGCAGTTCAGCGACGACAAACGTACGCAGCTTGCCAGCGATGCTGCGCCCGATGGCATCGGCAAAAGCTACTGGGGAATCGGCCACCGGCTGGCCATTCTCCACTTTTATCAGGCATTAAACGATCCCGCCTGTGCAGACTACTGCGATATTGCTGAGGCGGCCAAATCATTACAGATGGTTAATGCTATTTACCACTCGTCACTATTGAGGAAATGGGTGAATATAAACTAGCGATCGTCATCCGATTTTTCCTGCTGTCAATAATATAAGGTGCAGGGGTAACTCTGCACTGACACCCTACCAGTACAGGAATAATAATATTATGGTTAAACCAACCGAACGCCGCGTTGGCTATGGCACCGCTATTGGCTACGGCGTAACAGATTTATTTGGCGGCGGCGCATTTGCCGTTATAGGAACCTGGCTTTTATTCTTTTACACCACCTATTGTGGCCTGAGCGTTTTAGAAGCCGGGTCAATATTTGCTATTGCTCGTATTATTGATGCTATTTTAAGCCCGGTGATGGGCTATGTTACGGATAATTTTGGTAATACCTGGCTTGGCCGTAAATTTGGCCGCCGACGCTTCTTTCTGTTGATAAGCTCTCCGCTGATGTTTCTCTACGCGCTGGTGTGGATTACCGACATGAACTACTGGTACTACCTGGGCACCTACCTCTCCATTGAACTGCTTTCCGCAATGGTGCTGGTGCCGTGGGAAACGCTGTCGGCGGAAATGACCAACCGCTTCAGCGAGCGTACACGTCTCTCCGGCGTACGTATGATGTGCTCTGCGCTCGGCGGTTTTCTGGCGGTGTCCGTACCGGGAATTATTATGCAATACACCGGTAAAGATAATTCGCTCACCTACACGTTAACCGGGATTGTTTTTGCGACCATTTATTGCGTTGCCGTATTTACCACCTGGGCTTGTACCTGGGAAGCGAAAGACGTTCGAGAGGAGTATGAATTTCAGTCCGATAGTCACCGGAGCAGCGGCCTTTTTAACCATCTAAAATATATGGTTATCGATCTTATCTCTTCATTTAAAATCAGAATATTTCGTCAGCATATTATCATTTACATCTGCTCATTTACCGCGATGGATATTTTTGGTTCGGTATTTACCTATTACGTGGTTTACGCCTTGCATCACGATACCGAAATGGTCTCCGGGCTATTAAGTATTGCCGCTTTTGTTTCGATTCCCGGCACCTTCGGCTTTATGATGCTGATGAATAAATTTAACCTCACGCCTTCGGCAGCGCTGAGGCTCTCGTACGGCAGCATTATGGTAGTGCTGGCATTTTTGTTTATCGTCTATATCGGTAATTTACAGGTACCGACGCTGCTGTTTTCCGCCGTGTTTGTGCTGCTGGGGCTGGCGAAGGCCGGGTTGTATTACATTCCCTGGAACATCTATAGCTTCATTCCTGACGTCGATGAAATTGTCACTCGCCAACGCCGGGAAGGGATCTTCGCAGGCGTGATGGTACTGACGCGTAAAAGCACCGTGGCGCTGGCGATTATGCTGATTGGCATCGTGCTGGAAGAGAGCGGCTTCGTAAAAGGCGGCGGCGCACAGCCTGCCAGCGCCCTGCACGCCATCATCGGTCTGATGGTGTTCGCCACCGCCGGGATGCTGGCCGTGAGCTTCTACATGACCTATCGCTTTAAACTGACGCAGAAGACGCACAGCCTGCTGATTAAAGAGGTGGCGCGACGGAAGTTAGGGGGAAATGCAGAGGACTGCGACCTGGAGACGCGCGAGGTGATTATGGCGCTGACGGGGTATACGTATAATGAAGTCTGGGATGCTGAGCCTAAAGGACGGGCGAAAGGCAAATCGCTCGCCACGAGCGGATAACAAGGTCTTTTGACCGGCGTGCTCTTACCGCCGCTCGCCGCTTAAGCTCCATAGTTTTTCTGCCGCTTTGTTTGATTCATTACATTGAGCAAAGGGGCAGAAAAATGGTTATCACCGAAAAAGAGGCGCTTCGCCAACTCAAAGGAAACCTGTTCCTTGGCGATCCTCCTGAATTGATCAACAGTACCATTACCTTCTCAGGCACAAATAATATTCTGGCCTGCGAAAAGGGCGTGACGCTGCAAAACTCACAGCTCAATTTTAACGCCAGCCATTCGATTATCTATCTCGGCGCGAGCCGCACACCTTACATCGTTAATATCGCCACCCATAATCACTCGGTGTGTTATTTCGGCCGGAATAGCTACATCAACGATACGCTGACGCTAGTCCTCTCTGAAGAACGGCACATCCTGATAGGCGATGAATGCTGCATTTCACATGGCATCTGGATGCGTAATGCCGATCCGCATCTGATCTTCAGCGCGAACAGCAATACCCGGATCAACCCTTCCCGAAGCATCTACATTGGCGATCGCGTCTGGCTGGGACAAAACGCGATGATACTGAAAGGATCAATTATCCATTCCGGAAGCATTGTCGGCGCTATGAGCCTGGTGGCAGGAAAAGAGATAGGTTCCAATAGCTGCTGGGTGGGCAACCCGGCGAGGAAGGTCAAGGACAACGTGTTCTGGTCAGGCGAATGCGTACACCATTGGACCAATGAGATAACCATGCAGCATGACGTCTGCGATAACGGGCGCTTTACGTTTGAGCAAAATGAACGCGTAATTGATATTAATGCGCTGGAGGACAGGCTTAATCACGCCAAAACGTCTGCCGATAGATTTAAGCTTTTGCTGAGCAAGGTACTGCAAAACCAGGATAAAAATCGCTTTTACGGCTGACAAGGAAAATAACGCCGTAGGCCGGATAAGCAAAACGCCATCCGGCAGACCCCGCGTGCATTGCCGGATGGCGCTTCGCTTATCCGGCCTACCGCTCCCCACCTAAACAAAATGTGACCTCTGGCGGCTTTACAGTGCTTTACGCTATACTAACCGCTGAAATTGTCGCCCCATCACCTACGAGGCGATTTTCAATGTGTATTTCACACGGATTTATCAACTTCCCCTTCCGAGGATCTGACCCCACGGGTTAGATAAGATATGTTAAACAGTATACTCATAATACTTTGTCTGATCGCAGTCAGTGCGTTCTTCTCAATCTCTGAGATCTCACTTGCAGCATCGCGCAAAATTAAACTGAAACTGCTTTCTGATGAAGGCAATACCAACGCCTTACGTGTTATAAAAATGCAGGAAAACCCCGGTATGTTCTTTACCGTGGTGCAAATCGGCCTTAACGCCGTTGCCATTCTCGGCGGTATCGTCGGCGACGCAGCTTTCTCTCCCGCATTCAACTCCTTGTTCTCCCAATATATGTCAGCGGAACTCTCCGAGCAGTTGAGCTTTATTCTCTCCTTCTCGCTGGTGACCGGGATGTTTATCCTGTTCGCGGATTTAACCCCGAAACGCATCGGTATGATTGCGCCTGAAGCCGTGGCTCTGCGTATCATCAACCCGATGCGCTTCTGCCTGGCGGTCTTCCGGCCGCTGGTGTGGTTCTTCAACGGCATGGCCAACATCATCTTCCGTATCTTTAAGCTGCCGATGGTGCGTAAAGACGATATTACCTCCGACGATATCTATGCGGTGGTGGAAGCCGGCGCGCTGGCTGGCGTGCTGCGTAAGCAGGAGCACGAGCTGATTGAAAACGTGTTCGAACTGGAATCCCGTACCGTGCCGTCGTCGATGACCCCGCGCGAAAACGTCATCTGGTTCGATCTGCATGAAGACGAACAGAGCCTGAAAAATAAAGTCGCCGAACACCCGCACTCCAAGTTCCTGGTGTGTAACGAAGACATTGACCACATCATTGGCTACGTCGACTCCAAAGACCTGCTGAACCGCGTACTGGCTAACCAGAGCATGGCGCTGAACAGCGGCGTGCAGATCCGCAACACGCTGATCGTGCCGGACACCCTCACCCTCTCAGAGGCGCTGGAAAGCTTCAAAACCGCCGGTGAAGACTTCGCGGTTATCATGAACGAATACGCGCTGGTCGTGGGGATCATCACCCTTAACGACGTGATGACCACGCTGATGGGCGACCTGGTCGGCCAGGGGCTGGAAGAGCAGATCGTCGCCCGTGACGAAAACTCCTGGCTGATTGATGGCGGTACGCCGATCGATGACGTGATGCGCGTGCTGGATATCGACGATTTCCCGCAGTCGGACAACTACGAAACCATCGGCGGCTTTATGATGTTTATGCTGCGTAAAATCCCGAAACGTACCGATGCGGTGAAGTTCTCCGGCTACAAGTTCGAGGTGGTGGATATTGATAACTACCGCATCGACCAGCTGCTGGTGACGCGCATTGATAACAAGCCGACGGTGCTGGTGCCGAAACAGGCTGATATCATAGAAAGCGAACAGCGCACCGCGTAAAACGCGAGTGCCAGAAACATCAACGGCTCCCATTGGGAGCCGTTTTTAATTCTGCCGCATCGTGTTCTGATTACGCCATGTCAGTCTGTAGGCGTAACACGTGGCGGTTAACTTCAGACATTACAGAAAGGTGCTGAATGTCTCTGACTTTTGGGATAAGAATTTTGCCCTTATCAAATTCAAAAGCGCCAACGTCCTTGATGTACAACCGTCCACGGAACAGGGTCTTAACGTATTTGGCTACCTGAAACGGGTTGTAGCGTTGGAAAATTTTCATTCTAATCTCCTGCAAGTACTACGCCCTTGTTGTCCACATTTGGCTCAACGCTCCGGGGCGCAAAGTGAAGTACTTGTTAACTATAGTCCATAACAACAGAGGTCCTCTATCTTAGAGGACCTTATTTACCTTTTTATTACAATAATTCAGAACTTTCTTTTCAGCTATACGACGAACACAGTATAAGCCTTCGATTTCGTGAGATTGTGTGCGTTCCTCCACAAACTGGCACCGCCTTTGCGGGAAAAAACCATAGATCGCACATATGATTAAAGCTATCGGCCAAGTGGTCTGATCACCTGCATATAAAAAGGAAAAACCATGACCCTACGTACCCTGCTGGCGGTTTCATGCCTGTTAATGCCGTTAATGGCAACCGCGCATAACTTTACAAATGGACAACGTGTTTCGCCGGTTGGCGTGGCGGATCGCGGCGAACTCATTCTCGATAACGATAAGTTTAGCTATAAAAACTGGAATAGCGCGCAGTTGCCTGGAAAAGTGAGGGTAGTGCAACATATTGCCGGGCGTTCATCAGCAAAAGAGAAAAATGCGACCCTCGTCGAGGCGATTAAAGCGGCGAATCTGCCGCACGACCGCTACCAGACCACCACGATTGTGAATACAGACGACGCGATCCCCGGCTCGTCGATGTTTGTGCGCAGCAGCATTGAAAGCAATAAAAAGCTCTATCCGTGGTCACAGTTTATCGTCGACAGCGATGGACTGGTGCGTAAAGCCTGGCAACTGGATGAAGGCAGCTCTGCCATTGTGGTTCTGGACAAAGAGGGGCGGGTTCAGTGGGCCAAAGATGGGGCGCTGACACAGACAGAAGTGCAGCAGGTGGTTGCCCTGCTGCATAAGCTACTCAATTAAAAAATAGAGACCCGGAAGCCGGGGTTCAGGAACGATTCGCGTGGGGTGTAATCCAGCGTTTTCCCCTGCCAGTCGTTGACGTGAGCGCCGGCTGCGGCAGCCACCGCGTGCCCTGCTGCAGTATCCCAGATGTTGGTTGGCCCGAAGCGCGGGTAAAGCTGCGCTTCACCTTCCGCCACCAGACAGAACTTCAGCGATGAGCCAATGGATGCGGTATCGTGCTCGCCCAACTGCTGCAGATACTCTTTCAGCTCGTCATCGTTAGCATAGTGGGAACGGCTCACTACCACCTTGGGCGGGTTCGCGTCGCGCACCTGAATCGGCTTACGCACACCGCACTCTTCTTTCCACGCCTTGCCGTTTTCTGCGCTATACATCACCTTCAGCACCGGCGCGAACACCACGCCAAGCACCGCTTTCCCGTTTTCAATCAGCGCGATATTGACCGTGAATTCGCCGTTGCGCTTGATGAACTCTTTGGTGCCGTCGAGCGGATCCACCAGCCAGTAACGCTGCCAGTGCTGGCGTACGTCCCAGCCCGGCGGGTCCTCTTCCGAGAGAATAGGCACGTCCGGCGTCAGCGCCTTCAGCCCTTTGATAATCACATGGTGCGCAGCGATATCGGCGGCCGTAACCGGTGAATCATCCTGCTTGCTGGTGACATCCAGCGGCAGCTTTCCGTCGTACACCTGCATAATGGCATCGCCTGCGTCACGCGCAAGCTGACAGACTTGTTCTAACATTCTCCACCTCGTTGAGATTACAGTGGCGTTAACTTATTGTTTTATTTATATCGCATCGCCGTTAATTCTGCTATTCCCATCATCGTCCCGGATATCTGTGAACCGCTGCCGATTTCCTGTCACGCATTTCTGGCATGATTCACATCCTCGTAAGTAACAGAATACAAATACATTTAAATCTGTGTCTCAGATCTAAAAAAAGGATGCCTCTGATGATCAAGTTTAGCGCAACGCTTCTGGCGACGTTGATTGCTGCCAGCGTAAATGCCGCAACGGTGGATCTCCGCATTATGGAAACCACTGATTTGCACAGCAATATGATGGATTTTGATTACTACAAAGATACCGCTACCGAGAAATTCGGCCTGGTGCGCACCGCGAGCCTGATTAACGCCGCCCGCGATGAAGTAAAAAACAGCGTACTGGTCGATAACGGTGACGTTATCCAGGGCAGCCCGATGGGCGATTACATGGCGGCCAAAGGGCTGAAACAGGGCGATGTACACCCGGTTTATAAGGCCATGAACCTGCTCGATTACAGCGTCGGCAATCTCGGTAACCACGAATTCAACTACGGTCTGGATTATCTGCATAAAGCGCTGGCAGGAGCTAAATTCCCGTACGTTAACGCCAATATCATCGATGTTAAGACCAAAAAGCCGCTATTTACGCCCTATCTGATTAAAGAAACTGAGGTGGTCGATAAAGACGGTCAAAAGCAGACGCTGAAGATTGGCTATATCGGCTTTGTGCCGCCGCAGATCATGACCTGGGATAAGGCCAACCTGAGCGACAAAGTGACGGTGAACGACATTACCGAAACCGCGCGTCAATACGTCCCAGAGATGCGCGCCAGCGGCGCAGACGTAGTGGTGGTAATTGCCCACTCCGGTCTCTCCGCTGACCCCTATCAGGCGATGGCAGAGAACTCCGTCTATTACTTAAGCCAGGTGCCGGGCGTCGATGCCATTATGTTTGGCCACGCGCACGCGGTGTTCCCGAGCAAAGACTTCGCCAGCATCAAAGGGGCGGATATCGCCAAAGGCACGCTTAACGGGATTCCAGCGGTAATGCCAGGGATGTGGGGCGACCATCTGGGCGTGGTTGACCTGGTGCTGAACAACGACAGCGGCAAATGGCAGGTGACCTCCGCACAAGCGCAGGCGCGCCCGATTTACGATGCGGCAGCGAAGAAATCGCTGGCGGCAGAAGACCACAAGCTGGTTGATGCGCTGAAGGCCGATCACGATGCCACCCGCGAGTTTGTCAGCAAGCCTATCGGCAAGTCTTCCGACAATATGTACAGCTACCTGTCGCTGGTGCAGGACGACCCGACCGTGCAGGTGGTGAACATGGCGCAAAAAGCCTACGTTGAGCACTTTATTCAGGGCGACCCGGACCTGGCAAAACTGCCGGTGCTCTCTGCTGCCGCGCCGTTCAAAGTCGGTGGACGTAAGAACGACCCGGCAAGCTACGTCGAAGTGGAAAAAGGCCAGCTTACCTTCCGCAATGCCGCCGACCTCTACCTCTACCCGAACACTCTGGTGGTGGTAAAAGCCAGCGGTAAAGAGGTGAAAGAGTGGCTGGAATGCTCCGCCGGGCAGTTCAACCAGATCGACCCACACAGCAGCAAACCGCAGGAGCTTATCAACTGGGATGGTTTCCGTACCTATAACTTCGACGTTATCGACGGCGTGGATTATCAGATTGATGTGACCCAACCAGCGCGCTACGACGGCGAATGCCAGAGCATTAACCCGACATCTGAGCGTATCAAGAACCTGACCTTTAACGGCAAGCCGATTGACCCGAACGCTACGTTCCTCGTCGCCACCAACAACTACCGCGCTTATGGCGGTAAGTTCGCGGGTACCGGCGACAGCCATATCGCTTTCGCTTCACCGGATGAAAACCGTTCGGTGCTGGCGGCGTGGATTAGCGAACAGTCGAAGAACAACGGGGAAATTCACCCGGCGGCAGATAACAACTGGCGCCTGGCCCCGATCCACAGCGACACCAAACTGGATATCCGCTTTGAAACCTCTCCGTCAGAAAAAGCGGCGGCGTTTATCAAAGAGAAAGCCCAGTATCCGATGAAGCAGGTGGCGACGGATGATATTGGATTCGCGATTTATCAACTGGATTTGAGTAAGTAAAAGACCTGCCGGGTGGCGGCTACGCCTTACCCGACCTACACGCGAGTTAGCATGGTAGGCCGGATAAGCGCAGCGCCATCCGGCGAACGTCGTCCGGCCGAGGCGTTTACGCCGACGCCGGGATCTGCTGTGCCATCACCACCGGCAAATTCACCTCAATCCAGTCCGCCAGCGCCGCCACCTTCTCACTCACCTCTTCACCCAGCGGCGTCAGGCTATACTCAACGTGCGGTGGCACCACCGGGTAGGAGATACGGTTGATGAAACCGTCCTGCTCCAGCGCCTGTAGCGACTGGGCGAGCATTTTTTCGCTAACCCCGCCCATCTTGCGGCGCAGGTCGCTAAAGCGATGCGTGCCTTCGCGCAACGCCACCAGAATCAGTACGCCCCAACGGCTGGTCACGTGTTTGAGCACGTCCCGTGAAGGGCAGCTTTCGGCAAACAGATTGCCGTTGCGTAGCTTTTGCGTCAGCGTCGGATTTATTTCTTTCATACTTACCTTTTTGTACGTACTTACTAAAAGTTAGTTATGGTGATAGCTTACCACAACACCATACGAACACGAAGGAGAAGACCCATGATCGCCATTACCGGAGCCACCGGCCAGCTTGGCCAGCACGTCATTGCTAACCTGCTCAACACCACCCCGGCCAGCCAGCTAGTTGCCGTTGTCCGCAACCCGGCGAAAGCCGAAGCGCTGAGCCAGAAAGGTATCGTTGTTCGTCAGGCCGATTACGGCGACGAAGCGGCGCTGACCAAAGCCTTGCAGGGCGTGGATAAGCTACTGATTATCTCCTCCAGCGAAGTCGGCCAGCGCGCGCCGCAGCACCGCAATATCATCAATGCCGCCAAAGCGGCGGGCGTGAAGTTCATCGCCTACACCAGCCTGCTGCACGCCGATAAATCACCGCTGGGCCTGCATGTTGAGCACGTCGAAACCGAGAAAATGCTGGCCGATTCCGGCATTCCTTACGCGCTGCTGCGTAACGGCTGGTACACCGAAAACTATCTGGCGAGCGCACCGCCTGCGCTGGAGCACGGCGTGTTTATCGGTGCGGCAGGTGAAGGCAAAATCGCCTCGGCAACCCGTGAAGACTATGCTGCCGCAGCGGCACGCGTCATCGCTGAAGAAGGCCACGCGGGGAAAGTGTACGAACTGGCAGGGGACCACGGCTGGACGCTCAGCGAACTGGCCGCAGAACTGGCAAAACAGAGCGGTAAAAAAGTGGTTTATCAGAACCTGAGCCAGGCCGATTTCGCCGCCGCGCTCAAAAGCGTGGGCCTGCCTGCCGGGCTGGCCGATATGCTGGCGGACTCTGACGTTGGTGCCTCCAAAGGCGGTCTGTTCGACGACAGCCATACCCTGAGCAAACTGATTGGTCGCCCAACCACGCCGCTTGCTGAGAGCGTCAAAGGCATCCTGTAATCGTTAAAAATCGGTTAAATGTGGTAGCGCCCCCGCGGGCCATCTCTGATAATAAAAGAATGGTCCAGGGGGAAACATCACGTGCAAGGCGTACCAGAACAGTTCAGCGATGAGAAAGACAGCGCCCGCTTTCGCCATCTGGCGCAGGTGCCGGGCGTTGAGCTTTATCATGCCCATATCTCCCGCTACGCCTTTGAACCCCACACCCACGAAGCCTTTGGTATTGGCGTGATTGAAGCCGGTGCCGAGCGCTTTCGCTATCGCGGTACCCAGCACGTTGCGCCAATTCACTCGGTTGTCACCATGAACCCGGACGAACTGCACACCGGCGAGGCGGAAACCGCCGACGGCTGGCGCTACCGGATGATTTACCTCCAGCCCGACCTGCTTGAAGAGGTCACCGGCGTTCGTCACTGGTGGTTTGATGATGTCACCCGCCACGACCCGCAGCGCTCGCTGTTGATTGGTCGCCAGATCCACGCCCTCTGGCATACCGACGACCCGCTCGCACAAAAAGGGCTACTGCTGGATATGATCGACACCTTCCAGCCGCTGGCCTGTCATGCGCCGGTACTGGCTGAAGGGGCGCACCGCTTTGCCCACGTGCGCGACTATCTCTACGATAACTATATGCACCCCATCACCCTCGACGAGCTGGCGAACGTTGCAGCGCTGAGCCCGTGGCACTTCCAGCGTCAGTTCAAAGCCCATTTCCACGTCACGCCGCACCAGATGCTGATGGCCGTACGCTTATGGCGCGCCAAAGAGTTTCTGACCCACGGCATGCCCGCCGCTGAAGTCGCCGCCGCAACCGGGCTAACCGACCAGTCGCACCTCACCCGCGCCTTTACCCAGCGCTACGGCATTACGCCAGTGCGCTACCAAAAACAGGTTGTCCGTCGCTAATCAGCAATCTCATACAATACGGCGCAGCTTTCCCCTCCTACACTTTTCAGCATGTTCAACAGAAGTGGAAATCATGATGATTAGCGGTGTGCTGTATGCCCTGTTAGCGGGTTTGATGTGGGGGCTGATTTTTGTCGGGCCGTTAATCGTGCCGGATTACCCGGCGGTATTGCAGTCGATGGGGCGCTATCTGGCGCTGGGGCTGATTGCCCTGCCGCTGGCGTGGCTGGGCCGGGCGCGTCTGCGCCAGCTTACGCGTCAGGACTGGTGGACGGCGCTGGGGCTGACGATGGTCGGCAACCTTATCTATTATGTCTGTCTTGCCAGTGCCATTCAGCGCACCGGGGCGCCGATCTCGACGATGATCATCGCTACCCTGCCGGTGGTGATCCCGATTTTTGCCAACCTGCTCTATAGCCAGCGCGACGGTAAGCTGTCGTGGATGCGGCTGATGCCCGCGCTGGTGCTGATTGGCATTGGGCTGCTGTGCGTGAATATCGCCGAGCTGCGTCAGGGGCTGCCGGACTTCAGCGGCTGGCGCTACGGCTCCGGGATTGCGCTGGCGAGCGTGTCGGTGGTGTGCTGGGCGTGGTATGCCCTGCGTAACGCCCGCTGGCTGCGGGAGAATCCGCACCAGCCGCCGCTGATGTGGGCCACCGCGCAGGCGCTGGTCACGCTGCCGGTGTCCGTTATCGGATACGTCGCGGCCTGTCTGTGGCTGAACGTCCAGACGCCGGAGTTTGCGCTACCTTTCGGCCCACGGCCAACGGTATTTATTGGGTTGATGATCGCCATTGCCGTGCTCTGTTCGTGGGTGGGTGCATTGTGCTGGAACGTGGCGAGCCAACGGCTGCCAACGGTGATCCTTGGGCCATTGATTGTCTTCGAAACGCTGGCGGGGCTGCTGTATACCTTCCTGCTGCGCCAGGAAATGCCACCGATGCTAACGCTGAGCGGGATTGCGCTGCTGGTGATAGGCGTGGTGATTGCGGTGCGGTCAAAACCGCAGAAACCGGCGGTGGTGCCGGTCTCTGAGGTCTGAGGCTTAGAACGTTTCCCAGTTCGCTTCGTTGAGCGGTGCGGCTTTCGCCGTTGGCACGAAGGCTTTTTTCATCGGCGCTTTCTGCATGGATTGTTGGCGGGAGATTTTAAATACCGCCACCGTTTCATTCAGACGTGCCGCTTGCTCTTCCAGCGCTGACGCAGCGCTGGCGGACTCTTCCACCAGCGAGGCGTTCTGCTGAGTGACGCGGTCCATCTCGGCGACGGCCTGGCCCACCTGGTCAATACCGCGGCTTTGCTCATCGGAGGCGGAAGCAATTTCGCCCATGATGTCACTGACGCGGGTGACGGCGTTGACAATCTCCGCCATCGTTTCACCGGCTTCGTGCACCAGCGCGGAGCCGGCGCTGACGCGGTTGCCCGAGTCATCAATCAGCCCTTTAATCTCTTTCGCGGCCTGTGCGCTGCGCTGCGCCAGCGTACGTACCTCACCGGCAACCACGGCAAAGCCGCGTCCCTGCTCTCCGGCTCGCGCAGCTTCTACCGCCGCGTTCAGCGCCAGAATGTTGGTCTGGAAGGCAATGCCATCAATGACGTTGGTGATCTGAGCGATTTTGCTGGAGCTGGCGGCAATTTCGTCCATCGTACGCACCACACCGTCGACGACGTTTCCGCCCTTCTGCGCGGTTTCAGACGCGTTCTGCGCCAGTTGGGTAGCCTGACGCGCGTTGTCGGCGTTCTGCTTCACCGTCGCGGTCAGCTGTTCCATGCTGGCAGCGGTCTGTTCCAGCGAGGCTGCCTGCTGTTCAGTGCGGGAAGAGAGATCGTTACTGCCAGCAGAAATTTCACCTGCGCCGGTGTAGATGGTGTCAGCGCCTTCACGCACCACGCCGACGGTCTTCGCCAGCGACTGCTGCATATCGTTGACGTTACGCGCCAGCAGCGCCATTTCGTTGCTGCCTTCGGTATTGATATCGTTGGTCAGGTCACCTTCGGCAATGTGGCGAATGTGGTCCATCACTTTATGCAGCGGTTTAAGCAGCACACGCTGCATCGCCACCCAGCTCACCACAATAACCGCCAGCGCCACTGCCAGCATGACGCCAAGGCTCCACAAAATCCGCACGTAGTCACTCTCATTTTGTTTCACCCCGGCGCTGGTCAGCGTTGCCTGCGCCGCACGCCAGTCCTGATAAACCGCCTGCATCGCCTGCTGTTTTTGCTCAGCGTTTTGCTTGAACATCTCTTCCAGCTTGCCTTCTGCCAGCAGTTCATTCATGCGGGCAAGCGTTGCGGAGTAGATGCCGTACTGTTTCTCAAGGCTGTCTGACAGATGGCCGTCCATGCCCGGCGTTTCCGGTAATGCGTAATAGGTGTCGTAATGACGTTTCGCATCGGCCAGCAAATTGTTGGCCGTCTCCACTAACGTTTTCAGTTCGCCACCGTTAACGCTGCTCGCCATCGTGCCCTGCAGACGCAGCATGCCGCGGTTAAGGGTCACGCGCGCCTGGTTGAGGCTAATCCATGCATCGGTAAACTCCGCCACGTTCTGGCTGGAGAGCTGCGAAACGGTAAAATTCTGCTTGTCGTTATTCAGCGCGCGTACAAATACGCCCGCCGAAATCAGCTGCATCGCGCCCAGCGCGACCAGTACGACAATCAGGACGGTAATCACTTTTATTCTTTTAAACATCTTTTGCCTTTAAGTGCAGGTGGTCTGAAGTCTCACTATCGGCAGCGCCACGCGCTTGTTTAATCGATTCAGGTCTTACCAGCGTCATTCTTAATAAGATTCAGCACGTTAAAGCGTAATAAATTTTTGTGACAACCATCACTTAATTTCCCCTGCCTACAAAGGGGTATATCTTCGATTTAAAGATGCATTTAAAATGCATCTTATATTATTGATGACGAGGTAACTGCAATGGCCTTTCGCGACCAACCATTAGGCGAGCTGGCGCTCTCCATCCCACGCGCATCCGCGCTGTTCCGTAAATACGATATGGATTACTGCTGCGGCGGTAAGCAGACGCTGGCCCGTGCGGCGGACCGCAAAGAGCTCGACGTTGCCGTGATTGAAGCCGAGCTGGCGAAACTGGCCGAGCAGCCGGTTGAAAAAGATTGGCGCGTTGCGCCGCTAGCCGAAATCATCGACCACATCATCGTGCGCTACCACGACCGTCACCGCGAACAGCTGCCAGAGCTGATTCTGCAGGCTACCAAAGTTGAACGTGTACACGCCGACAAACCGAACGTACCGAAAGGCCTGGCGAAATACCTGACCATGCTGCATCAGGAGCTTTCCAGCCACATGATGAAAGAGGAGCAGATTCTGTTCCCGATGATCAAACAAGGTATGGGCAGCCAGGCGATGGGGCCAATCAGCGTAATGGAAAGCGAGCATGATGACGCGGGCGAACTGCTGGAAGTGATCAAGCACACCACCCAGAACGTCACCATTCCGCCGGAAGCCTGCACCACCTGGAAGGCGATGTATAACGGCATCAACGAGATGATCGACGATCTGATGGAGCACATCAGCCTCGAGAATAACGTGCTGTTCCCACGCGCGCTCAAAGGCGAATAAGATGGCTAAGCGCCTCCCCATGCGGGAGGCGTTTTCTATTACAGCAGCCCTTTCTGGCGGAAAGTTTCCCGCGTCGCCACGTTAAGATCCATATCGGCCAACGCTTCGGGTTTGACCCAGGCGACCTCCTGAAACTCCTCGTTGAAAGTAATATCCCGGTTGGCGCTCACGCAGTCGAAGATGAGATAAATCATGTAGATCTGCTCGGTCGTTCCGTCGGCGTAGGTTTTTACCCGCACATCATCACGAAAGGTCCACGGCTTCACTTCGGTAATCTCCAGCGCGTCTCCCAGCTCTTCACCAATCTCGCGTCTCAGCGCCTCTTCCATGGTTTCGCCCGGCTCCATGCCACCACCGGAAATCGCCCACTGTCCGGGAAAAACACCACGGTCATCGGCCATTTTGCACAGCAGGTATTCGCCCTCATTTTGAATCACCGGGCAGACAATCGTTCTCTGACGCATTTCATCTCCATACGCTTTTCGTTTGTGGCGGGGAAAGTAGCACGTTAACAAAGGGGGGACTACGAGGTGGGGCTCAAAAACAAAGAAAGCGCCACGATGGGCGCTTTGTGTCGTTTCTCCTCACCCCGTAAACCGCACCGGACGGTCCCTTCTCCCCCTTGGGGAGAAGGTTAGGGTGAGGGGGAAATTCGCTTACTTAGCCAGCTTGTTCTTACGCAGGAACATCCAACCCAGCCCCAGCACGATGAACCAGATTGGCGTCACCATCAGCGCTTCGCGGGTGTCCGCTTCCAGAGTCAGCAGTACCAGAACGAAGGCGAAGAACGCCATGCAGACCCAGCACATCACTTTGCCCAAAGGCATTTTGTAGATGGATTTCTCATGCAGGTGTGGACGCTGCTTACGGTATACCAGGTAAGAGCACAGGATAATCGTCCAGACGAACATAAACAGAATCGCCGACACGGTGGTGATCATGGTAAAGGCCGCGATCACGCTTGGGTTCACCATCAGCATTACCACGCCGCCCAGCAGGCAGATACAGGAGAAGGTCAGCCCTTTTGCCGGTACCGCACGCTTAGAGAGCTTCGCGAACAGACTTGGCGCTACGCCGTCCTGCGCCAGACCGAACAGCATACGGCTGGTTGAGAACACGCCGCTGTTGGCAGAAGAAGTCGCCGAGGTCAGCACCACAAAGTTGATGATGCTCGCCGCCGCCGGCAGGCCGACCAGCATGAACAGCTCAACGAACGGGCTCTTGTTCGGAACGACCGAGCTCCACGGGGTCACGGACATAATCACGATCAGCGCGAACACGTAGAACATGATGATACGGATTGGAATGGAGTTAATCGCGCGTGGCAGCGATTTCTCAGGATCTTTGGTTTCCGCTGCAGTGGTACCCACCAGCTCAATCCCCACGAAGGCGAAGACCGCTATCTGGAAGCCCGCAAAGAAGCCACTGATGCCTTTCGGGAACCAGCCGCCGTCGTTCCACAGGTGAGCGAACGACGCTTCTACGCCGGTCGGTGATTTGAAGTGCATCAGCACCATCACCAGACCGACGATAATCAACGCCACGATGGCAACGATTTTGATCATCGCAAACCAGAACTCCATCTCACCGAACATCTTCACGGTGGCGAGGTTAAGGCTCAGCAGCAGAACCACCACCGCCAGCGAGGCTACCCAGTCAGAGAGTCCGGGGAACCAGAACTGCGCGTAGGCGGTGATGGCAACGACGTCCGCCATCCCGGTCACCACCCAGCAGAACCAGTAGGTCCAGCCGGTAAAATACCCGGCCCATGGGCCAAGCAGGTCAGCGGCAAAGTCGCTGAACGATTTGTACTCGAGGTTGGAGAGCAGCAGCTCACCCATCGCGCGCATCACGAAGAAAAGCATAAAACCGATGATCATATAAACGAAGATGATCGATGGCCCAGCGAGACTGATAGTTTTGCCCGATCCCATAAACAGCCCGGTACCGATGGCACCGCCGATGGCAATAAGCTGAATATGTCGGTTTGTGAGGTTTCGCCGTAGCGATTGTTCAGCCGGCTCCTGCTCAGCGGCAGCAGCGACTTTGATCTGATCAACCATGTATTTTTCTTCCTGTTGTTTCTGTCTGTGTTGTGCGGGCTCTACTGGCCCTTTATGTCGTCATGCAAGACGATCCTATCTATAGGATGTCTCGATATTAGGTAAGAATCGGAGGGATGAATACTATGATTTAAATATAATGTTAATTTTATGTTTAAAGTGAGTGTTATATCACCTCACCCATGGGAAACAGCTCACAAAAATACACGCAATTGCTGTATTTGCAAGATTAAATCCCAACATATATCTAACTTCAGGAGTTTGTATCCCCTCCCCGGACGGAGAGAGGATAAGTGCGAGGATTACAGGATTTCCAGTAACTCGACTTCGAAGACCAGCGTGCTGAACGGAGGGATGGAAGCACCCGCGCCGCGCTCGCCGTAGGCCAGGTTGTGAGGGATAGTCAGTTCCCACTTAGAGCCAACCGGCATCAGGGTCAGCGCTTCAATCCAGCCAGCGATAACGCCGTTAACCGGGAATTCAGCTGGCTCGCCGCGCGCGACGGAGCTGTCGAATACGGTGCCGTCAATCAGCTTACCGGTGTAGTGCACGCGAACGTGATCGGTACGCGCTGGGATTGCGCCTTCGCCCTGGGTCAGAACACGGAACTGCAGACCGGATTCGGTGCTGTTGACGCCTTCTTTCTCACGGTTTTCTTCCAGATATTTCACGCCGTCTTCGGCCATCGCCGCAAAACGTTCACGACGCACGGCATCAGCACGTTCGTGGATTTCACGCAGCGCACGATGAACAACGTCTACCGGCACGGCAGGCTGTTTGCCTTCCAGCGCATCGGCGATACCGGCAACCAGTGCTTCCGGCAGTAAACCCTGCAAACCGGACTCGCTCAGCTGCTGCCCTACCTGCAGGCCGATACCGTAGCTTGCCTGTGCTTCAATAGTGTCAAAAGTCGGGGTGGCCATCGTCTTTCCTTTCTTCGGGTATAAAGTAGCGGGCAGCATAGCAGCCACGCCGCACAGGGTAAACTTTGTGTCAGGAAAGATGACAAATTACCGGGAAAAAGAAACAATACACTTTGCCTATAGGATATGATGAAAGTGCGCTTTGCCACGTTCATCAGGCAGTTAGCCATCTATACTGGATAGCATCGACACGGAGCAGGAGGAGAGCCATGCCCGGGAGATTTGAAATAAAACCTTTGCTGGTGAAAATCTGGCACGCGCCGGACGATCTTCGCATCCTGGACCCGCTGCCGCCTGCCCACCGTCGCGGCGTGATTGTTGCTGCGCTGGCGATTATTGTCGGCTTCCTGCTGCCTTCCGCTGACGACAGACCACCGGCGCAGGTCACGCGTTCCGCCCAGCTGGACTTCCAGTCGCAGTCACAAACGCCGCAGCCAGACGCCCAGCCGCTTCATGCTCAGCTGGTGACGCCATCTAACGATCTCGATCAGGTTGCCCCTGTCGCGCCGGAACCGGTGCAGGAAGAGCAGCCGAGCGAGCAGCAGGCTGCGCCGTCGCGCACTCAGCCGTATCAGGAGAGCCGCAGCAGCAACGAATGGCATACCTATCAGGTAGAGGCCGGAAAAACGCTGGCACAGCTGTTCCGTGACAATAATCTGCCGCCAACGGACGTATATGCCATGGCGCAGGTCGAAGGCGCAGGTAAACCGCTCAGCACGTTGAAAAACGGCCAGAAGGTACAGATTCGCAAGAATGCTAACGGCGTGGTAACCGGGTTAACCATTGAGTCCGACAACGGCCAGGTGCTGTTTACCCGCCAGCCGGATGGCAGCTTTATTCGCGCGCGTTAACACATCTTGATCGCGACGCCGAGTCTTCCCGGCGTCGCTTCGCTTGGCCGGGCTACTTTTTAACTTTATTGACCCACCAAATCCCCGAACAAACCAGCACCAGCGCCAACGCGTATTTCCACTCGAGAATATTTTCCCCGAGGAAAATCGCCGACAGCACCGACCCCGATACCGGGATCAGGAAGTTAAACGGCGCAATCATTCCCACGCGGTTGTACTTAAGCAGAATGCTCCACAGCGCAAAAGCGACCGACGAGAGCAGCGTCAGATAGCCGAGAATCGCCACCGATGAGAAACCGTGGAAGGTCAGCGTTCCGCCGCTCAGATAGCCCCCGACCACCAGCGCCAGACCGCCCAGCGCCAGCTGGTAGCCGGTCATCACCGTCGGGTCTACCGTTTGGGAGATGCGTTTTCCGTACAGCGATGCCGCCGACAGGATAAACGCCGCCAGCACCACCGAGCCATCGCCCAGGCTAAAGTTGAAGTCCAACAGCCCGCTATTGAAGTTCACCGCCATCACCCCGGCAAAGCCGAGAATACAGCCCAGCGTCTTGTTATAGCTCAGCCGGTCGTTCTGGTAGATAAAGTGCGCCAGCAGCACGCTAAAGAAGGTGCCGGTGGCGTTCATAATTGACCCTTTCACCCCGGTGGTGAAGGCAAGGCCGATGTAGAAGAAGATGTACTGCAGCGAAGTCTGCGTCAGCCCCAGCAGGGTCAGTTGACCGAACTGGCGTGCGCTCAGGTGCGCCACCGGCTTGCGCTGCGCCATTGCCAGCAGAAGCAGTATCAGCCCGGCAAACAGGAAGCGATAGCCTGCAAAGACGATTTTAGTCGGGATATCATCGGCGGCGATCTGAAACAGCTCATACCCACTCTTAATCGCCGGGTAGGCGCTTCCCCACAGCAGACAACAGAATGCGGCACAGAGATAGACGATGTTTTTACGGGAAAACAGAGGATGCTGGCGCAGAGTTTCCATTCTTTCACCAAAAATTAAAATATTGTTTTAATTTTTTGATTATCGCGAAAAGGACGAAAGATAGCCAGTCGAAAAGTGGTGGGACTAAAAAGCAAAACGCCGGCACAAGGCCGGCGGTTTGTTGTTATCAAAACGTGGGTTGCAGATTACTCAGCAACAACGTTGATGATAACTTTAGCGAACACTTCGCTGTGAACCTGGAAGTCCACTTCGTGCTCACCAGTGGTACGCAGAACGCCGTTCGGCAGACGAACTTCGCTCTTAGCAACTTTAACGCCAGCTGCAGTTACAGCATCAGCGATGTCGCGAGTACCGATGGAACCGAACAGTTTACCTTCGTCGCCTGCTTTAGACGCGATGGTTACGGATTCCAGTGCATTGATCTGCGCAGCACGAGCTTCAGCAGCAGACAGAACGTCAGCCAGTTTGGCTTCCAGTTCAGCGCGGCGTGCTTCGAAGAATTCAACGTTTTTCTTGGTAGCAGGAACAGCTTTACCCTGTGGTACCAGGAAGTTACGAGCGTAGCCCGCTTTAACGTTAACCTGATCACCCAGGCTACCCAGGTTTGCTACTTTATCAAGCAGAATAACTTGCATTACCTTATCCTCTTAAAGTCGTTAATAGACAGCGGCCGATTACTGATGACGATCGGTATACGGCAGCAGGGACAGGTAGCGAGCGCGCTTGATGCAGCGAGCCAGCTGACGCTGGTATTTTGCACGAGTACCGGTGATACGGCTCGGGACAATTTTACCGCTTTCGGTAATGTAGTTTTTCAACGTTGCGATGTCTTTGTAATCGATCTCAACAACGCCTTCCGCGGTGAAACGGCAGAACTTGCGACGACGGAAATAACGTGCCATATGGCTAGTCTCCAGAATCTATCAATTCAATCTGCTCGGCATGCAGAACCATTTTGCTCAGGCCATTCTTTGCTTTGTGGCAACAGATAAAACCCTGAACGGTGACTGCACTACCGACCGTTATACTGTGAGTAATGGCCTGGTTTTCGTGTCCGCTAATAATAACGGGCATTTGGCACCACGCCTGCCGGTGAAAACCGGCTTCCTCCTGCACAGAACGATGCTCAAGCACGAACTGGCAATGAGGAATTCCTGATGGGCTGACCTTGCGAAGCGGTGTTCTGCACACTGTGCCGGATAACACCAGACGATTGGTCATCAGAAATTACTCTTCAGAATCCCCAGCTTCAGCATCATCTGAGGTTTCGTTTGCGAAATCATCGCGACGTTCACGACGCTCGTCTTTCGCTTTAACCATCGGAGACGCTTCGGTAACAGCGTGCTTAGTACGCATAACCATGCTGCGGATAACGGCATCGTTGAAGCGGAAGTTAGTTTCCAGCTCATCGATCACTTCCTGCGGCGCTTCAACGTTCAGCAGAACGTAGTGAGCTTTGTGCAGTTTGTTGATCGGGTAAGCCAGCTGACGGCGGCCCCAGTCTTCCAGACGGTGGATCGTGCCTTCTGCTGCAGTGATTGCACCAGTGTAGCGCTCGATCATACCCGGAACCTGTTCGCTCTGGTCAGGATGGACCATAAAAACGATTTCGTAATGACGCATCGAATTGCTCCTTACGGATTATTCAGCCTCCTGTCTGGGTCAGCCGAGGCCCATGGAGGCAAGGAACGTGTTAAAGGTCGGCTGAAAAATGACGCGTAATAATACTTGCCAGCCCCGGGAAACTCAAGCTGATTGCGCAAAAAATTCACACAAAACGTAAAGTCGACCTAAGTCAGTGATTTAAAATTAAACAGCCCCGAATGCGGCAATTTTTTGAACAACAGCATCAGAAAAGGTCGCCATACAGTTGCCAAAGACCGATTACAATTAAGTCAGTAGTCAACCACAGCAAGAGGAGAGCCCCCGCGTTAGCGCCAGGACTATCAGTAAGGAGTCGAGTATGAAATCTATCGTCATTGCCGCAATGGCTGTGTTACTGGCAAGCGCCAGTGCACAGGCTGCCATTAAGATCGATGGCCATCAGGCACGTAACATGGACGATGTTCAGAGCCTGGGGGTTATCTATATCAACCATAATATCGCCACTGAGCAAGAGGCCGACCAGGCGCTCAGTCAGGAGAGCGATGCTCAGGGGGCGAAATACTTTCAGCCCATCCTGATACATGAGCCCGGAAGCAACGGTTTGATCCACGCGAGCGCTGCGCTGTATCGCTAATCCCGTGCTTCGTTCTTCGCCCCCGTCCTGAGGGCGAAGAACGCCTGCCGTAAAAAGGCCCCGGAATCAGACCAGTAACATCCCGAAGGCGTACAAATCCCGGAGCACAATTTTTGGGTCAACGGTCACTGCCCGTAATAGGCGTTCGGCCCATGCTTACGCATGAAGTGCTTATTCATCAGGTAACTGTCGATCGGGCTAAGCGCCGGGTTGATACCGCGCGCAATCCACGCCATCCTCGCTACCTCTTCCATCACCACCGCGTTATGCACCGCGTCGTGCGCGTCTTTCCCCCAGGCAAACGGGCCATGCTGATACACCACGATCCCCGGCGTGTGCAGCGGCTCCACGTCACCCAGCGTCTCGATAATTACCTTGCCAGTGTTCAGCTCATATTCGCCCTGCACTTCGGCTTCCGTTAGCGCACGGGTACAGGGAATATCGCCAAAGAAATAGTCTGCATGGGTGGTACCTAGTGCGGGAATCGCCAGGCCGGCCTGCGCCCACGCGGTCGCATGCGTGGAATGGGTATGCACTACGCCGCCGAGCGACGGGTAGCGGCGATACATGGCCAGGTGCGTCGAGGTATCGGAGGATGGGCGATAGCGCCCTTCCACTACCTTGCCGTCCATATCCACAACGACCATGTCATCCACGGTCATGGTCTCATACGCCACACCGCTGGGTTTAATCACCACCCGACCGCGTTCACGGTCGATAGCACTGACGTTGCCCCAGGTAAAGGTCACCAGACCATAGCGCGGCAAATCCATATTCGCGTCAAACACCTGCTGTTTTAGCTTTTGCATTATGCCACCTCCACCAGTCCGGCGCGGGTCATTCTGGCCTTCACCCAATCGCGCGCTTTTGCCACTTCACCCGCCGGGTCGTCTGAGGTTTCACTCCACATCTCAATCAGATACGGGCCGCAGTAGCCGCTCTCGCGTAGCGTTTCAAAGCAGCGTTCGAAATCGACAACGCCCTCACCAAAGGGAACGTTTTTAAAGACGCCCGGTTTGGTATCTTTCACGTGCACGGCGACGATGTGCCCAATCCCGGCCTGCAGTTCCATCTGCACGTCGTTATCCCACGCCGACAGGTTGCCGATGTCCGGGTACAGCTGGAACCATGGGTTATTCAGATAGTGCGCGTAGCCGAGTGCCTTGCTGATGGAGTTCATCAGTGGGTAATCCATGATCTCCATCGCCAGCGTGACCTGCGCGCGGCTGGCCATTTCAACGCTCTCCTTCAGGCCGTCGCGAAAACGCCGACGCGTCTCGTCATTCGCCTGCTGATAATAGACGTCGTATCCCGCCAGTTGAATCACCCGGATACCGATATCCTGCGCAAAGCAGATGGCTTTACGCATAATCTCCAGCCCCTGGTTGCGAACGTCGTCATCTTCACAGCCCAGCGGGAAGCGGCGATGGGCGCTCAGGCACATCGACGGCACCCGCACACCAGTTTCCGCAATCGCACTCACCAGTGCTAAACGCTGCTCGCGGCTCCAGTCGAGGCGCGACAGACGCTCATCGGTTTCATCCACCGACATTTCAACGAAATCAAAGCCCAGCGCTTTCGCCAGACGTAGGCGCTCCAGCCAGCACTCCCCGGCAGGGAGCGCTTTTTCATAGATACCAAGCGGAGTCTGTTTCGACAACATAGGCCGCTCCTTAGCCCCAAAGCTGCGCAATAGAACGCTTGAACTGACGCGCAGCTTCTACTGGAGATGCCGCATCACGAATGCTACGACCGGCAATAAAGACGTGAATAGGGATACCTGCAAACAGCGGCAGATCTTCCAGCGCCAGCCCGCCGGTGACGGTCACTTTAAAGCCCATCTCCGCCAGACGTTTGATGGCGCTGATATCCGCCTCGCCCCACGCCACACCGGCGGCCTGCGCGTCGCGACTGCGGTGATAGACCACCTGCTGAATGCCCACATCACGCCACTCTTTGGCCTGCTCCCAGGTCCAGTAGCCGGTCAGTTCAATCTGCACGTCGCCGTTAAACTCTTTTGCTACGTCCAGCGCGCCTTTGGCGGTGTTGATATCCGCACAGCAGATCACGGTGACCCAATCTGCGTTGGCCTCAAAACACATACGGGAGAGGATTTTGCCCGCATCAGCAATTTTGGCATCAGCCAGCACAATTTTATGCGGGTACAGCGCCTTAAGATCGCGCACCGCGCGCACCCCTTCGCCGACGCAAAGGATGGTGCCAACTTCAATGATATCTACCTCTTCCGCAATCAGACGGGTAGTTTCGTACGCGTGGGACAGCGTCTGGTTATCCAGCGCAACCTGCAACATCGGTAATGACATATTCAATTCCTTCTTAAGCTGTCGCCGCCAGGGTGGCGCTATCGATTAAATCCAGTACTTCCTGCTCGGTGCGGCAGGCGCGTAAACGGTCGAAATTGGCTTCATCTTCAAACAGATTGACGATCTGCATGATGCCCTCTTCCTGATGGGTACGAGCATCAACCGCCGCCAGGGTGATGAGAATATCGACCGGGTCGTTGTCTTCGTGGTTAAACACCATCGGCGTTTTCAGGGTGACCAGCGCAAAGCCGTTTTTCTTCACCCCCTCTTCCGGGCGGCCGTGCGGCATCGCCAGACCTGGAGCAATCACAAAGTACGGGCCGAAACGCTCAACGCCATCCAGAATCGCCTGGAAGTAGCGCGGCTCCACCACACCGGCCTCCACCAGCAGGTCAACACCCACTTTGACCGCTTCTTGCCAGCTATTGGCTTCCGCCTGCAGGCGGATAGATTTATTCTCCGCCAATGAATCACGTAGCTTCATGGGTTGTCCTTACTTCACGTCTTTCGGGAAATGCGCGCTGATGACTTCCATCAGCTTCGGACCGAAGTCGGCCGCCGAGAGCATATTGCGTACGCCAACCACGTATTTATTGCCGGAGACGGTGATTTCGCTCGCTACGTGAGTGGAGGCGATAATAATGTCGGCCCCGCTCAGCTCGCTTTTGTACTCGCCTACCGCACAGCTGTTTACCGTGTGATCAACGCCCTGCTCTTTGAGGAACTGGTCGACTTTCATCTTCATAATCATGGAGCTGCCTTGCCCACAACCACATACAGCCAGGATACGTACGGTCATAATCAACACTCCTTAGTGAGCAGAAACTTCTGCCATTTGTTTTTCCGCATCTTCTTCGGCACGCAGGGTGCGGCCAGCGAAGAACATATAAGCCAGGGCAATCACGATAATGACAGCCATGAAAATCAGCCCGATGGAGGCAAAGCCCTGCATCATCGGCGGTGCCAGAATTGACCAGTCGGCCATGCCCATCCAGGCGCTCATGCCGGTCAGCTTCACCGCCCATACGCAGCCAAAGATTTCGATCATCCCCATCACCAGACAAATTTTGAGCGCCGCGCGCCAGCCGCCGAAGTGGTTGGCAAAGACGCCGATGGTGGCGTTGGAGAAGAACATCGGGATAAAGCCCGGAATAATCAGGATGGAAGAGCCGCAGCCGACCAGAATGCCCACGGCAATCAGCTGGCCGATGGTGCCCCACATAAAGCCCCATACGACGGCGTTGGGCGCGAAGCTATAAATGGCGGCGCAGTCAATCGCCAACACGGCACCGGGGATCAGGCGCTGAGAGATACCGTTAAAGGCTTCGGACAGCTCGGCGACAAACATACGTACGCCCTGGGTGATGATGAAAATCGCCACCGCAAACGAGAAGCCGGTTTGCAAGATGTAGATGGTCCAGTGGGTTTTACCGGCCATCGCCTGCACCACATCCAGACCAAACGACAGCAGAATCGCGCCGAAGAAGACCGTCATCACGATGGCGGTAGAGACGATGTTGTCGTGGAAGATATTGAGCCAGCCCGGCAGCTTCAGATCCTCCACGCTCTCCTCTTTTTTACCGAGGAACGGCGCAACCTTGTAGGCAATCCATGACGCAAACTGCTGCTGGTGACCGATGGAGAAGCCGCAGTTATCCGTCACTTCCTGGGTCGGCTTGTACATCATATTGGAGGTAATACCCCAGTAGAGCGACACCAGCACCGCGGTGCAGATAATGGTGGTCCACATGGAGTAGCCGCAGATATAGAAGAACACCGCAATCAGCCCAGCCTGCTGGAACATGATGTGCCCGGTGAGCATGATGGTGCGGATCCCCGTAATGCGCCGCAGCAGCACATAACAGATGTTTAGTGCCAGCGCTAACAGCACCGCATATCCCACCCAGCTATAGGCATCACCCATGCGTTCGATGGTTGCCATCATTGAGGCGTAGGTATCAGAGATGGCGCCGTTGATGCCATAGACCTCGGACATCTTTGCCACCACCGGTTTGAAGGTGCTGGTCAGGATGCCGGACCCCGCCTGCAGCAGCATAAAGCCGATAATCGTCTTGATGGTGCCTTTGATAATCACGCTGACGCTTTTGCGCAGCAGGATATAACCGAGACAGGTCACGATACCCAGCAGCAGCGGGGCGTTAGTCATCACCTGATTAAAAAAGACGGTAAAGATGTTGTAGAGGATCTCCATAACGCTCTCCGATAAATGAAGTGGCTGAACCAGCAACCCTGCTCAGCGGTGGTGTGACACACTCTAATAATCAAAAATAATCACAACAAGATGTAATTTGATTAAATGTGACGCACGCCGCAATAATAAGCACATTTAAAGGGTGGAATTAATAACCATTCAAAAAACACAAAATTAAATCAATTAAATCAACAATATAATAATAAAACATAGATTAACAATTATTGATTTATGGTTACCACCCATTGAGATCGTCCTCTCACACGTCAAAAAACATCATTGCAATAATGAAAAAACGGTGACAGTATCAATCACAACAAATCACAATGTGATTACTTATGACGATTTAAGAGGAAAACACGATGAGTAAAGTTGAAACCATCTCGCGAGAATCCTGGATCCTGAGCACCTTTCCTGAATGGGGTAGCTGGCTGAATGAAGAGATTGAGCAGGAGCAGGTCGCGCCGGGCACTTTTGCGATGTGGTGGCTGGGCTGCACCGGTATCTGGTTGAAATCACAGGGCGGCACCAACATCTGCGTCGATTTCTGGTGCGGTACGGGGAAACAGAGTCACGGCAACCCGCTGATGAAGCAGGGTCACCAGATGCAGCGCATGGCGGGGGTGAAAAAATTACAGCCGAATCTGCGTACCACGCCGTTTGTGCTGGATCCGTTCGCTATCCGTCAGATCGACGCGGTACTGGCAACTCACGATCATAACGATCATATCGACGTGAACGTGGCGGCCGCCGTCATGCAGAACTGCGCGGACGATGTGCCGTTTATCGGGCCACAAACCTGCGTCGATCTGTGGGTGGGCTGGGGCGTACCAAAAGAACGCTGCATCGTGGTGAAACCAGGCGACGTGGTGAAGGTAAAAGACATTGAAATTCATGCACTTGATGCCTTTGATCGCACTGCACTGATTACGTTGCCTGCCGATCAAAAAGCCGCTGGCATTCTGCCGGACGGTATGGACGCGCGCGCCGTAAACTACCTGTTCAAAACGCCGGGCGGCACCCTGTATCACAGTGGTGACTCCCACTACTCGAACTACTACGCCAAACACGGCAACGAGCACCATATCGACGTGGCGCTAGGATCCTACGGCGAGAACCCGCGCGGAATCACCGACAAAATGACCAGCGCCGATATGCTACGTATGGCCGAAGCGCTGAACACCAAAGTGGTGATCCCTTTCCACCACGATATCTGGTCAAACTTCCAGGCCGACCCTCAGGAAATTCGCGTGCTGTGGGAAATGAAAAAAGATCGCCTGAAATACGGATTCAAGCCGTTTATCTGGCAGGTTGGCGGCAAGTTTACCTGGCCGCTGGATAAAGATAACTTCGAATATCACTATCCGCGCGGCTTCGATGATTGCTTTACCATTGAGCCGGATCTGCCGTTTAAATCGTTCTTGTAAATTTAGGGGCCGAGCGAACCTTTGTAGGCCGGATAAGGCGTTACGCCGCCATCCGGCATCCTGCTCCGTGTTGCCTGATGGCGCTACGCTTATCAGGCCTCCCCACTCTGTCGCCCGGACGAGATGCATCAGCATCGACTCCGGGAAATAGCCCATATACTTTTAGTATTTTGGCTATTTTTCAAATATCATCTTTAATCATCATTTTTTTTCGGATTAGCTCATGACGGAAGCGCAAAGACATCAGATTCTACTGGACCTGCTGGCGCAAGCGGGTTTTATAACAGTAGAGCAGGTGATTTCCCGTCTGGGGATCTCACCCGCCACGGCCCGCAGGGACATCAACAAGCTTGATGAAAGCGGCAAGCTGAAAAAAGTGCGCAACGGCGCCGAGGCCGTAAACCAGCAGCGCCCGCGCTGGTCACCGATGAACATTCACCAGGCACAAAATCACGACGAGAAAGTGCGCATCGCGAAAGCGGCGTCGCAGCTGGTGATGCCAGGTGAAAGCGTGGTGATCAACTGCGGATCGACCGCTTTCCTGGTGGGTCAGGAGATCTGCGGCAAACCGGTACAGATCATCACCAACTATCTGCCGCTGGCGAATTACCTTATCGATCAAGAGCACGACAGCGTGATCATTATGGGCGGGCAGTACAACCGCAGCCACGCCATCACGCTCAGCCCACAGGGCAGCGAAAACAGCCTGTACGCCGGGCACTGGATGTTTACCAGCGGCAAAGGGCTGACGGCGGAGGGGTTATACAAAACTGACATGCTCACCGCCATGGCAGAACAGAAAATGCTGAACGTGGTGGGTAAACTTGTGGTACTGGTCGATAGCAGCAAGGTTGGCGAACGGGCGGGCATGCTGTTCAGCCGCGCCGATGAGATCGATATGCTGATCACCGGCAAACAGGCTGATCCGGAGATCCTCAAGAAGCTTGAGGATCAGGGTGTGAAGGTCATCCGCGTTTAAAGATACTGGCGGAAAAAGGCCACCGTACTGTCCAGCGCTTCAGGCGTAATACGGTGGCGAACGCCCGCCTGCCAGACACAGGTAAGACGCGCGTCCAACCCGGACTCACATAGCGCCTGCTGTAGACGGAACGTCTCCCCCGCCGGCACCACATCATCCTCCTCTCCATGCCAGAGCAGCAAAGGCCGGTCCGCCAGACGTGCCAGTTGATGTCCGATATCCCACTTCGCCAGCGGTGCCAGCAGGCGCGCCTTCTCGATGGTGTTTGCTGCTGACGGTGGGAATAAGGTCTGGGAAAGCGAAGTGAAATAGCCCGACCCCATCAGGCTCGCCACGCACTTCAGCTCCGGATGCTGCGCCATCAGCCCCAGCGCGGTCATGCCACCCATCGAGGCTCCCGCCACCGCTAACCGCCCATCGCTCACCAGCCCGCTTGCCAGTAGCGCATCGCGTAGCGCCGGGAACTCGGTAAAGTTCTGCACCAGAATCTGCCAGAAATGCTGTAGCCGCTCGGCGCCATCACCGTTAAAGCGCTCCCCGTGCTCGGCAGCGTTGGGCATCACCACCCGAAAGCCCGCCTGCGCTAACGCCACGGCAAAATAGCTATAAACAACGTTCGACGAGGTGAAACCGTGATAAAACACTATGCTGGGAAGCGCCTTTTCACTACATCCCTTTGGGTAAGCATGCAAAATTTGCTGTCCTGCCAGGGTACGCATTTCCAGTTCAATCATGGGTTATCTCCTTTAGCTATGCTGAGATGGCATACGAAAATTGATGCAGTATGATGACGACAATACCCCTGATTTATAACATTGAGAACCCGGTTACGAAATCGTGATATTTTCATTCGAAAATAGCGCTATGGTTAACAAATCAGGAACATTCGCCTAAAGCGAAATGTTTTCCCCACTACACTATGACTATCAGGAAACGGGAAATGGCTAAACGACGGTTTATCCCACTGTTGCTGGCGCTCTTGTTGAGCGGTTGTACCATTCTGGAAGGCACTCCTGAAGCGCCTCCACCGGTCACCGACCACCCGCAGGAGATTCGCCGCAACCAGACGGAAGGTTTGCAGCGCATGGGTACGGTTAGCGCGTTGGTGTTTGGCTCTCCGATGGATGTTGAAGCGTCTATCAAAGAGAAAGTCACCGCGCAAAAGGCAGATTACTACGTGATAGTCATGATGGATGACACCGTAGTGCCAGGCCAGTGGTATGCGCAGGCCATCCTTTACCGTAAGTAGTTTTACGAGCTTTACGTAGGTTTGCACCGTTTCACGTTTCCCTGATGCACAATGGCGCCTCTGTCTGGATACAGGATATGCGTCTGCTATGGACTGCCCCCACTGGGTTATGTGAAATGGAGCTGACGATGAAACAAACACTTACCTTATCTACCCTGCTTTTGTCAGGCGGCAGCCATGCCGCGGCGGCGCAATCTGCAGAGTTCGCCAGCGCAGACTGCGTAACGGGGCTAAATGAAATTGGGCTGATTTCGGTGAATAACGTCACCGGAAGCCTGGAAGATGTCGAACAGGTCATCGCCCGTAAGGCGGATGAACAGGGCGCTTCCTGGTATCGTATTGTGCAGATGTATGAAGAGCCCCAGCAGGATAACTGGCGTGCACAGGCGATTATCTATGCCTAACACTCATCACTAGTGGAAGAAGCGTTACGCTCGTCACGCCTCTTCCACCCGCTTCTCTTGCCTATCGTCCTCCGCCCGTCGCCCGACACAGCAGGTCATTCATCACCGCCTCATTGAGCAACGCACCGCCTCGCGGATCCAACATCATCCGGCACCAGGCCTGAGCCATCGGCGGCGACGCATGACGCAGCATCTGTGCGCCAACCCCCAGCAGGTACAGCTGATGCGTGATTTCACGTCCCTGAGATTCGGAAGGCTTCCGCAGCCGCTGCTGTAGCTGCCGCCAGTGCCGGTCAAAATGCCGATCCTGGCCCTTCACCTCATTGCATTCAGCCATCAGCAGCGCCACGGCATCCGGCTGCTTCACCAGCACTCGTAGCACGTCGAGACACATAATATTGCCTGAGCCTTCCCAGATACTGTTAACCGGCATCTCCCGGTACAGGCGCGGCAGCTCGCTCTCTTCGCAGTAGCCGATCCCACCCAGCACCTCCATCGCCTCCGCCACAAACGGAATGCCCGCCTTGCAGATGGCAAATTTGGCTGCTGGGGTGAAAAGACGCGCCCACAGCGCCTCCTGTGGCTGATGATTCTGACCCCAGGCGCTGGCAAGACGGAACATAAACGCGGTCTGCCCTTCCAGCTGGAGCGCCATTTTCCCCAGCACCTGGCGCATCAGCGGCAGGTCGACAAGGTTATGGCCAAATGCCTGACGCTGGAAGGCGTGGTACAGCGCTACCGACAGCGCGCGACGCATCAGACTATGGCTGCCCAGCGCGCAGTCAAAGCGCGTCAGTCCGCCCATTTTGAGGATTTGCCGGATACCGTCGCCCTCTTCGCCCAGCGGCCAGCCAAGCGCCTGCTGGAACTCCACTTCGCTGCTGGCATTGGCGCGATTGCCAAGCTTGTCTTTCAGCCGCTCAAGGCGAATCGCATTGCGGGTGCCATCAGGCAGCAGGCGCGGTACAAAGAAACAGGTTAACCCGCCGCTGGCCTGTGCCAGCACCAGATGCGCATCGCTTTGCGGCACCGAATAAAACCATTTATGCCCGGTAAGCTGATAGCTGCCGTCCTCCAGCCGTTCCGCCCGCGTGCTGTTGCTCAGCACATCCGAACCACCCTGTTTTTCGGTCATCCCCATGCCGATCAGAAGCCCGCGTTTCTGCGCACCCGGTAGCTGGTGCGGATCATAGCGATCGCTAAGCAGCGCCGAGCGCCAGTCGGCAAAAAGCGGCGGCAGTGTTTTTAGCAGCAGCGGCGTGGCAGCAAAGGTCATGGTAATGGGGCACAGCGTGCCGGCTTCCACCTGCGCATGCAGCATAAAGCGCGCGGCGCGAGCGACAAACGCCCCGCTGCGGGCCTCTTCCTCCCAGGGAAGGTTATGCACCCGGTTAGCGCAAAGCCCCTGCATCAGCAGATGCCAGGCGGGGTGAAAGCGAACATCGTCAAGCCGCTGCCCCTGTGGGTCATAGCGTAATAGTTCAGGAGGATGAGCGTTGGCAAGTCTGCCAAGCTCCAGCGACTCGGCGGTGCCAAGCTGTTGGCCGATGCTCGCCAGCAGCTCGCTGTCCCAGCCGGCATCATAGCGGGTAACAGCCTCACGCAGCGCGACGTCAGAGAGGAACAGGTTGCTGTTATTTAAAGGGATAGGTTGATTAAAAACGGTATGTGTTTGCCAATTCATTGTGTCTCCCTCCGTCAATGGGCAACCAGTTAAGTATGGACGGTCAGGGAAGATGCACAATAAAAAAGCCACCCGAAAGGGTGGCTTAGATCATACAGAGCGTGGTTTGACGCAGAACCCGGCGGCGCTTCGCCTGGACGGGCTGCAGGCTTTGTAGACCTGATAAACACAGCGCCATCAGGCGGTTAGCTGCGCTGGCGCACCGCTTCAAACAGGCAGATGCCGGTTGCCACGGAGACGTTCAGCGACGATACGGTGCCCGCCATTGGAATGCTGATCAGCTCATCGCAGTGTTCGCGGGTCAGACGGCGCATACCTTCGCCTTCCGCCCCCATCACCAACGCCATCGCGCCGGTCATTTTGCTCTGATACAGCGTGTGGGTCGCTTCACCGGCGGTGCCAACAATCCAGACGCTCTCTTCCTGCAGCATACGCATGGTACGCGCCAGGTTGGTTACGCGGATCAGCGGTACGCTTTCGGCGGCGCCACAGGCTACTTTTTTCGCCGTCGCATTCAGCTGCGCCGAACGGTCTTTCGGGACGATAACCGCGTGCACGCCAGCGGCATCGGCGCTACGCAGGCAGGCACCGAGGTTGTGCGGGTCAGTCACGCCGTCGAGGATCAGCAGGAACGGGCTGTCGAGCGAAGCGATCAGATCCGGCAGATCGTTTTCCTGATACTGACGGCCCGGCTTCACGCGCGCAATAATGCCCTGGTGCACGGCACCTTCGCTTTTCTCATCCAGGAACTGACGGTTCGCCAGCTGAATCACCACGCCCTGCGCTTCGAGCGCATGGATCAGCGGCATCAGGCGCTTATCGTCGCGGCCTTTCAGAATAAAAACTTCTTGAAAACGTTCAGGCGCGCGCTCCAGCAGTGCCTGCACTGCGTGGATGCCGTAAATCATTTCACTCATGAATATACTCGTTGTTAATTCTACGTTGTGATTACCCTCCCCCTAGCCCTCTCCCTGGAAGGGAGAGGAACAGCCCTCCCTCGCCCCTAAGGGGAGAGGGTCGGGGTAAGGGGAATGAGGTTATTCCGCTACTTTCTTCTTCGCGGCGCGCTTAGCTTTGGTCGCTGCGGCGATTTTCTGGGTTTTGGTAGAAGGCTTTTTGGCCTTCTTCGCCGCCCCTTTCTCGGTAGAAGCCGGTTTAGCTTTCGCTTTACCTTTCTTCTCACCGCGGAAGGCGCTGTCCGGCTCAAAGTTCGTGCGCTTGCCCGCCTGACGACGACGGCTGGCGTTCGGCTTGCCGCCGCTGCCTTTCTTCGCTTTCTCGCGCTCGGTTTTACCGACGTTACGCGGACCGCGCTCGCTGGAGATCAGCGAGAAGTCGATTTTACGCTCGTCCATGTTGACCGCTTCCACGCGAACTTCCACGCGGTCGCCAAGACGATAGGTCTGGCCGCCAGATTCACCAATCAGACGCTGACCGACCTGGTCAAAGCGATAGTAGTCGTTGTCCAGTGAAGAAACATGAACCAGACCATCGATGAACAGCTCGTCCAGACGCACGAAGAAGCCAAAGCCGGTCACGCTCGCGATCACGCCGTTAAAGACATTACCCACCTGATCCTGCATGAAGTCACACTTCAGCCAGTCAGATACGTCACGGGTGGCTTCGTCAGCGCGGCGTTCGGTCATCGAGCAGTGCTGACCCAGCTGCAGCATTTCTTCCATCGAATAATGGTAGCCGCCGGTATCGGTGCTGTTGCCCTTATGGCCCTGCTCTTTCGCCAGCAGATACTTAATGGCGCGGTGCAGTGACAGGTCAGGATAACGACGAATCGGCGAAGTGAAGTGCGCATAGGACTGCAGCGCGAGGCCAAAGTGACCGCGGTTTTCCGGGTCATAGATAGCCTGTTTCATCGAACGCAGCAGCATGGTTTGCAGCATTTCGGCGTCAGGACGGTCGGCGACGGATTCCAGCAGCTCGGCGTAGTCACGCGGCTCCGGTTTGTTGCCGCCAGGCAGTTCGAGGCCAAGTTCAGACAGCACCGAACGGAACGCGGTAATCGCTTCGGTCGTTGGCTTGTCGTGAATACGGAACAGCGCAGGCTCCTGAGCTTTCTCGACGAAACGCGCCGCCGAGATGTTCGCCATGATCATGCACTCTTCAATCAGTTTGTGCGCGTCATTACGCTGGGTCTGTTCGATACGCTCAATGCGGCGCTCGGCGTTGAAGATGAACTTCGCTTCTTCGCTCTCAAACGAGATCCCGCCACGCTCAGCGCGAGCCTGATCCAGCACTTTGTAGAGGTTATGCAGCTCTTCAATGTGTTTCACCAGCGGCGCGTACTGTTCACGCAGCTCCTGGTCGCCCTGCAGCATATGCCAGACCTTGGTATAGGTCAGACGCGCGTGGGAACTCATCACCGCTTCGTAGAATTTAAAGCCGGTTAAGCGGCCCTTCGACGAGATGGTCATTTCGCAAACCATACACAGGCGGTCAACCTGCGGGTTCAGCGAGCACAGGCCGTTGGAGAGCACTTCCGGCAGCATTGGCACAACCTGCGTTGGGAAGTAGACCGATGTACCGCGGTTGCGCGCTTCGCCATCCAGCGGCGTCGGTGGGCGCACGTAGTAGCTGACGTCAGCAATGGCAACCCACAGGCGCCAGCCGCCACCGCGTTTTTTCTCGCAGTAGACCGCATCATCGAAGTCACGGGCGTCTTCGCCGTCGATGGTGACCAATGGCAGGTCGCGCAGATCTACACGACCCACTTTCGCCTCTTCAGGCACCTGCTCTTTCAGCCCGGCAACCTGTGCTTCAACCGCTGGCGGCCAGACGTAGGGAATTTCATGGGTGCGCAGCGCCATCTCAACGGCCATGCCGGTACCCATGTTGTCGCCCAGCACTTCAACGATTTTACCAATCGCTTTGGTACGGCGGGTTGGGCGCTGGGTCAGTTCGACCACCACCACAAAGCCCATGCGTGCGCCCATCACCGACTCAGGCGGGATGAGGATATCAAAGCTCAGGCGGCTGTCGTCCGGGACGACAAAGCCCACACCGGCGTCGGTAAAGTAGCGGCCGACGATCTGCGCATTACGCGGCACCAGTACGCGGACGATACGCGCTTCGCGGCGGCCTTTACGGTCCGCGCCCAGCGGCTGTGCCAGCACTTCATCGCCGTGCATGCACATTTTCATCTGTTCACTCGACAGATACAGGTCGTCTTTACGGCCTTCAACGCGCAGGAAGCCGAAGCCATCGCGGTGGCCGATGACCATGCCTTTCAGCAGGTCGAGACGTTCCGGCAGCGCATAGCACTGGCGGCGGGTAAAGACCAGTTGCCCATCGCGCTCCATAGCGCGCAGGCGGCGGCGCAGCGCTTCAATCTGCTCTTCGCCTTCAATATTGAGTTCGACGGCCAGTTCTTCACGGTTGGCCGGTTTTTCGCGTTTTGTTAAGTGTTCGAGGATAAATTCCCGGCTCGGGATAGGATTCGAATATTTTTCTGCTTCGCGTTCCAGGAAAGGATCTTTTGACATGTCGGTTCCTCCGTCATCATCGCTGCTGGCGGGAGTCGTTACTCCACCAGCAATAATTTATATAGTGGTTGATTCTTTTCAACCAAATCAGCCAGTGTGTAGTTATCCAACTCCTTGAGAAAACATTGCACGGCTTGAGCAAGCGCCTGTTTCAAACGACAGGCTGGCGTAATATGGCAAAATTCGCTGCTGCAGTTCACCAGCGATAACGGTTCGAGTTCACGCACCACGTCTCCGACGCGGATATCCTTTGCTGGTTTACCCAGACGGATCCCGCCATTTTTTCCCCGCACGGCCATCACGTATCCGGCGCGACTGAGCTGGTTGATTATTTTAACCATATGGTTACGCGACACGCCGTAGACCTCGGTTACCTCCGAGATGCTGGTCATGTTGCCTTCCGGCAGTGACGCCATGTAGATCAGCGCACGTAGTCCATAATCGGTAAAACTTGTTAACTGCACATCAACCTCAGGAAAAAGGGGAAAAACAGGGTGAGCCTGTTGATATTAATTATATTGATGATAAACCAGCCAGCGACTGAGCCGCTAATTTATTTCAGTTCGGGAAGGAAAAAGCGAGGATTTAACGCACGATTAAGCCGGATGGTGACGCTTTACGTCTTATCCGGCCTACCGAGTAGTAGGCCTGATAAGCGCAGCGCCATCGGGCGCTGCACGACGAACCAGAATTATGCGTCGAACGGGTCGCGCAGGATCATGGTTTCGGTACGGTCTGGGCCAGTCGAAATAATATCGATCGGCACGCCGGTCAGTTCTTCAATACGCTTGATGTAGTCCAGCGCTGCCTGTGGCAGGCCGCTACGTTCCTTCACGCCAAAGGTGGTTTCAGACCAGCCCGGCATGGTTTCATAGATTGGCTCGATACCTTCCCAATCATCAGCTGCCAGCGGAGTGGTGGTCACTTCGCGGCCATCCGGCATGCGGTAGCCCACGCAGATCTTCACTTCTTTCAGGCCGTCCAGAACGTCCAGCTTGGTCAGGCAGAAGCCGGACAGGGAGTTGATCTGCACTGCGCGACGCACGGCAACGGAGTCCAGCCAGCCGGTACGACGACGACGGCCGGTAGTGGCGCCGTATTCGTTACCCTGCTTGCACAGGAACTCACCGGTTTCATCAAACAGTTCGGTCGGGAATGGACCGGCACCCACGCGAGTGGAGTACGCTTTGATGATGCCCAGTACGTAGTCAACATAGCGCGGGCCAAGGCCAGAACCGGTTGCTACGCCACCTGCGGTGGTGTTGGAAGAGGTCACGTACGGATAGGTACCGTGGTCGATATCCAGCAGCGTACCCTGCGCGCCTTCGAACATCACGAAGTCACCGCGCTGACGAGCCTGATCCAGCAGGTCAGAAACGTCAACAACCATGCTGGTCAGGATGTCGGCAACCGCCATCACATCGTCCAGCACTTTCTGGTAGTCAACCGCGTCAGCTTTGTAGAAGTTCACCAGCTGGAAGTTGTGATATTCCATCACTTCTTTCAGTTTGTCGGCGAAGGTTGCTTTATCGAAGAGGTCACCCACGCGCAGACCGCGACGAGCCACTTTATCTTCGTAAGCAGGACCGATACCACGACCGGTAGTACCGATAGCTTTCGCACCACGAGCTTTTTCGCGAGCGTTATCCAGCGCGACGTGATAGTCGAGGATTAACGGGCATGCTTCGGAAAGCAGCAGACGTTCGCGAACCGGGATACCACGGTCTTCCAGGCCTTTCATCTCTTTCATCAGCGCAGCCGGAGACAGCACAACACCGTTACCGATGATGCTGGTTACATTCTCACGGAGAATACCTGATGGAATAAGATGGAGGACGGTTTTTTCACCGTTGATTACGAGAGTATGGCCTGCGTTGTGACCACCCTGATAGCGAACAACATATTTTGCACGCTCAGTAAGAAGATCGACGATCTTCCCTTTACCTTCGTCACCCCATTGGGTGCCCAGTACGACGACGTTGTTACCCATTTTTCAAAATCACCGATTGCTTAAAAATGGATTCTACCATCGCTTTTTCAGATATACAGCACTTTTTACCCATAAAATCGTGCTTTAGTGTTCTCTTTTTAATCAGCCAATCGTTTTCGTCAACATGTAGTAGATCACGACTCCAGCGACCACAAGACCACCGCCAAATCGACGTAACATCGTATCCGGTAATTGAGTCATCGTAGAAATCATCTTGCGCCAGGCTTTCGGATAAAGCATCGGCCCCAGGCCTTCAAGCACTAACACCAGCGCAAGCGCCAGCCAGATTGTGGAATTCATTGATCATCCTTATAAAAGAAAACCACCGACTCCCAAAGGAGGCGGTGGTTTTGTTCAGGCTTGCGCGCGATTAACGCGTCGTGTTGCCTGGGTTCTTCATGTAGCGGAAGAAGTCGCTATCCGGGCTCAGTACCATCACGTCCTGATTGCTATCGAAGCTCGCTTCGTACGCACGCAGGCTACGGATGAAGGCATAGAAGTCTGGATCCTGGCTGAAGGCATCAGCAAACAGCTTAGCGGCTTCTGCATCACCTTCACCACGCATGATACGACCCTGACGTTCAGCTTCTGCCAGCGTCTTCGTCACTTCATAGTCAGCGGTAGCGCGCAGTTTTTCTGCCTCTTCCTGACCCTGTGAACGGTGACGACGGGCAACAGCTTCACGCTCGGCGCGCATACGGTTGTAGATAGCTTCAGAAACCTCTGCAGGCAGGTTGATCTGCTTAATACGCACATCGACCACTTCAATCCCTAACGCCGCCATACTGTTCGGGTTAATGGTTGGCCCTTTGATGTTTGCCTGCTGCTCTACACGCTCAGCGGCTTCGGCAATCGCGTTATCCGCAGCTGGCGTAGCCACTTCGTCCTCAGCACCGGAAGAACCGGAGTTCAGGGCGTCACGAACTTCCAGCGTCAGACGACCACGGGAGTCGGTAACGATGTCTTTCACGTCCAGACGACCAATCTCAGAACGCAGACGGTCAGAGAACTTACGTTTCAGCAGTACTTCGGCCTGGGAGACGTCACCGCCGCCGGTCGCCAGGAAGTAACGGCTAAAGTCGCTGATGCGCCACTTGATGTAAGAGTCGACGATCAGGTCTTTTTTCTCTTTGGTCACGAAACGGTCGGCCTGGTTATCCATGGTCTGGATACGGGCATCGAGCATTTTCACCGACTGAATGAACGGCACCTTGAAGTGCAGACCTGGCTCATAAATCAGCGGTTTCTTGTCGCCGTCACGCACGACGCTGCTGAACTGGAACTTAATCCCACGCTCGCCTTCTTTAACCACGAAGATAGAGGTGTAAAGCACTACCAGCACGATGATGATAATCGCAATAACTGACTTACGCATCGTTATTCCCCCTGACGCTGGTAGTCGTTACGCTGCGCGTTAGCGCGGCGTTGGTCCATGATATTGCCCTGACTGGCAGACGACGTGTTGCTTGCGCTGCTGCTGGAAGAGGACGCAGGCGGCAGGCGCAACAGGTTATTCGCACCACTGCTATCGCTCTTTGCTGCCGGGGCGTTGCCGCCTTTCAGCATTTGATCCAGCGGCAGTACCATCAGGTTGCCATTCTTGTTGTCGCTAACCAGCACTTTGCGGGTATGGCTAAGCACTTTTTCCATGGTCTCGATATAGAGACGCTCGCGGGTAATCTGCGGTGCGGCTTTATATTCCGGCAGGATTTTCGCAAAGCGCGCCACTTCACCCTGTGCTTCCAGTACGGTCTGAGTCTTATACGCACGCGCTTCTTCCAGAATACGCTGCGCCTGACCGTTCGCACGTGGCTGCACTTCGTTGGTGTACGCTTCCGCTTCACGGATGTACTGCTGCTCGTTCTCACGTGCGGCAATCGCATCATCAAACGCGGCTTTCACCTCTTCCGGCGGACGAGCGGCCTGGAAGTTGACGTCCAGCAGGGTGATACCCATGTTGTACGGACGGATGGTCTCTTCCAGCTCGCGCTGGGTATCGCTACGAATAACGGTACGACCTTCGGTCAGAATACGGTCCATGGTGTACTTGCCGATAACGCCACGCAGGGCGCTGTCGGTAGCCTGACGCAGACTGTCATCAGCGCTGGTCACGCTGAACAGATATTTCTGCGGGTCGGTCACGCGGTACTGCACGTTCATTTCAACGCGCACGACGTTTTCGTCGGAGGTCAGCATCACGCCGGACGCGGCCAGTTCGCGAACCGCTTCAACGTTCACTGGAGTGACTTCATCAACGAAGGTCGGCTTCCAGTTCAGACCCGGCTCAACCAGATGGCTGAACTTACCAAAGCGCGTCACGACACCACGCTCGGCTTCTTTAATGGTATAGAACCCGCTGGCCGCCCAGATGACGACAACGGCTGCGGCAGCGATACCGACAATACGTCCGCCCATAGGACTACGCGGCCCCTGGGTTGAACTTCCGTTGCCGGAACCCCCTTTACCGCCCCCAAATCCACCGAGCTTTTTGCTCAGCTTACGGAAGATATCATCCAAATCCGGCGGACCCTGATCGCGACCGCCTTTATTTCCATTCCCCCCGGAGTTGCCGCCTTGATTATTGCTGCTTCCCCACGGGTCGCGGTCTTGTCCGTTATTACCGGGCTGATTCCACGCCATGTTTATGCTCCATATTTGTTATGCGGTGATATACCTTTTCCCAGTTCAGATCTTTTCGCGGTTAACCGTCATCGCCTTCCTGGTGGTGACGGTCGCGTTGAGGCGATCTGAACCGCTGGGTGCCCAAAGGGCTAATGTTCAGGCAAGCTGCACGGTCAGACGACGTAGTCTGCCAGTGTCGGTTCTTGTTTACAGAGGCGACGCCAGTCGACAATTGGCATACGAACCTGCAAATTGACGCAGCCGTCCTCCTCCATCCACTCTTTTTCAATTGCCTGAAGCTGGTAAAAGCGGCTACGCAAACGCCCGGCCTGCGGAGGTAAACGCAGCGTGTGCTGCGCAACTTCGCCGGCTAACCGTTCGGTTAACGCCTGAAAAAGGAGTGGTATGCCTACCCCGGTTTGCGCAGACAGCCACACCCGGATAGGTTTGTTCTCTTCATCACGATCAATACGCGGCTCGAAATCGTCCAGCATATCGATTTTGTTCATCACCAGCAGGGTTGGGATCTCGTGCGCGTCGATCTCTTCGAGAACCGTGTTCACCGCGTCGATGTTTTCCTGTACCCGAACGTCCGCTGCGTCAATCACGTGAAGCAACAGCGTCGCTTCGCGGGTTTCCTGCAAGGTGGCTTTAAAGGCCGCCACCAGATCGTGCGGCAGGTGACGAATAAAGCCTACGGTATCCGCCAGCACGGTTTCGCCCACGTCCGCCACGTCAATACGACGCAGCGTTGGGTCAAGGGTCGCAAACAGCTGGTCGGCGGCGTAAACCTCCGCCTGCGTAATATGGTTAAACAGCGTCGATTTGCCGGCGTTGGTGTAACCCACCAGCGACACCGTTGGCACATCGGCCTTCACGCGGGCACGACGTCCCTGCTCACGCTGTTTCTCTACTCGCTCAATGCGCGAGAGGATCTGCATAATACGGTTACGCAGTAAACGACGGTCGGTTTCGAGCTGGGTTTCACCCGGGCCGCGTAAACCGATACCGCCTTTTTGTCTTTCAAGGTGTGTCCAGCCGCGCACCAGACGCGTGGCCAGATGGCGCAGCTGCGCCAGCTCAACCTGCAGCTTACCTTCATGGGTACGCGCACGTTGGGCGAAAATATCTAAGATCAGACCGGTACGGTCGATAACCCGGCATTGACACAGGGCTTCAAGGTTACGCTCCTGCGCTGGGCTAAGTGCATGATCGAACAGCACAACGGAAGCGCCCGTCGCTTTGACGGCTTCCGCAATCTCGACAGCCTTACCTTCACCAACAAAATATTTTGGGTGCGGCGCTTTACGGCTACCAGTAATCACCTGCAATGCTTCGACGCCGGCGGAAGAGACCAGAGATTCAAACTCCTGGAGGTCTTCCATATCTTTGTCTTGCGTAAAATAGATGTGTACCAGCACCGCCTGCTCACCGGCGTCATAACGGTCAAACAAGCGTTATATCTCCTGAAATACCAGCGGGGAACCCGAATAATCCGGCTCCCCGACATGGATAAACAGCCATCAACCTTATTCGGTTTCTTCGCTGTCTTGCGACGCAGAACTCTGCGCGTTGCTACCGTGGTGGTAGTTGCTGCCAGTGCCGCCGCCAGCATTGTTGCTGTGATGGGAAACTGGACGAGACGGAACTACGGTAGAAATTGCGTGCTTGTAGACCATCTGGCTGACCGTGTTTTTCAACAGGATCACGAACTGGTCAAAAGACTCAATTTGCCCTTGCAGCTTAATACCATTCACCAAATAAATAGAAACTGGAACACGTTCCCGACGCAGTGCGTTCAGGAACGGATCTTGTAAAGATTGCCCCTTAGCCATTCTCTCTTTTCCTTATATGCTTATTTGTACTTATACACGTCGTCTTTCAAGCCGCATTGCGGCAACTTGAGCGATGTTGCGTATGAACCTTACGATTCTGAAAATTGCGCACGATACGACTCAATTTTACACATTCAGTCTACACTAGCACCCACTACCTGTAATAATTGGCTAAACGCCTGCTCCGGCTGCTCACTATCTAACCAGTGAACCCCTTCCCAACCGCGTAACCACGTCACCTGGCGCTTCGCTAGCTGTCTCGTGGCACAAACTCCTCTATAAACCATTTCATCATATGAAATCTCGCCTTCAAGGTACGACCACATCTGGCGATATCCCACACAACGAATGGAAGGCATATCCGTATGCAAATCTCCACGGGCAAATAGCGCCCGCACTTCTGCTTCAAAACCTGAAGCTAACATCTGATGAAAACGCTGCTCAATGCGCTGATGGAGCAGTTCACGGCTCGCCGGGGCGATGGCGAACTGATGCACCTTATAGGGCAGAGCGTCTCCTGACGTTTGTGTCAGCTCCGTTAAAGTTTTACCCGAAATGAAAAAAACTTCCAGTGCTCGGGAAAGTCTTTGCGGATCATTCGGATGAATACGCTCAGCGGCAACGGGGTCGATTTCCCGTAGCTGCTGATGCAGCGCCATCCATCCTTGCTCTGCCGCCTGCTGCTCAATCCGCGCCCGAACTTCCGGGTCGGCTGAGGGCAGCGGTGATAAACCTTCAAGCAACGCCTTGAAATACAACATCGTGCCACCGACCAGCAGCGGAATTTTCCCTGCGGCGGTGATCTCCGCCATCTGCGCAAGCGCATCGCGGCGGAAGTCCGCCGCAGAGTATGCCTGCGACGGATCGAGAATATCTAACAGTCGATGCGGCGCGGCTTCTAGCTCTTCCGCACTCGGCTTAGCGGTGCCGATATCCATTCCCCGATAGATGAGGGCAGAATCAACACTAATCAACTCTACTGGCAAAACTTTACGTAATTCAATAGCCAGCGCCGTCTTGCCCGAAGCGGTTGGCCCCATCAAAAAAATTGCCTTAGGCAGGCTCGCCTCGGTTACGTCACTCATGTCTCAGGGCGTTCATCGCAGAATCTAAATCAACGGGTTGTAACAGACCACCCGGCGGAGCTTTGACCAGATGCGGGCAAAGACGTTCAACGTCTGCCAGCATCGAAATGGCCTGCGCCATGTTCCATTGCGCGTGATCGCTTGCCAGATTACGGGCCAGCCACTGCGCAACGTTCCCGGCGTCAACCATACTCTGCTCCACCAGGTAGCCTATCAGTTCAGGAATCAAGATTTGTAAATTTTGTTGTCGTAAGGGTAAAGGCACGGCGCGGATCGTGGCGTGCTGCCCTTCGAGCAGTATTTCAATGCCGAGCAGGTTCAACGTTTCTTGAGCCCGCTCCAGCGTTTTCCGCTCGTCGTCGGTCACCTTTAGACGCAGCGGGATCAGCAGCGGCTGCGCGCAGATAGTTGCCTCACCCGGCGTCAACTGCGCCTGGCGCAGCCAGCGCTCCGCGACCGGCAACGCCAGCAGGCTGAGCTTGTCGCCACGCTCCAGCAGCGCACAGCTATCGGCGACAATCGCCAGCACACGCCCGAAGCTCTGGCTGTGCCCGGCAAGATTATCCGCCTCCGGTGCTTTTACCGGTTCCGGCGTCTTCTCTGGGGTATTCAGCAGTTGGCGATAGAGCGCCCCCTGCTGTTTCTGATAGCCCGGCTGAGCGTTTGGCCAACTGCCGTTGGCACCACCACCGCTACTTCGCCCAGCGCTACCGCCGCCGGTTGGCGCTTGATAGCGCGGCATATCTGGCTCGCGTGCCACCGCCGGTTCAGCAAACTGGTTGCGTCCAGCGGCAACGCGGTTCTCCGGCAGAACGCGCGGCGCCGGTTCATCATCTTCCGCCAGCGGCAGAGGCGCATCCAGCTGCTGTTGCAGCACGCTGAGCACCCCTTGATAGATAAAATCATGCACCAGGCGGGACTGATGAAAACGCACCTCGTGCTTCGCCGGGTGAACGTTCACGTCGACCTGATGCGGGTCAATCTCGAGATAAAGAACAAACGCCGGCTGCTGGTCAGCGCCGAGTTTATCTTCACACGCCTGACGAATCGCATGGTTGATGAGCCTATCGCGCATCATGCGGCCGTTCACGTAGCAGTACTGTATTTCAGCCAGCGCAGGCGTGGTGTGTTTCGGGTCAGCCACCCAGCCGTGCAGCGCCAGGTCGCCGTGCTGCCACTCAATGGCCAGCGCATGCTCAAGGAACGGCACGCCGCAAATCGCCCCCAGCCGACGCTCTTTCGGTGCGCCTTCGGCCACCGCGCGATACTGGCGAACCACTTTGCCGTTGTGGGTCAGGTTAATGCTCACATCGAAGCGCGCCAGCGCAATGCGGCGAACAATCTCATCGATATGGTTGAATTCGGTTTTCTCGGTGCGCATAAACTTGCGCCGCGCCGGGGTGTTGTAGAACAGGTCCAGCACTTCCAGCGTCGTCCCTACCGGATGCGCCGCCGGTTTTACCGTCACGTCCTGATCGCGCCCTTCTGCGTAGGCCTGCCACGCCTCCTGCTGCTCTGCGGTCCGTGAGGTGATGGTCAGACGCGAGACCGAGCTGATACTCGCCAGCGCTTCGCCGCGAAAACCTAAGCTGATAATCGCCTCAAGGTCATCAAGCGAGGCGATTTTACTGGTCGCGTGACGTGCCAGCGAGAGCGCCAGCTCGTCTTTTTTGATGCCGCAGCCGTTATCGCGAATACGGATAAGCTTGGCGCCGCCGCGTTCGATATCAATATCGATGCGGGTTGCTCCCGCATCGAGACTGTTCTCCACCAGCTCTTTCACTACCGATGCAGGCCGCTCAACCACTTCACCCGCGGCAATCTGGTTCGCAAGCTGCGGCGGTAAAACCTGTATCGGCATGAAAACTCCTTAGTTAACGAGCGTCCTGGATGATGACGCGGCGCTGGCGGTCTGCGACTGTTCGTCACGAGGGCCGGATTGTATCGGATGCGCCGTGAAATAGTTACGTAAACCGTTATAAATAGCTTCCGCGATCTTCTGTTGATAATCATCGCTGCCCAGCAGGCGCTCTTCGCTGCTGTTACTGATAAAGCCGGTTTCGACCAGAATGGACGGAATATCCGGCGAACGCAGCACGCCAAGGCTGGCATGTTCAGGGCGACGTTTATGCAGATTCCCCACCTGCTGAAGCTGGCTGATCACGCTGGTCGCGACATCATACCCTACGCGCTGCGAATGGCCGAACTGCAGATCCAGCACCGCCTGGCTCAGGTATGGATCAGCCTGGCTGTTGGCCAGTACATCACCCGCGCCGCCCAGTAGTTCGGACTGTTTCTCATGCTGTTCGAGCCAGCCCGCCATTTCGCTGTTCGCGCGACGGTTAGAGAGCACCCATACGGAAGCACCGGTCGCATCGCGGTTCGGCGCGGCATCCGCGTGAATCGACACCAGGAAAGAGGCATTCTGCTTACGCGCCACATCAGAACGGCCCATCACCGAAATAAAGTAGTCGCCGTCGCGGGTCAGCACGCCCTTAAACATCGGGTCATCGTTTAACAGCCCACGCAGCTTACGCGCAATGGCGATGGTGACGTTTTTCTCACGCGTGCCGCCAGGACCAATCGCCCCAGGGTCCTGACCGCCGTGACCGGCGTCGATAGCGATAATCACTTTATCCCCCGAGACACTGCGCGCGCGGGAAGACGGACGCGGGGTTGGCGTCACGGTGCTGGCAATCGCCGGCTGGCGTTCGCCGCTGAAGCTGCCGCTATCGTTACCGCTGTTCGTAGTGCTACCGCCGTTACGGCTGCCGCTGAACGGGTTACGCCCCGGCTGCGTCGGTGCTGGCGTTACAACTGGGGTTTCCACTCGCTTCGCCACGACTGGCGGTGGAGGCGGCGGTGGGGGAACGTCGGCGTTAATGGTAAACACCACGACATAGTTCGCGCCATTCTGCTGCTTCACCGCTCGGGTTTTGCCGTTCTCGGTCAGATCGACCACCAGTCGTAAAGTCTGATCGTCTTTCGGCGTACCGGAACGAATGGCTTTCACCAGGTTGTTGCCGCTAAAGCGCAGCGGCAGCCCCTGAATCACGCCAGTTTGTTTGATATCCAGCACGACGCTACGTTTGTCGTCCTGGCTAAAGTTGTACTCTGGATCGCCCATAAAGCTGAACGTGATCCGCGCCTGCGTTTCACTGTTCGCCACCTGAATATCGGATAAACTCGCCGCCATTGCCGGTACACCGACCAGCATCAGCGCGGCCATCAACCACCCTTTTGCGCGAAAAATCATCCTGGGATCCCTTAAATTAACCGGCAAACCGCGCCAGCAGAGACTCACCTAATGAGGAGACCGCGCTGATGCGCGCCTCACGCCCTTGCGCCTGGTAATCTAAGTGTATTTCGATATCCGGCTCGGGCAGAACACCTGCGCCCTGTTGCGGCCATTCCACCAGGCAGATGGCATCGTTAGCAAAGTAATCGCGGATCCCCATAAATTCGAGCTCCTCGGGATCGGCAAGGCGGTACAGATCAAAGTGATAAACCATCAGGTCGGCGAGCTGATACGGCTCGACCAGGGTATAGGTGGGGCTTTTGACGTTGCCGTTATGACCTAACGCCTGCAGGAATCCACGGCTAAAGGTGGTTTTCCCGGCACCTAAATCGCCGTACAGATAGATGACGGTTGCACCGACGCAGGCTTTCGCCACTCGGTTGCCAAGGTCCAGGGTTGCCTGCTCGTCAGATAAAGGAATCACTCGATTAGTCATGGTTTACGTCAATCACATCCGGGTTAACAACACGCCGTAGCGTGGAAAAGAGGTCTGTCGCGAGCATACCGCGGGTGCCATAGCGCGCCGCCAGTTCATCGGCGGCGGCACCGTGGGCGATACACCCTGCGCACGCTGCATCATACGGCGATAATGCCTGCCCCAGCAATGCGCCGATGATGCCCGAAAGCACATCGCCCATTCCGCCGCTGGCCATACCGGCATTTCCCGCATCAATAATTCCGATCGCGCCCTGCTCATCTGCCACGACCGTACCGGCGCCTTTCAGCACCACCGCACCGCCGTACCGTTTTACCAGACGCTGCGCGGAAAGTAAGCGATCGTTCTCAATGTCGGCCACCCGACAGTTGAGCAGCCGTGCGGCTTCGCCGGGGTGCGGCGTGATCACGCGATTGTGACGTTTATCCGGTTTGATTGCCAGCAGGTTCAGCGCATCGGCATCCCAAAGGGTGGGTTTACGGAAATTGTCGATTTTCCGCAGCGCCTGTTTGCCCCATTCGGCCTGCCCCAGGCCGGGGCCAATCACGATAGCATCCGCCCATTCCAGCGCCTCATCGAGGGTCTGCGGCGTCAGTTCATGCACCATCAGTTCAGGCCGTGCGGTAATAATCGGCGCGACGTTTTCAGTGCGAGTCAGCACCCGCACCAGCCCCGCACCGGCTCGTAGTGCCGCCTCACCGGTCATACGGATAGCGCCGGCAGTACCCTGATCGCCACCGATCACCACCAAACGACCGTGATCGCCTTTGTGCGACGTTGGGCGGCGTGGCGCAAACCACTGGATCAACTGTGAAGCATCAAATCGATGAATGTTGGTGTGCTGGGTTGCCAGCCAGGCATCGAGACCCAGCGCATCATGGTGCAGATGCCCAACAACGTCGCGCGCCTTGCCGGTCAACAGACCTGGCTTCAGAGCGATAAAGGTGATGGTGTGAGCGGCCTGGATAACCGCGCCGGGCGTCGTGCCGGTCTGAGCGTTCAGCCCGGAGGGAATATCCAGCGCGATAATCGGTGCCGGGAAGGCGTTAGCCCGCTCAATCAGGCTCGCGACGTTCTCGCGCGGTGCGCTTTGTAGTCCGGTGCCGAGCAGGCCATCAATAATCAGATCAGCATCCTGCGACCAATCCGAATCCGCCGGGTAAATCTCGCCGCCCACCGCACGCCACGCCTCACGAGCCGCGTGTGCCTCTTCTGGCAGCGGCTTATCGCTGGCTATCGCCAACAGCGTCACCTGAATACCAGCGGCCTGCGCCAGCCGCGCAACCTCGTAGCCATCACCGCCGTTATTGCCATGCCCGCAGAGGACAATCCAGCGACGGCGAGCGGGATACGCGGCACGCGCGAGGTTAAACGCCGCTTCGCCCGCGCGCTGCATTAGGGTGTAAAGGGAAAGGCCGAGGCTCTGTGCCGCCGTTTTTTCAGCGCGACGCAGGTCATCCGCAGGCCAAATGGAGTGTGGTATACTTTGGGGGTTACTCGTCAATGTATGGTCCGTCATGTCACAGCCCCTCGATCTCAATCAATTAGCGCAACAAATCAAACAATGGGGCACCGAACTGGGCTTTCAGCAGGTCGGCATCACCGATACCGATCTCAGCGCCTCCGAGCCCAAACTGCAGGCATGGCTGGATAAACAATATCACGGCGAGATGGAGTGGATGGCGCGTCACGGTATGATGCGCGCGCGTCCGCACGAACTGCAGCCCGGTACGCTCCGGGTGATTAGCGTTCGCATGAACTATCTTCCCGCCAATGCGGCCTTTGCCAGCACGCTGAAAAATCCCGATCTAGGTTACGTCAGCCGTTATGCCCTGGGGCGTGATTATCATAAGCTGTTGCGTAACCGCCTTAAAAAGCTCGGCGAAATGATTCAGGAACAGTGCGTCTCGCTGAATTTTAGACCGTTTGTCGACTCTGCGCCTATTCTTGAGCGCCCGCTAGCGGAAAAAGCAGGAATTGGCTGGACAGGTAAGCACTCGCTTATCCTCAACCGCGATGCCGGATCGTTCTTTTTCCTCGGCGAACTGCTGGTTGATATCCCCCTGCCCATCGATCAACCGGTAGCCGAAGAGTGCGGGCGCTGCGTGGCCTGCATGACCATCTGCCCCACCGGCGCGATCGTCGAGCCCTACACCGTTGATGCTCGCCGCTGTATCTCCTATCTGACCATCGAACTCGAAGGCGCCATCCCGGAAGAATTTCGTCCACTATTGGGCAATCGTATTTACGGCTGCGATGACTGCCAGCTAATCTGCCCGTGGAACCGCTTCTCACAGCTGACCGATGAAGCCGACTTTAGTCCGCGCAAGGCGCTGCATGCCCCTGAGCTTATCGAGCTGTTCGCCTGGAACGAAGCACATTTCCTGAAGGTGACGGAAGGTTCGGCCATTCGCCGTATCGGCCACCTGCGCTGGCTGCGCAATATCGCCGTTGCGCTGGGTAACGCCCCGTGGAGCGACGCTACGCTAAACGCGCTGGAGAGCCGCCGAGGTGAGCACCCACTACTCGATGAACACATTGAATGGGCTGTGTCGCAGCAAATTACGCGTCGAAATGAGAACGTGGTTGAGGTGCAGCTGCCGAAGAAACAGCGTCTGGTGAGAGTGGTGGAAAAAGGGCTACCGCGCGATGCGTGATATATTCACAGCCTGTGAGTAAAAATAAAAAGACATTGCGTTTCAACACGCCAAAGTTCGTCAAGCGATCTCGCTAACATTTTGAAATGATATATCTCATTACATTTCAATAAGTTAAGAAAAACTGTAAAAATTCAGAAAACATTAGCGAGCGAAGAACGTGATAACAGCCTGTGGATAACTCTGTTTACAAGAGTATTTCAGAAACGAAAAAAACAACCTCAATGACTTAACGCATTGTGGAAGTATTTTTGATTTGGAAGAAAATTTGGAGCGGGAAACGAGACTCGAACTCGCGACCCCGACCTTGGCAAGGTCGT
>NZ_JAPKIC010000011.1:75912-146930 GCF_036759945.1 Kluyvera sp. CHPC 1.251 | reverse complement strand
CGAAAAACAATATTATCAGCGGCTCGGAAGTGTCTAGATTATCTGTGGCGATTCAATGGTGGCTTGTATTGCACATTCTAATGAACCCTACAGCGAGATACTGGCAAGCCACTTACGGCCAAGAGAGTGAGACTCAGACTTAAAGTGAATAAGTTTACGAAGTTGGCACGTCCGGATACATGTTCATATGAGTTGAGGCGATTTGGTTAATAAGGTTAAGTGCTGCTGAAATTATTCGATGTCCGCTCCTGGCACAAAGAAGCCCATAAAGCTGCTCCTAATTTCCGTTACAAAAAAGAACCCGGCCCAGTCCCCTGGGCCATCCCTCATCAATCCAAAATAGTTCACTCCCTCTCAATTCCCTTTCATCACCTCAAAATGCCGCCGTACAGCATATCGACGGCGGAGAGGTTAAAGTTGCGGGCGTCGCTTCGCTATGCTCGACTGCCTAACCGTTATTCCCCAATAATCTGCCCAACATCAACCCGGTTCCCATCCGGGTCAGCAAACACAAAGGCGCGAATACCGTACTCTTTATCCTGAATCCCTTTGACGATCCTTACCCCTAACGCCTGACAGCGTGAGTACAGAGCGTTAGCATCATCAACCAGAAGATGGGCGATAGGAAAGACCGCCGCTTTATGCTGCGGCTGGAGCGTCAAATGCAGCTCCGCTTCTTCGCGCTTCAATATCACAAACCCCACCGGATCGCCGTTTTCAAAAACAACGTCAAAATTGAGTCCATCAACGTAGAACGCTTTGGCAAGCTGGATATCTTTAACGGGGAGTACGGCCGCGATACGGCCAAATCTGACATGCTGCTGCATGACTAACCTCGTGGGTATAAGCAATGGATCGATAGCGCAGGGCGGTGCCGTTGCTATGCGGCTGGGCGGTGCCAGATTGAGAATGACGATAGCGTATTTTAGAACGGCGGGAAAACAAAAGTTTAACGGTTTGATATTGGGGGCGGTCTCGGCGGCGCTGCGCTTGTCCGGGCTACGAATTGAGCGTAACCCGGACCCCGCTTCGGGCACAAAAAGACGGCCTCATCGCTGAAGCCGTCTTAACATCACAACTTACTTCTTCTTCTCGCCCAGCGTCGGGGTCTCGTCAAAGAAGTTCCACGGTTTCAGCAGCGCGTGGGCCCACTCGGTTGGCATAATCGGCCACTCTTCGGCGCGCGCCACGTGGGTGGTGCCGGTGGTGATCCACACTACGTCATCGTGGTTGGTCAGCGACTCGTTATCCTTCGCGTACTGGCCGAGGCCGGTATCGTGCACGGAACGGTTAGGGTATTTCCCTTCCGGATAGCGCTCTTCCTGATGGTAACGGGTCACCCACAGCTGTTTATCCATAAAGCTCAGGCGGTGGTAAATCCACTCGTCCGGGGCAAACTTCGCGCCGGTTGCTGCCGGGTGTGTACCGCCAGCGTAAGGGATAATCTGGTAGGAGACCGGGTTACCCATACGGTTTTCTTTGGTGGTGTTGCTCAGCAGACGAATCGTACCCGGGTCAAATTTCTGCGCCGCTTTCTGCTCGCTGTCGATGGTGTACTGGTTCACCTGCATGGTACTGGTACGTGGGCCGCCCGCGGTGTTCGGCTTCACTTCCGGGTCCATCGCCACCAGGCTGTTATTTTCGCCGTCCACGTCGAGGTCGAGGCGGAAGTTGTAAATGTGCTGGTGGGTGGTGCCGACGATATTATGGTCGATCAGCGTGCCGTAGCGGGTATCGTCTTTGGCGCTTGGGTCGTGCATGGTCTTCGCCTTCACGCCCTTAACGGCTTCAATACCGGTTGCCCCGGCATCGATGCCGATGGTGCCATTTTCGTGGAATACCCAGTCGAAGATGTAGTCGTAGTTACCCACGGTGCTGATCCAACGGACCACCAGTTCACGACGCTCGGTGCTGACGTTCGGCTGGCCCATCTCCTGGTGCTTATATTCCGGCCCGGCATAGCGTTCGAATACCGCTACGGCGCGAGGAATAGTGGTTGGCGTGCCGGTGTAGTCGGCGATGGTTTCATCCAGCAGCACGGCGTTGTTCGGCGCATCTTTGCCGCGCGCGATTGGTGAGGTCAGGGTGCCCATGCCGTAGTCGCCGGAATCGAGATACGCTTTGAAGTACCAGCCCACGTCCGGGTCGCCGTAAGGCACGATCATCCCACCCAGCGATCCTTCGTACATCACCTGGCGCTTGGTGCCGTTGTCGTTATAGGTCACGGTGGAGAGAATTGGCCCCACGCGGGAGTTCAGGCGCAGGTGGAAGTCCCAGTTCTGCCAGTGGATCATATCGCCGGTGATGGTGTAGTTTTTGCCTTCCGGCTCGATGATATCCAGCGGTTTCACTGATTTAGCCACACGGTCACGGCCATCAAACGGACGGGATTCCATCGGTACCGGAATCACCGGGCCTTCTTCAATCTTGATGATTTTTTTCTGCTCAAGGTCAACTACCGCCACCAGGTTTTCGATCGGGTGCGCCCAGTAGTTGCCGTCGCCGGTATCCAGATAGCTCACCACTTTCAGCAGGCGCGCGTCCTGCTTCAGGCCGTCTTTACCATCGAAGTAGCCGACGGTCAGCGGGGTGGTGATCACTTTAGTGGTGTCTTTGATGCCGTGTTTTTTCAGCACGTCAGCAAATTCGGTGCTGGCGTTGATGATGTTCTGTACGCTGACGAAGTCGTCAATCAGCACCATGCCGTGTGCATCTTTAATCGGTTTCCATGAGAGGACTTTTTTATTCTGCAGGTCAACCACGGCTTCAATCACGTGTTTGCCATCCAGCATCACCACGTCGGCGGTGCGCGGGGCATTAACCGGGGTGCCTTTTAAGGCGAATGCCCACACGGCCTGTTTATCCGGCTCGTGCAGGGAAATTTCGGTAAAGCGGGTATTCGGCTGGAATTCTGGTGCGGCCTTCACGATGGTGACCGCTTCGCTGATTTCAGCGGAAGAGAGCGAGTTCAGCGGGTGCGGCACTTTCTCAACCTGGAAGGTTTGATCGAGGCCAGACTGGAAAACGTCGTTGATAAAGGTATCGGATACCCACGCTTTACCGTCCTTCATCACCACCGGCACCTGCAGGTTCAGGGTTTTGCCGTTGACGATGGCGGTTTTCGCACCCGGTTTTACCTTCACAAACGCGCCGTCTTTAATCAGCGTGTACATCTGCGCGTAATCATCCCACTGTACGTCCGCGCCGAAATCTTGCAGGGTTTTGTCCATTGGAACCATATGCGCTTCGCCGCCGTGGGCGAAGGCCGGAGCTTGCCAGGCGCAGAACAGGGCGACGGCCAGCGCCAGCGCTGTTTTACGGTTTGAACGAATCGAGCCTTTTGACATTGTGACCTCATTTTATCGTTATGTTGTGCCTTGCCGCTGCTACTTCGGCTTCAGTCTCTTAAGCTAACAGCGGAACGTCACGAAGCGTTTGCTTGCGCTTGCCAGGTTGTTTGTCAGTTTTGCCAGTTACAAAAAATGCCTCCGCAGAGGCATTGGATAGTTAAAGTGGGGCATTCCCGGCGTCGGCTGTGCCTCGGCCGGGCTACAACATCGAAACCTTACGCCGGGAAATCCCCATGCTGACGCGCAACCAGCGTCAGAATGGAATACAGCGCTACCGCCTGCTGATGCTGGTTGAAAATCTCCACCGACCATTCCACCACGCCGGTGGCTTTCTCTTCGGCGTTGCGCTGGCGCTTGACCGTTTTACGCTTGCAGGTCAGGCGTACCTGAATGGTGTCGCCCGGCTTAACCGGTTCGATAAAGCGCAGGTTTTCCATACCGTAGTTGGCGATAACCGGGCCGACGCCCGCGTCAACAAACAGACCGGCTGCCGCGGAAATCAGGAAGTAACCGTGCACCACGCGCTCGCCGAAAATGGAGTCGGCTGCGGCAATCTTGTCCATATGGGCATAGAAGTGGTCGCCGCTGAGGCAGGCGAAGTTGACGATGTCCGCTTCGGTCAGCGTACGGCGCGGGGTCAGCAGGCTATCGCCAGGCTGAATTTCTTCGAAGTACTTACGGAACGGGTGAATACGGTCTTCCACCACCTGCGCGCCGCGTACCCATTGCTGGCTTACCGCCGCCAGCATGGTTGGGCTGCCCTGAATGGCGGTGCGCTGCATATAGTGCTTCACCGCGCGCAGGCCGCCCAGCTCTTCACCGCCGCCTGCACGTCCTGGGCCGCCGTGAACCAGCTGCGGCAGCGGGGAGCCGTGGCCGGTGGATTCCGCTGAGGACTCTTCGTTCAGCACCTGAATACGTCCGTGAGCGCGGGCTGCACCGAGGATAAATTCGCGTGCCAGTTCGCCGCTTGCCGTTACCAGCGTGCCTGCCAGGCTGCCTTCGCCCGCGCGGGCCAGCGTCATCGCGTGTTCAGTGTTCTGATACGGCATCAGGGTGGCTACCGGGCCAAAGGCTTCAATCGCATGTACCGCTGAAACCTCATCCGGCTGCGCGCAGAACAGCAGCGTTGGCGGGAAGAAGGCCCCGGCCGCGCTGAGATCCGCTTTGCCGCCCAGCAGCACTTCACATCCCGCGTCCACCAGACGGTTAACGTTATCCTGCACGTCCTGACGCTGATCGCTGTTGACCAGCGAACCCATCTTCACGCCTTCCTGCGCCGGGTCGCCAACCACCACTTTTTGCAGACGGGCAATCAGCGCGTCGCTCACCGCTTTTACCTGTGCCTGCGGCACGATAATGCGGCGGATAGCGGTACATTTCTGCCCGGCCTTGGTGGTCATCTCACGCACCACTTCACGGATAAACAGCGCAAATTCCGGCTGTTCTGGGGTGACATCGTCGCCCAGCACGCAGCAGTTCAGCGAGTCCGCTTCCATGGTGAAGGGGACAGACTTCGCTACCAGATTCGGATGTACGCGCAATTGCTGCCCGGTATGTGCCGAGCCGGTAAAGGTCACCACGTCCTGGCTGTCGAGGTGGTCGAGCAGGTCGCCCGCGCCGCCGCAAATAAGGCTAATGGCACCGTTCGGCACCAGACCGCTGTCGATAATCGCTTTCACCATCGCCTGGGTCAGCTGTGCGGTGGCGGTTGCCGGTTTGATAATCGCAGGCATCCCGGCAAGCCAGGTCGGTGCCAGCTTCTCTAACATGCCCCAGCAAGGGAAGTTAAAGGCGTTGATGTGCACCGCGACGCCGGACTTTGACGTCAGCACGTGGCGAGCGGCAAAACCGCCCTGTTTGGACAGCGGGATCAGCTCATCTTCTGGCCACAGCACGTCGTCAGGCAGCTCGCGGCCGCCCAGGCTGGCGTAGGTGAAGAGGGTGCCGATACCGCCTTCAATATCCACCCAGCTATCGCCGCGTGTTGCGCCGGTCTCAGCGGAGATAGCGTAGAAATCGGCCTTCAGCTCCATCAGATGTTTAGCGACCGCTTTCAGCATCGCGCTGCGTTCAATAAAGGTCATCGCCTGAAGCGCTTTGCCGCCGTGCTCAATAGCGAAGCGACGCGCCTGCGCCATGTCTAACCCTTCGCTTGTCACGTCCCACAGCGGTTCGCCGCTGATGGCGTGGTGAATGGTGCGGGCACGGCCCCGGCCGGTTTGCCAGGTGCCGGACAAATAGCTGGCTAACTGCTGCATGGTGTTTCTCCAGATATGTTACGTAAACCTGCCTTTAATAGTTCTTTTCTGAATCATTAAAAGCAAGCCTGATTTTAATAATTTATTAACAATGCGATCGCAGACACTTTACGTGTATTGATTATGATTCGGTTTCACTGGGATAAATCAACGGGGATTGCGGTGCGCATCACAAAATTCACAAACAAAATTTGTGGTTTTATTTAACTAAGATGTAACTTTTATAAAACAACATGATTCACAAAAATTGATTTGTTGAATTTATCGGAATCATAAGGTGATGACGTGACAACAGAAGAACAACGCTTTGACCAGCGCATCGCGCAGGATACCGCCATCGAACCGCAGGACTGGATGCCGGACGCGTACCGCAAGACGCTGATCCGCCAGATTGGCCAGCACGCGCACTCGGAAATCGTCGGCATGCTGCCGGAAGGCAACTGGATCACCCGCGCCCCAACGCTTCGCCGGAAAGCGATTCTGCTGGCGAAGGTGCAGGATGAAGCCGGGCATGGCCTCTACCTCTATAGCGCGGCGGAAACCCTCGGCTGCGCCCGTGAAGATATCTACCAGAAGATGCTCGACGGGCAGATGAAGTACTCCTCCATCTTTAACTACCCGACGCTCACCTGGGCGGATATCGGCGTGATCGGCTGGCTGGTTGACGGTGCAGCGATCGTCAACCAGGTGGCGCTGTGCCGTACCTCCTACGGCCCGTATGCCCGGGCGATGGTCAAAATCTGCAAAGAAGAGAGCTTCCACCAGCGTCAGGGCTTTGAAGCCTGCATGGCACTGGCGGCGGGCAGTGAAGAACAGCGTCAGATGCTGCAGGACGCCATCAACCGCTTCTGGTGGCCGGCATTAATGATGTTCGGGCCGAGCGATGACAACTCACCAAACAGCGCCCGCAGCATGGCGTGGAAAATCAAACTGCATTCCAACGATGAACTGCGTCAGCGCTTTGTCGACAACACCGTTCCACAGGTCGACATTCTCGGCATGAAGGTACCGGACGCTGACCTGCAGCTGGACGAGGCCACTGGTCACTATCGCTACGGCGAAATCGACTGGCAGGAACTGAATGAAGTCATTAACGGGCGTGGCATCTGTAACCACGAACGTCTGGGTGCCAAGCGCAAAGCCTGGGAAGAGGGTGCATGGGTGCGCGAAGCCGCGCTGGCTCATGCCGAAAAACAACGCGCTCGCGATGCCGCCTGAGGAGAAAAAGAATGAGCAAAACATACTGGCCGTTATACGAAGTGTTTGTCCGTAGCAAACAGGGGCTGTCGCACCGTCACGTGGGCAGCCTGCATGCCGCCGATGATCAGATGGCGCTGGAAAATGCCCGTGATGCCTACACCCGCCGCAGCGAAGGCTGCTCCATCTGGGTGGTGAAGGCGAGCGAAATCGTCGCCTCACAGCCGGAAGAGCGCGGTGAGTTTTTCGACCCGGCCGAGAGCAAGGTCTACCGTCATCCGACCTTCTACACCGTGCCAGACGGCATGGAACATATGTGAGGCAACGATGAACACGCAAAACCCCGTTGCAACTTATGCACTGCGTCTTGGCGATAACGGCCTGGTGCTGGCCCAGCGCTTAGGCGCCTGGTGTGGCCACGCCCCGGAGCTGGAAATTGACCTGGCGCTGGCCAATATCGGCCTCGACCTGCTGGGTCAGGCGCGCAACTTCCTGAGCTACGCCGCCGAACTGAACGGCAGCGGCGACGAAGACACGCTGGCCTTTGGCCGCGACGAACGCCAGTTCAGCAACGTACTGCTGGTTGAACAGCCGAACGGCAACTTCGCCGACACCATCGCCCGCCAGTTCTTCATCGATGCCTGGCATGTGGCGCTGTTCAGCCGCCTGGTCAACAGCCGCGACGCGCAGATTGCCGCCATCGCCGCCAAAGGGCTGAAAGAGGTGCGTTATCACCTGCGCTTTAGCCGCGGCTGGCTGGAGCGTCTGGGTAACGGCACCGAGTACTCCACGCAGTTAATGCAGCAGGCGGTCAACAACCTGTGGCGCTTCACCGGCGAGCTGTTTATGGCCGACGAGCTGGATATCAGCCTGAGCGAGCAGGGCATCGCCGTTGACCCGCGCGAATTAGCGGCCGAATGGCAGACCACGGTGCATACCGCGCTGCTCGACGCCGGTCTGCAGATCCCTGAAGAAGCGGCGTTCCGTCGCGGCGGCAAGCAGGGGCTGCACAGCGAACATCTCGGGCCGATGCTGGCTGAGATGCAGTATTTACAGCGGTCGTATCCCGGCCAGCAGTGGTAGCAGGAGGTGGCTATGCAACGTCTCGCCGCAATCGCGCCCCCGGAGGTTCGCACCGTCTGGGGATTATTAAGCGCCATTCCAGACCCGGAAGTGCCGGTGCTGACCATTACCGACCTCGGCATGGTGCGCCGCGTTGAGCGTCACGGCGACGGCTGGGTGATTGGCTTTACGCCAACCTACTCGGGTTGCCCGGCCACCGAACATCTGCTGGGTGAAATTCGGACGGTGATGGCGGAGCACGGCTATACGCCGGTGCATATCGTGCTGCAGCTCGACCCGCCGTGGACCACCGACTGGATGAGCCCGGATGCCCGCGAGCGTCTGCGCCAGTACGGTATCAGCCCGCCGCAGGCCCACGCCTGCCATGCCGACGAGATGCCGAAAGATGTGGTCTGCCCGCGCTGCGGCAGCACCCATACGTCGCTTATCAGTGAATTCGGTTCCACGGCCTGTAAAGCGCTGTATCGCTGCGACAGCTGCCGTGAACCCTTTGATTACTTTAAATGTATTTGAGGCTGCGATGACAACATTTCATTCGCTTACCGTGGCAAAGGTCGAACCGGAAACCCGTGATTCGGTCACCATCACCTTTGCCATTCCCGACGCGCTGCGTAGCGTTTACGCCTTCCGTCCGGGCCAGCACCTGACGCTGAAAACCCGCCTCGGCGGAGAAGAGTTGCGTCGTTGCTACTCCATCTGCCGCAGCCGCTCGCCGTCTGAAATCAGCGTGGCGGTTAAGGCCATCGACGGTGGCCGTTTCTCCCGCTATGCCCAGAGCGATATCCAGCAGGGCATGGAATTTGAGGTGATGGTGCCGCAGGGCCACTTTGGCTACCAGCCGCAGGCCGAGCGCGAAGCCGAATATCTGGCGATTGCCGCCGGTTCCGGTATCACGCCGATGATGGCGATTATCGAAGCCACGCTTGCGACCGAACCGGCGAGCCAGTTCACCCTGATTTACGGTAACCGCAGCAGCCACAGCATGATGTTCCGCCAGGCGCTGGCCGACCTGAAAGACCGCTACCCGCAGCGTTTGCAGGTGGTGCATCTGTTCAGCCAGGAATCGATGGACAGCGACCTGCTGCAAGGGCGCATCGACGGCGAAAAGCTGCATGCGCTGGGCAAAACGTTGCTTGATTTCAGCCGCTTTGACGATGCCTTTATCTGCGGCCCGTCGGTGATGATGGACGAAGCCGAAGTGGCGCTGCGCGAACTGGGCGTGCCGGAAAAATCCATTCACCTCGAACGCTTCAATACGCCGGGTACCAGCGTGAAACGCGCCACCGGCGTGCAGGCAGAAGGCCGCACGGTCACCATTCGTCAGGACGGTCGCGATCGTCTGATTTCGCTGAACGCCGAAGATGACAGCATTCTCGACGCCGCGCTGCGTCAGGGCGCTGACCTGCCGTTCGCCTGTAAAGGCGGCGTCTGCGCCACCTGCAAATGCAAGGTGGTGAGCGGTGAAGTGGCGATGGCCGCCAACTACAGCCTCGAAGCCGATGAAGTGGCGGCGGGCTATGTACTGAGCTGCCAGGCGCTGCCAACCAGCGGCGACGTGGTGGTCGACTTTGATGCGCGGGGGATGGCATGAGCGAACTGCTGATTACCCGTCACGACCGCGTGCTGCAACTGACGCTGAACCGCCCACAGGCGCGTAATGCGTTAAACAACGCGCTGTTGACACAGATTGCCGAGGCGCTGGAAAGCGCGGCAGCGGATGCCAGCATCAGCGTGTGTGTGATTAGCGGCAACCCGCGCTACTTCGCGGCTGGTGCCGATCTCAACGAAATGGCGGAAAAAGACTTGCCCGCCACCTTCGACGATAGTCGTCCTCGTCTGTGGGCGCGCATTGATGCCTTCAACAAGCCGCTGATGGCGGTGGTGAACGGCTACGCGCTGGGTGCGGGCTGTGAACTGGCACTGCTGTGCGACCTGGTGATTGCTGGCGATAACGCCCGCTTTGGCCTGCCGGAAATTACCCTCGGCACCATGCCGGGTGCGGGAGGTACACAGCGCCTTATTCGCAGCGTCGGTAAAGCGCTGGCCAGCCGCATGGTGCTGAGCGGCGAAAGCATTGATGCCGAACGCGCGCAGCAGGCCGGGCTGGTGAGCGATATTCACCCGGCGAACCTCTCCGATGAATACACGCTGAAGCTGGCGGCGACTATCGCCAGCCGCTCACCGCTGGCGCTGCGGGCGGCAAAACAATCGCTGCGTCTGGCGCACGAGGTGGGGTTGCAGGCCGGTCTGGTGCAGGAACGTCAGCTGTTTACGCTGCTGAGCGGCACCGAAGATCGTCGTGAAGGCGTGAGCGCCTTTTTAGAAAAACGCACACCAGAATTCAAAGGACGCTAATCGTGGACGCATTCATTCTCAGCGAAGTGGAACAGGGCGTGATGACTATCACCCTGAACCGCCCGGACCGACTCAATAGCTTTAACGATGTCATGCACCAGCAGCTTGCCGACTGCCTGAAACAGGCCGAACGCGACGACACCATTCGCTGCCTGCTGATCACCGGTGCTGGACGTGGTTTTTGTGCCGGGCAGGATCTGAACGATCGTAACGTTGACCCGAGCGGCCCCGCGCCGGATCTGGGCATGTCGGTAGAACGCTTTTACAACCCGTTGGTGCGCCGCTTAGCCGCACTGCCGAAGCCGGTTATCTGCGCCGTAAACGGCGTTGCCGCCGGTGCCGGTGCCACGCTGGCGATGGGCTGTGACATCGTCCTTGCTGCGCGTTCGGCGAAGTTTGTCATGGCTTTCAGCAAGCTCGGCCTGGTGCCTGACTGCGGCGGAAGCTGGGTGCTGCCGCGCGTTGCCGGTCGTGCTCGCGCCGTTGGCCTGCTGATGCTCGGCGATAACCTCAGCGCCGAACAGGCCGCGCAGTGGGGGATGATCTGGCAGGTGGTTGACGATGCTGAGCTGAAAGATACCGCGCTGACCATGGCCCGCCATTTCGCCACCCAGCCGACCTACGGTCTGGGGCTGATTAAGAAAGCCTTACAGCTTTCCGAAACTAACTCGCTGGATGAGCAGCTTGAACTTGAGCGCGACTACCAGCGCATGGCCGGTCGCAGCGACGACTATCGTGAAGGCGTCAGCGCCTTCCTCGCCAAACGTCCACCACAGTTCAGCGGGAAATAAGCCATGAGCCAGACTCTTCACACCGTCGCCGTGATTGGCGGCGGCACCATGGGTGCCGGGATTGTTGAAGTAGCGGCCAGTGCCGGGCATACCGTGCTGCTGTACGACATTTCCGCCGAGGCGATTACTCGCGCCATCGACGGCATTGCCCAGCGCCTGAACGCCCGCGTTAGCCGCGGCAAAGTCAGCGCCGAGCAGGTACAGGCGCTGCTGGCGCGTATTACGCCCGCCACCGAATTAACGCAGCTTGCCAATGCGCAACTGGTGATTGAAGCCGCGTCCGAGCGGCTGGAGATTAAAAAGGCGCTGTTCAGCGAACTGGCGGAGATTTGTTCGCCGTCCACGCTGCTGACCAGCAACACCTCGTCGATCTCGATTACCGCGATTGCGGCGGGCATCAAACATCCTGAACGCGTGGCGGGCCTGCACTTCTTTAACCCGGCACCGGTCATGAAACTGGTGGAAGTGGTGAGTGGCCTTGCCACCTCAACGGAAGTGGTCGAGCAGCTTTGCCAGTGCGTCACCGCCTGGGGCAAGCAGCCGGTGCGCTGCCGCTCCACGCCGGGCTTTATCGTTAACCGCGTAGCGCGTCCGTACTACGCCGAAGCCTGGCGCGCGCTGGAAGAGCAGGTGGCATCCGCGGAAGTGATTGATGCCGCACTGCGCGACGGCGGCGGCTTCCCGATGGGGCCGCTGGCGCTAACCGACCTTATCGGCCAGGACGTGAACTTCGCGGTGACCTGTTCGGTGTTTAACGCTTTCTGGCAGGACCGCCGTTTTCTGCCATCGCTGCTGCAACAGGAGCTGGCGCTGGCAGGGCGTCTGGGCAAGAAGAGTGGTCACGGCGTCTACCGCTGGCCGGTGGAAAATCAGCCCGAACTGGCGCTGGCAGCCGTTTCCCCTGACCGCGCGGCGAAGATTGTTAAAAGTGACGTTGTAACCGAATTAGACGATGTGCTGCTACTGGAAACCACCGGTGAAACCGCGCTGGCCTTAAGCGTGCAGCACCAGCGCCCGGTGGTGGTGTATGACCATGCGGCGGGCGATACCGTCGTGCTGGCAGGCGCGCCGACCAACCCGGATTCCGCCACCGACAAAGCGGTGTACTACTTTCAGCAGCAGGGCAAAAACGTGCTGCGTATTGCCGACTACCCAGGGCTGCTGGTGTGGCGCACGGTGGCGATGCTGGCAAACGAAGCGCTGGATGCGGTGCAAAAAGGGGTTGCCAGCGCGGACGATATCGATACCGCGATGCGCTTAGGGGTGAACTACCCGCGTGGGCCGCTGGCCTGGGGCGAATCGCTCGGCTGGGGACGCGTGCTGCGTCTGCTGGAAAATCTACAACAGCACTATGGCGAAGAACGCTATCGCCCCAGTGCGCTGCTGCGCCAGAAAGCGCTGATGGAGATGCGTCATGAGTAATGAAGCCTGGCGCAATGCCCGCGCCATGTACGAAAAAGACACCTGCGCCCAGGCGCTGGGCATTGAAATTATTGAGATGGACGACGGCTACGCGCAGATGACGATGACCGTGTCGCCCTCGCAGCTAAACGGCCATCAGACCTGCCACGGCGGCCAGCTTTTCACCCTGGCGGATACCGCCTTTGCCTACGCCTGCAACAGCCAGGGGCTGGCAGCGGTGGCGTCGGCCGCCAGTATTGATTTTCTGCGTCCGGCCTTTGCGGGCGAGAAATTAACGGCCACCGCCCGGGTAAAGCAGCAGGGCAAACTGACCGGCGTGTATGACATTGAAATCGTCAACCCGCAGCAAAAAACCGTAGCGCTGTTTCGCGGCAAATCGCACCGCATCGGCGGCACTATTACAGGAGAAGTCTAATGCGTGATGCGTTTATTTGTGACGGTATTCGTACCCCTATCGGCCGCTATGCGGGTGGTCTGGCCGGGGTTCGCGCCGACGATCTGGCGGCGATACCGCTGCGCGAGCTGCTGAGCCGTAACCCAAAGTTAGACCCAACCTGTATCGACGACGTGATTTTTGGCTGTGCCAACCAGGCCGGGGAAGATAACCGTAACGTCGCGCATATGGCAACGCTGCTGGCGGGCTATCCGTACGGCGTGTCCGGCACCACCATTAACCGTCTGTGCGGTTCCGGCCTTGATGCGATTGGCTTCGCCGCGCGGGCTATTAAAGCGGGCGATGCGGACCTGATGATCGCCGGCGGCGTGGAGTCGATGTCCCGCGCGCCGTTCGTGATGGGCAAGGCGACCACGCCTTACCAGCGTCAGGCCGAGATGTTTGATACCACCATCGGCTGGCGTTTTGTGAACCCGCTCATGCAGCAACAATTTGGTACTGACAGCATGCCGGAAACGGCGGAGAATGTAGCGGAATTGTTAAACATCAGCCGGGCCGACCAGGACGCTTTTGCTTACCGCAGTCAGCAGCGTACCGCCAAAGCGCAGCGCGACGGCATTCTGGCGCAGGAAATTGTGCCGGTGCAGATTATCGGTAAGAAGGGCGCGGTTAGCGCGGTGCGTGAAGATGAGCATCCGCGTGCGGAAACCACACTGGAGCAACTGGCCTCGCTGAAAACCCCGTTCCGTAAGGGTGGCGTGGTGACGGCAGGTAACGCCTCCGGCGTCAACGACGGTGCGGCAGCGCTGATTATCGCCAGCCAGCAGCAGGCCGCCGCGCAGGGCTTAACGCCGCGTGCCCGTATTGTTGCCATGGCGACCGCAGGCGTTGAACCGAAGTACATGGGCCTTGGGCCGGTTCCGGCGGTGCGTAAAGTGCTGGAGCGTGCCGGGCTGAATATTAACGATATGGACGTGATTGAGCTGAACGAAGCCTTTGCCGCCCAAGCGCTGGGCGTGCTCAGACAGCTTGGACTGGCGGACGACGCGGCGCACGTGAATCCCAACGGCGGCGCCATCGCCTTAGGCCACCCGTTAGGCATGAGCGGCGCGCGACTGGCGCTGGCAGCGACGCTGGAGCTGGAACGACGCAATGGACGCTATGCGCTGTGTACGATGTGTATTGGCGTGGGTCAGGGCATTGCCATGATCCTCGAGCGAGTGTGAGCTAATTGACCTGCGAGTACCCTACAAAATGACAACTACAACAAAATTAGATCCGATTGAAACCGCATCGCGTGACGAGTTACAGGCCCTGCAAACCGAACGCCTGAAGTGGACGCTGAAACACGCCTACGAAAATGTCCCGATGTACCGCCGTAAGTTTGACGCGGCGGGCGTACACCCTGACGATTTTCATGAGCTGAGCGATCTCGCTAAATTTCCCTGCACCACCAAGCAGGATCTGCGCGACAACTATCCGTTCGATACCTTCGCGGTGCCGATGGAGCAGGTGGTGCGTATCCACGCGTCGTCCGGGACCACCGGCAAGCCAACCGTCGTTGGCTATACGCAGAACGATATTGATACCTGGGCAAACATCGTTGCCCGTTCGCTGCGCGCCGCTGGCGGCTCGGCGAAGGATAAAATTCATGTGGCCTACGGCTACGGCCTGTTCACCGGCGGCCTGGGCGCGCACTACGGTGCCGAGCGTTTAGGCGCGACGGTGATCCCGATGTCCGGTGGTCAGACCGAGAAACAGGCGCAGCTGATCCGTGATTTCAAACCCGACATGATCATGGTGACGCCATCTTACTGCCTGAACCTGATTGAAGAGCTGGAACGCCAGATGGGCGGCGATGCGCGCGGTTGTTCGCTGCGTACCGGCGTCTTTGGCGCTGAACCCTGGACCACCGGCATGAAGGCGGAGATTGAACGCCGCCTCGGCATTACTGCGCTGGATATCTACGGGCTATCCGAAGTGATGGGGCCGGGCGTGGCGATGGAGTGTATTGAAACCGCCGATGGCCCAACCATCTGGGAAGACCATTTCTTCCCGGAAGTGGTCAACCCGGAAGACGGTACGCCGCTGGCCGACGGCGAGCACGGCGAACTGCTGTTCACCACGCTCACCAAAGAAGCGCTGCCGGTAATTCGTTACCGCACCCGCGACCTGACGCGTCTGCTGCCGGGCACCGCCCGCACTATGCGCCGTATGGATCGTATCAGCGGCCGTAGCGATGACATGCTGATTATTCGCGGCGTGAACGTCTTCCCGTCACAGGTAGAAGAAGAGATCCTCAAGATCGAGCATTTAGCGCCGCACTATCAGCTGGAAGTCGATCGCCGTGGGCATCTTGATTCACTGTCGATTCGCGTTGAGCTGAAAGAGAGTAGCCTGGTGCTGAGCCACGAACAGCGCTGTCAGATTTGCCACCACCTGCGTCATCGCATTAAGTCGATGGTTGGCATTTCAACGGACGTCAGCATCGTCAACTGCGGCAGCATTCCACGCTCTGAAGGCAAGGCGTGCCGCGTATTTGACCTGCGTAAAGCCGCCGCCAACGGCTAAACCTATAGGCCTGATAAGCCTAGCGCCATCAGGCAGAACGGCGCAACGCTGCCGGATGGCGGCGTTGCCTTATCCGGCCTACAAACTCCTGGCGTTTCGCTGCTTTATTCCTGTGCTATGATTCAAAAAGGACAAAAATAACAACACTATGAATCATATGGAAAAACTCGATAGCTTTATCCAGCAGGCGGTCACCGCGATGCCCATTAGCGGCACCTCGCTGATTGCCTCGCTGTACGGTGACTGTTTATCCCAGCGCGGTGGAGAAGTCTGGCTTGGCAGCGTGGCGGCGCTGCTTGAAGGGCTGGGTTTTGGTGAACGCTTTGTACGTACTGCGCTGTTTCGCCTCAACAAAGAAGAGTGGCTGGACGTTGTGCGTATCGGCCGCCGCAGCTTCTATCGCCTGAGCGACAAAGGGCTACGCCTGACGCGCCGCGCTGAGAGCAAAATCTATCGCGCCAACGCCCCGGAATGGGACGGCACCTGGCTGCTATTGCTTTCTGAAGGGCTGGAAAAAAACACCCTCGCCGAAGTCAAAAAACAACTTATCTGGCAGGGTTTTGGTGTGCTGGCGCCTAGCCTTTTGGCCTCGCCGTCACAAAAACTGGCGGACGTACAGTCACTGCTGCATGAAGCGGGCGTGGCGGAGAACGTTATCTTCTTCGAAGCCCATTCGCCGCTGGCGCTCTCCCGCGCCGCGCTGCGTGAGCGGGTAGAGGAGTGCTGGCATCTGACCGAACAGAACGCCATGTACGAAGCGTTTATCACGCTATTTCGCCCGTTGCTGCCGCTGCTGCGCGATGCCGAGGCCGATGAGTTAACGCCGGAGCGCTGCTTCCAGATTCGCCTGCTGCTGATCCACTTCTATCGCCGCGTGGTGCTGAAGGATCCGCTGCTGCCAGAAGAGCTGCTTCCCGCCCACTGGCTTGGCCAGACCGCGCGCCAGCTCTGTATCAACATCTATCAACGCGTGGCCCCAGGGGCGCAGGCTTTCGTCAGTGAAAAGGGCGAAAGTTCGGTGGGCGAACTGCCCGCGCCGGGGCCGCTCTATTATCAGCGTTTTGGGGGATTGCCCGAAGCGTAACAGGAGAAGCCATGCCGATTTATCAGATGGACGGAATGACCCCGGTGGTTCCGACGGAAAGCTACGTTCACCCGACCGCCGTACTGATTGGCGATGTGATCCTTGGCAAAGGGGTTTATGTTGGGCCAAACGCGAGCCTGCGCGGTGATTTTGGGCGTATCGTGGTCAAAGATGGCGCTAACATCCAGGATAACTGCGTGATGCACGGTTTTCCCGGCCAGGATACGGTGGTGGAGGAAGACGGGCATATCGGCCACGGCGCGATTCTGCACGGCTGCGTGATTGGCCGTAATGCGCTGGTCGGCATGAGCGCGGTGATTATCGACGGTGCGACCATCGGTGAGAACAGTATCGTTGGCGCGTGTGCGTTCGTGAAAGCGCGGGCGGAAATGCCCGCCAACCATCTGATCATCGGCAGCCCGGCGAAGGCGATTCGCAGCTTAACCGAGCAGGAGCTTGAGTGGAAAAAGCAGGGGACTCGCGAGTATCAGGTACTGGTCGATCGTTGCCAGAAAACGCTGGTTGCCGTTGAGCCGCTAACTGAAGCCGAGCCGGACCGTAAGCGTCTGGCGTTTGACGAAAACCTGCAGCCGAAATCCGCTATGTAGGCCTGTAGCCCGGCCGAGCAACGCGACGCCGGGACGACTTTGAGCCTAAGAATAGCGCAATGCCTCCACCAGCAGTGCAAACGCGGTGGTGTGCTGCCGACGGCTAGGATAATAAAGATAATAACCCGCAAACGGCACGCACCAGTCGGCCAGCACGTGCTGCAAGCGCCCGGCGGCAACGCCCTCCGCGATCGTATCTTCCGGTACATAGGCCAGCCCTAATCCCGCCTCGGCAGCCTCGATACGCTGCGGCAAGCAGTTAAGCGTCAACTGTCCCTCAACCCGCACCCGCAGCGGCTCGCCGTCGTGCTCAAACTCCCACGCATACAGCCCGCCTTTGGTTGGCAGACGCATATTGATACAGCGATGCTGCTGCAACTCATGTGGTGTCTGCGGTATCCCGTGATGTGCCAGATACTCCGGCGAACCGACCACCGCCATGCGCATATCCGGGCCGATGCGCACGGCAATCATATCGCGCGCCACTTGTTCTCCCAGGCGAATGCCCGCATCAAACCGCTCATCGACAATATCCGTCAGGCCGTTATCGACGGTGACCTCGATATTGATATCCGGGTACTGCTGCATAAACGGCTTAATGCGCGGCCAGATGATGGTGTTCATGGCGTGCTCGCCCGCCGTCAGGCGAATGTTACCTGCCGGGCGCTCGCGGGAATCGCGCAGGGCGGCAATCTCCTGCGCAATCTCTTGCAAATGTGGGCTCAGACGCTGATAGAGCTTTTCGCCCGCCTCGGTTGGCGCCACGTTGCGGGTGGTGCGCGTCAGCAGGCGCACATCGAGACGGCTTTCCAGATTGCGCATGGCATGGCTCAGCGCCGACTGTGATACGCCCAACTGCGCCGCGGCGCGGGTAAAACTGCGCTCGCGCGCCACGACCATAAAAGAGATGAGATCGTTGATGTTGTCTTTCAGCATGGGATGTGGCCATTAATGAATCTGGTTCATAGCTCCAGAAGGATTTTTTTAGTTTAATGTTCGTCGCGTGATATGCAACCCGGAAACGTGAGTGAGAGGCCAATGAAAATCAACGTGGTAGGCACCAGCGGCGTGGGGAAATCAACCCTGGCCAAGCGTCTGGCGACGCTGTTTTGCGTGCCTTATATCGAAATGGATACGCTTTACTGGCGTCCAGACTGGCAGGGCGTTAGCGATGAGGAACTCTTTGCCGCGCTGACGCAGGCAACCGCGGCGCCCGGCTGGGTGCTGGACGGGAACTACAATCGTAGTCGTCCGGTAAAGTGGCGTGAGGTGGATGTGGTGGTGTGGGTCGATTACAGCTTCTGGCGCACTTTCCGTCAGGCAGTCTGGCGTGCCGCAAGCCGCGCGTGGCGGCAGCAGGAGCTGTGGCCGGGCACCGGTAACCGGGAGAGCTTCCGGCGTTCCTTCTTCAGCCGTGACTCCATCATCCTCTGGACGCTGAAAACCTGGCGGCCAAACCGCGAGCGTTATCTGCGGGATATGACCGATCCCGCCTGGCAGCATATCCGCTTTGTGCGGCTGCGCAATCAGCGTGAAACCGAAGCGTTTATCATGCAATTACAGGCGGAAAAAGCGCAGCAATCTGCCGCTTAAGCGCACGAAAAGGCAGTGGTTTACGCCAGGCTATGGTAGCTTTATGGCTCTAACCATAAGGAGCCCTGCAGATGCCACACGTTGATATCAAATGTTTTCCCCGCGACCTGAACGAAGAGCAAAAAACCGCGCTGGCAGCGGACATCACCGAAGTGCTGATTCGCCATCTGAATAGCAAAGAGGGCGCGGTTAGCGTTGCCCTGAATCAGGTACAGCAGAGCGACTGGCAGCAGGTGTGGGACACCGAGATTGCCCCACATATGGATGAGCTGATTAAAAAGCCAGGCTACAGCATGTAAGCCATTCGTAGCCCGGACGAGGCACTAGCCGACTCCGGGTAGGCTCGGAGCTATTCCCGGCGGCGCTTCGCTTGGCCGGGCTACCAGTATCAGGTTACTCCTCAGGCGTGTTTGCTCGGATCTGTTTTCCACTTGCCACAAACGTTCCCGCGCCGAGATGATGCAGCGTATTGCGCTTATCGTCGTCGAAATTCCAGCGTCCGGCAACAAACGCCTGTTCATCCGCCGCGGCGGAAACCACTTCGCCAAACAGCGTATCGTACTGCCCGGCGGCGGCCGTGGCGGGCAGCAGTCGGCACTCCATCCATGCCAGACATTTCTTTTCAATCACCGGCAACCCCAGCACCGGGCCTTTCACCACCGGAATACCGTAGGCGTTGAATTTATCCTCCTCGCGCCCGCTGATGCTACCTACCGCGTAGGTCCAGCTGGCAGCGGCGACGCTCGGTACCACGATGCCGAAGGTGCCATTACGCTCAATAATTTCCCGCGACCAGGCACTCTTATCGACCACGATGGAGATACGCGGCGGCTCAAACTCAACCGGCATTGACCAGGCGGCGGCCATCACATTGCGGCGCTGTGAGTCGACGTCGAAGCTGGTGATGAGGATCGTCGGGCCGTGGTTGAGCAGGCGGCTGGCGTGATGAAGTTCAACGGGGCGAAAACGGCTCATAGGGATTTCCTGAATAGTAGGATGCAATTAGCTACACACTAAATCGCAATAAAAGCGTAATCAATACGTCATATCACCTGCCTATAGTCGCCAGCACTAAGTCCCAAAGAGGATAACAATATGTTGGCTCCCCTGATGTTTATGCAGGTGAGCGCGGCCCGTCGGCGTTCGACCACGGGTGAAGCACCGCTTTCCAATTGGGGAGGGCGATAATGCGCGCGCTGACTGGCATTCGGCTCGATGGCGTTTCCTTCGCTTTCGGTGCCACCACCGTTCTTAATCACATCAACCTGCAGATCGATGCGGGCAGCATCGTGGCATTGCTTGGGCCTTCCGGCTGCGGCAAAAGCACGTTACTGCGCCTGCTGGCAGGGCTCACCGTTCCCGCTGAAGGTGAAATCCATTTCGGCGACCGTCTGATTGCCAGACCCGGCTGGGGGCTACCGCCCGAGCAGCGGGATATCGGCATGGTTTTCCAGGACTACGCGCTGTGGCCGCACATGACCGCCGCTGAAAACGTCGCCTTTCCGCTGCGAATGCGCGGTGTGGCCCGCGATGAGCGGACGCGTCGGGTTAATGACGCGCTGGCGATGGTCGGTCTCTCTGGCTTCGGCGAACGTAAGCCTTCCGGGCTCTCCGGCGGACAGCAGCAGCGCGTGGCGCTGGCAAGGGCGATTGTCGCCGAACCGCGGGTACTGCTGTTTGATGAACCGCTTTCCAACCTCGATAGCGAGCTGCGTGAATCGTTATGTCTGGAGATGAGCCGACTGCTGCGCCAGCTCGGCATCACCGCCGTGTACGTCACTCACGACCGCCGCGAGGCAGAACTGTTGGCTGACCGAATTGTGCACCTTTCTGCGGGCAGCATTGCTGCTGTTCGCACCGTTGCTTCTACCTCAGGGGAACTTGTATGAAATCCGTTAAAAAAGGCGTTGCGCTCGTGATGATGTTATCTGCTTCGATGATTTCCAGCGCCCATGCGCTGACCGTATACACCGCAGGCCCAGGTTCGCTGGCTAAGAATCTGGCCAGCGGCTACGAAAAGAAAACCGGCGTGAAGGTGAATATCTTCCAGGCCACCACCGGCAAGGTGATGGCGCGTCTGGAGGCCGAGCAGGCTAACCCGCAGGCAGACGTGCTGATTTCCGCGTCATGGGACACCGCCGAAGATTTGCACGGCCGCGGCTGGCTGCTGCCGTACCAGAGTGGGAATGCCGATAAGGTGCCAGCGGCGCTGAAATCAGCCGACTATGTTGCGCAGGGTATTTCGGCGCTGGGGATTGTCTGGAACACCAAAAGCGGGACGCCTGAGCCGAAAGAGTGGCGTGACCTGACCGAAGCGGCGTTTAAAGACAAAGTCACTACGCCGGACCCGGCGCTCTCCGGTGCCTCGCTTGATTTGCTGATCGGGTTACAGAATGGCATGGGTGATAAGGCCTGGGCGCTGTTTGATGCGTTGAAAAAGAACGGCATGGTGGTGAGCGGGCCGAACGCGCAGGCGGTTACGCCGGTGATGCAGGGGGCGAAAGCAGCGGTATTCGGTGCGGTGGACTATGTCTCCTACGGCAATATCGACCAGGGGGAATCGCTGAAGGTGATTTTCCCGGCAAGCGGTACGGTGATTGCGCCGCGCCCGATGATGATCCTCAAAACGACGCAGCATGCGGATGAGGCGAAAGCCTTTGTTGACTATGTATTGTCGCCGGAAGGTCAGTCGATGGTGGCCGAGGCGTGGCTGATGCCTGCGCGCAGCGATGTGTCCGCCAAACGTCCGCTGCTGAACGACCTGAAAGTGTTGCCAACCACCAGCGACGGTAGCAGCGAGCGCGGCGCCGTTCTGGCTCGGTTTAATACGCTGTTCGGGCAGTAAATTTCCGTAGCCCGGCCGAGCGAAGCGACGCCGGGAGTTAGCATGGTGCACAACCCCGGCGGCGCTTCGCTCGGCCGGGCTACAATCTGGAATTTCGGGTGAAACAAAAATCCCTCTCTCTCGTCACCCTCATCGCCCTGGTGGCGCTGGTGGCGTTACCGCTCTTTTTCATCCTGTTACAGGCTATTTTTCCGCAGTTCAGCGCCGGTTCGCTGCATAAGCCGTTTAGTGGAATAGCCTCTTTAATCAACGATCCCCAGTTGATGCCGATGCTCGGTGGAACCTTGTGGATTGCCTGCGGCGTGGCGCTGATGAGCGTGATTATCGGTCTGCCCCTTGGCGTGCTGCGCGGGTTGTTTAACCTGCCGCTGCCAAAACTGTGGGATCTGCTGTTTTTAATTCCGTTTCTCACGCCGCCGTATATTGCCGCGCTGTCCTGGATGCTGGTACTCCAGCATAACGGTTATCTGCAGCAGTTGACCGGCTGGGATCTGAACGATCTGCTGTTTAGCCGCACCGGGATCGTGCTGGTGATGACCCTGAACATCTTCCCGGTGGTCTATTTTGCCGTCTCGCGTAGCCTGCTGGCGAGCGGGCAGCGGCTGGCTATCGTTGCGCGGGTTCATGGGGCGAGCGCCTGGCGGGCATTCTGGCACGTCACGCTGCCGATGCTTTCTCCGGCGCTGGCGGCGGGGATGCTGCTGGCCTTTACCCTGGCGATTGAAGAGTACGGCGTACCTGCGGCACTGGGCTCAAGGGCTGGCGTGGTGATGCTCACCGTGGGTATTGAGAAAAAACTGGCGGACTGGCCTATCGATCTCACCGGCGCGTCGCTGCTCTCGGTGCTGTTGATTACCGTGGCGTTGCTCGCCTGGTGGCTGCAAAAGCGGCTAACGGGAACGACGGAGGTCACCAGCGTTACCGGAAAACCGGGGGAGAACAGCGGGGCGTCGCTTGGTGTTATGACGTTGCCCGCGCTGCTGGTCATGGGAGGCGTAGGTGGTCTGGCGGTACTGCTTCCCGGCGCGTCGATGGTGGCAACCAGTCTAATGGGGACGCTCTCTGGCGGGTTGAACATGGGCAACTTTACGCTGAAGCACTTTAGCGCGCTGTTCGCGCAGCAGGGCGATGCGTTGTCGGCGCTGGGCACCAGTTTATCGCTGGCGCTGGCGTCAGCGCTGATTGTCGGGCTTCTCGGGCTGGTGGCGGCCTGGCTGGTTCTGGTTCAGAAAATCAAAGGCAGCGCGCTGATTGACGCGCTGTCGCTGATGCCCGCGGCGCTGCCAGGAGTGGTAGTGGGCGTTGGGCTGATTCTGCTGTGGAACCAGCCGTTCTGGCCGGTCTCGCCTTACAATACGTGGTTTATGCTGCTGCTCTCGTATTGCTGCCTGCTGCTGCCGTGGCCGGTGCGCTATGTCGGCAGCGCGCTGCGTCAACTGGGGAATAACCTGGAACCGGCGGCGCGGGTGCACGGTGCGTCGCCGTGGCAGGCGCTACGGCTGATTGTGCTGCCGCTGGTGTTTCCGGCACTGCTGGCGGCGATGCTGATGGTATTTGCCGTCGCCTCCCGTGAGCTGGTGACCTCACTGCTGCTGGCACCTGCGGGAACGCAGACCGTGGCGGTGTTTATCTGGCGGCAGTTTGAGCAGGGTTCGGTCGGTCAGGGGATGGCGATGGCGAGTCTGACGCTGTTCGTCGGTCTGGGGTTAATGTTGACCGCGCTGGGGCTAATGCAGCGAAGTACACGGTAGGTTAACCGATCGCACAAATCGGTCAGTGGGCAGGGCAAAATAGGTTATAAAGAACGGACACCAACGCTGGAGGCTTTGATGACCCCTTTCTTAAGCGCTTATTTTGCTCGTCTCGGTTGGACGGGAACCCCCGACGTATCGATTGAGACGCTGCGCAGTTTGCATATTCACCACAACAGCGCCATTCCGTTTGAGAACCTTGACGTGCTGTTACCGCGCGAGATGCACCTCGACGATCAATCACTGGAAGATAAGCTGGTTCACGCGCGTCGTGGCGGCTACTGCTTTGAACAAAACGGTCTGTTTGAGCGCGTGCTGCGTGAACTCGGTTTTCACGTGCGCAGCTTGCTGGGGCGCGTGGTGTTATCGCATCCGCCGCAGATGCCGCCGCGAACCCACCGCCTGCTGCTGGTTGACGTCGATGGCGAGCGCTGGATTGCCGACGTTGGCTTTGGCGGGCAGACGCTGACCGCGCCAATCAAGCTGCTGGCGGATATTACCCAGAGCACGCCGCACGGTGACTACCGTCTGCTGTATGAAAATCAGGAGTGGATTTTACAGTTCAGCCACCACGACCACTGGCAGTCGATGTATCACTTCGATTTAGGCCGTCAGTACGCGTCGGATTATGTGATGGGCAACTTCTGGTCGGCGCACTGGCCGCAGTCGCATTTCCGTCACCATTTGCTGATGTGTCGCCATCTGCCGGACGGCGGCAAAATGACGCTGACCAATTTCCACTTTACCCATTGGGATAACAACCATGTGGTCGAGAAGATTGATTTCCCGGACGTGCCCGCGCTCTACGAAGCGCTGCAAACCCGCTTCGGACTTGGCGTGACCGATCCGAAATACGGCTTTAGCGTCAGCGAACTGGCGGCCATTATGGCGGCATTCGACACCCATCCAGACGCTGGGAAATAACCCGTAGCCCGGCCAAGCGAAGCGCCGCCGGGGTTTAGGACCGTGCTACTTCCCGGCGGCGCTTCGCTTGGCCGGGCTACAATATTTCAGGGATGAGATGATATGGCATTAACGCTTCGTGTATTACTTGAAAACCATCTGGCTCGCGGTGCCGATAGCGGTCTGAGAGCCAAAGCGGGATTAAGTCTGCTGCTCGAGGATGAAACTTCCTCCATTCTTTTCGACACCGGCCCCGATGACAGCTTCCTGCACAATGCTACACAGATGGGTATTTCGCTGGACAATCTCACGGCGACGGTGCTCTCGCACGGTCACTACGATCACTGCGGCGGCGTCCCCTGGCTGCCGGACAATAGCCGCATTATTTGTCACCCGACCATCGGTAACGAGCGCTATGCCGTGCTGAACGTGGCGGGACGCAGCCATAAAATCAAAAAGCTTTCGCTGGAGATTGATTACGCTCGCCATCGTATGGAGTACACCCGAGCGCCGCTGCACATTAGCGACCGTTTTATCTGGTCGGGTGAAATCGCCGTGGATAAACCGCAAGCCTATGGCGTAACCGGCGATGAAACGGATTACGTGATTGATGAGGGCGTGTTGATTTACCTGTCTGAGCACGGGCTGGTGATTATTACCGGCTGCGGGCACCGTGGGATTATCAACATTGTGCGACACTGCCAGCGGATTACCGGAATTGACAAGGTTCACGCGATTATCGGCGGCTTTCATCTGCGCTGCGCTTCACCGCGCACGCTATGGCAGGTCAGGCAGTTTTTACAGCAGCTAAAGCCCGACAAAGTGATGGGTTGCCACTGCACCGGTGCGTGGGCCAAGCTGTGGCTGCCGGAGATTATCTCCCCAGCAACCGGCGACACGTTTGTGTTTGAATAGCAATATTTCCGGCGTTTTTCGAATTAACTTATGGGGAAATAATGCATCTTTTTCTGATTGGTCCGGGTGGTGCAGGAAAGAGCACTGTCGGGGAGAAACTGGCCGTTTGTTTGGGGTATACGTTTGTCGATCTTGATGCGCAATTTTGTGAGCGTGTTGCGAACATCCGCGAGTACTTGAAATCTGACGGCTATGAAACCTATCTCGAGCAAAATGCCGCGCTTTTTGAAACGCTATTGGTTGAACGGTGTCATCAGAATGTGGTTTTTGCGCTGTCTTCCGGATTTCTTGCCACTGATATTCGCCCGGACATTGTCGAACGCAACCGCCAGCGCGTGCGAGAAGGCGGGCGTTCGATTCTGCTTATGCCATCAAAGGATATTGATGTTGCGTGTGGCTGCATCGTTACACGTCAGCTTAAGCGCGGATTTGGACTCGTTCGGGATAAAGAAGAAGCCAAATTTCGCCAGCGATTTACCGACTATATAGCGCTGGGTGATATCCAGATTTTCGCCATGGGCTCACCGGAAGTCATTGTTCACAAAATTATGGCTGCACTGTAGGCGGGTAATTTAAAGCTTGTAGGCCTGATAAGCGTAGCGTCATCAGGTAACCCGCCGCACATTGCCGGATGGCGGCATTGCCTTATCCAGCCTACAGCCCCGGAAAGATAACGAACAGAGCTGCAGGCATTTACGATCTCAACGGGTTAGTTTAACCCTAAGAAATGCTGGGCGATTTTGAAGTAGATAATCAGCCCGGTGCCGTCAATCAGCGTGGCGATAAACGGCGCGGAAACCACTGCCGGGTCGATACCGATGCGTTTGATAACCAGCGGAATGACCGAGGAGACTACCGCGCTCCAGATGGTGACGCACACCAGCGTCAGGCTGACGATAAAGGTGATTTCCGGGCCAATGCCCATGATCCACGCCCGCAGGCAGCCTGCCGCGCCGAGGGTGATGGCGACCAGCATCGCTGTCGACATCTCTTTACGCAGAATACGCCCCAGATCCCTCAGGCCCACTTCGCCCAGCGCCATGGCGCGCACCAGCGTTGAAGTGATCTGCGTACCGCTGTTGCCCCCGGTGCCAATCAGCAGCGGGATAAAGAACGCCAGCGCAATGGCTGACTCCAGCGCTTCTTCAAAGTGCTGAATCACGGTGCTGGTGTACGCTTCGGCGATAAACAGCAGCAGCAGCCAGACGGCGCGTTTTTTCCAAAGCGTCACCGGGCTTATCTCCAGATACGGTTTTTCAAGCGGTAACGTCGCCCCCTGAAGCTGCGCGTCTTCGGTGATTTCATCCGCTAACAGCTGGTCTATCTCTTTTTCATTCAGACAGCCAATCAGCTTGCCGTTTTCAATCACCGGCAGCAGCGTCAGGCGGTGCTTTTCGATCAGTCCCGCCGCCACGTCCCGGGTATCATCTGGGCTGACGTGGAATAAAGTGGTGGTCATCAGTTGTGCGACCGGCTGATTATCGTCGGACGCCTGTAACAGCGTGCGTGTCGATAATATTCCACGCAGATTGTCCCCGGACACCACGAATACGGCGCAGGGGAAATGGTCGTCATTTAATTGCCGCAGGAACATTTCGCGTGCTTCTTTTACGCTAAGCGGTTCCGGCAACGAAATAAACGTTTTCGACATGTAGCTTGAGATAATATCGCCCGTAGCTGGAGCGGTTGGGTAGTGCGGCGCAGTGGCATGAATATAAGACATCAAAATGTTCCCTATAGAAATTCTATATAGGGCGATCAAAACTGGAAATGCACAGAGAAATCCCTACGTCCCGGTTTTAGCACTGAACAACGTATCTGCACGGCCTTTGAGCCGTCAGAAGTTATCTTGGCAACACCTTGATTCGATGGATGCCTGTATTTCCCTGTGATGGTCTCTCTCGATACCACCAGGGCGATAACTTATGTTTATTCAGGAGCCTCGCCATAACAAGATTATTAATTACGATGCTAAGTGAATTTATATATTCCGTGTGCCTCAGGTGCCACGGTAAATTCAACGAGCGTAATATAGCGCGTTATTACGCATTGTGGTGGTGAAAGATAAAGTGGTTGAGAATAGGTTTACTATTTTGTTTATGGCATAAAAAACCCGGCGTCGCGATGCTCGGCCGGGTAAGATCATGATAACGGAACTATCGGCGTGAGCGTACCACCTGATAACGACGGGTCAGGTATTCCACCGGCGCGCTCCAGACGTGCACCAGGCGGGTGAACGGGAACAGCAGGAAGATAGTCATGCCCAACACCAGATGCACACGGTAAACCCAGGCCACGCCGTCCAGGTGCGCGGAGGCGCCGCCGTGGAAGGTGACCACCGCCTGCGCCCAATCCACCAGCTTCAGCATTTCGCTGCCGTCCGGATGCTGTGCGGAGAACGGAATGGTGGTCAGACCGAGGCAGCACTGGATCAGCAGAATGCTGAGGATCAGAATATCCGCCGTCGATGAGGTCGCGCGAATACGCGGGTTGAACAGACGACGAATCAGCAGGCCTGCGCCGCCGACCAGCGTCAACACCCCACAGGCACCGCCGAGAATCATTGCCATCAGCTGTTTCTGCGACAGCGGCAGCCAGGATTCATACACCCAGTGCGGCGTTAGCATGCCGAAGAAGTGGCCGAAGAAGATCCCCAGAATACCGACGTGGAACAGGTTGGACCAAATCACCATTCCGCGCTTGTCGAGCATCTGGCTGGAGGAGGCTCGCCAGGTGTACTGACCGTAGTCGTAGCGCAGCCAACTGCCCAGCAGGAACACCGTACCGCAAAGGTAAGGGTAGATATCGTAAAAAAAGACGTTGAGGTACTGTATCATTTCGGGCCTCCCGCACGGACGTCCACGTACTGTGGCGCCACGTCCTGGCTAAAGCGTCGTTGATAGCTTTGCAGCGGGGAACTGTCGCAGGCGGTGGCGTTATCTTCGATAAACTTCACCTGTTCCTCTTCCCAGACCGCATCCAGCGCCTGGCGGGTATCGTCTCGTGCTTCTCCCGCCACCTGTTTTGTGACACTGTCACTTGATAATGACGTATTCGCCAATGCCAGCAGGGTATCGAACAGCTGATACCACGGTGCCTGGCGCTGCTTCAGCCGACCACCAATCAGCGCCAGAATCGGCGCCACGTTTTGCAGGCCTTCCTGCGCCTGAGCCGGCGGCAGAATGCTGAGATACTCCAGATAAAGCGGCAGATGATCGGGCAGCTCGCGGCAATCCAGCTGCAGGCCGACCTGTTCATACTGCGTCATCAGCTCAACCATCGCCTGACCCCGGTCGCGGGACTCCGCGTGCACGTGCTCAAACAACAGTAGCGAGGTCGCGCGTCCGCGTTCAAAAATCTCACACCATTCGGCCTGCTTATCGAGCAGCGAAACCGCCAGATGCTGCTCGAGGAACGGGCGCAGCGCTGGGGCGTCGCTGTCGATTAACGCAAACAGCTCATCCTTGTTATCCCAGCTGAGCTCATCGGGGTACTCCATCAGCAGCCCGATGATTTTAAGGATCCGCATTAGTTTTTCTCCCCGATATTGATGGCGTCGATACGATGGCTGTTAAACAGGTTGAACTTGGTGTCCGACCCGTGGCAGCCATCGCCGAAGGTGAAGCCGCAGCCCTTGCTTTCCGGGAAGGCATCTTCCGCCATTTCGCGGTGGCTGGTTGGGATCACAAAGCGGTCTTCGTAGTTGGCGATCGCCAGGTAGCGGTACATCTCTTCAACCTGTGCCTCGCTCAAGCCGACTTCTTCGATCGCGCGGGTGTCGGTCACGCCTTCAACGGTCTGAGAACGTTTGTAGTGACGCATCGCCATCATACGTTTCAGCGCGCGCAGTACCGGGCCGGTGTCGCCCGCGCTGAGCATGTTGGCCAGGTACTGTACCGGAATGCGCAGGCTTTCCACTGCAGGCAGAACGCTGTCGGTTTTTGGCAGGCCACCGGCATCGGCAACGGACTGAATGGGTGACAGAGGCGGCACGTACCAGACCATCGGCAGAGTACGGTATTCCGGGTGCAGCGGCAGCGCCAGCTTCCAGTCCATCGCCATTTTGTAGACCGGTGAACGCTGCGCGGCGTCCAGTGTGTTCTGGGTGATGCCCTGTTTCAGCGCTTCTTCAATCACCGCCGGGTCATGCGGGTCAAGGAACACGTCGCACTGACGCTCGTAGAGATCGGTTTCGTGCTCGGTGCTGGCCGCTTCTTCTATGCGGTCGGCATCATAGAGCAGCACGCCGAGGTAGCGAATACGACCCACACAGGTTTCCGAACAGACGGTGGGCTGGCCGGATTCAATACGTGGGTAGCAGAAGATGCATTTTTCGGATTTGCCGCTCTTCCAGTTGAAGTAGATTTTTTTGTACGGGCAGCCGGTGATACACATACGCCAGCCGCGGCACTTGTCCTGGTCAATCAGCACGATGCCGTCTTCTTCACGTTTGTAGATAGCCCCGCTCGGGCACGTGGCAACACAGCTTGGGTTCAGGCAGTGCTCACACAGACGCGGCAGGTACATCATGAAGGTGTTTTCGAACTGGCCGTACATCTCCTTTTGCATCGCCGCAAAGTTCTGATCGTGGGCGCGTTTTTCAAACTCGCCGCCGAGCAGCTCTTCCCAGTTCGGGCCCCACTCAATTTTGTTCATCCGCTGGCCGCTAATCAGCGAGCGCGGGCGGGCGGTCGGCAGGTTTTTGCCCTCGGGCGCATTGTGCAGATGCTGGTAGTCGTAGGTGAACGGCTCGTAGTAATCGTCAATGCCTGGGATCAGCGGGTTGGCGAAGATTTTCGACAGCACGCCCAGACGGCCGCCCATGCGCGGGGTCAGTTTACCGCTGATGCCGCGAACCCAGCCGCCTTGCCATTTTTCCTGGTTTTCCCAGTCTTTCGGGAAACCGATGCCCGGTTTGGTCTCGACGTTGTTAAACCACGCGTATTCCATCCCTTCGCGGCTGCTCCAGACGTTCTTACAGGTCACGGAGCAGGTGTGGCAGCCAATGCATTTATCAAGGTTTAAAACCATCCCAACCTGTGAGCGTATCTTCATTTTGCTGCCTCCTGAACCTGGTCATTGCCTTCATCATCCAGCCAATTAATGTTTTTCATTTTGCGAATCATAATGAACTCATCACGGTTCGAACCGACCGTTCCGTAGTAGTTGAAGCTATAGGCAAGCTGCGCATAGCCGCCAATCATATGGGTCGGTTTCGGGCAGATACGGGTGACCGAGTTATGGATCCCCCCGCGTCGTCCGGTAACCTCCGAGCCTGGAATGTTCATGATACGTTCCTGGGCGTGGTACATCATGGTCATACCCGGCGGTACGCGCTGGCTCACAACCGCACGGGCGGTGAGCGCACCGTTGGCGTTGAAGGCTTCAATCCAGTCGTTGTCGGCGATCCCCAGCTCTTTAGCGTCGGTTTCACTCAGCCAGACGATTGGCCCGCCGCGCGACAGCGTCAGCATCAGCAGGTTTTCGCTATAGGTGGAGTGAATGCCCCATTTCTGGTGTGGCGTCAGGAAGTTCAGCGCCTTTTCCGGGAAGCCGTTTGGCGGAATCTCCTTCATGTGGCTGACGCTGCGGGTGTCGATTGGCGGACGATAGGCCACCAGGCTCTCGCCAAAATCGCGCATCCACGGGTGATCCTGATACAGCGACTGGCGGCCCGACACGGTACGCCAAGGGATCAGCTCGTGGACGTTGGTGTAACCCGCGTTATAGGAGACGTGTTCATCTTCAAGGCCAGACCAGGTTGGGCTGGAGATGATTTTGCGCGGCTGCGCCTGAATATCGCGGAAGCGAATCTTCTCGTCTTCTTTATTGGTCGCCAGATGGGTGTGGTTGAGGCCGGTAAACTCGCCCAGCGCTTCCCAGGCTCTCACCGCCACCTGACCGTTGGTTTCCGGCGCGAGGGTGAGGATGACTTCGGCGGCATCAATCGCCGTCTCAATGCACGGGCGGCCTTTCGCCGGGCCGTCGAGCTTGACGTAGTTGAGCTTGCCGAGGAAGTCTATTTCGGTCTGGGTTTTCCAGCCGATGCCTTTGCCGCCGTTGCCGAGTTTGTCCATCAACGGTCCGAGCGAGGTAAAGCGCTCGTAGGTTGCTGGATAATCACGCTCGACCGCGATAATGTTCGGCGCGGTTTTGCCCGGAATCAGGTCACATTCGCCTTTACGCCAGTCCTGAATGGCAAACGGCTGCGCCAGTTCCGCCGGGGAGTCGTGCTGTAGCGGTTGCAGCACCACGTCGGTTTCGACGCCAAGATGGCCCTGACAGATTTCCGAGAACGCTTTGGCGATACCTTTGTAGATTTCCCAGTCGCTTTTTGATTCCCACGCCGGGTCAACGGCTGCGGAGAGCGGGTGGATGAACGGGTGCATATCCGAGGTGTTCATATCGTCTTTTTCGTACCAGGTGGCGGTCGGCAGGACGATATCGGAGAACAGGCAGGTGCTGGACATACGGAAATCGAGCGTCACCAGCAGGTCGAGCTTGCCCTCTATGGCGGCAGTCTGCCATTCCACTTCTTCCGGTTTGACGTCGTCGGTCGAGCCGAGATCCTCGCCCTGAATCCCGCTGTCCGCACCGAGCAGGTACTTCAGCATGTATTCGTGGCCTTTACCGGAGGAACCCAGCAGGTTGGAGCGCCAGATAAACAGGTTACGCGGGTGGTTTGCGCCGTTGTCCGGCTGCTCGCTGGCAAAACGGATATCGCCGGATTTCAGCCCCTGAACGGTGTACTCCTGCGGCGTCATGCCCGCCGCTGCGGCCTTCGCCTTCACGGTCAGCGGGTTGAGGTTGAGCTGCGGTGCGGAAGGCAGCCAGCCCATACGTTCGGCGCGGACGTTAAAGTCGATAAGATGACCGGTATATTTATTCGGGTCGGCCAGCGGTGAGAGTAGTTCCTGTGCGGTCAGCTTCTCATAGCGCCACTGGCTGGCGTGGTTGTAGAAGTAGGAGGTGCTGTTCATCTGGCGCGGTGGGCGGTTCCAGTCCAGCGCGAAGGCCAGCGGCAGCCAGCCGGTTTGCGGGCGCAGCTTCTCCTGGCCCACGTAGTGCGCCCAGCCGCCGCCGCTCTGTCCGACGCAGCCGCAGAACACCAGCATGTTGATCATCCCACGGTAGTTCATGTCCATGTGGTACCAGTGGTTGACCCCGGCACCGAGGATGATCATCGAGCGACCGTGCGTTTTGTGCGCGGTGTCGGCGAACTCAAGGGCAATTTTTTCGATGTTATGGCGCGATACACCGGTGATTTGCTCGCCCCAGGCCGGGGTGTAGGCTTTCACCTCATCGAAGCTTTTCGCCGCCAGCTCATCATCCAGACCGCGGTCAAGGCCGTAGTTGGCCAGCACCAGGTCATAGACGCTCACCACCAGACGGCTGCTGCCATCGGCAAAGGTCAGCTGTTTTGCCGGCAGCTTGCGCACCAGAATCGGGTCTTGTTTGACGCTGCGGAAGTGCGGGTTTTCGTTGCCGCCAAAGTAGGGGAACGCCACGCCCGCGACGGTATCGCGGTTGTCCAGCAACGACAGGGTCAGTTCGGTCTCTTTGCCAGAGGCCAGCGACTCGAGGTTCCATTTGCCTTTTTCGCCCCAACGGAAGCCGATAGAGCCGTTTGGCACCACCAGTTCGCCGTCGCGATTGTAGGCCACGGTTTTCCATTCCGGGTTATTGGCTTCGCCCAGCCCATCCACCAGATCCGAGGCGCGCAGCATCCGGCCTGCGGTATACGAACCGTCATCGCGACTGTCGAGCATCACCAGCATCGGCATGTCGGTATAACGACGGCAGTAGTTGATAAAGTACTCGCTTGGGTTGTCGAGGTGGAACGCTTTGAGGATCACGTGGCCCATTGCCATGGCCAGTGCGCTGTCGGTACCCTGTTTCGGTGCCAGCCATTGGTCGCTAAGCTTGGCGACCTCCGAGAAGTCTGGGGTGATGGCGACGGTCTTGGTGCCTTTGTAACGCACTTCGGTGAAAAAGTGGGCGTCCGGGGTACGGGTCTGCGGCACGTTAGAGCCCCAGGCGATGATATAGCTGGAGTTGTACCAGTCGGCGGATTCCGGCACGTCGGTCTGCTCGCCCCAGGTCATCGGTGACGCGGGCGGTAAGTCGCAGTACCAATCGTAGAAGCTCAGGCAGGTGCCGCCAATCAAGGAGAGATAGCGGGTACCGGCGGCGTAGGAGACCATCGACATCGCGGGGATCGGCGAGAAGCCCGCCACGCGGTCGGGGCCGTACTTTTTAATTGTCCAGACGTTGGCGGCGGCAATCAGCTGGTTAAGTTCTTTCCACGAGGAGCGTACAAAGCCGCCTTTACCGCGTGCCTGTTTGTAGCTCTGGGTCTTTTCCGGGTCTTTCATGATGCTGTCCCAGGCCACCATCGGGTCCGGGTGCTCGGCGAGGGCTTCACGCCACAGCTCAATCAGCTTTTTACGCGCCAGCGGGTATTTCAGACGGTTGGCGCTGTAGAGATACCAGGAGTAGCTGGCGCCGCGCGGACAGCCGCGTGGTTCGTGGTTAGGCAGGTCAGGGCGGGTGCGGGGATAGTCAGTCTGTTGGGTTTCCCAGGTGACCAGGCCATTTTTGACGTAAATCTTCCAGCTGCACGAACCCGTACAGTTCACCCCGTGGGTCGAGCGAACGATCTTGTCGAATTGCCAGCGTTGACGATAGCTGTCTTCCCAGTCACGGTTGTTGTCGTAGACCTGTCCGTGACCGTTGGCAAAGGTCTCGCGTTTCTGCTTAAAGTAGCGAAAGCGATCCAGTAATTTACTCATGACATTTCTCCTGCTTCGATAATGTTCGGCATCGTGCCTTTGCCGGATGGCAATGCTCGCGCATCTTATCCGGCCTACAAGACCACTCGACCCCGTAGGCCGGATAAGGCGTTAGCCGCCATCCGGCAAATTTCTCGTTATTTTTTTGCCGGTGTGCGTCGGCCATAGACCAACCACGTCACCAGCACACAGACGACGTAAAAAACAAAGAACACTTTCATGGCGCCAACCGGTGAACCGGTCATGGCTAAAGAGGTGCCGAAGGCTTTCGGAATAAAGAAGCCGCCGACCGCGCCGATAGCGGAGATAAAACCGAGCGCGGCGGCGGTATCGGTAACCGCTTCGTGCTGGGCCTCTTCATCCGTGCCGCCGCGTTTTTTGACGCTATCGATGGTGATTTGACGGAAAATCACCGCGATCATCTGGAAGGTGGAGCCACTGCCGAGACCGGCGGTCAGGAACAGGCCCATAAACACCACGTAGAAGGCGAGGAAGCTACCGGAGCCACTGCCAGGCAGCGTCAGGAACAGCAGGCCGGTAAACACTGCCATCAATATAAAGTTCACCAGCGTTACCTTCACGCCGCCGAGACGATCGGAAATCACACCGCCGAATGAACGCGCTAGCGCGCCGATAAACGGCCCGAAGAAGGCCAGCTTGAGAATGTTAACGTCCGGGAACTGGGTTTTCGCCAGCATCGCAAAACCAGCAGAGAAGCCGATGAATGAGCCGAAGGTCGCCAGATAAAGCAGACTCAATAACCACATATGCGGGCGCTTCAGCACCGGAAGCTGGTCGCGCACCGAGGCTTTTGAGCTGGCGATATCGTTCATCCCCACCCAGGCCGCGATGGTGGCGATAATCAATAGAGGCACCCAGATAATGGCGGCGTTGGCCAGCGACAGGATAGAACCGTCTTCCTGCGCAACGCCGTGAACGCCAAGAAAGGTGAAGATCGGCAGGAAGATCACCGCAGGTGCCACCATCTGCATCACACTGACGCCAAGGTTGCCGAGCCCACCGTTAATGCCGAGCGCGCTGCCTTGCTTCGCTTTCGGGAAGAAGAAGCTGATGTTGCCCATACTGGAAGCAAAGTTGGCCCCAGCGAAACCGCACAGCAGTGCGATGATGATAAATACTTCGTAAGGAGTAGAAGTGTTCTGAATGGCAATACCCAGCCAGATGCACGGTACCACCAGAATGACCGTACTTAACACCGTCCATTTGCGCCCACCCAAAATGGGTACCATAAAGGAGTAGGGCACGCGTAATATTGCACCAGAAAGCGAAGGTAATGCGGTTAATAAAAAGAGTTGGTCTGTTGTGAAATTAAAACCAACTTTATTGAGATTCACCGCAACGGCACTAAATAACATCCAGACGCAGAAGGCGAGTAATAAACAGGCAACGGAAATCCACAGATTTCGCCTCGCAATTGATTTTCCTTTATTTTCCCAGAAGCTGGGATTCTCAGGTTTCCACTCTTTTAAAAGATAATGATTCTCTTTCTCATTATTTGCCATATAACCCTCGGGGAACGCGTCATAAAAAAGAAACAAAGGAAAAACAGCGATGTAGGGAGAGGGGATTATTAATGCCAGGCCGTTTTATCGCTTTATCGTTGAAGAATAGATAAAAAAAGCGCGTTGTAAGAAAACGCGCCGTGAATAAAACGTTGTTAATTGTTACTAAATGTAAATTAAGTGGGGTTAAGCTCTAACGTAATATAATGTTGTATATAACGAGCGAAGATCTCATCGCTAATTTCCGCCATCCCTAGTGCATAAATTCCATCTAGTCCACATACTAATGCAATTAATCGCCAGGCAATATTTTCTGCGCTATCAATTGGACGAAATTCATTGGCTTCCGTGCCCTGTAAAATCAGCGATACGGTTTCCTTATGCCACATATCCATCGTCAGCAGATAAGCACCTTTAATATCGCTGTCGCTGTCCGCCAGTAATTGTGCTTCTCGCCAGAGACGGACGTAGGGTTCAAGACGGCCATCGTCGCTGCCAAGCATCGAAAAGAGGCGGTCGTGCCAACTGGCATCATCGGCCACCAGCGGCATATCGAGCATTTCACGGATCAGCCTGACGAAGGCGAGGGATTTGAGTTCCCCAATAGAGGTGAAGTGGTGATGCACCTGGCCGCTGGAGACCCCGGCAACGCTGGCGATATTACGTACGGTCATGGCGCTGAAGCCGCCGCTTAGTGCCACCTGCATGGCGGTTTTAAGGATCTCTTCCCGCCGTTCTTCTCGGGTTAAATAGTTCATTTTTCTTCGTTTAAGTAGGGTTTAGTTGAGAATAACAAAAAATTGGACATGCGTTCAACAATCCGGCAGGATCTCGTTCCTGGACGTATGTCCAACACTGAAAAATGAAGTGAGGAACGGAAAAATGTCACGCCAATGGTTAACGCTCATGGCTATCCTGATGGTCTATATCCCGGTGGCGATTGATGCCACCGTGCTGCACGTGGCTGCGCCGACGCTGAGCGTCGCGCTGGGCACCAGCGGCAATGAGCTGCTGTGGATCATTGATATCTATTCACTGGTAATGGCCGGGATGGTGCTGCCGATGGGCGCGCTCGGCGACAAGATTGGTTTTAAACGCCTGCTGCTGCTCGGCAGCGGGATCTTTGGTCTGGCATCGCTGGCCGCGGCGTTTTCGCCGACTGCGCTAACGCTGATTGCTTCACGTGCAATGCTGGCGATTGGTGCGGCGATGATTGTACCGGCCACGCTCGCCGGGATCCGTACCACCTTTGCTGAAGCCCGTCATCGTAATATGGCGCTGGGGCTGTGGGCGGCCGTTGGCTCCGGCGGTGCGGCGTTCGGCCCGCTGGTGGGCGGTATGCTGCTGGAGCACTTCTATTGGGGATCGGTGTTCTTGATCAACGTGCCGATTGTGCTGGTGGTGATTGCTATTAATGCCAGAGTGGTGCCGCGCCAGCCTGCGCGACGCGAGCAGCCGCTGAATCTCTTCCAGGCGCTGGTGCTGATTGCCGCCATCCTGATGCTGGTGTTTAGCGCCAAATCAGCGCTGAAAGGGCAGCTTGCGCTGTGGCTGGTGGCGATGGTGGCAATTGCCGGTGCCGGCATGCTGTACTGGTTTGTCCGTAAGCAGCTCTCGGCGACCCGCCCGATGGTGGATATGCGCCTGTTTACCCATCGTATTATTTTAAGCGGGGTCATGATGGCGATGACGGCGCTGATTACCCTGGTCGGGTTTGAATTGTTGATGGCGCAGGAATTGCAGTTTGTGCATGGCAAAACGCCGTTTGAAGCTGGGCTATTTATGCTACCGGTGATGGTGGCAAGCGGATTCAGCGGCCCAATTGCCGGGATGCTGGTGTCAAAGCTGGGGCTACGTGAAGTGGCTACCGGCGGGATGCTGTTAAGCGCGCTGAGCTTCCTTGGCCTGTCGATGACTGATTTCAGCACTCAGCAATGGCAGGCGTGGGGGCTGATGACGCTGCTGGGCTTTAGCGTTGCCAGCGCGCTGCTGGCCTCCAGCTCGGCGATTATGGCGGCGGCACCGAAAGAGAAAGCGGCGGCCGCAGGGGCCATTGAAACCATGGCCTACGAGCTGGGCGCGGGGCTGGGTATTGCGCTGTTTGGCCTGATCCTGACCCGCAGCTACACCTCGTCAATTGTACTTCCCGCTGGGGTAGACGGTGCGGCGACCGAGCAGGCGGCATCGTCGATTAGCGAAGCGATAAAGCTGGCGCAGTCGATGCCCGCCATTCCGGCGCAAAGCCTGATTGACGCGGCCAAAACGGCGTTTATCAACTCACACAGCATCGTGCTGGCGACGGCGGGGGTGCTGCTTCTGTTGCTGGCTGCCGGTATCTGGCGCAGTCTGGCGAAAGCACCCGCGTTAAATTAACCCTTAAAGCTGAAGAGAAAGCTCCATCGCTGCCCGTCGCAGCGGTGCGAGGGCTTTCTCTTTCAGCGCGGCTGCGTTGATAGAGCCAGCCGGCACGCCAACGTTCAATGCGGCTACCGTTTGTCCGCTCCGCGAGAGCAACGGTACCGCTAACGAACACAATCCCACCTCAATTTGCCGGTCGGCGATCGCGTAGCCCTGCATACGTACGCGGGCTATTTCTTCGCGTAAGCTCACCACATCGCACAGGGTATGCGGGGTATAACGAATCAAATTCGCACGTGACAACGTCACTTCTAATTGTTCTTCCGGCAGCGCACTCAGCAGTACGCGCCCCATTGAAGTTGCCCACGCGGGTAGGCGGCTGCCGCGACCAATATCCACGCTGAGCAGGTTATTCACCGCTGAACGGGCGATATAGAGCACGTTATCGCCGTCCAGCGTTGCGGCGGAACAGGACTCGCCCAGCGCTTTACCCAGACTGTCCAGCGCGCTCTGCGCTACCTTCGCCAGCGGCGTACCTGCCAGATAAGCATGACCGACCGCCAGCACGCGCGGCAGCAGTTCATAGCTACGGCCATCCGGGCTATGCACCATGCCGAGTGCCGCCAGGGTATACAGGCAGCGGCGAACCGCCGCGCGAGAGATCTGTGTTTTCTGGCTGAGCTGGGAGATGGTCAGACGCTGGCGCTGTGGGGTAAATGCGCTTAGCACTTCCAACCCTCGCGCCAGTGAAAGCATAAAATTAGGGTTGTGTTCGGCCTGGCGGGCACTAAGGGTATCCGTTTTTTTATCGCTCATTTCATCCCTCTACGACAAAAGCTATAGGCTCACTGAGCATCACTATATCGTGGGGAAAAACCGCGGCGATTTGGCGTGCTGGTTTTCCCACTGCGATCACATTATTAACCGCAATTTAACAAGCGCGTCGATTATCGCACAACATTTCGATGACCGCCGTTGACCGTTTTCCTCGCCCAGACCTATTGTCAAAAGCATCGTTACCCCACGTGATATTCAGGGGCATTAGACGTGACGCAATTGATGAGCAGGAAGAGAAAATGAGCGCGACCATAGAACATATTGAAAGCTGGCTGGTGGATGTGCCGACGATTCGGCCACACAAGCTGTCGATGACCACCATGGGCTGCCAGACGCTGGTGATTATCCGATTAACGCGTTCGGATGGCATCGACGGTATCGGAGAGGCGACCACCATTGGTGGCCTGAGCTACGGCGTGGAAAGCCCGGAGGCGATCGCCTCGGCGATTAACGATTATCTGCTGCCGTTACTCAAAGGTCAGCCCGCCGATAATCTCAATGCGCTGACCGCGCGAATGAACAGCGCGGTCAGGGGCAACACTTTTGCCAAATCGGCCATCGAAACTGCGCTGCTGGATGCGCAGGGTAAGGCGCTGGGGCTGCCAGTTTCCGCGCTGCTGGGCGGGGCGCTCTGCACATCATTGCCGGTGCTGTGGACGCTGGCCAGCGGCGACACGGCAAAAGATATCGCCGAGGGCGAAAGGCTGCTGGCGGAGCGACGTCACCAGGCCTTCAAGTTAAAGATTGGTGCCCGCGAACTGGCGACCGATCTGCGCCACACCCGTAGCATTGTGGAAGCGCTGGGCGACCGGGCCAGTATTCGCGTTGACGTTAACCAGGCGTGGGATGCGACGGTAGCCGCAAAAGGCTGCCGTGAACTGGCAGCGATGGGCGTCGATCTGATTGAACAGCCGGTCAGCGCGCAGGACAACGCCGCGCTGGTACGGCTGAGCCATCAGATTGAAACCGCTATTCTGGCCGATGAAGCGGTATCGACCCATTACGACGGCTACCGGCTAGCACAGCAGGGTTTTAGCGGTGCCTATGCGCTGAAAATAGCCAAAGCCGGTGGCCCGCAAAGCGTGCTGGCGCTGGCTAACGTGGCTAAGGCCGCGGGCGTAGGGCTATATGGCGGCACCATGCTGGAAGGCACTGTCGGTACCGTTGCTTCGCTGCACGCCTGGTCAACGCTACCGCTGCAGTGGGGCACCGAGATGTTTGGCCCGCTGCTGCTCAAAGATGACATTGTCAGCGTCCCGCTCACTTTTGCCGAAGGTGTGGTGACGCTGCCGCAAACGCCGGGTCTGGGCGTAGAACTGGATGAAGACAAACTGCGCTATTACAGCCGTAAAGCGTAATGGGAGAGCATGATGTTATTTAAAGTTGATATGACCGTGAATATTCCGCTGGGATTTCCTGCTGCTGAAATTGAGGAAATAAAACTGCGGGAGAAAAATTATTCGCAACAGTTGCAGCGAGAAGGGAAATGGCGGCATATCTGGCGCGTTGCCGGTCTTTACGCCAATGTCAGTATTTTTGATGTGAAAGATGCCGAAGAATTGCATCAGATATTAATGGCTTTACCGCTGTATCCCTTTATGCAAATTCGCGTGGAGGCGCTTTGCCGCCATCCTTCATCGATTCGCGAAGACGACCGTTAATAATAAGAAAAGCTAACCTCGCGCCGGGTTAAACCGGCGAATATCCTACGATAATAAGTGAGAATAATTATGAGTAATGCATTCGTAAAACAAGATGCTATGCAGAAATTATTACGTGAAGGTGCTGGTTTAAATGTGGAAGGCGGCGACGAGCGGTTTAAATCGATTGTTCATCGCCTGCTGGAAAATATCTGCACGCTGATTGATGACTATAACGTGACGGAAGAGGAGTTCTGGCACGCGGTGAATTACCTCCACGAATTAGGGGGCCGCCAGGAGGCTGCGCTGCTGGCGGCGGGGCTGGGTCTTGAACACTTCCTCGACCTACGCCAGGATGCCATTGACGCCGCCGCTCAGCGGGAAACCGGTACGCCGCGTACCATCGAAGGCCCACTGTACGTCGCGAACGCGCCGCTGGCCGATGGATATACCCGTATGGATGATGGTAAAGATGCCGGTGAAGTGATGTGGTTGTACGGGCAGGTTAACGACACCCAGGGCCGCCCGGTGGCTAACGCGATCGTCGATATCTGGCACGCCAATACCCTCGGCAACTACTCCTTCTTTGACCAGAGCCAGAGCGAATACAACCTGCGCCGCCGTATTCGTACCGGCGCGGATGGACGCTACAGCGTGCGCAGCATTATGCCATCCGGTTATGGCTGCCCGCCGGACGGCCCAACCCAGAAGCTGCTTGACCGTCTGGGTCGTCACGGCAATCGTCCGGCGCATATTCACTTCTTCGTTTCTGCGCCTGGCCATAAGCATCTGACCAGCCAGATTAACCTCAACGGTGATAAATATCTGTGGGATGATTTTGCTTTTGCCACCCGTGATGGGCTGATTGCCGACCCGGTTAAAGTGACCGACCGCACGCTGATTCAGCAGCGTGAACTGGACGGTGAACATACCGAAGTGCGTTTTGATTTGACCCTGTGTAAAGCGCTCAGCACCGACGAAGAACATCGCGGTACGCGCCTGCGCGCACAAGAGTAATTCGCTGCGTTCATTTTATTCTCCGGCTTTATATGGCCGGGGAATAATGACCATCTCTGAATATTACACTTTATTCCTGAAAGATGCAGGAGGGGACGACTCATGCAAAAAATGTTCACCACGATGAAAGATAAAATCAACAATGCGTTAATTGTGGATCGTGAGAATCATATTTATCGCTGTCATCGCTCAATATTTACCGATCAGCAGTTATTTGATTTTGAAATGAAGCACATCTTTGAAGGTAATTGGGCGTTCCTGGCCCATGAAAGCCAAATACCCGAAGCGGGTGATTATTATACGCTGACCCTGGGGCGCCAACCGGTGATGATTACCCGTGACAAAAAGAACGAGCTCCATGCGTTAATTAATAGCTGCGCCCACCGTGGCGCGATGCTATGTCGACGCAAAACCGGGAATAAGAATTCATTTACCTGTCCATTCCACGGCTGGACGTTCAGTAATAATGGCAAGCTATTAAAAGCCAAAGATGAAAGTACCGGCGGCTACCCGGAAAGCTTTAAGCATGAAGGCTCGCACGATTTACAAAAATTACCGCGTTTCCAGTCCTATCGCGGGTTCCTGTTCGGCAGCCTGAGCGACGATGTTCAGCCGCTGGAGGCGTATCTCGGGGAAACCTGCAAGATTATCGACCTGATCGTTGACCAGGCGGCGGAAGGGCTGGAAGTACTTAACGGCTCCTCAAGCTATGTCTACGAAGGTAACTGGAAGCTCGGGGCGGAAAACGGGGCCGACGGTTATCACGTCAGCGTGGTGCACTGGAACTATGCCTCAACCATGTCGCGCCGCAACTACGAAGCGGAAGGCACCCATGCGGTGGATGCTAACGGCTGGTCGAAAAGCATCGGCGGCGGCTACGGCTTTGATAACGGCCATATGCTGCTGTGGACGCGGGCGCTGAACCCGGAAGTGCGCCCGGTTTATGAACATCGTGAGCGCCTGCAGGCCGAGTTTGGTGACTCCCGCGCCGACCAAATGGTCAACGAAACGCGCAACCTGTGTCTCTATCCCAACGTCTACCTGATGGATCAGTTCTCCACTCAGATCCGCGTGATCCGCCCGATTTCAGTGGATAAAACCGAAGTCACCATCTGGTGCTTTGCGCCGAAGGGTGAATCTGACCAGGCGCGCGCGCTGCGCATTCGTCAGTACGAGGATTTCTTTAACGTCAGTGGCATGGGAACACCGGACGATCTCGAAGAGTTCAGCGCCTGCCAGCGCGGCTATCACGGCGAAAATCTGCCGTGGAGCGATCTGAGCCGCGGTGCGCTGCACTGGGTCGATGGCCCGGATGAGCATGCGCAGCAATCGGGATTCCGCCCGCTGCTGAGCGGCGTGAAATCGGAAGATGAAGCGCTCTATATCGCCCATCATCACCACTGGCAGAACGTGATGCTGGCGGTGCTGGAAAAAGAGCAGCAGCGTTATGACCAGTCAATTACCCAACGTGTGGAGGTGGCCTGATGTTGACCCTCGAACAGGTTCGCCAGTTTCTCTATTACGAAGCCCGACTGCTGGACGATCGTCAGTGGGATGAGTGGCTGAACTGCTACAGCCCGAAGGTGGTGTACTGGATGCCCGCCTGGGGCGACGACGACAAGCTCACCCGCGACCCGCAGCGTGAAATTTCGTTGATCTACTACCCGAGCCGCGATGGTCTGGAAGACCGGATATACCGCATTAAGACCGAACGCTCCGGGGCGAGCACGCCCGAGCCGCGCACCACCCATATGATCAGCAACGTTGAGCTGCTGGGGGAAACCGAGCAGGGCATGGAGGTGCGCTACAACTGGGTGACCTATTGCCATCGCTATCAGCATACCGATGCATGGTTTGGCTCGACCTGCTGCACGTTGGTCGACAACGATGGGCAGCCGCAAATCATCCGCAAAACCGTGCGCCTGAATAACGACTACATCCGTCAGGTGATTGACGTTTACCACATTTAAGAGGTGCCTATGACCTTTAACATTGCGCTCAATTTTGAGGACGGCATCACCCGTTTTATTCAGTGTAACGCTGGTGAGAAAGTGCTGGATGCCGCCTATCGCCAGAAGGTGAATCTGCCGATGGACTGTTCCGATGGCGTGTGCGGAACCTGTAAGTGTCACTGCACCAGCGGGGAGTATGGTCTGGGGGACGATTATCTCGAAGAGGCGTTAAGCGAAGAGGAAGCCGACGAACGCCAGGTGCTGACCTGCCAGATGGTGCCGACCAGCGACTGCGTGATTGATGTGCCGGTGGCGGCCGCGCAGTGCAAAACCGCGCTGGCGACGCTAGGGGCGGAGGTGCAGCAGGTGAATTTGCTCTCCGACACCGCCATTGAGCTGGTGGTTAAACTCGACGATGCGCTCGCGTTTCTGCCCGGACAGTACATCAATATTCAGGTGCCCGGCACGCCGCAGGTTCGTGCCTATTCGTTTAGCTCGTTGCCCGGCGCAGGCGTGGGCAGCTTCCTGATTCGCAACGTGCCGGGAGGCCTAATGAGCCAGTGGCTGACCCAGCGCGCCCGTCCGGGCGATCGGCTGACGCTGAGCGGCCCGATGGGCAGCTTCTATCTGCGAAACGGTGAACGCCCGCTGCTGATGTTAGCGGGGGGAACGGGCCTGGCACCACTATTGTCGATGCTGCAAACTCTGGCGGCACAGGGAAGCAGTCGTCCGGTGACGCTGCTGTACGGCGTGACCCGTGACGGTGACCTGGTCAAGACGCAAGAGCTTGACGCCTTTGTCGCTCAACTGCCGGGGTACCGCTGGTTACCGGTGGTGGCCGATGCGCAGAGCGCATGCCCGCAGCGCGGTTTTGTGACCGAGCATCTTGATGAGGCCATGCTGAACGACGGTGACGTCGATATCTATCTGTGCGGCCCGCCGCCGATGGTTAACGCCGTCTCTACGGCGCTGCGTGAACGGGGGATCTCGCCTGCGGGGTTCTGGTATGAGAAGTTTATCGCCAGCCAGAGCGCGGCGGCATAAGGAGCAATCATGCGATTTACCGATAAAGTGCTGGCAATCACCGGCGCCGCACAGGGCATTGGTCGTCAGACCGCCGAACAGGCTGCTCGTGAAGGCGCGCGTCTGCTATTGATTGATCGTTCACGCTACGTGCACGAACTGGCGGCGACGCTGGCCGCCGCCGGCTGTGACGTGCTGGCGCTGGAAGCCGACCTTGAGCAGTGGGAGAGCACCGAACGGGTATTTGCCGACGGCGTGGCGCACTTTGGCCGCCTGGACGTGGTGATTAATAATGTCGGCGGAACCATCTGGGCACGACCATTTGCGGAATATCTGCCGGATCAGATTGAAAAAGAGATCCGCCGTTCGCTGTTCCCTACGCTCTGGAGCTGCCGGGCGGCGCTGCCGTGGATGCTGAAGCAGGGTAAAGGCAGTATCGTGAATATCTCATCGGTGGCGACGGCTGGGGTGAACCGGGTTCCTTATTCGGCGGCGAAAGGCGGCGTGAACGCGCTGACCCGTTCGCTGGCCCTTGAATATAGCGATAGCGGTATTCGGATTAACGCCGTTGCGCCGGGAGGCACCGATGCACCGGCACGCCTGACGCCACGTAATGACGAGCAGCCGACAGAGCAGGAAAAGGCGTGGTATCAGCAGGTGGTGGATCAAACGGTGGCAAGCAGCCTGATGCATCGTTACGGCACGCTGGCGGAACAGGCAAATGCTATCCTGTTTCTCGCCAGCGATGAGGCCAGCTACATCACCGGGGTGACGCTGCCGGTAGCGGGAGGCGACCTAGGCTAACGCCGGGTGGCATACCAGCAGAGCAGGGAGCCCGCGCAGACCATGGCGGCTCCCTGCCAGAATGACCACGAAAGTGCGGCGCTGAGCAGAACGGCCGCCAGCGCTGAGGAGAGCACCGGTGTAAAGTAAGAGGCGGCGGCCAGCAGACTGACATTGCCGTGCAGAATGCCGACGTTCCACGCTGCATAGGCTAATCCTAATGCCAGTGCGCACAGAACCAGTTTAATCACCACCGGCCAGCTGAAGATCATCGGTGGCTGTTCGCTTAGCAGGAATTTCACCCACAGGCTGAGCGCCGTTAATAAAACAAACAGCGTAATACCATTTTTGCCTTTGGCATATCTGGCGGTGACGGTGCAGTAGGCCGCCCAGATAAATGCGCCAACGAAGGCCAGAATATAGCTCAGCGGGCTTGAGATAACATTGCGGGTTATTTCTGCGATATCCAGACCGTGTTCGCCGCCTAGTACCCAGGTCACGCCGAATAGCGAGAGCAATAAACCTGGAATCACCCATAAGCTGCTTTTTTGGCCGTTGAACAGAATAGCAAACAAAATGGTCAGGCTCGGCCAGAGATAATTGACCATGCCGACTTCAATCGCCTGTTGGCGGGTGCCCGCATAGCCAAGTGAAAGCGCGAGACAAATTTCATAGCTAACAAACAGCACGCTGCCGGCTACAAGATAACGCGGCGGGATTTGACGCAACTGCGGGAAACCGACGGTAAAAATAAGCAACAGGCCGCTCAGGCTGTAGATCATTGCTGCACCGCCCACCGGGCCAAGCCCTTCGCTGACGCCGCGAATCAGCCCCACCATGGTGCTCCATAATACGATGGCGGTGAGTCCCGTCAGCGTCGCTCTCTTTTTATCCATCTCTAACCTGATGCTTTTACAAACGAAGTCTGCGGTTATAGCATTTTTTTGCCGCTGCTGGTGATATTTTTCCGCGACGCCTAACCCTAAAGGATTAATGAAATTCGGTAACCCTGACTATTAAGGGGGGCTCAGTTTTCGACATTGATTTGACGCAAAAAAAACAGGGGCATTGCTGTTAGTTTCCTTCTCGAAGTACATCCATACGATGAGGAAAACAATGGACGTCAGCCGCAGAAAGTTTTTTAAAATCTGCGCGGGCGGTATGGCTGGGACGACGGCTGCGGCATTAGGGTTTGCCCCGAAAATGGCGTTAGCACAGGCGCGAAATTTCAAATTACTGCGCGCTAAAGAAGTTCGTAACACCTGCACATACTGCTCCGTAGGTTGTGGGCTATTAATGTATAGCCTGGGCGATGGAGCCAAAAATACCCGGGAATCAATTTACCACATTGAAGGTGACCCGGATCATCCGGTAAGCCGTGGCGCGCTGTGCCCGAAAGGCGCGGGGCTGCTGGACTATGTACACAGCGAAAGTCGCCTGCGCTATCCGGAATACCGCGCACCTGGCTCAGATAAATGGCAGCGTATTTCGTGGAGTGAAGCCTTCGATCGCATCGCAAAATTGATGAAGGCCGACCGCGACGCCAACTTTATTGAGAAGAATGAGCAGGGCGTTACGGTTAACCGCTGGCTCTCCACCGGGATGCTGTGCGCATCCGCGGCAAGTAATGAGACCGGCATGCTGACGCAGAAGTTTGTGCGCTCGCTTGGCATGCTGGCGGTAGACAACCAGGCGCGCGTCTGACACGGACCAACGGTAGCAAGTCTTGCTCCAACATTTGGTCGCGGTGCGATGACCAACCACTGGGTTGATATCAAAAACGCTAACGTCGTGATGGTGATGGGCGGTAACGCCGCTGAAGCCCATCCAGTGGGTTTCCGCTGGGCGATGGAAGCGAAGAACAATAACGATGCCACGCTTATCGTTGTCGACCCGCGCTTTACGCGTACGGCGTCGGTGGCCGATATCTATGCGCCAATTCGTTCCGGTACCGACATTACCTTCCTGTCGGGCGTACTGCTGTATCTTATCGAAAACAATAAGATCAACGCCGAATACGTGAAGCATTACACCAACGCCAGCCTGCTGGTGCGAGATGACTTTGCCTTCGAAGACGGCCTGTTTAGCGGCTATGACGCCGAGAAACGTCAGTACGACAAATCGTCCTGGAACTATCAGTACGATGAAAACGGCTACGCCAAACGCGATGAAACGCTGACCCATCCGCGCTGCGTGTGGAACCTGCTGAAGCAGCACGTTTCGCGCTATACGCCGGACGTGGTGGAGAACATTTGCGGTACGCCGAAAGCGGACTTCCTGAAAGTGTGCGATGTGCTGGCTTCCACCAGTGCGGCAGACCGTACCACCACCTTCCTGTATGCGCTGGGCTGGACACAGCACACCGTTGGGGCGCAGAACATTCGCACCATGGCGATGATCCAGCTGCTGCTCGGCAACATGGGGATGGCTGGTGGTGGCGTGAACGCCTTGCGCGGTCACTCTAACATTCAGGGTTTAACCGACTTAGGTCTGCTGTCGTCCAGCCTGACCGGTTATCTGACGCTGCCGTCGGACAAGCAGGCGGATCTGCAAACCTATCTGACTGCCAATACGCCGAAAGCGCTGCTGCCCGATCAGGTGAACTACTGGAGCAACTATCCGAAGTTCTTCGTCAGCCTGATGAAGTCGTTCTACGGCGACGCGGCGACGAAGGATAACGACTGGGGCTTTAACTGGCTGCCGAAATGGGACCAGGCCTACGACGTTATCAAATACTTCAACATGATGGATAACGGCAAAGTCACCGGTTACATCTGCCAGGGCTTTAACCCGGTTGCGTCCTTCCCGGATAAAAACAAAGTCGTGCGCAGCTTAAGCAAGCTGAAGTACATGGTGGTTATTGACCCGTTAGTGACCGAAACGTCTACCTTCTGGCAGAACCACGGCGAGTCTAACGACGTTGACCCATCAACGATTCAGACCGAAGTGTTCCGTCTGCCGTCGACCTGCTTTGCAGAAGAAGACGGTTCTATTGCTAACTCCGGTCGCTGGCTGCAGTGGCACTGGAAAGGTCAGGAAGCACCGGGTGAAGCGCGCAACGACGGCGAAATTCTGGCCGGTATTTACCATCGTCTGCGCGAAATGTATCGCAACGAAGGCGGTAAGGGCGTTGAGCCGCTGCTGAAGATGGGCTGGAACTACAAACAGCCGGACCATCCTGAGTCGGAAGAAGTCGCGAAAGAGAACAACGGCTACGCGCTGGCCGATCTGTATGACGCCAACGGCGTGCTGGTGGCGAAGAAGGGTCAGTTGCTCAATAGCTTTGCGCTGCTGCGCGATGACGGTACCACGGCATCCTCCTGCTGGATTTATACCGGTAGCTGGACCGAACAGGGTAACCAGATGGCCAACCGCGATAACGCCGACCCATCAGGGCTGGGCAATACGCTGGGTTGGGCATGGGCCTGGCCGCTGAACCGTCGCGTGCTGTATAACCGCGCCTCGGCGGACGTGAACGGCAAACCGTGGGATCCAAAACGGATGCTTATCCAGTGGAACGGCACGAAATGGACGGGTAACGATATCCCGGACTTTAATACCGCACCTCCGGGAAGCAAAACCAATCCGTTTATCATGCAGCAGGAAGGTCTGGGTCGTCTGTTTGCCCTCGATAAGCTGGCAGAAGGGCCGTTCCCGGAACACTACGAGCCGATGGAAACGCCGCTGGGGACTAACCCACTGCATCCGAACGTTATTTCGAGCCCGGTAGTGCGTCTGTACGAAGAAGATGCCGTGCGCCTTGGGAAGAAAGACAAGTTCCCATATGTTGGCACCACCTATCGTCTGACCGAGCATTTCCATACCTGGACTAAGCATGCGCGTCTCAACGCCATTGCGCAGCCGGAGCAGTTTGTGGAAATCAGCGAAGGGCTGGCGAAGGCCAAAGGGATTGCCAACGGTGACCGTGTGACCGTCAGCAGCAAGCGTGGCTTTATTCGCGCCGTGGCGGTGGTAACCCGTCGTCTGCAGACGCTGAACGTGAACGGTCAGCAGGTGGAGACCATCGGTATCCCGCTGCACTGGGGTTACGAAGGTGTCGCACGTAAAGGTTATATCGCCAATACCCTGACGCCGAACGTGGGTGATTCCAACTCGCAGACGCCGGAGTATAAGGCGTTCCTGGTTAACATCGAGAAAGCGTAAGGAGCGTTTAAATGGCGATGGAAACACAAGACATTATTAAACGCTCTGCAACTAACCCGATTACCCCCGCGCCTCGTGCGCGGGACTATAAGGAAGAAGTTGCCAAGCTGATTGATGTCTCCTCCTGCGTGGGCTGTAAAGCCTGCCAGGTGGCCTGCTCCGAGTGGAATGATATTCGCGACGAAGTGGGGCATTGTGTTGGGGTTTACGATAACCCGGCGGATCTGAGCGCTAAGTCCTGGACGGTGATGCGTTTTAGCGAAACCGAACAGAACGGCAAGCTGGAGTGGCTGATTCGTAAAGACGGCTGTATGCACTGTGAGGATCCGGGCTGCCTGAAGGCGTGCCCGTCCGCCGGGGCAATTATTCAGTACGCCAACGGGATCGTCGATTTCCAGCAGGAAAACTGCATCGGCTGTGGTTACTGCATCGCCGGGTGTCCGTTTAATATTCCGCGCCTCAGCAAAGAGGATAACCGCGTTTATAAATGCACCCTGTGCGTAGACCGCGTGAGTGTGGGTCAGGAACCGGCCTGTGTGAAAACCTGTCCGACCGGAGCGATTCACTTCGGCACCAAGAAAGAGATGCTGGACGTAGCGCAGGAGCGCGTCGAAAAGCTTAAGAAACGCGGCTATCCGCATGCCGGTATCTATAATCCGGAAGGCGTGGGCGGCACCCATGTGATGTACGTGCTGCATCATGCGGATCAGCCTGAGCTGTATCACAAGCTGCCGAAGGATCCGGCTATCGATACCAGTATCAATCTGTGGAAAGGGGCACTGAAACCACTCTCCGCCGCGGGCTTTATCGCCACCTTTGCCGGGCTGATTTATCACTACATTGGTATTGGCCCGAACAAAGAAGTGGACGATGACGAAGAGGAGGATGGCCATGAGTAAGTCGAAAATGATTGTGCGCACGAAGTTTGTCGATCGCGCCTGTCACTGGACGGTGGCTATCTGCTTCTTCCTGGTGGCGGTATCGGGGATTTCGTTCTTTTTCCCGACGCTGCAATGGCTGACCGAAACCTTCGGTACGCCGCAGATGGGGCGTATTCTGCACCCGTTCTTCGGCGTACTGATCTTCGTGGTGCTGATGTTTATGTTTGCCCGCTTCGTACATCACAACATTCCGGATAAGCAGGATATTCCGTGGGTGCTGGGGATTGTCGAAGTCCTGAAGGGTAACGAGCATAAAGTGGCGAAGGTCGGGAAATATAACGCCGGGCAGAAGATGATGTTCTGGACCATCATGAGCATGATTTTTGTGCTGCTAGTGACCGGGGTGATTATCTGGCGCCCTTATTTTGCGCCGTTCTTCCCGATTCAGGTGATTCGCTACGCGCTGCTGATTCATGCCGCTTCAGCCATCATTCTGATCCACGCGATCCTTATCCATATGTATATGGCGTTCTGGGTTAAAGGGTCAATTAAAGGGATGATTGAAGGCAAAGTCAGCCGTCGCTGGGCGCAGAAACACCATCCGCGCTGGTATCGTGAAGTTGAGCGAGTAGAGGCGAAGAAAGAGAGTTCGGAAGGGATGAAGTAAGGGTTCTTTCTGTAAGTGAAGAGCGGCTTGATGTCCCTTGAGGGGGAGCGTTAAGCCGCTCTTTTTGTGTGTGGTATTGCAGGACTCATGTGTTTGTAACGAGAGCATCAATAGCTGAGATTACGCTTGAGCGTTCACTGCGTAAATTACAGATAAAATGTCGGTTATTGAGCTTACCTTTATTTATGCTGGTTATTGATGGTGTATTGATTACCACTGTCTGGAAGTCAATATTCACCAACGGCGTTGCCTGATGGTAATAACCGTTTAAATAAGCATGACGACTTAAAGGAAGCACTAGCCGTGTTGAAAGATTGCCATAATAGTCATGTTGGATCACCATAATATACGGATGAATATGACGGGTTCTTTCAGACGGATTTCGATAAACATCAAATTGGCGGCACATTAAAGTACCTCATAAAAGGGATCGTCGGTTAACAGCCCTGTTAATTGCGTAAACGCGTTCATTCTGTTAATAAATTCACGATCTTCGTTAGCACTGTTGTACTGTTCGATATCGCCAGGCGAGGCGTTATTCGCTGAACCGTTTGCCATGCCATTTTTCGGTATTTCCCTAACTGTGTTGTTTGATTTCATGATGACCTCCTTGTGAAGAAGAGCACGATTATCCACCGTTCCTGCTAAAACACAATTAGCCTGATTCCGCCTTTGCGCGCCGCCTTCCAGAAAATATTGTCCAGTTGCCTACGCACTCATCTCGGCCTCGAACATGAACCATTCGCGCTGTATATATGGATAAATACGTTGTTAGGCGTTTTAGGCTGGTCTGTACCCCATGAATGGTCAATAATGCCTCTCTGCAAACTCAACAGAAACAAGTGATTAGAGGGATGAAAAAGACAATTTTTGCGCTGGCGCTAGGCACGTTTGGCCTGGGGATGGCGGAATTTGGCATTATGGGCGTGCTGCCGGAATTGGCGCATGACGTAGGGATCTCGATCCCGGCGGCAGGCAATATGATCTCCTGGTATGCCTTCGGCGTGGTGATCGGTGCGCCGATTATTGCGCTGTTTTCCACACGTTTCTCCCTGAAATCCATCATGCTGCTGCTGGCGGCGCTCTGCGTGCTCGGCAACATCATTTTTACCTTTTCATCGAGCTATGTGATGCTGGCGATTGGCCGTCTGGTTTCGGGCTTTCCGCACGGGGCTTACTTTGGCGTGGGGGCGATTATTCTGTCGAAGATTGCGCCTCGTGGCCGGGTGACGGCGGCAGTAGCCGGGATGATCGCCGGGATGACGGTGGCAAATCTGGTGGGGGTGCCAGCGGGAACATGGCTGGGGCACCAGTTTAGCTGGCGCTATACCTTCCTGGCGATTGCGCTATTTGACGTGGCGGTGCTGGTGGCGATTGTAGCCTGGGTGCCGACGCTGTTTGATAAATCCGACGCGCGGCTTCGCGAGCAGTTCCACTTTTTGAAAAGCCCTGCACCGTGGCTTATTTTCGCGGCGACCATGTTCGGTAACGCTGGGGTATTTGCGTGGTTCAGCTATATCAAGCCGTTTATGATGAACGTCTCTGGTTTCCAGGAAGGGGCCATTATGTTCATTATGATGCTGGTGGGGTTGGGTATGGTGCTGGGCAATATCCTCAGCGGTAAGCTCTCCGGACGCTACAGTCCGCTGCGTATTGCGGCAACGACCGATTTCGTTATCGTGGTGGCGCTGCTGCTTATCTTTGCCCTCGGCGGCTTTAAGGTGGCGTCATTGACGTTGGCGTTTATCTGTTGCGCCGGTCTGTTCGCGCTGTCGGCGCCGCTGCAAATCCTGCTGCTGCAAAATGCGAAGGGCGGTGAAATGCTCGGGGCCGCTGGTGGGCAAATTGCCTTTAACCTCGGTAGTGCAATTGGCGCTTTCTTTGGCGGGTTGATGATTACGATGAATTTTGGCTGGAGTTCGGTGGCGCTACCGGCGGCGGCGCTGTCGTTCCTGGCGATGTCGTCTCTGCTGCTTTATGCGCGTTATCAACAGCAGCAACAAAAGCTGGTGGCTGCCTTAGAGTAGCCTCTCCCTTAGCGGGAGAGGCTCACCGTATTAATGGCGAAGATCGATAACCATACGGCCACGGATCTGGCCCAGTTCCATCTCTTTAAAGATAGCGTTGATGTCGTTTAACGGACGCAGCGCCACTTTCGGCACCACTTTCCCTTCAGCGGCAAACTGGAAGGCCTCGGTCAGATCCTGACGGGTACCAACCAGCGAACCGACCACTTCAATACCGTCCAGCACCAGACGTGGAATATCGAGGCTCATCGCTTCTGGCGGCAGGCCAACGGCCACCACGCGGCCACCGGCACGCACAGCGTCAACGGCGGAGTTGAAGGCCGCTTTAGCGACGGCGGTAACGACCGCGGCATGCGCGCCGCCGGTCAGTTCCTGAACCTGCTTCGCCGCATCTTCGCTGCGGGAGTTGATGGTAAGATCCGCGCCCATCTCTTTGGCCAGCTTCAGCTGTTCATCGTTAACGTCAAGGGCAATCACTTTGGCATTAAAGACGTTTTTAGCGTACTGCAGCGCCAGGTTGCCCAGACCGCCGAGACCGTAAATCGCAATCCACTGTCCCGGTTTGATTTTCGAAATTTTCACCGCTTTATAGGTGGTGACGCCGGCACAGGTAATGCTGCTGGCCGCCGCAGAATCAAGACCATCCGGTACTTTAACCGAGTAATCAGCGGTGACGATGCACTCTTCAGCCATGCCGCCATCAACGCTGTAACCGGCGTTTTTGACCGAACGACACAGCGTTTCGTTGCCGCTGTTACAGTATTCGCAGTGGCCGCAGCCTTCGAAGAACCAGGCAACGCTTGCACGGTCACCCACTTTCAGAGAGGAGACGCCAGGACCGATCGCTTTCACGATCCCAATACCTTCATGGCCGAGGATCACCCCGGTCTTGTCACCGAAATCGCCGTTTTTGACGTGCAGATCGGTGTGACAGACCCCGCAGCATTCCATGGATAACAGAGCTTCACCATGCTGCAGTGGGCGCAGCGTTTTTTCGGTGACGTTTACCTGATGGTCATGCGTGACGACAGCAGCCTTCATAATCCTACTCCTGGTTAATATGTATTTGATAATAATACTCATTAATGATTAGTCATGGGGAGATAAAAAGCAAGGCCGGAGGAGGGAAGAATCTGGTGGTTTTTCATATTGATAGCACATAGCGTTCACCATTCTGTCATTCTGCGGTCATCATTTATTCATCAGTAAACTCTACCGTGTCGTTTTTGCTTTTCTTATAACGATAGAGTGAACGCACAATGCATCTGGTAAAAACTATCCTCGCCACAAGCCTGTTTCTTTCCGCCGCCGTGCAGGCGCACAATGTGCTCGACTTCCCGCAGCCGGAGAACAACCCGGAAGAGTTTTATGCGGTAACGGAGATCCCGGCCGGTGGCATTATTAAATATGAAACCGACGCCAAAACCGGTTTTCTGGTCGCCGATCGTTTCCAGTCGATGCCGGTGGCGTATCCTGCCAACTACGGCTCGCTGACCCAGTCGCTGGCGGGAGATGGCGACCCATTGGACGTGGTGTTCTATACCCGAGCGCCAATGGCTCCGGGTACGCTAATCAAACTGCGCGCCATTGGCGTATTGAAGATGATTGATGGCGGGGAGAAAGACGACAAGATTATCGCCGTGCCAACCAGCAAGATTGACCCGACCTATGACGATATCAAAAACGTCAGCGACTTGCCGAAGGTAGAACAGGAGCGTCTGCAGGCATTCTTCCGCGTCTACAAACAGCTGCCGGAAGGGCGTAAAAAGGTAGAGCTGAACGGCTTCAACGATGCCGCTGCCGCGAAGCAGGAAATCAAACAGGCGTGGGACGCCTGGAAAGAGAAGCACCCACAGTAAAATGTAGCCCGGACGAGGCGGAACGCCGACTCCGGGGAAAACCCGGCGTTGCTGCGCTCGGCCGGGCTATGGGTAGGTTAACTTAACTGATTATTGATATTGGCAATCTCCTCTCGCCAGCGCTGCTGCAACTGCGGTTTCTGATGTTTCGGCTTACGCGCCAGGTCTTCGGCTAATCGCCACTCAAGCTCAATTAAGCGCTCCAGCAGGTCATCTGCTTCCGAGGTGATTTTCTCTTCTGGTTTTGCTGTCGTTCGCGCAGCATCAGGGCAGATGCGGTGACGAAGCTGCTCGTACACTTCATCCGCATCGTGCCACTCGCTTAACCCGTTTTCGTCAATTAACCAGAAGCGGTTGCAGCTATTGCTGATCAGCTGACGATCATGGCTGACCAACAGCAGGCCGCCAGGATATTCTCGCAGCGTTTGCGCCAGCGCCTCTTTGCCATCGATGTCCAGATGGTTTGTCGGTTCATCGAGCAGCAGCAGGCTGTAACGAGCAAGCGATAGTCCGATAAACAGCAGACGAGAGCGCTCGCCGCCGCTTAAGGTACTGACCTTTTGCCCGTGACGCGCCCAGCCAAAGCCCGCGGAAATCAGCGCGCGTTTACGCGTTTCCGCATAGGGCTCGAACGGTTCCAGTGCATCCAGCAGGCTGTCATTATCTGCCAACTGGTTCAGCGTCTGGTCGTAATACCCGGGTTTCAGACGTGGGTGCAGCTTCAGCCCGGTCTCCGCTGATTCTTGCTGCATTTGCCGCCAGAGGAGGCGTAACAGCGAGGATTTACCGCCGCCGTTGCGGCCCATGATGGCCACGCGATCGCCGCTTTGTAACCGTGTAATACCGGTGGTAAACAGCGGTGGAAGTCCCGGAGCTGGCGGCACTGGCAGGGTATCCATCTCAAGCAGCCGGTCTGCCCGCAGCGCATCACCGTGGAGTGCGAGCGTCCACGGCGTACCGGAGGTGAGCTCCGTCTGACTCTCCTTTAAACGTGAAACCTGTTTTTCCATCTGTTTGGCTTTACGCGAGAGATCTTCGTTGTCGTACACCCGTCCCCAGGTGGCCAGCCGTTTGGCGCTGGCGGTGACGCGGTCGATCTCTTTCTGTTCAGCCTGATGACGCAGCGCATCGCTTTCGTCCTGTTCCTCCAGCGCCTGACGGGCGGCGGTGCAGGGCAGTGAGAAGGCGTGCAGGGTCTTATCACGTAATATCCAGCTGGTATTGGTGACCGCATCCAGCAGGGGATTATCGTGTGAAACCAGCACGAAGCTACCGCTCCAGCTATTCAGGAAGTTCTCCAGCCATAGCAGTGTTGGCAAGTCGAGGTGGTTGCCCGGTTCATCCAGCAGTAGCAGGTCTGGTTGCAGCATCAACGCTCGCGCTAATAACAGCCGGGTATGCTGGCCACCGCTGAGCGTCGCGGCAGGATGATCAATCTCATTGGGTGCAAAGCCCATCTCCATCAACAGACGTTCTGCCTGCCAGCGCTGGCTTTCATGCTGCGAAGCGGGCTGCTGTGCCAGTACGGCCTCAATCAGCGGCTGGTCGAGTAGCGCATCAGGAAGATGCTGTTCTACGCGCGCCATCAGGCAATGGCTGGCTAACGCGACGCGCCCGGAAGAGGGAATTAGCGTGCCGTCCAGTACCTGTAACAGGGTACTTTTGCCGCAACCGTTGTAGCCGATAAGGCCAATACGGTCACCTTTTTTCAGGGTAAAGGAGAGGTCAGTAAAAAGAGGGCCGAACGCCGTCTCAACGTGAAGAGATTGTGCAGTTAGTAATGTGCTCATTTGCTTACTCAAGAGTTACAGGCATGGGAATGCCTCGTCAAACATCGCTGACGATAACCTGGTAAGCCCGAGGGAAGGGTTTAGGGATTGGTGTCTTCGCTCAAGCAGAAGTTATCGCAGCACGATACCGATAACGCTTGAGCTGGTGCGATCACCAAATGTATGTGAAACATTGAAAATTTCACAGTACAGCATAATTAGCCTCCTTTTAGTGTTGTCAGGTTGAAAGGTGATGGCAGTGTAGCGGCAGTGTGAATATTAATCTAGTGAATATATCATTAGTTACAACATACATTATAGAAGGATGTAAATCACGCAAGATTAAGCACTGTGCTAATCATCATTTGTTCTACAGGAGAGCAAGGAAAAACCCGGCGGCGCTGCGCTTGGCCGGGCTACAGAGTGTGTTAGATAGAAGTTCGACGGTAGCTGCGATATTCCGGCAGCCAGAAGTTCTCATCAATGGCTTCTTGCAGGGCATCGGCGGAGGTATTGGTGGCGACACCTTGTTGCTGTGCCATTTTGCCGACCGCAAACGCAATGGCGCGAGAGACTTTATGGATATCTTTCAGCTCTGGCAGCACCAGACCTTCACCGTGGTTAGCCAGCGGGGAATGCTTTGCCAGTGTTTCGCTGGCAGACATCAGCATCTCGTCGGTAATACGCGACGCACCGGAGGCAATCACGCCCAGACCAATACCCGGGAAGATATAGGAGTTGTTGCACTGGGCGATAGGATAGACGGTGTCTTTCCAGCTGACCGGTGCGAACGGACTACCGGTAGCGACCAGCGCCTGGCCGTCAGTCCAACTGATGATGTCCTGCGGCGTGGCTTCAACGCGTGACGTTGGGTTCGACAGCGGCATCACGATTGGACGCGGGCAGTGCTTATGCATCTCACGAATAATTTCTTCCGTGAACAGCCCGGTCTGGCCGGAAACACCAATCAGAATGTTTGGCTTCACGTTGCGCACAACGTCGAGCAGGGAGATCTCGTCGTTGTCATGCTGCCAGCCCTGAATTTTTTCCTGTTTCTGCGCCAGTTTGCTCTGGAATGAAAGCAGGTTAGGCATCTGGTCAGTCAGCAGACCGAAACGGTCAACCATAAACACGCGGCTACGTGCTTGCTCTTCGCTCAGGCCTTCACGCTGCATCTGGGCAATGATCTGCTCAGCGATACCGCAGCCTGCAGAACCTGCGCCCAGGAAGACCACTCTTTGCTCATTCAGCTGGCTACCCGCCGCGCGGCTGGCTGCAATCAGCGTGCCGACGGTGACCGCCGCGGTACCCTGGATGTCATCGTTAAAGCAGCAAATTTCATCACGGTAACGGTTAAGCAGCGGCATGGCGTTTTTCTGCGCGAAGTCTTCGAACTGCAGCAGCACGTTTGGCCAGCGGTGTTTTACGGCCTGGATGAAATCATCCACGAACTGATAATACTCATCGTCGCTGATCCGTGGGTTGCGGCAGCCCATATAGAGCGGGTCATTCAGCAGCTGCTGATTGTTGGTTCCGACGTCGAGCACCACCGGCAGCGTATAGGCCGGGCTGATACCGCCACAGGCGGTGTACAGTGAAAGCTTGCCGATAGGAATGCCCATACCGCCGATCCCCTGGTCACCCAGACCCAGAATACGTTCACCGTCGGTCACCACGATCACTTTGATATTGTGGTTTGGCACGTTCTGCAGAATATCGTCCATATTGTGACGATTCTGGTAGGAGATAAACACACCGCGCGCGCGGCGGTAGATCTCAGAGAAACGTTCGCAGGCGGCGCCAACGGTTGGGGTGTAAATCACCGGCATCATCTCATCGAGATGGTTTTCAACCAGGCGATAGAACAGGGTTTCGTTAGTGTCCTGAATATTGCGCAGGTAAATGTGCTTATCGATTTCAGTTTTGAAACCCTGGTACTGGATCCAGGCGCGTTCGGCCTGCTCCTCAATGCTTTCAACAACCTCAGGCAGCAGCCCGAGCAGGTTGAAGTTGCTGCGTTCTTCCATGCTGAACGCGCTGCCTTTATTCAGCAGGGGAAATTCCAACAGAACAGGTCCCGCGTAGGGAATATAAAGGGAACGATTTTTATTGCCTGGTAACATCTTACGTAACTCCGTTGTCTTTCACTCCAGCCCTTCTAGCGGGCCGGCAGAAACTGCAGCGCGCAAGATTATAGAGCAATGGTTAACGTGATGCTGACAAATTGGCAGGCAAGGCACAAAAAAGCGCACGATCGTTTACAACTTCGCCAATTAACCCTTTGTGCGATGGTCGAGGCGGGCGGTTATTCATGAACTAAGCTCATGACGGTATTGCACTAGCGGGCATAGTGTCGGCGGAGAATGTGCGATAGGTTGTACTCTGGCTGAAAGTTAAACACGAAATGAGAGGTAACGTCATGAAAGTGTTAGGTTATGCTGCGACAAACCCGTCGACACCGCTAGCGCCATTCACCTTTGAGCGCCGCGAGCCGCGCCCGGATGACGTAGTTATTGATATTCTCTACTGCGGCGTATGCCACTCAGATCTGCACCAGGCGCGTAACGACTGGGGGTTCAGCACCTATCCCATTGTTCCAGGCCATGAAATTGTGGGCCGCGTACGTGCAGTCGGCAGTGAAGTGACCAAATTTAAGCAGGGCGACCTGGCTGCTATTGGCTGCATGGTCGACTCCTGTCGTGTCTGCCAGCCGTGCCAGCACGGGCTGGAGCAATATTGTGAAGAGGGTAACGTCCAGACCTATAACGGCCAGGACCGTCACGACCACTCCACGACCTACGGCGGATATTCACAGTCGATTGTCGCCAGTCAGGATTTTGTTCTGCACGTGCCGGAAAATATGGATCTGCAAGGCGCAGCGCCTCTGCTGTGCGCTGGTATCACCACCTGGTCGCCACTGCGTCACTGGAAGGTAGACGCCAACAGTAAGGTAGCCGTCATCGGTTTAGGCGGGTTGGGGCACATGGCCATCAAGCTTGCCAGCGCGCTGGGTGCGGAAGTGACGCTGTTTACCCGTTCGCCGGGTAAGGAAGCCGATGCTCGCCGTCTGGGTGCTCATCATGTGGTGGTCTCTACCGACCCGGCGCAGATGGCCAACGTGCAAAATCAGTTTGATTTGATTATTGATACCGTGCCGTACGTTCATGAGGTGAATTCTTATCTGCCAACCCTGACGCTTGACGGCACGCTGGTCTTCGTAGGTCTACTGGGCGATATGCCAGAAACCAGCACAATGCCGCTGCTGCTGGGCCGCCGATCTGTCGCTGGCTCCTGCATTGGCGGCATCGCTGAGACGCAGGAGATGCTCGATTTCTGCGGCAAGCATGGGATTGTTGCTGACGTGGAGGTGATTGATATTCATAACATTAACGCCGCGTTTGAGCGGATGCTAAAAAGCGATGTGAAGTACCGTTTTGTCATCGATATGGCTTCGCTGACGGCCTGATGCTTCGTCACGGGTCCGCATGGACCCGTGACGTTGTCACAAATACATTGCCAATTTACCCATCCCATCCGCTATCGGAAGCCAGATAAGATTTCACCGTCATCAGGCGATGAGCAAGACAAAGCCTGATGGTGCTGCGCTTGTCAGGCCTACACCAGATTAAGCGCGATAAGGCTTTCAGCGGTGGCAACAATTGCCGCCTGCGGGTCACGCGGTTTCCAGCCCAGCAACGTTGTCGCTTTTTCATGGCTCACATTCATGTCAACCCCCAACAGTTTCACCATACCCAGCATCACCGGATTTTTCTGCGCCGCGGCGCGAACCATCTCATCGCTCATTGGCAGCGTCGATACCTTATTTGCCGCATCACCCAGCGAGTGTTTTAGCGTTTGCGCTACCTCGAGGATTGTCAGGCTATGTCCGGCGCTGGCAAGAAAGCGTTCGCCTTTGGCCGCAGGATGCGTCATCGCCAGCAGGTGCAGGTCGGCAACATCACGCACATCAACGAAGCAGGAGTTGATATTCGGGCAACCTGGTTCACCCTCCAGCATATTTTTGATAATGCGGGTGGAGTGGGAATAGTCGGCGCCTAATACCGGCCCCAGCACTGCGACCGGGTTAATGGAGGACAATTCCAGACCGTTGCCTTCGCGGGCAATAAACTCCCACGCGGCGCGTTCGGAGAGCGTTTTTGATTTCTGATACGGCCAGACATCACCGCTGACGTCGCTCCAGTCGTTTTCGGTAAATGGGCGAGGGTAATCCGCCGGATGGCCCACACCGATAGCGCCAAACGCCGAGGTTAGCACCACGCGCTGTACACCCGCATCCCGGGCGGCGCGCAACACGCGCAGATTGCCGTCGATGGCCGGATTCACCCAATCGGCCTCTTTGGTCTGGCCGCCGGAAGGGGTTGGCGATGCGCCGTGCATCACGAAGCGACAGCCCGCAACGGCATCGTCCCAGCCATCGTCAGCGGTCAGATCTGCCACCACGAACGACAGGTCTGCGCCAGGCTCAATGCCGCCTTGCTGTAAATTGCGGCGCACTTCTTCTTCACGCTCTGCGCTACGAATTGTGGTACGTACCTGATATCCGCTATTGAGTAGGGCAATAATACAGTGTTGGGCAATAAAACCTGTGCCGCCGGTGACTAAAACGCGTGCTTTACTCATGATGCAATTCTCTTTATACGATGGGCTTGAGGAATAGAGTAAGCCGCTACAGGCGTATTGTGAATGCTTGATAGTCCGTCTGAGTTGCGCGATAGTACGGAAATGAACATTGACCCGTTTTCTGACATTCTCAAACTGACGCGCGCCGAATCACTGGTGACCGGTGGGTTTACCGCCGGTGGCCGCTGGGCGCTGCGTTTTCCTGCACCGGATAAAATCAAATTCTTCGCCATTCTTCGCGGCCAGTGCTGGGTATTACTGGAAGGTGAGCCGCAACCGATTCTGTTTTCCACCGGTGACGTTGGCCTGTTAAGCGCTAAGCGGGCATTCGTGCTGGCGAGCGACCCGGAGGTTGAGCCGATTGACGCCATGAGCGTTTTCTTTGGTCCAGGTAAACCCCATGCGCCTATTGGTGAAGGGAATGACGTTGAACATATTGGCGGCCACGTGCTGCTGAACCCAACCAGCGGTAAACTACTGACGCACGTCCTGCCGCCGTGGATCCACGTTGCGGCAAACTCGCCGCAGGCCACCTCATTCCGCTGGCTGTTGGATCAACTGGTGCAGGAACGTCTTCAGCATCAGCCTGGTTCACAGCTGGTTTCAACGCAGCTGGCGCAACTGCTTTTCGTGCAGATTTTACGCGCCCATCTGCAAAATAACGACGCGTTACCCGCCGGCTGGTTGCGCGTATTGAGCGATCGTCGTTTGAGCCCGGCTTTGCAATTGATACATGGCGAGCCAGCGCGCGCCTGGCATCTCGATGAACTGGCCAAGGCCTGCGCAATGTCGCGAACGATATTTGCTCAGCACTTCCGTGAAACGGCTGGCATGACGCCCATTGCCTATCTGACCCAGTGGCGTATGCGGCTGGCAGAACAGGCGCTAAGCGAAGCGGGCGAGCAGGTGGCGGAAGTGGCCCAATCGCTCGGTTACGCCTCGGTTAGCGCATTTAGCAACGCCTTTAAGCGGGAAACCGGTTTATCGCCTAAAGCATGGCGACAAACTGCTTTTAGCGCGCCTGGAACATGATGGTGTCGCTGACGAAACTCCCGTCGGCGGCGATGTCAAAGTGCGTGCGTACCTCGTTGGAGACTTTATCCTGCAGGTAGCGAATAGCACTGACGATGTTTTCTGGGGTTTTCATACGTGCCACCCAGGATGAAAATTCCAGGTGCAGCGTATCCCCGACCAGTTTATCAATCATCATGCCGCGCCCGTTGACCATCGCCAGCCATTCACCCTGTGAGTAGTTGCGGATGTGGGACGGGTCGCGCAGCATCTCAATGGTTTGCAGCCAGACATCGAGCATCGGTTTACCCGGTGAGGCGATGTCCATCATGATAAAACGCCCGCCGGGTTTCAGAACGCGACGGATTTCCATCAGCGCGGCCTGAATATCGTGCCAGTGGTGTGCGGAGTAGCGGCTAATCACAATGTCAAAACGGTTATCGGCAAACGGCAGTACTTCTGCTGGGCCTTGCGCACAGCGGATGTTCGGCAACTGACGATTTTTTGCCTCTTGCTCCACAACCGCCAGCATCCCTTCGGATAAATCATAGGCAGTGACCTCTGCAACCAGCGGGGCGGCGGTAAAGCTGGCGTGCCCGGCACCGCAGCCAACATCCAGCAGACTCGCCTGCGCGTCATCGCTCAGCCATTCGGCCAAACGACGTAAATCGGCACCCTGGGCGTGGACATTACTCTGTAAATACGCAGCGGCCTGGCCGCTAAACTGTGACTTTACCAATGCTTCATGATGGTTGCTCATACCGGTCTTCCTCTGTTGTTATGTTCTTGTTAAAACGGACTATACGCCGGGATTAATACGGGTACAATATTGCCATTTATACTGGTATATCGAGTTACTACCATGGACAACACAGGACTGAAAGGGCCTGAGGCGCTAGGGGCATTTTTACGCGTCAAACGGGAAAATACCTCACCGGAAATGTTGGGGATCCCGATACTGTCACGGCGCAGAACCAAAGGGCTGCGGCGCGAAGAGGTGGCGCAGATGAGTGGGATCAGCACCACCTGGTACACCTGGCTTGAGCAGGGACGCGACATCACCGTTTCGGCGCAAACCCTGTCGGGGATTGCCTTCGCGCTTCAGCTTAAACCGGCGGAACGAGAGTACCTGTTTCTGCTCGCTCATAAAAGTGACCCGCTGGTTGAGCAGGTTCCGGCGGTAGAGCAGACGATTTTGTCCGCCGTCAACGCGGTATCTGAACCTTGCTATCTGTTGGATCTCACCTGGCAGGTTCTTTCCTGGAATCCCGGCGCCGGGACGCTTTTTGCCGGGTGGTTGGACGTAGATTCAGAGCCGAATATGATGCGCTTTATGTTCCAGAACCCGCTGGCGCGTGAGTTGGTTGACAACTGGGAGGTCCGCGCCCGCCGTATCGTCGCCGAATTGCGGTCCGACGCAATTCACTATCCTAACGACGCAACGCTTAATGCCTTTGTGCAACAGATCAGCGATAACAGCAGCGATTTTCGTGAATTCTGGTCGCAGCAACAGGTGATCGTGCGGGAAGGGGGCGAGCGTATTTTTCATCACGCTACGCGTGGTGATTTGACCTATCGCCAGCTGAGTTGGCAGTTAGCGAGCAACCGAGCGCTTAAAATGATCATGCTGGTTCCTGAGTCGCGGTGATTTGCATTTAAAATACATTAGCGCTAATGTATTTTCATTCAATCCATGAATGAGCACCGTGACGTATGAAAAATGCCCCTGGCTTAGGTGAATTACTTCGCTATACCGCTGAGCTGATCGATAGCGGTTCGCAAGCCGCCTACCGCGAGATGTCCCTCAACTATCGGCCACGTTATACCCCCGTACTGCGCGCACTGGCAGCGGGGGCGATGACCGTCACCGACATTACCGCCATGACTCATCTGACGCAGGGGGCAGTGAGCCAATCCGTCTCGCTAATGGAGCAGGACGGCATTCTGCGTCGTGGCCCTCTTGAAGACGGGCGAAAAAGCGGCTTGCACCTGACCGACAGCGGTGAGGCGTTGGTCAGCCAGCTCAAATCTCACTGGCAAACCCTTTTTATCGCCATTCATCAGCTTGAGAAAGAGGTCGGATGGCCGCTCTTACAAGTGCTGGAACAGACGGCTCACGCACTAGAAGAGAAGGATTTTGCCCAACGTATCTCGGAGGCGAAAGCACAGGGAGGCACACAATGAGTGACAACGTCACGTTTAAAAATTGGTTTTCTCAGGGTGGCAGCGACTACGCACGCTTTCGGCCCGAATATCCAGCGGCATTGGGGGCTTATCTGGCGAGCCTGGTGACTGACCGTGCCAGCGCGCTTGACGTAGGCTGCGGTACGGGCCAATTGACCAGATTACTGGCTGAACATTTCACAAGCGTAGTGGGCGCCGACCCTAGCGCAAGCCAATTAGCCAGCGTAGAGCCGCATCCGACGATCCGTTATGTCGCAGCACCGGCAGAACAGTTGCCTGAGGATTTCGCCGGTTTTAACCTCATCACCGTCGCGCAGGCCGCTCATTGGTTTGATCTCGACGCATTTTACCGTGAAGCGCGAAGAGTCAGCGCGCCGGGCGGCATACTGGCCTTGATAAGCTATGGCGTGATGCAACTGGATGAGGAACTCCAGCAACGCTTTCAGACCTTTTACTACGATGAAATTGGCCCGTACTGGCCGGCAGAGCGTCGGTTAGTGGATGAGGGTTACCGCACGCTGGCATTTCCGTTTACAGCGTTCCCGACAGAGGCGATGAGCATCAATCTGGCGTGGCCACTGGAAGGGTTGTTGGGGTATATCTCCACGTGGTCGGCGGTGAAAAAGGTGCAGGATGCGGGAAAATCGACGCTGATTGAGGCGTTCAGTCAGGACATACGCCGCCTGTGGGGTAACCCGGAGACGTTACGGCAGATTGTCTGGCCCATTAACATGCGGGTAGGCGCGCTATGACTCAACTACAAAGTGGTATTCACTACCAGGCTCAATTCACGGTACAGCCAAAACACACCGTTCCCGCGGTCGACCCGGACTGGCCGGGTTTTGCAGACATGCCGCCGGTACTGGCAACGGCGATGATGATTGGTTTTATGGAGCAGACCTGCGTTGAGGCGCTGCGGCCCTATCTGGCGGCTAACGAACATACTGTTGGTACCGGCGTGGAGGTCCGGCACGTGGCGGCAACGCTGGCAGGCGATACCGTGACGGCGACCGTTACGCTGGAAAATGTCGACGGGCGTTTTTTGCGGTTTCACGTCAGTTGTCATGACGATCATGGGCTGATTGGCGAGGGTACGCATCAGCGGGCGATGATTGACCCGGCGAGGTTTATGCAGCGATTGATGGCGAGATAACACGGCGCTACGGCCAGGAATTAACCTGGCCGTCTTCATCCTTGCTTAGGCTGTGAGTTGCTCAACCACTTCGGCGACGCTCGCCACTTTACGAATGCCACCAATCCCGGTTCCTAAAGAGACATAGCCGTCATCGGTATTACCTTCCAGCATCCCCACGCGAAGGCCACGCAGGCCGCCCATGGTGTTGGCGAGTTCTTCTTTACTGGCACCCGCTTTGTCCATCTCGACCAGCGTGGTTGTCAGCGTTCCCGGTAGTGAACGGTAGTAGTCTGGTAGGGTGCGGAACAGGCTCAGGTCCAGGCCGTTGGCGGCGACGATCTTATCCTTCAACGAGGGTGGTACGCGACTCTCCTCAGTGCTGATAAAGACCGTGCCGGCAAAAACGCCTTCTGCGCCCAGCGCATGCGCCGCGCGAGCCGTACGTTTATCAACGATGCCTCCGGCTGCCAGTACCGGTACATTTTCCACTGCGTCAGCAATCAAAGGCACGATAGAAAACGTCCCCAGAATAGTACCAGGCAATGTGCCGCCTTCATCAAATCCCGTTGCCACGATAATGTCTGCTCCGGCACGTTCCGCCTCACGGGTATTTTCAGGGGTGGGGTTAATATCACGGTAAATAATGGTAATGCCCGCCGCTTTTAGCTCGTCAAACAGCGCCGGAATAATTGTGCCGTCGCCATACCCGGTATAAACCACCACTTTCACCGCTTCTTCTTTGATAACCGGCAGAATTGCAGGTGTCCAGATATCGTTTTCCGCGCTTGGGATCAGGTTCACGCCAAACGGTTTATCGGTTAGTTTTTTGGTTTTACGGATCTCTTCGCGCATTTTCTCCGCCGTAGCTTCCGGGGTTGAAACAGCGGTTTCTGCGGTTAACCCGGCGTTTGGCCCTAGCACGCCAAGGCCTCCGGCATTGCTCACAGCCGCCACCAGGCGAGCATCGGTCAACCAGGAGAGCGGGCCCTGAATTACCGGTTTTTCAATGCCGAGAATTTCACATATACGGTTATTTTTCATGATCTTATTTCCTTTTTGCAGCGCGAATGTGCTGGAATGCGTGCAGTGTAGGCGTGTTTATTGTTCTGAAAAATAGTGAAAATTGTGCATCACTATTATTAAATGGATAATAATCAATGCCTCGTTCTGGATGTTTGTCGCCATGCAGATAAATCTGTTTGAAAACATTAAAATTTTTATTGAGATTGTGGATGCCGGTAGCTTCAGCCAGGCCGCCGAAAACCTGCAGATTCACCGTCCGGCGGTCACTAAAGCGGTTCAGCAACTGGAAAAAGAGAGTGGAGTACGGCTATTGCAGCGCACGACCCGACGTATCTATCTGACGCCGGAAGGGGAAGAATTTTACCGTCGCAGTAAGCCACTGCTGGCACAGGCCGACGATCTGCTGGAGTCATTTTCACCTGACCGTCCGCTGCACGGTCAGCTGCGAGTAGACATGCCTATCGCCTTCGCCCGCCTGGTAGTCGTGCCTAATTTGCCTTCCTTGTATGCTGCACATCCGAATCTTGAGCTTATCCTCAGCAGCTCCGACATGCGGCGAGACATGCTGCGGGATGGGCTGGACTGCGTATTGCGAATGGGTGACCTGGATGATGGCGATTATGTCGCGCGATGCCTCGGCAATATCAAAATGACAACCTGCGCTAGCCCTGAATACCTTGTCCGCCACGGAACGCCACAAACGCTGGACGACCTTCGGGCACATCACCAGGGCGTCAATTGGATCAACAGTAGTAGTCGGCAGGTGATGCCCTGGCGTTTTGAATCGTCGACGGGCGTGGAGGAGATCGCGCTACCGGGTAAGCTTATCCTCGATAATTCCGAGGTGTACATTGCCGCCGGACTGGCGGGATTAGGATTATTACAGGGGATGAACTTCTTTTTACAGCCCTACATCGACAGTGGCCAGCTGGTTGAAGTATTGCCTGATTTCCCATGCCCGCGGAGACGATTGTCGCTGATGTACCCGCACCGCCACTTGTCACATAAGGTTCGCGTGTTTGCCGCATGGGTGGATGGCCTACTGGATGATTTACGCTAACGCGGCATTCACATTTCGTTCCCCATCGAAGTATCAAGCTTTCTGCACGTTATAGTGGGCTTATTCCACCGACAGGAGATCGCGATGATTGCCGTACTTTTTGAAGCCCACGCCGTTGCCGAAAGGCAAGCATGCTACCTTGAACTTGCCGCTGAACTTCGTCGGGAACTCGATAAAATCGAGGGATTTATCGATATTGAACGCTTTCAGAGCCTGAGCACCGCGGGAAAAATTCTATCGCTTTCCTGGTGGGAAAACGAAGAAGCGGTTCTCGCCTGGAAACGCAACGTTCTGCATCAGGCCGCACAGCGTGAAGGGCAGCAAACGATCTTTGCCAGCTACCGTATTCGGGTGGTTCAGGTAATCCGCGAGTATTCATCTGAAATGAGGCAGTCCCATCATGTATGATATCCACGTTATTATGCGTAATATTCCCGGAGAGCTCGCACGGCTAGGTTCAATCCTTGGGGAAAAGGGTATCGGGCTTGAAGGTGGTGGTCTTTTTAGCATTGGCGACCACTCTCATGCCCATTTTCTGGTTGAGGACGGCGAGCGCGCCCGGCAGGTGCTGGAGCTTGCTGGAATACCGGTAGCCGCCGTGACTAAACCGCTGATTCGGCGGTTAAAGCAGGCTCGTCCTGGTGAACTGGGTGAGATAACCAGCGTGCTGGCAGAGCAGGGAGTTAACATCTGTGTGCAGTACAGCGATCACGCTAATAGATTAATTTTACTGACGGACAATAACGATCTTGCCGCTCACATTACCGGACAATGGGATGAATAAACCCCTCAGCAGTTCCCCGGTGCAGAATGACGCCGAGGTGCTTGAAAGCGCCATGTCAGAAGTGGCTGCTGCAATTGCCGATCCTTCGCGTGTTAGCATGTTGTGTGCGCTAATGGATGGCAGAGCCTGGACCGCAACGGAGTTAAGCGCGGTGGCCGACGTTGCGCCATCCACCGCCAGCGCGCATTTGGCAAAACTGGTGCAGGGGCGACTTATCGGCTGTTTGTCACAAGGACGACACCGCTATTATCGGTTGGCTAGCAGCGAGGTGGCGACGTTACTGGAGACGCTGATGGGCGTTTCCATGCGCGCACAGCCGGCGATGAAAATCAGCACGCCGATACATTTACGTAAGGCGCGCACCTGCTACGATCACCTGGCCGGTGAGGTTGCCGTCAGTATTTACGCGTATATGCAGGAACAAGGCTGGCTTACCTCAGAAGGAACCGCGCTTTCGCCCGTGGGGCTCACTGGCTTTCAACAGATCGGCGCGACGTTAAAAACCAAAACCCGACGAAAAACCGCATGTGCCTGTCTCGACTGGAGCGAGCGTCGGCCACATTTGGGCGGCAGTGCTGGCGCCGCGCTGCTGGCCGCTTTTGAATCTCATGGCTGGGTTGAGCGTATTGAAGGTTATCGTGAAGTCCGTTTTACCCGCGAGGGAAGAAGGGCGCTGGCGCGAATTTTTGCGATTCACGATATTTAACCAGGATAGTGATACCGGAAGCCCGGTATCACCTGATACGTTTACCTACCGCTATTTCGCTGCGCCACCATAAAGAGGCGCGGGAAGGCCAGCAGTATTTTTCCGTCGTTTTGTTTCGGATAACACTCCTGCAGGCGTTGATGATAACGCGCAAGATACTGCTGCTTTTCGTGCTCATTCAGATCCTGGATCCACGGCCGTAACCCCGTCGCGCTGACCCAATCAATAATCGCCTGATGTGAATCCATTTTGTGATAGTAGGTCGTACGCCAGATATCGACATCACAGCCTGCATTGCTGAGGATGTCGTAATAAGCGTGCGCGCTGGGCAGCGGATCGCGCCCACGATTCGCATGCCCTTGTTCCTGAGCCACTTCACGCATCAATACGTGGGAAGGTTCATCCCAGTTATAGGGCATCTGAACAGCAAGAAATCCTTTATCTTTCAGCAGACTAACGAGGTACGGAAGCAGCTTATCATGACCGGAAATCCACTGGAGTGAAGCGTTGGCATAAATCACATCTGGAGGCGTTTGCGGCTGGAAGTGGCGGATATCTTCTTCAATAAAATGACAGCCAGGCAGTAGCTTTCGCGCCTCTTCAAGCATCGATGGCGATGAGTCAATCCCGGTGATATTGGCGTTCGGCCAGCGGTGATGCAATAACGCCGTGCTGTTGCCGGGTCCACAGCCAAGATCGATTGCGGAAGCAACATCATTCAGTTGAACACGAGCCAGCAGTTCAGCGGCAGGTCTCGAGCGTTCTGCGCCAAACTGCAGATACAGCGTTGGGTTCCAGTCAGACATCATCAATTTCCTTAGCGACGTTGTGGAGCATGTTGTTTATGGGATATGTTCTTAAAGTGTTAATAAGGAAATATTCCATGAAAATACGCATTCCGTCCAGGTTAGTTTCTGGCGATATCATCGCGATTACCGCACCATCATCTGGCGTTCCTGCATATCTGCATCCCCGGTTAGATCTCGCCATTAGCGCACTACGGGATAAGGGATTCAAGGTGATCGAGGGACGCTGTTTACGTCATCAGCATAAGAATAAAAGCGCCGATAAGCATCAGCGTGCAGCCGAATTAATGCATTTTCTTTGCGATCCTGACGTGAAAGCCGTGATGCCACCCTGGGGAGGCGAACTGGCCATGGAGCTATTAGAGCTTATTGATTTCAACAAGTTAAAGGACATTGAACCAAAATGGTTTAGCGGCTTTTCCGATCTCTCTACGCTACATTTACCGCTGACCACCTTGTGCGGTTGGGCGACATTGCATGGTCCCAATCTGATGGAGCTGGGTGCCAGAGAACTGGATAAAACCACGGTATCAGTATGGGAAATACTGGAGTCCGAACGCGGGAGCACGGTAACGCAATATGCCTCAGATAAGTATCAGGTTGAAGTTAACCAATGGGGCACGGCAACAGACGCCAGCTTTAATTTGACACAACTAACGCAGTGGAAGCGTCTTGATGGCCAAAGCGAGAACGTAACATTTCACGGGCGGTTAATTGGTGGCTGTCTCGATATTATCGCCAGGCTTGCCGGTACTGAGTACGGCGACATGGTGTCGTTTAAAAAACAGCATAGCGATGACGGCGTAATTCTGTATTTTGAAAACGTCGAAATGGCACCGTGCGAATTAACGCGGGCGCTATACAGTTTACGTTTTCAGGGTTGGTTCAAAAACCTTAACGGTATCATGATTGGCAGAAGTGCCGGACCGAATGCCAGCGATGCTAATCAACAAAATTATCTCGATGCGCTGCAATCAGCATTGGGGGATGTGAACATCCCGGTGCTGTACGATGTTGATATCGGACACGTGCCGCCGCAGATGTCGTTGGTGAATGGTGCGATGGCATGGGTAACGTTTAGCGATAACGGTGGATTGGTAAAACAGCAGCTGTAGGATGAATTTTTCGGTGAGGCTGTGGTTGTAAGGCTAAAATAAGCCGGATTTCGAGGAACACAATCACAGCCGCAAAACCCTGGATTTGGCCTGATTCTACATTAGTGCGCATAATGTATTGAACATGTTAAATGGCTG
>NZ_JAPKIC010000011.1:0-75817 GCF_036759945.1 Kluyvera sp. CHPC 1.251 | reverse complement strand
GCAGCAGAGAGCACATACAACAACCAGACCAAGGATGACCATAAAGTGCTGGATTTGGCCTGATTCTACATTAGTGCGCATAATGTATTGAACATGTTAAATGGCTGCACGAAGTGCGGACATTTAGCCTTCTGCACGCAACCATCAGGCGGTTACGAATAATTCTGGAATTACAGATACGCCCTCTACGTGATTAAATGGATGCAACAATACGCCCTTCATTTTGTGGATATTTTATAGCATTCTCACTAGCTTACAGCAATGCAATCTACGCAAGGATTTCTGCTTTCCCATTGAAGTTTGAGCCAGTTCAGGTAGCGAACAAAAGTCAGTGCATCACCATCAGTCATATAGGTGTTTCGTTGAATTTTGCAGGTAATGGGATAGAATGTAACCGTACCATAGGGCGTTTCTGATATTATTATCCTCATGTTTCCATTAAACGTTACCTCATAATTAATTTTGTTTTTATTAAGAATGTCTTCGGTATCAAAAATAATATCATCCCGAACTTTATTTATTGCATGATAATTCTTGCCAGATATTTTCATCGCTGAGCGTCTTAACCCAGCTTCTTTTGCATTCTCAGCTATAGTAATGAAGCAAACAGTCTCAGGGGAGTAAATTCTTCGATGAGAATAGTCTTTATCCAACTCATATTCTCCGGGATTTATTTTCCATCGGGTATAGCCATGAAGTTTTGGAAGGTCATCGCAGAAATACTGAAAGTTATGCCATCTTTCACAAACAGTCACACCTTTATATCCTTTAAAATATTGTTTCCCTTTAACTGTCATGTAGCACCTTGCCAGCATGTTATGCCATAGAATGAATGACCTTGTTCTCTGGTGACTTCTGGCATTTTCAATAGTGGAGTGTCTTCCATTTCCAATATATCCCACATCATAATAACGCGGCCTCATCAATAATGTTATTCGTTCCTCTTCTGAGGACGGAAAGGCATCATCTGAGACTGCACCCGATTTAATATGCGTACCATAAGCCTCCTTAACTATGCCACTATCCTTAAATTCCACAACATAATATCCACGCCTTGATTTATCTTCCGAACGACCAAGAATGGAGCATTCACCATTATGCTTCGTGGTAAATACAGCGCCTGGAAACAAAGTGTTATGGCTGTAGTTCTGATGATATTTCTTATTTCGAAAGTAAGTCATCTGACATTTCCTGGGTGACGAATGAAAAGGGGAAAAAGAATCGGGTCGGGTCCTACTTTTCCCTTTAAGTTCTGTCAGGCCAGCACTCCGGGTGGAGGTCAGGATTAAATTTAAGAATCCATTCAAAAAATAAAAATTAAAAATAATACAGACAATGCAATGTGACAGGTATCGTAGCACTCTACCAGTGCCGCTCTGCGACTGTCACTGAGTGGGCGTGGCATTCATGCCTTATCATGCACCAGTGCGCTCAGAATGCGCTACAGGCACTGTAAATACGGGTCAGGGCAGGGTGTGCTGAGCCTGTCTGATGGCAGGATTCCGGCATATACGGCGCTGTTCATTTATACAGTTAAATGAAACTGGTATAAATTGTGACCAGAGGTTGCGTGGGGGCGATTATGGGCTGTTTTAGGGCTAAAGCATGGTTTTGTACTGGCTGTAGCCCTTTAATGGCTCGTGATGCGTTATATGAATCAGATTATGCTGATGTGCTGCGCCGGAATTACCCGATAGGGTGGAGAGATAAAAAAAATAAATATAATATATTTACAGATTTAAATATCCGTGATAGCATCGCCGCAAGGTTTGCCGGGGTTAATGTTTTATATATACCTATTATTACTCTATTATCTTAATCGGTATTCCGTGGTTACTTAGTCTCTTACCTTAGTGTTTTAATATTAGTCCAATATTGAGCCCTCCGCAGGAGAGCCATACGGCTTGAGTTAACAAAGAATCAGAATTAAGAAATAAGAATCCCCACAAAAGTGAAGACTCCTATCAGTAATAAAAATCAGAAACTTATCTTATGAGTAGTGTTTTTAAAAACTAAAATCAATAGGTGTATTTCTAAACACTTTGTACTGACTATCATTCATTGCACTGAGCTTGATTTTTTGGGTTCTCTTTAAAACATAAGAGCATGCATCATTATCACCGGACTCTACTTTTGTTGACAACACATTACCACTTTGAGAGAACCATACTTTAATAGAGCACTTTTGTCCTGTTAAGTCAGGTGCGCCACTCCTGATTTGGCCAAATGCATTACGAATTTCCATGCTATAATTTTGTATTTCTTGCCTTTCCTTTATTTCTTTTTGTGATAAAGGTTTCGCTATTGCTGGTTTGCTTTCACTATTTGCTCTGGATTTTTCATTAACCTCTGAATCTACTTTTCCTTTGCTTGATGATAAATCACCAAGTAGGTCATCTACGCCACTTACATTTTTATGAGCAGATAATTTTGGATAGCTGGAGCCAATATTGTACGCCTGAGAATAGACATCTCTACCGATATCATTCATTCCACTCGTAATTCGTGTATCAACTGGCTGACGACGGTTACCAGCTATGATTCCTGTAAGGCACACCATTTGAAACTCGTTCTTTACCTGATTCCATTCGGCTAATGAAATCTGCACTTGAGGTGGAAGTCTTGAGGTTGAATATTCTGCTGCTTTAGCTGACATGGAATCACATATTTCATTTGGATTGAATGAAGTTGCCGCTAGCGGCACTTCCTTTTGTTCTGGTGGTTTTGGGTAGTCAAAGCCAGAGAACCCATTCAGCATAGCAAAGTGGAGTAGGCTGGCAACACCATCAGAAAATGCTATCTGTTCTTCATTCTGGCCTGGCAGGTTAGCATCTGTCCATTTTTTAGATTCCACATGCGATAGTTTTGTCGCAGCATCGAATCCCATATCGCCCATGGTTTTTCCTTTATTGCAAAATGCCGTCATGGCCTTAGTTATTTTCTTTGATTCCGCTTTATACAGACTGGACTTGGTGATGGAATCCATGCCGTACTGGCTAACCGGATGATTAGCACAATCCTTATTGATGCCAAGTGAATCGGCATTTGCCTGACGGGATAGTGGAAGCAAAGTTGCACATGACAGAACAACTGCGGTAAGTATCAATCGTTTCATTCGAATCAGGTCCTAAGAAAAATTATCAGGACGTTCGACAATCCCAGTGAAGGCCGCAAGACATTTCAATCGTTATGCGCAGCAGAGAGCACATACAACAACCAGACCAAGGATGACCATAAAGTGCTGGATTTGGCCTGATTCTACATTAGTGCGCATAATGTATATTATGTTAAATTGAATCTGCTGTTGCTAGCACGCTTGTTTGAGTCAAATACTCTTCTCTCCTGGTCCATCCCACTCTGGGTGATTTAAAGATGGGAAATAAGAGACTGGCCGAAGTCAGTCTTTTTATTTGTCATTATCGCATCGTCAGGACCATACGGAATTTCACATCTCCGGACATCACTCGCTGGTAAGCCTCATTGGCTTTCTCAAGAGGCATTGTCTCAACGCGTGCGCGCACATCGGTCAACAGACTGAAGTCGAGTGTTTTTTCCACTTCGTATGGCGTGCCGGTTATTGCCCCTTCAATTGCAATTTCATGACCCACCATCTGTCCAGGTGCAATTGTGAGTGGATCTTTGCCGGCGCCCACGACCATAAATTTGCCTCTTGGTGCCAACGCTTTAATCAGTTCAGACGCAGCAGCACTATCCGTAATCGTGGTGATAATAACCTGCGCACGTCCCATCTTTTTCAGCTCTTCAACCGCATTGACCTTGCTTGTATCCAGATAGACGTGAGCGCCAAGTTCTTTGACGTCCTGAGCAATGTCATCCCCACGCCCTACTGCAACAACCCGGAATCCCATTTTCTTTGCGTATTGCAGCGCAAGATGGCCCAACCCGCCAATTCCCTGAATTGCAATGGTGTCACCAGGGCGCGCGCCGGATTTGATTAAGGCATTAAAGGTTGCGATACCTGCACACAGTAATGGTGCGGCAGCTTCTGAGGTTAACGCTTCAGGGATGACCACAAGCCCGGTAGCACGGGCTATCATCATCTCTGCATATCCGCCATCGTGGGAACTTCCCACCGCTGGCTGATTCATACACAGATTGAAGCGGCCCTGACGACATTGATCACACTCGTTGCAATGGCCGCCCAGTCGACCAACGCCAACTCGTTGACCGACAGCTAAATAAGACGGGACTCCAGAGCCCCGTGATACAATTTTCCCAACGACTTCATGACCAGGTACACGGGGATAAGTTGTATTTTGCTCAAGCCCTTCGATTGCACCCGCATCTGCACCACAGATACCACAGGCCTCAATGCTAAGTAATACTTCTCCCTTACCTGGTTCAGGAATCACTCTTTCGACTAATTCGAGTGTACCTGGGCTAGTAATTTGCATTGCTTTATATGTTGCCATTTTGCCTCACTACAATATTTGGGTGCATGATAATTAATAAACACTTAACTTAATGCTGCGAAAATATATGTTCTTTCCCCACACAAAACAGCGGCACTCCGAAAGCGCCGCGCAACAAACTTATTACTTAGGTAATGCGTCAAATGCATCGAGCGCATGAGCGGTGTAAGTCAGAGCTGCACCGGTGTTAAGTGAAATAGCGACCGCTAAGGCTTCAGCAATTTCTTCGCGAGTGGCACCATGGCTTGCAGCTTTTTTAACATGAACTGACAAACAACCATCACAACGTGTTGTGATAGCCACTGCTAAAGCGATCAGCTCATGAGTTTTCGCATCCAGATGCCCCATTGCGGATGCACCGGCATCCATACTCATTAAGCCCTTCATAAATTCAGGTTGCAGTTTGGCATATTTACTAACAACGCCCAATAATTCATCGCGATGACCGTTCCAATCTAAAAGCATATAAACTCCAGTTACTGTCATGAAATAGCGGGTTATCCGCTTTGGTTAAAAGATATTTAATTAACGCTGAAGATGTGAATATTAAAACCCTGTTCATGTCGCCATTATGTTGCTACATTTATCTGTCATCAAATGAGATATTATTGAGTGTTCACAAAGAAAATCTATCTCACGATGTGAACCATTTATTTGGGTGACATAGCACGCTTCAGGTACAGGCGTTTCATATCTACAGCGGGAAACTGTCCTAATAGCCTTGATTGCTCCCCTACTTTTTTGCCTTGCTACACTCGGTGATGTCTTTTTTGGGTGAGGCGCAGGTATTGCTTTCCACTGCGATCATTTTGGCAGGTATTGGACTGACCATTCTTGCTGATAAGAAAGTTTGCTGACATGATGGTTAAGAGCTGGTTCAGCTACGTAAAATAACCGTAAGGCCGCAAATATGACTCCTACTTTACAAGGCTCTCTTGTAACGCTCCGTCCTCTGCTTAAAACTGATGCCCCGCTATTGCTTGATGCGGCTGAAGATGGTGAACTTTGGTCCCTGCCATTTACGGTCGTCCCGTCGGCTGACACCGTTGATTCGTATATTCAGAAAGCCTTAAAGGGGCAAGCCGAAGGTACTGTCATGCCGTTTGCTGTAACGCTCTCATCCGACCAACGTGTCATTGGGTCGACGCGTTTATGGAAGATCGATCGTGAAAACCGAAAGCTCGAAATTGGGCATACCTGGTATTCACAAAGCTGGCAAAAAACAGCCGCAAATACCGAGAGTAAACTGTTGCTGCTGCGATACGCCTTTGAGCAACTTAAGTGTGTTCGCGTTCAGTTTACGACTGATGTATTGAATGAACGTTCTCAGGCAGCCATTCTCCGTCTTGGCGCGATCCAGGAAAGCGTCATCAGAAATGAACGAATTATGCCCAATGGCCGAAAACGTACCTCCATCCGCTACAGCATAATTGATGATGAATGGCCGCAGGTTCAGAGCAACCTTGCGCGTCGCCTCTCCGGCTACAGGCAAGAGAAATGATCCGGCGTATCCTGCGCCCTATGGACACCCTTCTCCTTCATGATTATTCCAGTTTCTTGAATTCTGAAAGCAAATTTAATCCACATACAATGATAAACACGCGCTTTATACTTTCCTCATTCTGATAACGAAAGAGATATCAAAATGACTAACGTATTGATTTTGGGAGCCGCTGGTTCTCTGGCGCGTGTGGCGACACGCTATCTGCTGGATAACAGCGATGCTCATCTCACCCTCTACTTACGCAACGCAAAACGATTAAGCAATCCCGACCCGTCTCGAGTGACGATCGTTGATGGCGATGTGCTCAACGAGAAACAACTGACAGGCGCTATGCAAGGCCAGAATGTGGTCTATGCCAATCTATCTGGAAACATGAAGCAGCAGGCGCAATGCATCGTTCAGGCGATGACATCAACCGGTACTACCAGACTGATTTTTATTACCTCAATGGGTATTTACGATGAAGTTCCAGGTGAGAACCACGGTAGCGTATTAACGCCGTACCGGGAATCCGCCGCCGTTATTGAAGCATCCGATCTGGACTATACGCTGATCCGTCCCGCCTGGTTTACAAATGGAAGTGAAGTGGAATATGAATTAACGCATAAAGGGGAGAATTTCTCTGGTAGCAACGTTTCCCGATTAAGTATTTCCGATTTAATTAATCGACTGGTGACGACTCCCGGACTTTATTCACGGGACAGTTTAGGCATTGCCCGCATTTAGAATTACTTAAGCACAAACTCCATTAAGGTATAAATAAATGACAAATCATGAGATCGCCCAGCGTATTGCGCTCCGGGAACTGGTTGATACTTTTTCTAACCTTGCTGATGAGAAGAATGTTGCTGCACAAATTCCTTTGTTTACCGCTGATGCCCATATTAACGTGGTGATGGATGGTAAAGAGGCTTTTGATTTAAAAGGACATCCGCAAATTCTTGAAGCCTTTAGCGGTTACCTGGCACAATTCTCAGTGGTTTATCATCAGAATGGTCAGCAAACCGTCACGATTAATGATAATTCAGCGAGTGGCATTGCTTATTGTCAGGTGACGTTGATCAAAGAGGAAAATGGTCAAAGAATCAAACAAACCAGCGGCGTTCGTTATCACGACCGCTATGTTTTCCAGAATGGGAAATGGCTTATCGCCGAACGTCTTTCTCATTTTATGTGGACCGATATACATCCAATGTAATTTATCGCGAAACCCTGGCGGCCTCCCCAGCCGCCAGAGCATGAATGACATCAGACCGTTGTTTCCAGCACCACCACGCACTGGCCCGCTCGCACCGAAGAACCCGGCTGAACGCGCACCTGCCTGACCACGCCGTCCTGCGAGGCTACCAATGGGATCTCCATTTTCATCGACTCCAGGATCACCAGCACATCCCCTTCGCGCACGGTTTTACCCACCTCAACGTTGACCTGCCACAGATTGCCCGATATCGGGCTGTCGATACCCGCCTGTCCTGGCCGCAAAGGCGCATCATCACCCTCATCCACCACCACGTCGCTGCTGTCGAAATGTGCCTGGCCGTTGGCAATCCAACGCTCGCGCTCTGCGTCAAATGCCCCCTGCTGATGGGCGCGGAATGCGTCAATGCCAGGAGCTTCATCCGCAAGGAACTGCTGGTAGTCCGCCAGATTCAGTGCGGTATGTTCGATACGCAGCGGATAACGGCCCAGCGGAAAGTCACGGCGAATGGTCAGCAGTTCGTCGGCAGAGACCGGGTAGAAACGAATCTGGTCAAAAAAGCGCAGCAGCCACGGCTTACCACCAAAATCGTCAACCGCGTGATAGCGATTCCACATCTGCAGCGTACGTCCGACGAACTGATAGCCGCCCGGCCCTTCCATGCCATAAACGCAGAGATACGCCCCGCCAATTCCCACCGAGTTTTCCGCAGTCCAGGTTCGGGCCGGGTTGTACTTGGTGGTGACCAAACGATGGCGCGGGTCGAGCGGCGTCGCGACCGGCGCCCCAAGATAGACATCCCCTAATCCCATCACCAGATAGCTGGCGTCGAACACCGTCTTATAGACTTCATCGATATTTGCCAGATCGTTGATACGGCGAATAAACTCCAGGTTGCTCGGACACCATGGTGCATCGCGGCGCACGGTGGTCATGTATTTGTCGATGGCTTTCTGACACGCCGGATCGTCCCAGGAGAGCGGCAGCCAGACGATACGCGACGGCACCGCCAGCGACGCCTGCTCGCAAACGCCCTGCCATAACCCGGAGACTATCTCCAGAAGGGTTGCCAGACTCAGCGTTTCCGGCTGATAGTGAATTTGCAATGAGCGGATCCCCGGCGTGAGATCGACGATCCCGCACAGTGATTTTTCCTCCAGCGCCTGCATCAACGCATGCCCGCGAAAACGCAGCACCAGATCCAGCTCCGGCTCGCCAATCTCCAGCAACAGGTGAGTATCACCGGAGAGTCGCGCCACCAGGCGCTGGTCTGCGTGCCCTTGTTCCAGCACCACCGGTGACTCAAGGGCGACAGGTTCCCAGGCAACCTCCTGTGGTTCGAGGCTGGCGATCTCAGCTTTCTGAGCCTGCGCCAGACTGCGCGCGGTATCGATATCAACCGGCACAAAACGGATTTTATCACCGGCTTTCACCTGCCCGACCGCCGGTAAATCAGCCTCGATAATGGTCACCGGGCAGACAAACCCACCTAGACTTGGGCCATCCGGCCCCAGGATCACCGGCATATCCCCGGTAAAATCGACCGCGCCAATAGCATACGGGTTGTCGTGAATATTTGACGGATGCAGACCCGCCTCGCCGCCGCTCTCACGGACCCACTCTGGCTTTGGCCCGATCAGGCGCACGCCGGTCCGGCTGGAGTTAAAATGGACTTCCCATTCGGTGGCGAAAAAGGTCGCCATGTAGCCTGGCGTGAAGTACTCCGGCGCGCCGTGCGGACCGTAAATGACCCGTAGTTCACGCACGGCACCCAGCGTGTCCCGCAGTGCATAGGGCAGTTCTTTCTCCTGAACCGGTTCCGTTAGAGGCGCAATATGCAGCACGTCGCCGGTGCGCAGCGCCCGTCCGGCGTGGCCACCGAACTGCCCCAGGGTGAAGGTGCTCTTGCTGCCCAGATAGTCCGGCACGCTGAACCCGCCGCGCAGGCAGAGGTAGCTGCGTACGCCCTGATGGCTTATTTCACCCATGCGTAGCGTCATGCCCGCCCGCACGGTGAAAACACGGTTATTCACCAGCGGTTCACTATCCAACGTCAGCGCAATCTCTGCGCCGGTGACCACCAGTTGCGCATCGCAGTTAAATTTGAGCGTCGGGCCGCTGAGGGTGATTTCCAGCGCGGCGGCATTTTCATCATTGCCCAACAGACGGTTACCTAGCCGCAGCGCTCGACTGTCCATCGGGCCAGAGGGTGGAACGCCTACCGCCCAGTATCCTGTACGCCCGGGATAATCCTGCACCGTGGTTTGCGTACCCGCGTTAAGCACCTCCAGCGTGGAGGCCTGATAGTTGAGCCCTTCGAGGCAGCGGGTCCAGGGCTCACCGCGAACAAACGGCGTGAAGGTTAAAATCTGCTGCAGATAGCTGCGGTTAGTTTCCACGCCGTAAAGACGCGTTTCTCCCAACGCGGTATGTAACGCCTGAACAGCGGCTTCGCGCGTCGGTTGCCAGGCAATGATTTTCGCCAGCATCGGGTCAAAAAACGGCGGAATATCGCAGCCGGACTCCACCCAACTGTCGATACGCAGCGTACGGCGATCGTTTGCCGGAAACAACACTTCGGTAAGCAGCCCCGGAGACGGCTGGAACTGGCGGCCGGGATCTTCAGCATAAACACGGGCCTGAATAGCATGACCATTCGGTTTGAGGGTTTCACGCAATGCCGCCAGCGGGGGTAACGTCCCCGCTGCCAGTTCAATCATCCAGCGTACCAGATCGACGCCCCATACCTGTTCGGTTACGCCGTGTTCAACCTGCAGACGGGTGTTGACTTCCAGGAAGTAAAACCGCTCGGCGTGGCTGTCGTAGACAAATTCAACGGTACCCGCGCTGCGGTAGTTGACTGCTTTACCCAGCTTAATCGCCGCCTCACACAGCGCATTTTCCATGCCGGCAGGCAGGTTTGGCGCGGGGGTCTCTTCCAGTACCTTCTGGTTACGGCGCTGTACCGAACAGTCGCGCACGCCGAGGGCAATGACGTCGCCTCTGCCGTCGCCAAACAGCTGTACTTCAAGATGTCGCGCCCGTTCGATGTATTTCTCAATAAACACGCCCGAGTCGCTAAAGTTATTTTTCCCCAGCCGCACCACGGCGTCGAACGCATCGTTCAGCTCTTCAGCGCTATAGCAAACGCGCATGCCGATACCGCCGCCGCCCGCTGTGCTTTTCAGCATCACCGGATAGCCGACCTGCTCAGCTGCGTTTAGCGCTTCGTTCACATCCGCCAGAAGTTCCGTCCCTTCCAGCATCGGTACACCGTGCAATTTTGCCAGCGCACGCGCGGTATGTTTCAGCCCGAACAGACGCAGCTGTTCCGGTGTAGGGCCAACAAAGGCGATCCCAGCGCTTTCACAGGCTTCCGCAAAAGCTGCGTTTTCAGACAAAAATCCATAACCCGGATGGATGGCCTGGGCGCCGCTGGCCTGCGCCGCAGCAATCAATTTGTCTATCACCAGGTAGGTATTGGCCGCCTGGCCCTCGCCAAGGCTCAAGGCTTCATCCGCTTCACGGATATGCAGGCTGCTGATATCAGCCTCAGAATAGACCGCCACGCCGCGAAGATGCATGGCGTGCAGGGTACGCAGGATGCGACAGGCAATCGCTCCGCGGTTCGCAATCAGGAGTGTCGTCAACATAGGTCAGACTCAATCGTGGCGGGTCGTCCCGCCGGAATTCGGCTCACCCATGGTCGTCCACGGGGGCAAAAGCGTTTACGGCAGGAGTCGGCCAGCACGGACTTCAAACAGGCGATAAATCACCTGACGCAGACGCTGCCAGCGGGTAGGCGTTAGTTCCATATCAGCACCTCGGCAGGCGTTGGGTTCCAGCCATTGCAGGGGTTGTTCAACTGCGGGCAGTTGGAAATAAGTACAATGACGTTGCACTCGGCGCGCAACTCCACGTATTTACCCGGCGCGGAGATTCCATCCTCAAAGGTCAGCCCGCCCTGGGGCGTCACCGGTACGTTCATAAAGAAGTTGATATTCGCGCCAATATCGCGCTTTTGCAGACGGCCGTCGTGCAGGCAGGCGCAGAGAAAGTTATCCCGGCAGCTATGCATGTGCCGTTTGTCGAGGGCATAACGTACAGTATTGCTCTCCTGTGCGCAGGCGCCGCCGAGCGTATCGTGACGGCCGCAGGTGTCGGCGACGATGGTCAGCAGCGGGTTGCCGAGGTTCGAGTACAGCACGCTGCCGCTGGTGAGATAGGCATTATTCTGGCGACGCAGCGTACGCTGGGCATCGTAGCGTTCACGGGGTTTATCTGCGTTATAGAACAGCGTGTCTACCGCCTGATTGCCTTCCAGATCGAGCAGGCGCAGCGTTTGCCCTTTCTTCACTTCAAACAGGTAAGGTTCACCCGCCGGGATCACATGGCGGAAGCTGGCTTGCTGGGCTTGTTTCTCGCTGGCTACGGTCATCTTGTGGCTCCTTACAGGGCAAAAAGTTGGGTGTTAGTGAGGGCGCGTTCGTTTTCCGGGCGCGTCAGCAACGCGTTAATAGCAGCGTCTTCATCTTCAGCCTGTCTCCAGCTCAACTGTATCGGGCGCGGCGCATATTCGCGGGACGGGTCCATTGGGTGCGGCAGCGCAGTCATCACCATCAGCGTGTCCATGGAGGCAAACAGCTCGATATAGCTTCCCGGCTGTGAATGGCCGCTGTGGAAACTGAACTGCCCGTTGTCATCTACCGTGACCTTGCTGAAGAGGTTGATGACCATCAGCAGGTCTTCAAGGTTGAGGTCCCACTTGCCCATCTCGACCAGCAGGTTGTCGGTACCGTTACGGTAGAAACCATTGCGCAGCGCCTGATAACGCCCCTGCCCGTATTTTTCCGCCACTTCCTGCGCGTTCAATACGCCGCCAAACGGGTCGTGCCAGCCGCTGGTATCGGCAATGATCCCGGCCAGCACACGGCCCATGTCAGAGTAAAAACAGTGTCCGGCGGTGAGGCGCGCCGTATGCTGACCTTTCAACGTATCGGGCAGGTTCAGACGCTCGCTTTTGTGGTGCGGGTTCAGCATCAGCAGGCTGACGTTTGCCCCGCCTTCCATGTCCGTCATGCGTAGGATCTGTCCACGTTTGAGCACGAACGATAGGTGTCCACCGCCTGGCAGAACCTCTTCGCGCAATGGTGTGTTAGTTTTCATAGGGTTAACCTTTCAATGCATAAACGTTGTCGGGAGCCGTGCCGCTCAGCGCGGAGAGCCGCGTCTCATTGAGCGGAATGTCATAAGTAATGCGCGCGCCAAAGGCATTCGGCGCCTGCGGGTCGATGCGCACTTTGTCGAACACCAGTAAACGGGTGCCGAGGTTGAAGCCTTCTGAAAGATCATGTGTGACCATAAATACGGTCATCCGGGTTTCACTCCACAGTTGCAGCAGCAGCGCATGCATGTCTTTGCGGATGCCGGGGTCAAGTGCGCCAAAGGGTTCATCAAGCAGCAGCACGCGGGGCTGCATAATGAACGCCTGGGCGATAGCTAAACGCTGCTGCATGCCGCCGGATAGCTGTGCCGGATATTTATCCAGCGCATGGCTGAGGCCCACTTTTTCCAGCATCTCCGCTGCCCGTTCGCGCGCTGCGCGTTTTTTGGCGCCAAACAGTCGCCCGAACAGCGGCGATTGCGGCAGCTCGAGCCCAATGGAGACGTTATCCAGCACGCTGAGGTGCGGAAAAACGGAGTAACGCTGAAACACTACGCCGCGACTGCTATCCGGCTCTGCGCTAAGCGGCCTGCCATCCAGGGTAATCGTTCCACGGCTTGGTGCCTCCTGGCCGAGCAGCAGACGCAGAAAAGTCGATTTTCCACAGCCAGATGCCCCAACCATCGAGCAAAACTCTCCCGCTTTTACCTGCAGGTTCAGACGTTCCAGCACGACGTGGTCGCCATACTCCTGCCAGATATTGTTGATAGTGATAAAGCTCATGCCTTCCCTCCTTCCGCCCAGGGAAAACAGGTTTTATGCAACTGACGCAGCCCCAGATCCATCAGCCATGCCAGCAGCGTGATCCACAGGACGTAAGGGATAATCACGTCCATGGCCATATAGCGACGCACGAGGAAAATGCGGTAGCCCAGCCCAGCAGTGGACGAAATCGCCTCGGCCGAAATCAGGAATAACCACGCCGACCCCAACAGCAGACGCAGCGAGGTCAGCAGTCGGGATAACAGCTGAGGCAACACTACGCGCAGGACCAGCGTCCAGCTGTTGGCGCCCAGCGTTTGGGCTTTAATCAGGATCTCCGGTGGGATTTCACAGGCGCGATGCTCCAGATCGCGCGCCAGCATCGGCGTGATGCCAATAACAATCAGCATCACTTTCGACAGTTCATCCAGCCCGAAAACGATAAACAGCACCGGTAATATTGCCAGCGGCGGGATCATCGACAGTACCGTCATCAGCGGTGACAGCGACGCGCGCCACAGCGGGAACACACCGGAGGTCACGCCAATACACAGGCCCAGCAGTGAGGCAATTGCCAGCCCAACCAGCAGTCGCGCCAGGCTGACCAGGGTATCGACCCAAAACAGATACTCACCGCTGCGTTTATCCGGGGTAAACGCCATCCGCGATAGCGCATCCAGCATCTGCTGTAGACCCGGCAGTAGCTTGTCTTGCGGATTTGCCTCCAGCCGCACTGCAGAGCCAAAAAAATAGGCCGCCAGCAGCAGGAAGAAAGGCAGCATGACCAGCATCAGCCGCAGGCCAGAAGTGGGATGACGATTAATTTGTCGCATCGAAGTTCCGTCCGTTATCACAGCGTGCCGGCAGCGGCCATTTTCACGAAGCTGTCATCAAAGCGCAGTTTGACGTTACGGGCATCGCCCTGGGTGACGTTGCCCGGGAAGCTCATGCCGATAAAATCAGCGCTCTGCGCACCATCACCCAGTAGCCCTTTATCGAAGGAGAACGCGGCCACGCGCTGCATGGTTTTCGCCAGTTCAGAAGAGCTGATAAAGGCAATGTTGTCCTGCGGGGTATAGAACAGATGGGTGGTTTTGAGCTGCGCCTGATACCCAGCCAGATCGGTACCGGAGGCGGCGGCCATCGCATTTAGCGCGTTAGCATCCTGGGCTTTCATCAGCCCCATCATCTCGTACCATGCGCCGGTCAACGCTTTGCCGAGCGCGGGGTTGTCTTTCAGGGTTTCGCTGTTAACCACCATCATGTCGATAAGCTCGCCCGGTACCTGCGAAGAGCTGAACACTTCGGTGGTATTTGGGGTGCCTTTGATGACGGAAAGCTGTGGGTTCCAGGCCACTGCGGCCTGTACGCTGGAGGTGCCGAATGCCGAGACAATATCTGCATCCGACGTGTTGACCACGGTGACGTCTTTCTCCGCCAGCCCGGCTTTTTCCAGACCACGGACCAATAAATAGTGAGAAACGGAGAGTTCTGGCAGGTAGACCTTCATCCCTTTCAGGTCTTTGAGGGTTTTACCCTCGCCCTTCATCACTACGCCGTCGTTGCCTTCCGAGTAGCTGCCGAGGATCAGCGCGGTGGAATCAACTCCACCCGCAGCTGGAATGGTGAGCGCATCCATATTGGTCATGGTGCAGCCGTCAAACTGACCCGCGGTGTACTGGTTGATGGATTCGATGTAGTCGTTGAGCTGGACAACGTTGATTTTGATGCCGTACTTGTTGGCCCATTTATCGATGATTTTGCTACTGCTGATGGTGCCCCAGGGCATCCATCCGGCGTAAATGGTCCAGCAGACGTTGAACTCTTTTTTCACTGCAGCAAAGGTGGGGAGACTGACCAGCATTGCCAGCGACAGTACAAGAGAGCGGAGTAATGGCGTTATTTTCATGCTTGACCTCTGAGTGGCACAAAATTAGGGGGCAGCGCGACACCAACTGGTGCTGCTGTCTCCCGGGCTTTTGTCCCGCCGTGTAACCTCTCAGAGGTCGCCCGCTCTTGGACCAGTCATTCACCGAAGTGAACCGGAACCCTAGCCAGCTATTGGTCAAATTGTGTGTGCTGCCCTTTCAGATTTATCTAAGCAAGGGATATGCCAGGTTTTAATCATCTTGTTTATCAGTCAATTAGTGACTTTTATCGATGTCGGTTCACTATTTTGGGGAGGGTTTGTGGGGCGGGTGCACTGCGGTGGTGCCTGGAGGATGTAATACAGAACAACAATGATCCCCCGGCACGCGAACGCACGGATAGAACTCGTCAATAATTGCCTAACACGCAGGCATTCCCCTCTATCTTCAGCATTACGGCCATATTCACCTGCCATCTTTGCTGACTGACCGTTTTCACTTGCAGTACATCAGGCCACGCCGGACAGGCGAGCGCCAGCGTTGAAAAATGACCGGTGAAATCCACATCGACGATGGTGACGGCCCGCGCCGGGTCGCTGTCGGATAGACAAGGTGCGATGACAACCTGTTCAGGACGCAGCATGATGCGTTTTTCACCGCACGTGAGTGGGTTATCCACCGGGATCGCGCCCAGCGCGCAGTTTGCCACCCCGCTGCTCACCTGTGCCGGAAAAATCAGCGCATCGCCGAGAAACAGCGCCGTGGCTTCATCCACCGGTTGCGAATAGACAGCCATCGGCGACCCGACCTGTGCGAAGCGCCCCTTGCGTATCACCGCAATCTGGCTGGCAAACGAGAGCGCCTCCTGCTGGTCGTGAGTGACCAGAATCGACGCCACCCCGGCCTCATCCAGCAGGTCCGCCGTGGCTTTGCGCGTTGCCGCACGCAGCCCGGTATCCAGCGCAGAGAACGGCTCATCCAGCAGCATCAATACCGGTTCCTGCGCCAGGGCGCGCGCGAGCGCAACTCGCTGCTGCTGCCCGCCGGAGATCTCATGCGGCCAGTGATTGGCCAGTTCATGGCTGAGGGAGACCAGCTCCATTAACTCCGCAACCCGACGCTGATTTTCCTTTTTTGACCCCTTCAGGCCGTAGACAATGTTATCGGCCACTTTCATATGCGGGAACAAACCGCCTTCCTGCGGCACAAAGCCGATGCCGCGCTGATGTGCAGGTACAAAGGTGTTCGCATCAAACAACGTTTTGCCATTCAGGACAATCTGCCCGCTGTCCGGCGATTCAAAACCGGCCAGAATGCGCAGCAAGGTGGTTTTGCCTGAACCGGACGGGCCGACAATCACCGTGCGGGAGGACGGCATCACCGTCAGGCTTAGATCCTCAAGCACCGGCATCGGGCCAAATTTTTTGGAGATATTCGTTAATTCAATCATCTTACAGGCCCGCTATTTTTTGCGACTGCACGTAAAGGAGTCCGGTCAGCGGCAGCGAGATCAGCACCATCAACAGTGCGTAAGGCGCTGCGGCAACATAATCAATTTCACTGGTCAGCGCCCAGAATCCGGTGGAAAGCGTTTTGGTTCCCAGCGGTGAAAGCAGCAGCGTCGCCGTGAGTTCGTTGGTAATCCCGAGGAACACCAGCGCACCGCCGGCCGCAGCCCCCGGCGCGGCCAGACGCATGGTAATCTCCCAGATCGCGCGGGCCTGGGTTTTCCCTAAACTACGGGCAACGTTTTCCAGCTCCAGCGGTGCCTGTGCAATACCGGCGCGCAGATTGATCAACCCACGCGGCATAAACATCAGCAGATAGGCCAGGAAGAGCGTGAACTCGGTTTGATAGAGCGGACGCATATAATGGATGGTCACGGTGACCAAAGACAGCGCAACCACAATTCCCGGCAGCGAACTGGTGAAGTAGTTACACGCTTCAAGCGCACGGAACAGCGGACGCGGGTGGCGCACCGTCAGCCAGGTCACCGGGATCCCCGCCAGCATAATGAGCAACGCACCGCCGGAGGCCAGCACGATGGTCTGGCGCAACGACAGCCAGAGATCGGCCTGAGCCCAGTTTTCGAAGCCGCCCAGCCATAGCCAGCGACAGAGCACCGCCAGTGGCACCACCAGAGCCAGCATCAACACCGCCAGCGAGAAAAGCTGCCCCGCCACGCTGAGCGGTAAATTCAGCTGCAGACGATGCTGTTCGCGCGGTGCACCTGAACCCACACGGGCATAGCGCGCTTTACCACGCGTCGTCCCTTCAAGCGTCAGGAACACCAGGCAGCAAAGTGCCAGCACGCCCGCGAGCATATTGGCCGCCGGGCCGCTAAACGTCGACTGGAACTGATCGTAAATGGCGGTGGTAAAGGTATCAAAACGGATCATCGCGTACAGGCCATATTCCGCCAGCAGATGCAGGGTGACCAGCAACGCTCCGCCCCAGATAGCCAGTTTCAACTGGGGCAGAACGATACGGAAGAAAGCGGACAACGGCGGCGTGCCTAATGACGCGGCGACATCTTCCAGCGTCGGATCGAGGCGGCGCATTACCGCAGAGACCGGGAGATAAATGAAGGGGTAATAGGCCAGCACCGAGAGAAAGACCCCGGCGCCCAGGCCATGAATGGACGGCACCGCACTAACCCAGGCGTAGCTCTGCACAAAGGCCGGGATCGCCAGCGGCGCGACGGCCAGAACTGACCAGATACGGCGCCCGGCCAGAGTGGTTCGTTCCGTGAGCCAGGCAAGCATCACCCCTACCAGCACACAGAGCGGAACGGAAATGATCACCAACAGCAGCGTGTTGCTGAGCAGTTCAGCAACACGCGGGCGGAAAATGAGTGCCTTGACCGTGTCCCATCCGGTGTCAAAACCAATCACCACCACAAAAGCCGGAGGGATCAGCGATAACAGCGCAAACAGTATCGCGAGTAAAATCATCGTTAACGCCGGGCGGCGTCGTCCCCCACCGCGCCGGAGGTTAGGCGCGTGGGTAATATTAACCACTGACATCAGGCACTCACCACTACATCAATTAAAGAAGGCCAGCTTGCGTCATCAAATCAATGACTTTTTTGTTGTTGAGCGTGGAGGCTTCAACTTTTGGCGCATCCAGATCCTTCAGCGGAACCAGCTTCGGATTGGAGGCGGCATTCACGCCCACCGCGTATTCAAACGCGTCGTTGGTGCGTAGGCTGTCCTGACCCGCTTTACCGGTGATGTACTTCATAAATGCCTGTGCCTGCTGCTGATGCTTACTGGAGGCCAGTACGCCGCCACCGGAAATGCTGACGAAAGCGCCTGGGTCCTGGTGTTTGAAGTAGTGCAGCTGGGTGTTTTTGCTGTTTTCACCGGTTTTCGCCTGGTCAACAAAACGGTAGTAGTGATAAATCACCCCGCCATCAATTTGGCCAGCGTTGACGGCTTTCAGCACCGTGCTGTTACCTTTGTAGGCCACGAAATTAGTTTTCATCCCTTTCAGCCATTCCAGCGTCGCTTTCTCGCCCTTCAGCGCCAGCACTGCGCTGACGATAGCCTGGAAATCAGCGCCGGATGGAGACGCAGCCCAGCGCCCTTTCCACTCAGGTTTCGCCAGATCCATTAACGATTTTGGCAGCTGTGATTCATTCAGCTTAGCCGGGTTGTAGACGAACACGGTGCTACGTGCCGCGATACCAATCCAGCGTCCGTGTTCCGGGCGGTAAGCCGGAGCAACCTGGTCCAGAGTGGCTTTATCCAGCGGCGCAAACAGCTTCGCGTTATCGACCAGCACCATTGCCGGTGAGTTTTCGGTCAGGAAAACGTCAGCAGGAGATGAACTGCCCTCCTGCACCAGCGCGTTGCCCAATTCGCTGTCGCCGCCGTTACGCAGCGTCACTTTTATACCGGTCTCTTTGGTGAAACCGTCAACCCAGGATTTCACCAGGTTTTCATGCTGGGCGTTGTACACCACAAGCCCGTCGCTGTTGTCCGCCGCGCTGGCGAACGGTGTTAACAAAACAGATGAGGTTAGCACTGCAATGGAGCAGAGGGATGAGAAACCAAACTTCATACGTTAATCCTTTATAGAAATGAGTACATAACACCTGAATGCATAGCGAGTGGATTAAAGCACATCAATATGAAGATGGTAATGATAATGATTTCAATTATCACATAACGGTATGAAATAGGGAGAATGATAAGAATGCTGCAATAAAAATCCTGATTCGCAACCATTGGGGTCGATAAGGTTAAGAAATCCTTAAGAAAATATTTATGGTAGGTTGTTCCGCCACGGTAGGCGGTTCTACCCTTTGAATTACTGATTTTAAATCGGAGGAAACATCCGCTTCTGGCATGAAGATGGGGATACGGATGAGTTGAAGGTCCGCTGTGAGCGAGAAGCCGACCTTTGTTATTCTGACGTGAAACTCGACATATGGTCAGGATATAACAATCCCTCTCGCCCTCAGGCTACGTTTGCTTGAATTGATAGCGTCGAGAAGGCGGATTCGGCTTTCCCTAAGATGATCGGCGAGTAACTCTGCGGCTTTCTCAATGTCCTGCGAGCGCAGCGCAGCAAATATTTCGCGATGCTCTTCCCAGGCGGGGTTCGACGGCGCTTTATCAAGCCATCTTGCCCGTGAAAGCCGTCGCAGTGCATCACTTATCCCTTCAATGATAAACGCATTCTGACAAAGACGGGCCAGATACAGATGGAATCGTGTTCCGGCATCGTCCAACATCCCTTCAGACGCAACAGCAGTCTTCTCTTTAAGCAGGATTTCCAGACCGCTGAGTTGTTCTTCCGTCATTTGGCTGGCTGACAGTTTTAATGCCGCCACTTCCAGTACTTCCCGGTAAATACACAGTTGTTCAACTTCAGCGACATCGATCGGTGCCACCAACCAGCGTAACCCGTCACGACATACCAGCCCCTCGGACTCCAGCTTCTGTAATGCGGCTCGAACAGGCGTCCGGGAGGCGTTAAACGTTGCTTCAGCCCAGCGCTCGGTCAGTCGTTCTCCCGGCCCCAGTTCCATGCTGAGTATCAATTTTCTTAATTGGTTTTCAACTTCTGATGCCTGGCTCATGACGGCAATGTTCTCCCACAAATTGACAGTAAAATGCATAATCGATATGGTATACCAGTTTGGTATACCATGATAGAGCATTTTTATGACCCAATTTTATAACAGCTTTTGGCAACGAAACCTGATCGTTTGCTTCATTGGCTCGTTCTCAACCGTCTTTGCAATGACCCTGATGCTGCCGTTTCTGCCTTTATATGTCGAAGAGCTTGGTGTTCACGGGCATGCAGCGGTTGTTCAATGGTCTGGTGTGGCATTCAGCGCAACGTTTATTACTGCCGGGTTGATTGCCCCCGTCTGGGGACGACTTGGTGACAGATATGGACGTAAGTCGATGCTCGTGAGAGCCAGCCTTGGCATGGCTATTACGGTTTCGCTTATGGGGCTGGTGACGAATATCTGGCAACTTGTCGGTCTGCGGTTGCTAGTTGGGCTGGCTGGAGGCTACTCATCCGGCGCAACAATTCTTATCGCTGTACAGGCTCCCAGAGAACGTGCCGCATGGGCGCTGGGGATCGTTTCATCCGGTGTCATGGCTGGCAATCTTGTCGGCCCCCTTGCCGGGGGATGGCTACCGGGGCTGATTGGTATTCGGTCCACATTTTTCTGTGCAGGCGCACTGATTTTTCTGGCCTTTATCATGACCCTGACTCTCATCCGCGAAGCGGTACAAAAGCCCGAGGATGCTGCGGCAAAAACGCGGGGGAGCTGGCCCCAATTGCCTGCCCGCTCTGTGATTGTCTGTATGCTTTGTACCGGTCTGCTGCTGATGCTGGCCAATATGTCAATAGAACCCATTATCACGGTCTATGTGCGTACACTCGTCATCGACGCTTCTCAGATAACGAAAGTGGCGGGATATGTGATGGCAGCCGCGGCCCTGGGCAGCATTATCTCAGCTTCCTGGCTTGGTAAACTGGCAGACAGAATAGGACATTTACGCATTATCACGCTGGCGCTGGCTACGGCCGGTTTGTTGCTCATCCCGCAGGCTTTTGTCACTTCCGGGTGGCAACTGATTGCCCTGCGTTTCCTCATGGGGCTGGCGCTTGGCGGCTTGTTGCCTTGTATTGCGGCAGTCATACGTCACCGTGTACCAGAAGGCATGGTGGGTAGCATCCTTGGCTATTCCGTCGCCGCGCAGTTCGCCGGTCAGTTCATCGGGCCGCTGATAGGTGGTTTTGTCGGCGGGCATATCGGGATGCGAGCCGTCTTTCTGGCAACCAGCTGTATCCTGCTAGCCGGAGCTGCCTGGAACTTTAAAATACATCGCCAGTTAGCAACGCGCTGACTCACTTCATTAGCCTTCAGCTACAAATTTGGAAAATTTATGTCAAATCAACTCAGTAATATCAATAAAAACAGCGCTCTGCTGGTTATGGATTTTCAAACGATCATCCTTAACAATTTTCTCCCGCAAGAAATCGCTGGAAACGTTATCCGCAATACCGCATCACTGATAGCAGCTGCGCGCGCAGCAGCCGTACCGGTAATTTATATCAGTGTCGGATTCCGCAAAGGGTATCCAGAGGTCAGCAAAAACAACACTATCTTCTCTTCGATTAAAGAGAATGGAATGTTTATGGCTGACAATGAGAGCACGGCTATTCATCCTGAAGTCGCTCCCGCAGAGAATGAGGCCGTCATTGTTAAACGCAGAGTCGGCGCTTTCTCATTTACCGAACTTGAGATGATTCTTCGCGCCCAAGGCATTGAAACTTTGATCCTTACCGGCGTGACCACCAGTGGCGTGGTGCTTTCTACAGTCGGGCAAGCTTTTGACCTGGATTACCGACTGGTGGTTGCGGGTGATTGTTGCGCCGATCCAGATCATGACACCAATTTGTTTATACTTGACAAAATCCTGCCTCAACATGCCATTGTTACCCGTTCAACTGAAATATCAGAAGCATGGGCATAAAAACAAGAATATCTGACGTCAAGATAACCGTAGTGTAGATAGTGCATATGACCGGGCATATGTGGTTGCTTGGTCATATGAACGTCTGCTCCTGGCACAAAGCTGAAGCGCCCCCCATCGCTATCAGGCACTTCATCTGCTCCCGTATAAACCCCGGCGTCGCTGCGCTCGGCCGGGCTACGATGGTTGTCTGGCGCACCTGTTCCTTGCTTTCCGCGCCGCGTTTCCGCCAGTCGCTCACAACAAGCCCCCAACATCAGACCGATGACCAATACTGGCTTTGCGTGAAGTAATCTCATGATAATTCACTGTCTGTAAGAAATGAGGCCAGTCTACTCGGGGGAACCCTACAAAAAGGGGTTAACCAGATGACAATCCTGTCATCTGGCGGAAGGCTCAACTATTTCGGCAAATAGCGTGCCGGCGTAGTGCCGGTATGTTGACGGAAAAAAGCGATGAATGCGCTGTCGCTGACAAACTCTAGCCCTTGCGCGACATCGCTTAACGAGAGTCCCTCGGACAGCATTTCCATGGCTTTCAGTAGTCGCCACTGCTGCCGCCAGTTCTGATAATTCATACCGGTATCTCTGACAAAAATACGACTTATCGTGCGCTCTGAGGCACCGGCCTGCTGGGCTAACTGACCTAATCTCGGCGGTAAGTCTCCCTTACGCACCCTATCCACCCAGCCGTTGAGGCGTGGGTCTGAGGGAAATTTTAGCGTCCAGTTTTCCTGACGCGCGCGCTGTATTTCCTCACCAAAAACGGTAATGAGGCTGGCCTGTTGCGCGGCCTCCATACCCCAGGGCCAGAACGCCATTCGTTCAATAACCTCAAAAAAGAGAGGATTCACCTCGACTATCTGCAGCGGCAGCATCGATAGCGGCAAAGCCGTTGAAAAATAGAGAGAACGATAGGCCAGCACGCCGCGCATAATGGCGCGGTGAGCGGTTCCTGCGGGTATCCAGGCAGCCCGGCCCGGCGGCAGCAGGCACAGGGTTTGATCGAGTTCAATAGTGATACTTCCTGCCGCCGAAAAGAGGAGTTGATGGCGCTGATGGCTGTGCCGCCCGGAATCATGCACGCCCATATCGGATGCGATGCCGACGACCGGTTCATCAAAACGATCCGGGTCGAATATATCGCTGGGGCTAATTTTCATAAATTGTCCGATATTTGATAGATAATGTCTTTAATATGGTAATAAGACACCCGTGCGTTCGCAATAATACGCCTTAATTTTCTGACGCACTGGATCTCATCATGAATATCACCAACCGTCCCCCCTTATGGCTGCTGACGCTGCTCATTATGTTTCCGCAACTGGTGGAAACCCTATATAGCCCGGCGCTGCCGGACATCGCCCGCGCATTTGAGGTTAGCCACGAGCGCGCCGCTCAAACGCTTTCAGTGTACTTTATCGCTTTTGCGGTCGGGGTCGCGTTGTGGGGCTGGCTATGCGACCACATCGGGCGTCGGCCAGCCATGATGGCCGGGCTGGTCTGCTATGGCGCGGGGGCCACAATGGCCGTTGACGCCCAGGATTTTACCCTGCTGCTGCTGGCGCGTATGGTTGCGGCAATAGGAGCCGCTTCCGGCTCCGTGGTGGTACAGACGATGCTGCGTGATAGCTATGAATCCACCGCTCTTGCTCGTGTGTTTTCGGTTATGGGCGCCGCGCTGGCGATGAGCCCGGTGTTTGGGCTGGTCAGCGGTGGTTGGCTGGTCAGTCTGTATGGTCACACCGGCGTCTTTATTGCACTGGTATGGCTGGCGCTATTATTGCTCATACTCACGGTAATCGCCCTGCCTGAAACCCGGCCAGAGAATGTGATCAGGCCACGGGTTGCCAACCTGGCCGTCCGTATGGCGCGAGATGGCGCGCTCTGGAAGAACGTCATGCTTGTTGCTTTGCTGAATACCATGTTGTTCAGCTACTACAGCCTGAGCCCGTTTCTTTTCACGCAATTGGGCTGGAGTTCAACGGCATTTGGCTGGACGGGGTTCCTGCTGGCGCTCGCTTCACTGTTGGGGAGCCTGCTGAACCGGAGGCTGTTAACCACCAATCTTACCCCCGAGCGATTGGTCTATTACGCCTGCATTCTGGCGCTGCTCTCCGGTGCCGTCGCATGGCGGTTGCAGCATTCCGCGTGGATACTTATCCCGGTTGCGGGCGTGGTGGTCGCCTACGGCATCGCAATACCGAACGTGCTGAGCCAGGCGCTGCATCGCTACCGGGAGCAGGCCGGGGTTGCCGGCGCGCTGTTCGGATTAAGCTACTATCTGCTGCTGGGGATCTTACTCGGGCTCGCCGGTATGGTGCAGCAGTTGGGGCTGGTTCTGACGGTCTGCGCGCTGATCGCCTGGCGATGCAGCACGCCCCGACGTTGAGTTACCGGGCACTATATGCAAGGCCCGGTCGCGCATCCGTACATCATATACAGTGGGAACAACGGGATTAATGGGATCATCGCGATGGTGCCCAGAGTGGTAATCGATTGGGTCTTATCGCTGATGGAGACCACAATCGGTTGTTCCAGCCGATACGGCGCAGACAGGTCATCAGATTCATCAGATAACACCCAGAAGCCGCTGGCTTTAAACATCACCCCAAGATGGTCGTTATCAATCGGTGTCGCTTTATACTGATTCACCAGCATGGTTTGTTGCCCAGCATCCACTTTATGCTTATCAATCACCACCAGGTACTCCGCCGTTAGCTCGTGGTTCTCGGCCACAAAGTTAACTCGCACGCCTGACGCCTGTTGATGAAAGCGAGCGTAGAATGTTTTATAGCGCTGATACTCCTGGGGCATCCCCGCACGCCCGAAACGATAGCTGTATTTTTCTGAACTGGCGATAATGCCGGTATCATCCGGTTTTATCGCCACAATGGTATCCGTTGGCGGCAAGTTTGGCGTATTGGCGCATCCAGCCAGCAGCAGAACGGCCAGCAGTGAGAGGTATTTCAGCATGTTAACCATCCCGGTTGATCATTTTTATCTCCCTGTTTACCACATCATCAATAGCTTGCCACCTCCCTGATTTTTATAGATACGGCTTTCTCCTGTCATTTTTTTGTCATTTCAGCGTCAGCACTTTGTGGGTCTCCGGCCACTACAGTAGCCATGACCCCATTGCTGAATCTGAGGATTGACCATGAAATTACGCCATCTTACCGTTCTGAGTTCCCTGATACTGGGCGCATTAAGCCCGCTCGCCGCACAGGCGGATGCTCCGCAGGAAGTGAAAAATATCGTGCTGGTGCACGGCCTGTTTGCCGACGGCTCCAGTTGGGGAAAAGTGATCCCATTGCTGCAGGCAAAAGGCCTGAACGTCACGGCAGTACAGAACCCAACGACCTCTCTGGATAATGACGTGGCGGCAGTTAAACGCGCGCTGGCACAGCAAAATGGCCCGGTGATTCTGGTAGCGCACTCGTACGGCGGTATGGTGATAAGTCAGGCGGGCGACGAGCCAGAAGTGAAAGGGCTGGTCTATATTGCCGCCAGGGCTCCGGAGGCCGGTGAAGATTATCCGGCGCTGACCAAGCGCTACCCTGCGGCACCAGCTTCGGCGGGCCTGAAATGGAGCGACGATGGCTATGGCGCACTAAGCGAATCCGCATTTGTTCATGATTTCGCCGGCGACCTTCCAGAACGCGAAGCCAAGGCCTATTACGCCGTGCAACAACCAATCGGTAAAGCGATTACCCAGGCTAAAACGACCATTGCCGCCTGGCAGCACAAGCCAACCTGGTATGCAGTATCCACGGAGGATCGCACTATCAACCCGGATCTGGAGCGTTTTATGGCGAAACGAATGCATGCACAGACCATTGAGCTGAAATCCAGCCATGTTTCGCTCCTCTCGCAGCCAGAAGCGGTGGCGAACCTGATTATGAAAGCGGCCCACGTGCCGGGATACTAAGGTTATACTGACAAAATTGGGGCGCTTTCCGCGCCCTTTTCTCTCCTTTTTACAGGACCCGCTGCGTGAAAATCCTCATTATTGAAGACGAAGCGAAAACCGCCGCCTATCTGGTGAACGGGCTAAATGAAGCGGGTTATACCGTGGACTGGGCTGCAAACGGTATCGACGGGCTGCATCTCGCGCGGGAAGAACGCTATGACCTGATATTGCTGGATGTCATGCTGCCGGAAATGAACGGCTGGACGGTCATGGAACGCTTGCGTACCCATAGCCAGACTCCAGTGCTGTTTCTGAGCGCACGCGGAGCTCTGGAGGATCGCCTGCGCGGGCTAGGTCTGGGCGCCGATGAATATCTAGTGAAGCCATTTTCATTTGCCGAACTGCTGGCGCGTATTCGTATTATTTTACGCCGCGGCCAGCGTCAGCCAGAGCCAGAAGCACGTCTCTCGTTGGCGGATTTGGTGGTGGATATCGAAAAATTTCGCTGCGAACGGGACGGCAAACTTATCACGCTCACCAACAAAGAATTCAAGCTGCTGGTCTGCTTTCTACAGCATCCCGGCCAGGTACTCTCGCGAACGTTTCTCGCCTCCCGCGTCTGGGATATGAATTTTGACAGCGACACCAACGTGGTGGACGTCGCGGTACGCCGGCTGCGGCAAAAAGTGGACGATCCCTTCAGCGTACGGTTGATTCATACCGTGCACGGCGTTGGATATCGCTGCGAGAAAGCGTCATGAAGCGCAGGTCCCTGACTTTTCGATTAGCCATTCTGCTGGCAGCATTCTCCTTTGCGGCCTTAACCGTTATGGGCAGCGCACTCTACTATGGACTGCGCCAGCAGCTCACAATACGCGACGATGCAGCGCTGGTCTCTCGCGTCGACCAGATCAGCACGCTGCTGCGGGATCTTAATGCCCGTCAGTTGATCCACGAAAAGCCGCATCTGTTTGCCAATATGCTGGGCAATACGGAGTCATTGTTGATTATCCGCTACGTTGGCGGGCCGACGCTGCTGGAAGTCAATCCGATGCGGCGCGATATTCCGGCCGTTACCCCCGTAGCTGGCAACCAACGGCTTACGCCCGCCGCTGTGCATCATGCCAACAACGCAGACGGCACGCCGATGGTCTATATGGCGGCAATCAGCCCGTCGGCCAACGGCCAGCCGCCGCTGGAAATTCTCTCAGCCAGAGTGCTGAGCGATCGCACCCATATTCTTGAGGTGTATCGTAACAACATCATGCTTTTTGCCATCGTGATAGCGGCTATCTCCATCATACTGGCGGTTATTTTCGCTCGCCGCGGGATGTTGCCGTTGCATCAGCTTGCCGAACGTACCGCAAAAATCGGCACGCAAACGCTCTCTTCCCGGCTCGATAAACACGGCGTACCGACCGAACTGGATGCCCTGATCGACTCGGTGAATGCGATGCTTGAAAGACTCGAGCGTGGCTTCCAGCAGCTTAAACAGGTCAGCGCGGATATGGCCCACGACCTGCGCACACCTATTAACACCCTACTCGGCCAGACTGAAGTGGGCCTCGGCGCACCTCGGGATAATCACTACTACCAGCAACTGCTGGGGTCAAACTTCGAAGAGCTACAGCGCATGTCGCGGATGATCGACAATATGCTGTTCCTTGCCCAGGCGGAGCAGCCCGACCGAGCCATTCAGCGCCACAAGATAAACGTCGCCGAAGAGATTCAGCGCCTGAGTGACTATTTTGAGGATCTGGCCGCCGATCGTGGCATATCCTTCCACGCCCGGGCCAGCGGAACGGTGTACGCCGATACCCAGCTGCTGCGCCGCGCGCTGGCAAACCTGCTGTCTAACGCGGTGCGTTACGCCGAGCCGCAAAGCGTGATTACGATAGCGGTCGCAGCCGAAGCTGACGGAATGGCTATCCGGGTGATAAACCGAGGGGAAACCATCTCACACGATCATCAGGATAAATTGTTCGATCGTTTTTACCGGGCCGATCCTGCACGCCACGATTCGGCTCACTCCAGCGGACTGGGTCTCTCTATCGTGCGTTCGATAATGCAGTTGCATCAGGGGCGATGCTGGGTAGAAAGCGAGGACGGTATCACCTGTTTCGGGTTGTGGTTCCCCGATAAACAATTAACCATATGATTTTAAATTATTTTGTTATTTTATCGTGCGCTACGTGAATTCTGATAATTCAGCAGTGCCGTTATGCGTCAGAATTTGCGTACAACCGCCTGAATAAGTGAGTGAAATTTCAACCATTAAACGTGAGCCATTGCCGGGGGTTCCGCTTTCTTGTAACCTTCCCCCGCTCACTTTATTCCACTCAATGTTTAACGGACCCCGCATGACAGCACATATTTCAAAAGATCCTTTGCACGGCGTCACTCTGGAGATGCAGGTCAATGCGCTGGTGGCGCGTTTTGGGTGGGAACAATTAAGCAAGCTGATTAACATCAACTGTTTCAAGAATGAGCCGAGCGTAAAATCGAGCCTCAAATTTTTGCGCCGTACGCCGTGGGCGCGCGCAGAAGTAGAAGCCCTCTACCTAGACTCACTGTCGGGTGATGTGGATATCGCGCCGGAAGAACCGGCGTTCAATCCGTGGGGAACCGGTCGTTCTAAGGGGTAACTCGCACTAGCGGTTTGCCGCTGAACTGACGGTGACGGAGCTGGTCCAGTAGCTCCGGCAGCTTATCGAACCCGGTAGCCACCGTCTCTTCCGCCATCAGACGACCAGCGGCGAGATCGGTCATTATCTTCTCACCGGCAGCGGTAAGCTGATGCCATGCCTCATCGTCGCCATACCAGTGTAGCGCGCCGAGCGCCACTTCGTGCATCGACAGGGTTCTGCCAAACGGCGCGCAGGGCCACTCGCTTAACCGCCCCTGAATCGCAATAATATGACCGTTGGCCTTCAGCGCTGGCGTCAAACGAGCGGCGTGATCTTCATTTACGCTGTCAATCACCGCATAGAACGACGCGGCATCTGCCTCTGGCCAGGACTGCCCTGCGGCTAATGGCCCAGCAATACAGCGCTGTGCGCCCATTGCCTGCAAACGCTGCCAGTGGCGCTGGTTGCACATCGCGGTCACCGCAAATCCTCTCGCCGCTGCAAACTGAACAAGATAATGCCCCACCGCGCCGCCGGCACCGCTAATCAGCAGCGGCGCATTAGGGATGACGGGCAGTTTTTCGATAGCCAGCCAGGCGGTCAGCGCCGGACACGGGATGCTCGCCGCGGTGTCAAAACTCACCACATCTGGAATACGCATCAGGGCGCGGGCGGCAATCGGCGTATGTTCAGCATAGCTACCGGGTTTCGCCAGACTTTGATGATATGCCACCCGCTGTCCTAGCCAACGGGTATCAACCCCTTCCCCTAGCGCGACCACCGTGCCCGCACCGTCAACGCCTGGGACATGGTCCTTCTCCCAGTCAATTAACCCCGGCCCCAGCACTTTCCAGTCAACCGGGTTCAGTCCGATAACCGCATTTCGTACCAGCACTTCGCCTGCAGCCAATGACGGAACGGCGATACTTTTCAGCTCAAGCGCGTCCGGTTCGGCGCTGCCTTGCCAGGTCCAGGCAAGATGTGAATGTTCAGACATAGGGCTTCCTTACTTTTTTCTGGATGAATATCCATCAACGATAAGAAATTCGTAGAAATAAGGCAAATGACATATCGGGATGATCGTTATCATTTCGTGTGATATCAGCGGCGCTAACTGATTGACTTCGCCTTAAATAGTACGAAAATGTTCTCACTCGATTTAACCCGAATAACGGCACCTATGACTCTCAGTTCTTTTAATTTTTTCCGCATGTCGAAAACGAAAAAAGCCGCCGCGCTGGTTGCCGCTGCGCTTTTTCTGGTCAGCTGTGACTCAAAGACTCCCGTTAAGTCGCCCTCTAACGTCAATACGGGCAAAACCCAGCAGAGTAATGAACCGATGCGCGGCGTCTGGCTCACTACGGTATCTCGCCTCGACTGGCCACCCATTAGCTCAATCAATGCCAGCAGCAGCATGCAGCGCGTGATTCAGCAGCAGGCCGCGCTGCGCGACAAGCTCGATAAGCTGAAAAGTATTGGCATTAATACTGTCTTCTTCCAGGTTAAGCCTGATGGTACGGCACTCTGGCAGTCCAATATTTTGCCGTGGTCTGAAACGCTGACCGGCACTATCGGCCAATATCCAGGCTACGACCCGCTGCAGTTTATGCTGGATGAAGCGCATAAACGCGGCATGAAGGTACACGCGTGGTTTAACCCATATCGTGTTTCCACTAATATCAAACCGTCCACTGTGACGGCATTAAATAATACGCTGTCGATGACGCCGCCGAGCGTTTACGTTCTGCATCGTGACTGGATCCGTACCGCAAGCGACCGCTTTGTGCTCGACCCGGGTATCCCAGAAGTTCGCGACTGGATCACCAGCATCGTGGCAGAAGTGGTCTCCCGCTATCCGGTTGACGGCGTGCAGTTTGACGACTATTTCTATACCGAAACCCCTGCTTCAGCGCTCAATGACAACGCTACCTACCGCCAGTACGGTCAGGGCTTTGCATCGAAAGCCGACTGGCGTCGCAACAATACGCAGCAACTGATTACCCAGGTTTCTCGTACCATTAAACAGCTCAATCCAAACGTCGAGTTTGGCGTGAGTCCGGCGGGCGTCTGGCGTAACCGTTCGCACGATCCGGCCGGTTCCGATACGCGCGGCGCAGCGGCGTACGATGAATCTTATGCCGATACTCGCCAGTGGGTGCAGCAGGGTCTGCTCGACTATATTGCCCCGCAACTTTACTGGCCGTTTGCCCGTGATGCCGCGCGCTATGATGTGCTGGCAAAATGGTGGGCCGACGTGGTGAAACCAACCAATACCCGCCTTTATATCGGTATCGCGCTGTATAAAGTGGGCGAACCGTCTAAAAATGAGCCAGACTGGACGGTTCAGGGCGGCGTGCCGGAGCTTAAAAAGCAAATTGATATGAACGAGTCCGCGGCAAATATCGATGGCACAATCTTGTTCCGCGAAGGCTACCTCGAACAGCCGCAAACCCAGCAGGCGGTTGATTATTTAAAAAGCCGCTGGGGTAATTAATCATCAGCAGGAACCGGCGATCGCGCGCCGGTTCCTTTAATATTAATGGTAATAAGTTAAGATGGTGTGAATAGGTGTTATTAACCATCTTATAGTTTCCTGAAAACGCCAAAAAACAGTTGCGAGGCTTATCCCGCTGCCAGTAGTATCGAACAAAAGGCATTAGAATCGCCTCAAATAATAATAAATTAATTCCACCTCGTTTATTCTTTCCGCTTAGGTTACCCCAATAACTCCCCATTAACGTTCGCGTTATTCTCGAAATATATGAGTACTATGACTAAAGAAACAGCTATATCTCGTCCCCAATGGACGAAAAAAGATACCATCTGGATGATGGGTGTTTATGGCGCTACTGTTGGTGCAGGCACGCTTTTCCTACCGGTGGAAATTGGTACTCGCGGCCCGCTCGTCTTTATTCTGCTACTCCTTCTTGGATTCCCGCTATCGTTAGTGCCGCACGTGCTGATTTGCCGCGTCTTTATGCGCGACCAGCAGGGGCATGACGGAGAGGATCGGACGCTGCCGCTGTTTGGATCGTTCTTTGGGACAAAGGGCCGTCAGGCGATGAAGCTGTTTTTCTGCGTGGCGCACTATCCGGTGACGCTGGTGTACGCCGTGTCGCTGGTGAACGCCCTCAGCCACTTCCTGACCGAGCGCTTGCACATTGCCGGTATTAACCGCGCTACGCTGACGCTGGTGGTGCTGCTGATCCTCCATCTGGTGCTGAGCAAGGGCCGCGACCGCGTTGTCAGTACCATGAGCGCGCTGGCCCTGCCGTTTGCGATTGCGATTATCGTTATCGCCGCCTCGCAGATTCCGGCATGGGACATCAGCAATGTGACGCATGCCTGGCAGCAGACCCATGCCTCAACGGTTGGCAGTTCGCTGAAAGATTTGTGGCTGACGCTGCCGCTTATCGCCTTTTCCCTTTGCTCTGCTCCGCTGATCCCTGCGCTGGCCTCCTGGTATCGTGAACCGGGTAACGGCGGCGAAGAGCAGTCGGTACGAGTTATCCGTCGCGCTTACGGGCTGATTTTCTTCAGTATTATCTTCTTCGTACTGAGCTGCATTTTAAGCACGCCGCGTGAAACCTTTGAAATGGCGAAAGATCAGAACCTGAACGTGCTGTCGGTGATTGGCGGCAACGGCGGCATGAGCGCGCTGCTCTATCTGGCACCGTTTATTGCGATTCTGGGGATGACGAAATCCTTTTTAGGCATTTCGATGCCGGTAGCCGAAACCTTTAACGTCCTAGCGACCGACCTGTTTAAGGTTAAACGTACCAGCCATATTAAGCAGATTAAGTTAATCACTTCGGTGCTGATGTTTATTGTGACATCGGCGGTGGTTTATATTAACCCCGACGTCATTAATATGATTGAAACCCTTTGCGGGCCGTTAATTGCGATCTTCTTGTTTGTGATCCCAACCTGGCTTATTTTCACCCGTCCTGCGCTGAAAGCCATGCGCGGTCTTACCGCAGTGATGGTGATGGCGAGTGGCGTGTTGACCGTTTCGGCGCTGCTGTATGCGATGTTTTAATTGAGTAACGTGAGGGGCGGTGCGAACGGCCCCTCACTCCAATCCCTCCCCAAAGGGGCGAGGAAATTGCTGGGCGGATGGTCAGCGTGGCTTTTTTAATCGACTGATATTATCGCGAATCTGCCGCTGAATCTGACCCAGCGTCTCTTCGGTAATCCTGCCTGGATATAGCGACCTTGCGGTTTCGGCAAACACATTACCCACCGCGCTAAACGTCTCTATTTTTTCGTCAATCTGTGCCAACGTAAGCTCGGCTTCCTGTTCACCCAGCGCCACCATATGCTGGCGTTCAATATCCAACGCTTCCCCCATCACGTCCATCTGATGATAGCCACCCGGCCCATCGTTGTAGGTGACGTCAAAAGCGGGAGCCAGCGACCATTGGCCATTTGCTGCCATCAGATAGGCGAAATTCTTTGGATGATCGTCGCGGTTATTAAAGATGACGTTAAACAGCACGCGTTCAAAGGCACGGGCTTTCTCCCGGACATCATTGGTGCACAGATGAGTGGCGCGCAGGAAGTTCACGTAGTCCAGCGACCCAGCAACCTGATAGTTTGCGCCGGTAAAGGCGGCAAGACTTTGCATCGGCACGCGCATACCATCCTGGCGGTCGAAGCGCTTACTGGCAAAAGCGGCCTGCCCGTCTGGCAGCGCGAAATAGGTGGTGTCCGGTGCGGCGATACCGCACTGACGAAGGCACTCGCCGTAGACCGCTTCAATGGCGCACACTTCAGGGTGCTCTTGCTGAGCCGGGAATTTCACCAGCCAGCTTTCAAGCTCAGGTTCGGCGACCGTCGTGAACTGCCCCGTTTGCGGGTGACGATACAGCAATACCTTCGGCCTTGCCCCCTGAGGCGAGCCGCCCATTTGCAGCAGCTTTTGCAGAAACTGGCCACCTTCACCGCTCAGCACCGCCTGCACTTCCTGTGCCAGCTGCGCAAGCGGCACGTTATCTTTCGTCGCCAGCGGGTCGTCTGCCTGTAGAGGGTGAAAGGTCATCGCCCCCATTGCGGCGTTGCCAATATAGGTCAGACGTTCCAGCGGCCCAATGCGCGCAGCGTTAAGTCCTCGACGTTTGAACAGGCGATCCATCAGCAGCATCCCCCAACCGTCGGGTAGTGCGTCATAAACCGGACCCGGCAGGCCAAGCTGGTGGGCAGGGAAATCCCGCCGCAAGCGCGAGCCATTAAGCGGTAGCGTCAGGCGGGCTAGCTCCAGCCCTTTACGTACGGCTTCTTCGCTGTATTCAAAGGCAATCATTGGCCGCCCGGTCAGCGCAGTTGAGGAAACCAGCCGCCCCCATAGCCAACGCTCTCCCCAACCTTCGTAGTAAATGTCGACCTGATTAGGCATCGTCGTGCTTCCTCTTTACCCGGTGGCGCGTAGCGCTTTTTTCATAGCGCAGGATATCGTCCAGGCTCTCAATCTTTGGCTTAAACAACGTTTCCAGTTCGCCGGCGAACCCCAGTACCATCGCCACCCTGACCAGACTATCAAAGTTGACGTTACGCCCTGCTTCCAGGTTAGAGACCGTGTTAACCCCGACACCCGCGCGCGCCGCGAGGTCGGCCTGGGTCATTTGCTGTGAAAGCCGCTCCTGGCGCAGTCGGCCGCAGAGCAGTTTGACAATTTCCGCTGGTTTGCTAAGTGATAAATCCATCATAGCGTGGCTTATCCAGAATAATTCAGGTTAATACCCAATATTATAGAATTAAGCAGTAAGAATTGAAAGGTTGGATAACACACAAAATATGAGATTTAACGCGCGAATGGTAAGATAAGAGACAATAAAATGGAATTAGCTCAGAAGCACGCCGCAAGAAAGCGACGTGCCAGAGCCATTAGCGATAGACGTACATGCCGCCTTCGGCACCACGGCTGAATAACACCTGCCAGAGTTCGATATCACGCGCGCGGAACGCCCCGGCGCAGGCGCACAGATAGTAGTTGAACATGCGGCGGAAACGCGGCGTGTAGTTAGCGGACAGTCCCGACCATGCCTGGTTAAAACGCTGGTGCCACACCATCAGGGTTTTGTCGTAATCACTGCCAAAGTTATGCCAGTCTTCCATAATCAGGCGTGGCTCGCTGACGCTGGCAATCTGGCGAATCGATGGCAGGCAGCCGTTCGGGAAAATGTATTTGTTGATCCACGGGTCGACGCTAAGTCCGGTCTGATTACTGCCGATGGTATGCAGTAAAAACAGCCCGTCGGGTTTAAGGCAGCGATCAACGACGCTGAAGTAGGTATCGTAGTTTTTCGGCCCAACGTGCTCAAACATCCCCACTGACACAATCCGGTTGTAGCCGGTGTTAAGGTCACGATAGTCCTGCAGCAGGATGTTCACATCCAACCCTTCGCAGCGCTGCTGCGCCAGCTTTTGCTGTTCGCGAGAAATGGTGACGCCGTCAACGCTGACACCGTAGTTCCGCGCCGCATAAGCGGCCAGCCCGCCCCAGCCGCAGCCGATATCCAACAGGCGCATGCCAGGTTTAAGCTGCAGTTTTTCGCAGATCATTTTCAGCTTGGCGTTTTGCGCCTCTTCCAACGTCTGTGCGTCACGCCAGTAGCCGCAGGAGTACTGCATATGTGGGTCGAGCATCAGCGCAAAGAGATCGTTGCCAATATCGTAGTGTTCTTTGCCAACAATCCATGAACGGCTACGCGACTGAAGATTAAACAGACGTGCGCTGACGACGCGTAGAATATCCCTCAGGTTGCCGGGCACCTGTTTATCCAGCTTTGCTTTCAGGATTTTGCAGAACAGAATATCCAGGCGTTCGCAGTCCCACCACCCTTCCATATAGCTTTCGCCCAAACCCAGCGAACCCTGCTGAAATACACGCTTAAAAAAGTCAGCGTGGTGAACCTGAATATCCCATGGCCGGGCACCATTGATTTTAATATCGGCCTGACTGAGCAGGTCATTCCCCATCCGCGACCAATTATCGTTCAATTCATCAATGCTAATTACGTCTGAGCAAACCGTGGCCATGTTTCTTATCCATAAATGAGTCAATATGCTGTGCAGAAGATTATTATGGATAAGCCGATGGTATGTATTATGATGTGAGGACAATATTTATCGAACAGATGCCATAATGATGGACGATCGCACCCCTTTCACGCTCCAGAAGGCTAAACAGTGGTTTTCATCGCAAGATGACTCGATGAAAGAGCTACCGCAGTCGGTCTATTTTCGTTCGTATGTGCTGGAAGCCAGCAACCATGTCGCCGAACATAGTCACGCCTTTGCCCAATTTCACTTTGCGCGCAAAGGCAGTATGCGGATTGATGTTGCTGGAAAATGTTGGGTCATCCCCGCACATTATGGAATTTGGATCCCACATAACACCGTGCATGCGGTGTGGGCGCTGGATGATGTGCATCTGGAAAACCTGGATATTGACCCGGATTTTTTACCCGCGCCCATCAGTGATTGTAAAGTGGTCGCCATCAGCGATTTTGTGCGAGAGTTTATCCATTACGCCACCACGACCACGCCAGAACGTTATGATATTGCAGGCAAAGAGGGCCAGTTAGTCAGCGTGCTGCTGGATGTGATTTTGAAACTGCCGGAAGTGGCGTTAATGCTGCCGTGGCCACACGACGCGGCGCTGATCAAAGTCTGCAGGACGATTCAGGAGTCGCCGGGCCTTGAACACGCGATGGAGGATTGGGCTCACCATCTTGGGATGTCGGCCCGCACCTTTTCCCGTCATTTTAAGAAAGAGACCGGCATGCCGTTTAGCGCCTGGAAACAGAAAATGCGTATTCTGGAGTCGGTCATTCATCTGAAGAAAAATAAGAACGTGACGGCCGTTGCGCTGGAGGTAGGTTATTCCAGCACCGCCGCCTTTAGCTACGCTTTCCGCCAGGCATTCGGTGTGCCCCCATCCAGCTATTAATGGATGGTCTTATTTCTAGGGTTATATTTATAGATAAAGGCAATCGAACGGCCGGTCAGGTGCTGTATTTCTTTAATGCTATGGCCCTGCGCCAACAGCTGTTGAATCTTAACCTTATCGCGCTCTACATCCTGCTTTCGACTATCCCGACTGACCGTTACCGGCGTATTAATTTGTAGCTGTAAATGGCAGGCGCTTATTTTGTCCCACGCCAAACGGCACTGCTCTTTGGTAGCATCAAAATGCGTCGATATCTCCTGCCAGATACGCAAAGCGCGGCGATAAAAACCCTTAGATTCGTTGCATTGAGCAAGCATAATGAGAGCGTTGACTTCTGCGGTCATAATCAAAAACCCACAAGTGAATGAGTGGAACGCGAGTGCGCTGTGGCTTAATTGATTTGTATGATAAATACAATTTCCCCACCCTGTCTACGCCTTTGCCGGCCGAATTTCATACTCATTTTTCATGATAACTATGCACGGATGGCATTAATGCGCTTTAAATTGGCCCAATCACATCGAAAGTTGGCTTTTAGCCAGCGGCGTGGGAATATCACATCGCGCATACTGTGATTATCAAAACAGTACACGAGGATGCCACCATGAACATTACCCAGATTCGCAATGCCACCCAGCTGATTACCTACGCCGGGAAACGCTTTTTAATCGACCCGATGCTGGCGCCAAAAGACGCCTATCCCGGCTTCCCCGGCACAGCGCGCTCAGAGGTGCGTAACCCGATGGTCGACCTGCCGTGTCGCCCTGAAGAGCTGCTGGATGTTGATGCGATTATCGTCACCCATACCCACCCAGACCATTGGGATGAAACGGCGGCGAAAATTATTCCCAAATCGATGCTGATTTATGTGCAGAACGCTAGCGATGAAGCGCTGCTCCGCGCCCAGGGTTTTACGCAGCTACAGCAGTTGTCCGCAACCAGTCGCTTCGGCGATATCGCGTTGATAAAAACCGATGGGCAGCACGGCTCCGATGAACTCTATGCGATTCCCGAACTGGCTGAACGGCTCGGTGAAGCCTGTGGCGTCATTTTCCAGCATCCAGCGGAGAAAACGCTCTATCTGATCGGTGACTCCATCTGGATTGACGGCGTGGCGGATAATCTGCGTCATTACCAGCCAGGCGTAGTGATTATGAACACTGGATGGGCACACGTACTGGGCTTCGGTCCTATTATCTTTGGTCAGGAAGATGTGTTGAAAGCGCATCAGATTGTGCCCGAGGCGCAGATCGTGGGCACCCATATGGAAGCGATCAATCACTGCTTAGTCACCCGCAATGCTCTGCTGGCCTATGCTGAAGATAACCAGATACTCGACTATGTTAATGCACCCAACAATGGTGACACTGTCACGTTTTAACGGAGGATAGCCTTATGCCCACCACCTCGGTTGCGATTGTGGCCAGCGAAGGATTCAGCACCTTTCACTTTTCCGTACCGCTGATCCTGTTTGGTAACAGCGTGAGCGAAACGCCGCGTTTCACGCGTTATATTTGCGCCGAAACGCCGGGCCTGGTGTGGTCAAAGGAAGGCACCGCCGTGCAGGCTGATAGCGATTTTTCCGTGCTCGCCGGGTGCGATATCGTCATCGTACCCTTCTGGCGACACGTGGATGAAAAACCATCATCCGCGCTGCTTGAGGCGCTCATTCACGCTCGCCAAAATGGCGCAACTCTGGTGGGATTGTGTCTCGGCACCTTTGCACTCGCCTATGCGGGGCTGCTCGATAATCGCCGCGCCGTCACGCACTGGGAATTTGAAAAAGCGTTTGAGCGCCTGTTTCCCCGAGCCCAACTTGATGTCAACGTCCTCTATACCGATGACGACGGTATCATCACCTCTGCCGGTACCGCCGCCGCGCTGGACTGCTGCCTGTATGTGATTCGCCAGCGATTTGGTGCGCGCGTCGCTAACCAGATCGCCCGCCGAATGGTCACGCCACCGTACCGTGAAGGTGGCCAGGCGCAGTTTATTGAGCAGGTCGTGCCGCACCGGACGGGCGATACGCGGATTAACCAGTTGCTGACCTATTTGCAGGATAATCTCCAGCAGCCGCATCAAATTGATGTGCTGGCAGAACGGGCTGCCATGAGCCGTCGAACTCTGACCCGCCATTTTCAGAAAGCGACCGGTATGTCGATTGGTGAATGGATAACCACTGAGCGTCTGCGCCGCAGCCAGACGCTGCTGGAGAGCAGCAAGCTTTCGATTGAACAGGTGGCGGAACGCTCCGGTTTTCAATCATCCATCACCTTCCGGCAGACGTTCCGTGAGAAATTGGGCGTTAGCCCAGTGGAGTGGCGTAAAACCTTTCAGGGGTTGGCAAGCGAGCGCTAGCGAAATGTTATCCACAGAAACGGTGCACAACCTTGTGGGTAATTAGCCTAAAAGCCGTTGATTATCTGAAGATTCATCCGCTGCTCAAGGGCGCAGCAGTGGTCTGCGCCCGAACAGGAGTGCATTATCGAAGGATTAACGGCCTACCAGTTGAAGGCGCGAACCAGCGATAAATCCCAGGCGGTTGCGAAGAGTGAAATGAACACAATGATGTTCACGGCAGTTTCGATTCTTTTTTCCATTTTGATTCTCCTTATGTCGGTGCAACCATTAAACATGGAAAACCTTAATGATTTATTCTGCTCGTTTACCTTAAAGCGTAACAGAATAGCGGACGAAATCGTCGGCTGCGACAAACTCATCATAAAGCTTACGGGCCGGATTATGAATACGAGTATGCCAGTAGAAGCGTGACCATCCCTGCTCTTTCGCTTCGTTTAGCACAAATTGCATGAGCGAACGGGCCACTCCTTTACCACGGAAGACCGGATCCACGAACAGGTCTTCAAGGTAACAGATGGGCGCTAATACCCAGGTGCCTTCATGAAGCACGCAGATAGCAAAACCGGCCAGGTGGCCATCAACGCAGGCGACCCGGCAAAACATGGATGATTGCGGATCCAGAATACGCTGCCAGGTATGTTCGGTAACGTTTTCCGGCGGGTTGCTGCCATAGAATTCGTTATAGCCCTTCCATAGCGTAAGCCACTGCGCCTTATCTTCTACCTGTACAGCACGAAACGTCACGGTCACGATACCCTCTCTTAACTCAGCTGATAGTACTTATCGACGGTGATCCGGGCGGGTATCTGCGACTCATCGTTCATCTGCAGTAAATCTATCTCGATAGCATTACAGATAGCGTCCAGCGGTAAGTCATTATTTTCCATACCGAAGGGTTCTTCAAGCTCTTCTGCCAGGGTATCCAGTGAGATAAAGGTGTACGAAATCAGCACCGAAATAAACGGCGTCATGTAGTGCAGGTCAACAACCAGCGCAAACGGCAGCATGATGCAGAACAGGTAGACGGTACGGTGCAAAATCAGCGAATAGGCAAACGGCACTGGGGTATTGGCAATACGCTCGCAACCGGCCAGTACGATAGACATGTCGTTCAGACGAATATTCAGACTGTGGAACAGAATATCGGAAAGCGCCCCGGTTCGGCGGCGCTCTGCGAGCCAATCACCCATGATAAGCAGAATACGGTTTGCCGGTGACTGTGCGGCTAAGACTTGAGTCAGATGTGCCTCAGAGAGATATTTCGCCAGTACTGCGCGCGTCGGTTGGCGGCGTAACGTCAGGCGCAAACAGTGCGCAAAAGCAATCTGTAGACGGACAAACTCCCCTACATGCGGATCATCATGCAGCGTATTTTTCACTTCGCGTAGCAGCGAGCGTGAGGCAATCATCAACTGGCCCCAGAGCTGGCGTGCCTCAACGTAACGGGCATAGCAGGCGTTATTGCGAAAACCGAGGAATATCGCGATGGCGACACCCAGAATGCTGAACGGGGCGACGGTGAGTTTAAAGCCTAACGAGGAGTACCACGGCAGGATGAGGATCACCACTATCGAGAGCAGGAAATTGAGCAGTAATCGAGAGTAGATTTTCGGCAGTACAGAGCCATGCCAGACGAAGATACGTGCCAGCCAGTGCTGGTGTGGACGAACGATCATGAGTTTTTCAATCAGGTTAATAAGTTGTGTATTAAACGTGATCTCGGTCATGTATTCAAGCGGTACTGACAGTGAGATGGTATGCTTACGGGCCCCATTTTGTGCTGTTTAGCCTTGTTGGCACGGGGTTGAAGTGTGGGTTTATAAAAACATTTAATGTATGTTGTAACTAATTAAGTGTCTGAGTGAAAGTACGGTGCGCCCCCTGAGTCGGCTTCGCCTCGTCCGGGCTACATATGTAAAAAACCCGGCCGGAGCCGGGTTAGTTAGATGCGTGTATGAAGGCAATTAGCAGAGCGGTTGTACCGCTTTACGCATGCCTTTAGCCAGAATGGCGTCGAGATCTGCCGCAACCTGTTCGACCAATCCATCAACTTGTGTAAGATCTTGTTCCCAGTGTTCGCTCACGGACAGTACTGCTTTCACCAGATCGGTAGTGCTAATCTGCTGGTCGCGATGCTGAGCCCACAGCAGCTGGTAGCGATCAATCCAGTGCGCGTCGTCCTGCACCGGGTACGCTTCGCCATTACGCTCTGCGCGGTAGAAGGCAATCAGCGCGGCCAGCGCAAAAGTCAGACGTGCAGGCAGTTTACCGCTCGCCTTCTGCCCTGCCAGCAGCTGTGGCAGGATACGGGTGCGGAACTTGGTCATGCCGTTCAGCGCAATAGAAAGCAGCTGGTGCTTGATGTACGGGTTACGGAAACGACCGGTCACCGCGCTGGCGAAGGATTCCAGCTCGTCTTTTGGCAGATCCAGTACCGGGATGATCTCTTCATAGATAGCTTTTTCAACGAACGCACAGATTTCTGCATCGTTCATCGCTTCGCCCACGGTATCAATCCCCGCCTGGAATGCCACTGGAACCAGCGCAGTGTGCGCGCCGTTCAGGATAGCGACTTTACGTTCTTTATACGGTTTGATGTCGTCAACGATCAGCACATTCAGCGCCAGTTTGTCCAGGCGCAGTTCGCTGGCCAGTGATTTTGGCCCCTGAATAACAAAGAGATAGAAGTGCTCTGCAGTATCGAGGAAACCGTCTTTATAGCCCAGTTCCGCTTCCAGTTTAGCCGCTTCATCACGCGGGTAACCGGTAACGATACGGTCCACCAGCGTAGAGCAGAAAGCGTTAGATTCATTCAGCCAGGTCATAAACTCAGCCGGCAGCGCCCATTCCTGCGCGTAGCGAACCACCAGCTCGTGCAGCGCTTCACCGTTGTAGTCGATCAGTTCACAAGGAATGATCACCCAGCCTTTATCCGCCGCACCGTTGAAATGGGTGAAGCGTTCGAACAGCAGACGCGTCAGCTTAGCCGGGTAGCTTACCGCTGGCGCATCATCAAATTTGTCACCCGCGTGGTAGCTGATGCCCGCTTCGGTGGTGTTGGAGAACACGAAGCGCATGTCCGGGTTGTGAGCCAGCTTCAGGTATTCCGCGTAGTCGGCGTAGGCGCTGATTTCACGGTTTACAGAGCGGATCAGGCGCGCGTCGCTGACGGCTTCGCCTTTCTCATTCAGACCACGAATAATTGTGGTGTAGAGACCATCCTGAGTGCTCAGGGACGGCGGGAAATCGCTCGCGATAGGACGAACAATCACCACACCGGAATTCAGGTCGGTATGTTCGTTCAGCAGGTCAATCTGCCAGTCAACGAAGGCACGCAGGAAGTTGCCTTCACCGAACTGGATAATGCGTTCAGGATAGTGGGCACCGGGGAAATCATGGCGGTTCAGTGTTTTCACAATGGGTTCCTTTCTGGATTAGTCATACAACCTGCTCAATTGGTCTAATAACTTATCAGATTTTCCGCTTATGAAACCGTGTTTTGATCAAAAGTGAGAGAATAAATAGTGAATCTATAAAAATTTGTAAAATAAGGAGGTTGCCGTCAGTTCGCCATCTGGCATATAGGCATAACGCGGCAGCTCACCCGCTTTCTGCCAACCGCATCGCGCATAGAATGTCTCCGCCCCGCTACCGGTGGCGGTATCCAGTACCAGCACGCTTTTCTGTGCATCAACGGCAATCTCTTCCAGACGCTGCATCAGCGCACGAGCAATACCGCCACGACGCGCGCACTCATGCACCAGCAGTTTTGAGACATCGGCACGATGCGGTTGGTTTTCCGGCTGGTCGACAACTAATTGCACCGTCCCGACGATCTTCTGGTCGCTATCTTTCGCCACCAGCACCACGCGCTCCGCACGAGCAACGCTTGCCGCCGTTTTCTGCCAGAACGCCCACGCGGTTTCCATGTTAAAAGGCAGCATAAAGCTCACTGAGGCGCCGCCGTTTACGCAGTTGCTAAGCACATCGGAAAGTGGTTCGAGGTGCGCAAGAATGTCAGCCTCAGAAAAGGTATGCAGAGTAAAAGGCGCAGTCATGTTTATTCTCCTTATTAGTGTGCCACACACTATCACGCTAACAATTTGATAACACAACAGCCTTAATCATTGGATTTTCCTATGCCGCTAATGGGCGAAGATCTGATTTTTTCCGCGACGTTTCGCTTCGTAAAGGGCGCTATCAGCAGCCTGCAGCCAGTCGGAAACTTCATGCATGTCCGGTAAGGCATCGGCAATACCAATGCTCAGGGTTAGCGTCTGATGATGATCCGGTCGGTCTGTTACCACCTCCGTGGCATCCATAATACGCTGGGCAATACCGCGCCCCTCTTCCAGCGTGGTATCCGGCAGCAGGATCACAAACTCGTCCCCCCCAAGCCTTGCCGGGGTATCGGTACCGCGCGTCGCCATCTGCAGTATTTGCGAGACAGTTTTCAGCATCACGTCCCCAACCTTATGCCCGTGACGATCGTTTATCTCTTTGAAGTTATCGAGGTCAATAAACATCAGCAGCGAGTGGCCATAGTTCTGCTTCAACCGGACAAGCTCCCAGGCGATACGCTGTTCAAGCAGACGACGGTTGGCAATATCAAGTAGCGGGTCCAGCATCGCGATACGTTCCAGCTCCTGGCTTTTCAGCCGCAGCTTCACCGCAATACTGTCGGTCAATAGACTCAGGGCCAGCACATAGAGAGAAATCAGCGGCAGCGTCGCCAGCATGGTCTGCTGCGTCACCTCGCCATAAAACGGCATCCCGGTCAGCACCCAGGTACCAGCGAAAACGGAAAGCATCATCGCTGCCGCTTTACGCATCAACGGGATCCCCCCGGCCGAGAGACGATCCGCCAGCAGGATCGTGGCAATTGTCACCGAAGGCAGCGGGTTTAATGCCATTAAAGCAATCCAGAATCCCCCAGCCCCGGCATCAAACAGCAGGTTCTGAAACTCAGCATCGCGGGGGATAGGCGCACGGACGGCGCGCAGATAGGCTACCGTGGGCCAGATAAACGCATTGCACGCCAGCAGCAGTTCAAAATAGACCGGTTGATGACGTTCAATAAGCACTGACACAATCGGCAGGAAGCAAAGAAAAGTACCGAGCATCCGCATCAGATACATACGTCTGACAAACCGGGTTCCCGTTACCCCTTTATTCGTAATTAGTTTGTCAAATCCGTTCATAACGCAATTTATTCCGATACGTCGCCCGGCCTATCATATTGGACGCGCGAAGTCACATCAACCTATCAAAATCGATAGCTTTTCAGAATAAACTGATAAGTGTTAGCCGCCTGGCGCGTTCATTTGCAGCACCAGCCAGTGGTGGATAACGCGGACAACATAGTGTTGCTGCTCAGCGCTGAGCGCCTGCCCCTGAGGAATATGATGCCATTTCTCCAGGCAGCCGCGACAGCATGTCGCCGTAGCATGCTGAGCGATAAATACCGGATGCCCTCGCATCGGCGTCTGCTTACCGTCATTCTTCGGCCACGCCGGAGCCAGCCTGCCGGCAACAAAGTCAGCGGCATGCTGGTCAATCGTCGGCGCACCTTTGTCATAACAGTACTGCCGTTCTTTTACGCCCAGATGAAAGCGGCTGCGAAACGGCGAGCGTTGCAGTCGCACAAACAGGCTTTCAAACGCGTCCATCAGTAAACCGAACGTCCTATTTGTTGAGTCAGTTTTTCCAGCACCGCGACACCCGCCAGCGAGTTCCCCGTTTCATCAAGCTCCGGGCTCCAGACCGCGATCGCCATCTCGTGCGGCACAATCGCCACCACGCCGCCGCCAACGCCAGATTTCGCCGGCAGCCCCACACGCCAGGCAAACTCCCCGGCGTTCTGATACATGCCACTGGTTGCCATCAGCGCATTCACCTGACGCGCCTGCATCGGGGAGATAACCGGCGTGTCGAGATGAATCGCCTTCCCCTGATTGGCCAGGAACAGGAAGGTATGGGCCAGCTCAATGCAGTTCATCTCCAGCGCACAGTAATGGAAATAGTTCTGCAGCACCGTCGTGACATCGTGATGGAAGTTACCGAAGGATTTCATCAGCCACGCAATCGCCGCATTGCGCGCCGAATGTTCAAACTCGGAGCGCGCAACCTGCGCATCGTAACCAATACTGGAGACACCGCTAAGCTTGCGTACAATTTCGAGCATCCGCTGACGCGGGGCGCTGAGTCGCCCCTGCAGCATATCGCAGACCACCAGCGCACCGGCGTTAATAAACGGGTTACGCGGAATGCCCTGCTCGATTTCAAGCTGCAAAAGGGAGTTGAAGGGTTGGCCGGAAGGATCTTTTCCGACGCGAGACCAGATTTCCTCAGCCTGATAGTGGTTCATCGCCACCACCAGACTCAGGACTTTCGAAATCGACTGGATGGAGAAACGTTCAGTCGCATCGCCCGCGCTATAGTGCTGCCCGTCGACGGTGCTGATAGCAATCCCCAGTTTATTGCCGCTGACGCAGGCCAGTGCCGGAATATAATCCGCCACCTTCCCCTGCCCAATCAGCGGCCTGACATCATCAAGTATGGATGTCAGCATGGCATTATTGATAACCGTAGCCACTTACACTCCTTGCCCACAGGCTATTTTCGGCCTGGGAGTATAGCAGAGCCTAAGGGCTACGTCGTTTCGCTTAGTGACGATCTTTCCATACCGTCTGCACATTACAGAACTCGCGCAGACCGAAGTGCGACAGCTCACGACCAAAGCCGCTTTTCTTCACGCCGCCAAAAGCGACGCGGGCATCGCTGGCGCTATAGCCATTAATAAACACCCCGCCGCACTCCAGCTCATCCGCAAAGCGCTGGGCCTCAGCCGTATCGTTGGTAAAGACGGTCGCCGACAGGCCAAACTCGCTATCATTTGCCAGCGCCAGCGCATGGTCAGCGTCACGGGCGACGGTAATCGCCGCCACCGGGCCAAACATCTCCTGACGGAAGGCAGTCATGGTTGGCGCCACATTCGCCAGTACGGTTGCCGGATAGTAGTTGCCATCGCTACTCAGCAGTTCACCGCCGAGCAGCAGCGATGCGCCCTCATTCACGGTTGCCATCACCTGGTTATGCAGTTCATCGCGCAGGTCAAAACGCGCCATTGGACCCAGATAGTTCTCTTCGTCAGTCGGCTCACCCATTTTGAGCGCCGCCGCTGCCGCAACAAACTTCTCAGTAAACTGTTCGGCAATACCCGCTTCGACGATAAAGCGCTTCGCCGCCGCGCAAACCTGCCCGGTATTCTGATAACGACCAATCACCGCCGCCTGTACCGCCATCTCAATATCGGCATCGTTCAGGACGATAAACGGATCGGAACCGCCCAGCTCCAGCACGCATTTTTTCAGCGCCGCACCGGCCTGAGCACCAATCGCTTTACCGGCACGCACGCTACCGGTTACGGTGACCGCCGCAATGCGTGGGTCGTTGATCATCTGTGTCACGCCATCGTTAGTCGCGTTAACCCAACTAAACACACCCGCCGGTACGCCAGCCTGCGCCACGATATCGCCAATCAGCGCGGCACAGCCCATCACGTTAGGCGCGTGCTTCAGGATATAGCTATTCCCCGCGAGTAAAATAGGCACCGCACCGCGCAGCACCTGCCACAGCGGGAAGTTCCACGGCATAATCGCCAGAACCGGGCCAAGCGGACGGTATTCAATCACGGCCTGATTGTTCTCAACCTGGGTCGATTCGGTGGCCAGCATCGCCGGGCCATGTTCGGCATACCAGTCGCACAGATGGGCAGATTTTGCCACTTCACCACGCGCCTGTTTAATCGGTTTACCCATTTCATGGGTGATGCATTGTGCCATCTCTTCACCACGTTCACGCAGAACGCGACCAATTGCGCGCAGCGCATCAGCGCGTTGCTCAATTGCCGTCTTACGCCATTGACGAAACGCGGTATCCGCCAGCGTAATGGCGATATCCACTTGCGGACCGGTTGCCCACGGCAGCGAAGCGATGGTTTTGCCGTTAGCCGGGTTAATAGAGACAGCGTGCGTTGCAGGTGAAGTCATCTTATTTCTCTCTCAATCAATTGCGTAGTGATGACAGTTTCGCCTATGCTGCCATTTATGAAAAATGAATAATATTAACCGAACCATTCACAATACGAGAATGCCATGGATTTAACCCAGCTTGAGATGTTTAACGCCGTTGCTGAGACCGGCAGCATTACCCAGGCCGCCCAGCGGGTGCATCGCGTGCCTTCTAACCTGACGACCCGCATTCGCCAGCTGGAAGCCGATCTTGGCGTTGAGCTGTTCATTCGTGAGAACCAGCGGCTGCGTCTGTCGCCTGCCGGCCATAGTTTTCTACGCTATAGCCAGCAGATCCTCTCGCTGGTTGACGAAGCCCGTATGGTGGTGGCTGGCGATGAGCCGCAGGGGCTGTTTTCTCTCGGCGCGCTGGAGAGTACCGCCGCCGTGCGCATTCCCGAAACGCTGGCCCGCTATAACCAGCGTTATCCGCGCATTCAGTTTGATTTAGCCACCGGTCCGTCCGGCACCATGACCGATGGTGTCCTGGAAGGTACGCTCAGCGCTGCGTTCGTCGACGGGCCGGTGATGCATCCTGGGCTGGACGGTATGCCGGTCTATCCGGAGGAGATGATGATTGTCGCCGCGCACGGGCATCCACCGATTACCCGCGCCAGCGAGGTCAACGGCGCCAGTATCTATGCGTTTCGCGCCAACTGTTCTTACCGTCGGCATTTCGAAAGCTGGTTCCATGCCGACCAGGCGACGCCGGGGCGTATACATGAGATGGAGTCCTACCACGGAATGCTGGCCTGTGTGATTGCCGGGGCCGGGCTGGCATTAATGCCGCGCAGCATGCTGGAAAGCATGCCGGGGCATCATCAGGTTGAGGCATGGCCGCTGGCAGAGAAATGGCGCTGGCTGACGACCTGGCTTGTCTGGCGACGCGGGGCCATGAGCCGCCAGCTGGAAGCCTTTATTGCGTTACTGGATGAACCAGCGGTTTCACCATAAAGACGCTGAGCGGGTCCGGCTGATACGGCGCAAAAGCGTCACACACTTCATAGCCGCAGCGCTGATACAGACAGATAGCCGCATGCTGGTGAATCCCCGTTTCCAGCTGCAGCATGCGGCAATCGCGCTGCAATGCGGCAGTTTCAAGCTCTGCCAGCAGTTTTTCTCCCAGGCGCTGACCACGGTGCGTTGGATTGATAAAGACCCGCTTCATCTCACCGCGCCCCGCATCATCCAGCACAATCGCCCCGCAACCGACGGCCTCTTCCCCTTTACGGATAACCATCACGATGAGCTGATTCTGCGGCAGCGACGCGAGGTCCAGCAGATGATTACTCTCCTCGGGATAGAGCGTGCTTTGATAGCGGTCAAGCTCGGCTATCAGGGCGTTAACGGCGGGGTCGGTGGATTGGGTTATCGCGATCGTGTACATGGGTGCAGGGTCCTGTTTTATTGTTGTTTTTCTACTCTATCATTCGCCATCGTTTAGTCTCATAGCATTAACTTATAATTTGCTCCGGCTATTGCGCCAACCGGTTGTAAACGAGTAGTTTTATCCACTGTTATTTGTCCCTGTACTGGAATAACCATGAACACGAAAGCCCGTAAAGTCATGATCATCGGCGCCGGAAACGTCGGCGCATCAGCGGCCTATGCGCTGCTGAATCAGAATATCTGCGAAGAATTGATCCTGGTCGACCTGAATAAGAGCCGTGCCGAAGCGCACGCACAGGATCTCAGCGATGCCGCGGCCTATATGCCCGGTATGATGACCATCTCTTGTCGCGATGCCAGCGACTGCGCCGATGTTGATATTGCGGTTATTACCGTCTCCGGCGGTGCGCTGAAGCCAGGCCAGACGCGTCTTGATGAACTGAAAAGTACGGCCAAAATTGTACATAGCATCGTGCCGCAGATGATGGCCGGTGGCTTTAACGGTATTTTCCTGATTGCCACCAACCCCTGCGACATTATCACCTGGCAGGTCTGGCAGCTTTCCGGTCTGCCGCGTAGCCAGGTTATCGGTACCTGCGTATGGCTCGATACCACGCGCCTGCGCCGCAAGCTGGCCCAGGATCTGGATATAGGCGCACAAAGCATCGACGCGTTCATTCTCGGTGAGCATGGCGACAGCCAATTCCCGGTATGGTCGCACTCATCGGTATACGGTTCGCCTATCGAGAACGTTTATCTGCAACGTACCGGTAAAGCGCTGGATCGCGAGTCGATGGCAGATAGAGTTCGTAAGTCAGGCTTTGAGATTTACGCCGGGAAAGGCTGCACCGAGTACGGTATTGCCGGAACCATTGCCGAAATCTGCCGTAATATCTTTACCGGCAGCCACCGCGCGCTGGCTATTTCCTGCATCCTGGACGGGGAATACGGCGTTGAAGGTGTCGCCATCGGCGTTCCCGCCGTGCTGGCGCAAAGCGGCGTACAGCAGATTATTGAGCTTCAGCTCGCCGCCGAGGAGCAGGAGAAATTTGCCCGCTCGGTGGAGATTATTAAGTCGAATATTACGCTGCTGCCGTAAGGTCTTTTGTAGCCCGGCCGAGGCGTTGCCAACGCCGGGGTTAGTTCTGTGCTGATTCCCGGCGTCACTTTGTTCGGCCGGGCTACGGATAACGACAGGTTAATCCAGCAGCACCTTCCCTTGTAAATAGGTTCTCGCCACCCCGCTCATCAACACCCGTTCGCCCACCCATTCACAGCGCACATCGCCACCGCGTGCGGAAACCTGACGCGCCAGCATCCGGGTTTTACCGAGCTTTTCGCCCCAGTACGGAATTAACATGGTGTGTGCAGAGCCAGTGACCGGGTCTTCCCACACCGCTTCGCCCGGTGAGAAGAAGCGGCTAACAAAATCATAGTCACCGTCGCCCGCAGCGGTGACGGACACCTTATGTTCACCGGGGATCATGGCGCTAATATTGGGTTTCAGCGCTTCAACCTGCTGCCGGTTTTCCAGCTCAATCACCCAGGCGCGGCCTTTACGGGCATTCAGGTAGTGGGTAATACCCAGCGCATGCAGCATGTCCGCCGGCGGTGTGGTGTCGTGGGTCGCACCAGCAGGGAAGTCCAGCGTGAGCCATTCGTCACGGCGCGAGACGGTTAAGCGACCGGACAAGGTGTCGAAATGGACGCGTTCATCAGGGTAATGAAGATGCTGAAACACCACGTGAGCGCTGGCAAGCGTTGCGTGACCGCAGAGGTTAACTTCATTTTGGGTGGTAAACCAACGTAGGGCAAAGCCGCCGTGCTGCTTAACAATAAACGCCGTTTCCGATTGATTATGCTGACGGGCCATTTTCAACAACGTCTCATCGGGCAGCCAGTCATCAAGCAGACAAACCGCTGCCGCATTACCGCCAAAAGCATGGTCGCTGAAGGCATCAACCATATAGAAATCAATCTCGTGCATGCGTATCCCCTGAATCATATGTTCGAGATAGCAAACTGACACAAAAGATTAACATCGACAAGCTTCTTTCTTACGCCAAATGTGACACCGTCACACACCCACAAAAATGAGAGGTTAATCACAAAATAATTGTATTTGTCGCAAAAATCGCTTTAAGATCGCTTATCTGTTCCTTTCTTTAACGCTCCCGGTGCATTTTTATGACAACAAACACGGTCTCTCGTCGGATCGCGTGGCTTCGGGTAGTCACGCTGGCTATCGCTGCTTTTATCTTCAATACCACTGAATTTGTCCCGGTGGGGCTGCTCTCCGACATCGCCAGCAGTTTTGGCATGCAGACGGCGCAGGTAGGGATCATGCTGACCATCTACGCCTGGGTGGTCGCGCTAATGTCGCTGCCGTTTATGCTTCTGACCAGCCAGATGGAGCGGCGTAAATTGCTGATCGGGCTTTTTATTCTGTTCATTGCCAGCCACGTACTGTCGTTCCTGGCGTGGAACTTCACCGTACTGGTGATAAGCCGAATCGGGATTGCCTTTGCCCATGCGGTGTTCTGGTCAATTACCGCCTCGTTAGCCATTCGTATGGCGCCTGCCGGTAAGCGCGCACAAGCGCTGAGCCTGATAGCGACCGGCACGGCGCTGGCGATGGTCTTCGGTATTCCGATTGGTCGTATCGTGGGGCAATACTTCGGCTGGCGAACCACCTTCTTCGCCATCGGGGTAGGTGCGCTCATCACCATGCTGGCATTGATTAAGCTGCTGCCTAAGCTGCCGAGCGAACATTCCGGTTCGCTGAAAAGCCTGCCGGTGCTATTCCGTCGTCCGGCGCTGATGAGCATCTATCTGCTGACCGTGGTGGTGGTGACCGCCCATTATACCGCCTACAGCTATATTGAACCGTTTGTGCAGACGGTGGCCGGACTGAGCGGTAACTTTGCCACCATTCTGCTGCTGGTGCTGGGCGGCGCGGGGATTATCGGTAGCGTTATCTTCGGTAAGCTCGGCAATAAACACTCGTCAGGATTAATTAACTGCGCCATTGGCCTGCTGCTAGTCTGCCTGCTGCTGTTACTTCCCGCCGCGCAGGATGCTACTCACCTCGCCGTGCTCAGCATCTTCTGGGGTATTGCCATTATGGTGATTGGTCTGGGAATGCAGGTGAAAGTGCTGGCGCTGGCGCCGGATGCCACCGACGTAGCAATGTCGCTGTTCTCCGGGATTTTCAATATCGGAATTGGTGCCGGTGCGCTGCTGGGTAGCCAGATAAGCACCCATTTGTCGATGTCGTCTATCGGCTATGTGGGTGCGGCGCCGGCGCTGGCGGCGCTTATCTGGTCGGTGATTATTTTCCGCCGCTGGCCTGCGGCATCGCTGGAAGAACAGGCACACCAGCATTGATGCGCTTCCCGGCGTCGAGCAGCGACGCCGGGATCCGTCAGGCGTGATAGGTCGTAATAATTTCCAGCACGCCGTTGATAATAAACTGCACGCCCATACACACCAGCAGGAAGCCCATCAGACGGGAAATCGCTTCAATCCCCCCTTTCCCGACCAGACGCATAATCGCCCCAGAGCTACGTAAGCATCCCCACAGGATTATGCCCACCAGCGCAAAGATAATCGGAGGCGCGACCAGAATCACCCAGTCCGGGAAATTTGCCCCATGCTTCACCGTCGATGCGGAGCTGATGATCATCGCAATCGTCCCTGGGCCTGCGGTGCTAGGCATGGCAAGCGGGACAAAGGCAATGTTAGCCGTCGGTTCATCTTCCAGCTCTTCCGATTTGCTGCGCGCTTCCGGCGAGTCATGCGCCTTCTGCTGCGGGAACAGCATGCGGAAACCGATAAAGGCCACGATCAGCCCACCGGCAATACGCAGCCCAGGTATTGATATACCGAATGTATTCATCACCACCTGGCCTGCATAATAGGCCACCATCATGATGGCGAAGACGTACACCGAGGCCATCAGCGACTGCCGGTTGCGTTCTGCGCTGTTCATATTGCCGGAGAGCCCAAGGAACAGCGCCACGGTCGTTAAAGGGTTTGCCAGCGGCAGCAATACCACCAGCCCAAGCCCTATTGCCTGAATAAGTTCCTTCATAAGCGTCCCAAAATCCTGTCTGTTTGACGAAAAAATACATGCTGTACACCAGACCATTCCTCACCAGCGCAGCATATCTGGCTTCGGGCAGGCTAAGTACAGGATATCCTATTTGTGGCTGTCTGAAGCGTTTTAGCAATTCGTGGCATCACTCAATCCATTCAGTTGACTTATGATTGCGTGAGAAATAATATCCACCGCAACTAAAGTACTTGCCAGGGCAACCATTGTGAACAGCACAAGCAATCTCTTCAATGAAATGATTCCACTTGGGCACCTGATTCACATGGTTAACCAGAAAAAAGATCGCTTACTCAACGAGCATTTATCGCCAGAAGAGATTACCGCCTCGCAGTTCAGAGTGCTTTGCTCTATCCGTTGTCAAGGCAGTATCACCCCCGTGGAGTTGAAAAAGACTCTTTCGGTGGATCTGGGCGCGCTCACCCGCATGCTTGATCGTTTGTTGTGTCGGGGCTGGATAGCCCGGTTACCCAACCCAAATGACAAGCGCGGGGTATTGATTCAGCTGACGCCAGAAGGCGCAGCCATTTGTGAACAATGCCACCTGCTCGTTGGGCAAAACCTGCACCAGGAATTAACAAAAAACTTAACGGCAAATGAAGTTGCGACGCTCGAACTTCTCCTTAAAAAAATATTGCCGTAAACAGAAGAAGAGGTAAGACGATGTCCAGACGTAACACTGACGCTATTACTATTCATAGCATTTTGGACTGGATCGAAGATAACCTGGAATCCCCTCTGTCGCTTGAGAAAGTGTCCGAGCGTTCCGGTTACTCAAAATGGCACCTGCAGCGGATGTTCAAAAAAGAGACCGGTCATTCATTAGGTCAGTACATTCGCACCCGTAAACTGACGGAAATCGCCCAGAAGTTAAAAGAAGGCAATGAGCCTATTCTCTATCTGGCCGAACGTTACGGTTTTGAATCGCAGCAGACGCTGACGCGCACGTTTAAAAACTACTTTGATGTGCCACCGCACAAGTACCGCGTAACGAATATGCGTGAAGATTCTCGCTACCTGTTCCCTATTAATCACTGTGTCTGTTAATCGCCTGCAAAAAGACGTATCGAGGAAATAATGAAACTGTTCGCTGCCGTTGCTTTCGTCGCCCTGACGATGGCCGCAAGCGCAAGCTATGCGGAACAACTACCGGCACAAAATAACGCCCATCAGAATATGCTGATGCCATCTGCCAGCAACCAGTCGCCGTTTGATTTTAATCATATGGCCGCCGGTAGCGATAAATCAGATGAACTGGGCGTACCGTACTACAACGATAAAAATCGCTAAACGTTATTGCCCCGCTTCGGCGGGGCTTTTTTTTCCCGCTATCCCTTCACCGCCCGACGCAACCCCGGTATACGCAGGCCAAAGACGTTAATCAGCAGCCCGGCCATAATCAGCAGCGCCCCTGCCAGTTGCATCACCGACAGTGTTTCACCGAGCAGCAGCGACGCGCTGGCGAGCCCCACCACCGGCACCAGAAGCGACAGCGGCGCCACACGCCAGGTTTCATAGCGTCCCAGCAGCGACCCCCAGATCCCGTAGCCCACAATACTGGCAATAAAGGAGAGATAGGCCAGCGACAGCACGGTAGTGAGGTCAATATGAATCAGGCTCTGCGCCATCAGCTGCGGACCTTCGAAAATCCACGAACTCAACATAAACGGCACAATCGGAATCAGCGCGCTCCAGACCACCAGTGACATCACGCCGGTTTTCGATGGATGCAGCATGATCTTTTTATTGAAGATATTGCCGCATGCCCAACACAGTGCCGCACCCAGCGTCAGCATAAAGCCCAGCAGCTGCACATGTTGCCCGGTCATACTGGTTTCAATTAGCACCAGCACACCGAATACCGCCAGCGAAATCCCTACCAGCTGCTTGCGCTGCAGGCGCTCGCCAAAGACAAACGCGCCAAGAATAATGGTAAAGAAGGCCTGTGCCTGCAGCACCAGCGACGCCAGCCCGGCGGGCATACCGAAGTTAATCGCGCAGAACAAGAAGGCAAACTGACCAAAGCTGATGGTCAGTGCATAGCCCAGCAGCAGAGGCAGCGGTACGCGGGGGCGTGGGACAAAGAACAGCGCCGGGAAGGCCACAAACAGGAAGCGTAATCCCGCCAGTAGCAGCGGCGGCATGCCGTGCAGCCCCACCTTAATCACCACAAAATTCAATCCCCATACTACAACTACCAGCAGCGCCAGTAGCCCATCTTTACGCGTCATACACGCCCCACCGTTTATTAAATTTATGTAAACACATTCAAAGTAACGAAAAATTCAGCCCAGGAATAGATCATTATTTCTGGCGGGCCGAAATCGCACTTCCCGACACGCGCTCAGGTATACAAGCCGCTTATGGCGTGATATTTGTGAAAGCGATAACAAAAAAACGCACAACGACATCTCTCAGGCAGGAAAATGAAACCAACGACCAGACGATCCACGATTGCGCTGCTGGCATCGTCGTTACTGTTAACCATCGGGCGCGGCGCCACCCTTCCGTTTATGACCATTTACCTCACGCGTAAATACGCGTTGACGGTAGACACCATTGGCTATGCGCTGTCCATCGCACTGGTGGCTGGCGTTATCTTCAGCCTCGGCTTTGGCATTCTGGCGGACAAGTTCGATAAGAAACGCTATATGCTGATCGCCGTGACGTTTTTTATCGCCGGCTTTGTCGCCATTCCGCTGGTGCACAGCGTGCCGCTGGTGGTGTTCTTTTTCTCACTGATCAACTGTTCCTATTCGGTCTTCTCAACCGTGCTGAAGGCCTATTTCTCCGACACGCTGACGGCCACGGCCAAAGCGCGTATTTTTTCGCTTAACTACACCTTCCTGAACATCGGCTGGACCATTGGCCCGCCGATTGGCACGCTGCTGGTCATGCACAGCATTAATCTGCCATTCTGGCTAGCGGCGATTTGCGCTGCGTTTCCGCTGCTGTTTATCCAGCGTTACGTGGCGCGCGTTAACGCCGCCGAAATGGCGGAAACGCGCGTGGCCTGGTCGCCGTCCGTGCTGTTGCATGATCGGGCGCTGCTGTGGTTTACCCTTTCCGGCCTGCTGGCTTCATTCGTTGGCGGTTCATTCGCCTCCTGTATGTCACAGTATGTGCTGACGATTGGCGATAGCACCTTTGCCGAAAAGGTGGTGGCGGTGATCCTACCGGTGAACGCCGCGGTGGTGGTGACATTACAGTACGCCATTGGCCGTCGGTTAACGGCGACCAATCTGAAGCCGCTGATGACCTTTGGTACCTTCTGTTATGTGCTGGGTCTGGCAGGATTTATGATGTCAGGCAATAATTTGCTGTTCTGGGGACTGGCGGCGGCGGTCTTTACGCTGGGCGAGGTTATCTACGCACCGGGTGAGTACATGCTGATTGATAACATTGCCCCACCGGGCATGAAAGCCAGCTACTTCTCCGCTCAGGCGCTGGGCTGGCTCGGCGCGGCGCTGAACCCCCTGCTGACCGGGCAGATCCTGACGCATTTCGCGCCCTACGCGCTGTTCCCGATCATGATGGTGGTTATCGTGCTGGCGTGGTGGCTGATTATCCGTGGCATTAAGGCCAGTACCTGGGGTGCGACGGTGAGCGTGGCGTGACGGACTTCCCGGCGGCGCGACGCTTGGCCGGGCTACAGGATCGGTAGCCCGGGTGAGGCGGAACGCCGACTCCGGGGAATTACCAGATATCCGCCGCAATCCCCGTCACCAGACGCACTTTATCCCACTGCTGCTGCTCGCTGAGGCTGTTTCCCTCTTCCGTAGAAGCAAAACCACACTGCGGGCTGAGGCAAATCTGATCCAACGAGACATACTGCGACGCTTCTTCTACCCGTGCCTTCACGCCCTGCGGGTTTTCCAGCTCGCCGTTCTTGGTGGTAATCAGCCCGAGCACCGCTTTCTGCTGCCCAGGACGGATAAATCGCAGCGGCGCGAAGTCGCCGGAACGATCGTTGTCATACTCGAGGAAGAAAGCATCCACCTTCACGCGACCAAACAGGATCTCTGCCACCGGCTCATAGCCGCCTTCTGAAATCCAGGTCGAGCGGAAGTTACCGCGACACACGTGCAGCCCGACAATCAGGTCATTCGGCTTGCCTTCCAGCGCGCGATTCAACACGTCGGCATAGATAGCCGCCAGCTTATCCGGATCATCCCCGCGTTCACGCACCTGGCGGCGCTGATCGTCAGAGCACAGATAGGCCCATACGGTATCATCCAGTTGCAAATAGCGGCAGCCAGCATCGTAAAACGCGTGGATAGCGTCACGCCAGGTATCGGCCAGGTCGTTAAAGTAGTCGGTCAGATCCGGGTAAACGCTTGCATCAATATCTTTACGTCCACCGCGGAAATGCAGCACGCTTGGGCTGGGAATCGTCATTTTCGGCGTCGCCTCGCCGCTGATGCTTTTCAGGAAGCGGAAATCTTCCAGCATTGGGTGCTCGCCAAAGCCGAGCTTGCCGGTGACGCGAATACCGTGGGCGCGGGTTTGTACGCCGTTAAACTGAATACCCTTTTCGGAATCATAGCGTTCAACGCCCTGCAGGCCGTCGAAGAAGTCGAAATGCCACCAGGCACGACGGAACTCACCGTCGGTCACCACGTGCAGGCCACAGTCACACTGATGCTGCACCACACGCCGAATCTCGGCATCCTCTACGGCGCGCAGCTGCTGCGCGCTGATTTCACCGTTAGCGAGCTGCTGGCGGGCTTCTTTAATGGCCAGCGGGCGTAAAAAACTGCCAACGATGTCGGCGCGATAAGGGGCGTGTTGGTGTGTCATGCGATCTCCTTACTCCATCAGGCAAACTCGTTGCCCTGAGTGATAATTTATTATTTGAACCATTTAGACTTCTGGATGGCTATATGTCTGGATAGTGTCATTCGACAGCGCACCAGGCAAACGAGAATAATTCATCACTGTTGAAAGATTTTCATGATCCCGACTGAAAGGCGAATCCCTCATCCTGCCAGCCGGTCATCCCACCAATCATTATTTTGACCGGGCGCCCCAGCAACGCCAGCTTGAGCGCTGCCTGATCGGCCCCATTACAGTGCGGCCCTGCACAATAGACCACGAATAACGTCTCCGCAGGCCAGGCCTTCATTCTTTCTGCGGAAATATCAGCATGCCTAAGGTGAAGCGCTCCGGGAATATGACGACGAGCGAAGGTTTCTGTACTGCCCACTACGTGAAGCAGTACAAAGTCGACCTCGGGCTGCTGCAGCGAGGCATGCACATCGGCGCAGTCGGTTTCAACGCTCAGACGCTGGCGAAAATGGGCTACCGCGTCAGCGGCGCTAGCAGTGGGAATGTCAGTCACGTAACTCATCGTTAATTCTCCAGTTCTGTGTTACCACTATGGTAACGACCGGATGAGTATAAACAGGCACCCCATGCAACAACCGCCCGCAGAAATGACAGAAAACAGCCAGAATATGACAAAGTGCGCCCCGCTGGTGGTGGCATTAGCCTATGACGGTCTCTGCACCTTTGAATTTGGCGTCGCGGTGGAGATTTTCGGTCTCCCCCGGCCCGAAATGGGCGAAGGCTGGTATCGCTTTGCGGTCGCCGCCGTCGATGAGGGTGAGCTACGGGCCACCGGTGGTGTACGGGTTATGGCGGACGGAGATTTAAGCTTGCTGGAGCACGCCGATACCATCGTGGTGCCAGGCTGGCGCGGGGTCGATGCCGAAGTCCCTCCTGCGCTGTGCCTGGCGCTCAGACAAGCACATCAGCGCGGCTGCCGGGTGATATCGATCTGCTCCGGCGTTTTCGTGCTGGCTGCCGCGGGCCTGCTCGACGGCAAGCGTGCCACGACCCACTGGCGCTATGTCGATACGCTCCAGCAGCGTTACCCGGCGATCGAGGTTGTGGAAGATGTGCTGTATATCGCGCAGGAGCACGTATTCACCTCAGCCGGAAGCGCGGCCGGGATCGACCTCTGCCTGCACGTGGTGCGAACGGATTTCGGCCTGGAGGCGGCAAACCTGGTCGCCCGACGTCTGGTCATCCAACCCCACCGCGACGGCGCGCAGAAACAACAGGTTGCGCAACCCGTTGCCCGGGCGCGGGAAAGCCAGCGCCTCGGCATGCTGTTTGATTTTCTTTATCAACATCTGGCGGAAAGCCATAGCGTCAGTTCATTAGCGCAGCGGGTAGGAATGAGTGAGCGGACCTTTTTACGCCGCTTTCAGGATGCCACCGGGAAAACTCCCGCCCGCTGGCTACTCGATGAACGTTTGCAACAGGCGCAACATCGCCTGACCAACAGTCGGGACAGCGTCGAAAAAGTGGCGGAGTTAAGCGGTTTTGGCAATGCGAAAAATCTGCGTTTACGCTTTCAGCAACATTTGGCAATAAGTCCGCTGGCGTACAGAAAAAAATTTACTGCAACAAATAATTAATTCACAAATTACGGCGTTAGTCTAAGTTTAAATCAGTAGGCTAATTAGGTGCTCATTGTGAGAATCGTTAAAGAGGAGGTCATCATGCTGGATAATATGCAAGTGTTTCTGGTTGCCGTGGGGCTCATTCTGTTTTCCGGTTTCCTGACTGCCTATTTTAGCGGAAGATGGAATGATTAACGGATAAAAAAAACCGCCAGGTTAACTGGCGGCATAAATGCTTGCATGGATAGATTTTTTGTTTCTACAATCGTCCGCTCTTCCTGATTGGACCATCGTTGCTAACCACTACCCTACCACCGCAATATTCAACTAAAGCTAAACGACGAGTGCATTATTCAAGGCATAATTTTTCCACGCCTTTTTACTCTTACAGCTGGCCTGACGGCCTGCCCACAATCTGCCTGAACGGGATTCCTGCAGGTCCTGATGCTCAGGACGATTAGACCAGATGGACTCGCGACGCGCTTTACGCTGGGATACTTTCATGGTTGCCTCCGGGCAGATTGTCGAAATTAAATCCATTAACTCAACGATTTACATGTCGATAATAGCAGCCCGAATGGCGAGTTTCTTCAATAAGTGAACGCATTTGTAAAGAGTGAAGATGACACACTGCTGCGTATTTCAGCGATTTATCCCCTACCGAATATGTCAGGTTGTTAAATTGTTACAACTCCGTAAAATCATCGGCGTTGTCTTCCCTCCAGGAATGATAGCAAGAATGCTCTATTTATTGATGTACTTAACCCGCCAGCCCTGTGTGCGGGTTTTTTTTATATTTATTGTGGTTTCTGGCGTGAATAGACCACGCCAGAAATGCTTAACTAAGCGGGCTATTCACTCAGTCCACGGTTTTTCAGCATTGGGGTAATAAGCGGATCGTGGCCTCGCCAGTCGCGATAAAGTTGTTCTAAATCGCTGCTGTTACCGCGAGATAAAATAGCCTCACGGAAACGCTGGCCGTTTTCCCTATTCAAACCGCCCTGCTCAACAAACCATTGATAACCATCGTCTGCCAGCATTTGCGTCCATAGATAGGCGTAGTACCCGGCCGCATAGCCCCCGCCGAAAATATGCGAGAAATAACTGCTGCGATAGCGCGGCGGCACGGCAGAAAGATCCAGTTTTTCTCGCGCCAGCGTCGCCGTTTCAAACTGTTCAACGTCCTGCGGTAACGACTCAGCGTTCAGGCTGTGCCAGTTCATGTCCAGCAGCGCAGCGCTCAGTAACTCGGTCATGTCATAGCCTTTGTTGAAGTTAGCTGCGCGGAACAGGCTTTCCCGTAGCGCTTCCGGCATCGGCTCACCGGTTTCGTGATGACGTGCATAGTGGGCGAAGACGTCAGGATGGCTGGCCCAGTGCTCGTTGATTTGCGAGGGGAACTCAACAAAATCGCGCGGCGTATTGGTCCCCGACAGCGTGACATAGCGCTGGCTGGCAAACAGCCCGTGCAGCGCATGACCAAATTCGTGGAACAGGGTAATGACATCATCCCATGAGATTAGCGCACTTTTACCTGCTGTCGGCTTCTGGTAATTGCAGACGTTATAGATAACCGGACGCGTACCGTTGAGGGTAGATTGTGGCACAAAGTTGTCCATCCACGCCCCGCCGCTTTTGCTGTCGCGGGCGAAGAAATCGCCGTAAAACAGCGCCATTCCTTCTCCGTCGGCATCAAAGATTTCCCAGACGCGCACGTCAGGGTGATAAACCGGCAGGTCGAAACGTTCAACAAACCTTACCCCAAACAGCTGGCTGGCAGACCAGAAAACGCCATCAACCAGCACGCGTTCCAGGGCGAACCAGGGTTTAATCTGCGCTTCGTCAATGGCATATTTTTCGCGACGAACCTGCTCTGAATAGAACAACCAGTCCCATGCTTCGGCGTTAAATGAGGCCGAGCCGCTATCGATAAGCGTCTGAATATCCGCCAGCTCGCTCTCTGCCCGCGCCCGCGCCGCCGGAGTAATCTCGCGCATGAAATCAAAAGCCGCCTTCGGCGTTTTCGCCATCTGATCGGCCATACTCCAGCTGGCATAGTCGCTATAGCCCAGGAGCGCAGCCTGCCGCGCGCGGATCGCCACCAGCTTTAGCAGTTTCTCTCGCGTGTCGTTAGCGTCACCCATCTGGTTGCGGGCCCAGGCGGCTTTAAACAGTTTTTCTCGCGTTTTGCGCTGACGAAGCTGTGCCAGCGCCGGTTGCTGGGTGGTGTTCACCAGCGGAATAAGCCAGCATCCCGCCAGACCGCGATCGTTCGCTGCTGCGGCGGCAACGGCAATCTCATCCTCGCTGAACCCTGCCAGGTCATCCACGCTCTCTACCACCAACCCACCACTTTTCGCCGCGCCCAGCAGACACTGGTGGAACTGGCTGCTCAGGGTTGCTGCTTCAGTATTGAGGGTTTTCAGCTCCGCCTTTTCTGCGTCGCCCAGCCTTGCTCCGGCCTGAATAAAACGCTGATAGATGACCTCAACCAGGCGGCGATCTTCTGCATCCAGATCGAGACCATCACGCTGTTGCCACACGTGTTCAATACGGCTAAACAGCGCATCGTTGAGATAGATATCGTTGGCAAGCCCGGCAAGCTCAGCGGAGAACACTTCGTCCAGTTGCTGGATGGTGTCGTTGCTGTGGGAGGCGGCCATGGCAAAGAAAACGGCGTTGACCCGAGAAAGCATCTCCCCACTTTTTTCCAGCGCCACGAAGGTGTTATCAAAGGTTGCCGGAGACGGGTTATTGGCAATGTCGGCAATCTCCTGACGCTTGAGCTTAAGCGCTTCGTCAAAGGCCGGGCGATAGTGGCTATCGTTAATCGCATCAAACGGCGGTGCCTGGTAAGGTAACGTACTGCTGGCAAAAAATGGATTCATGGCCGACATCCTGGGTTCCTGAAAATAACAGGGTTCCAGAGTAGCAAGCTCTTGATAGACCGCAATGGTTTTACCCGGCAGGAGCGATTTTTCTTTGATGGGAGGCCTTAGCCCGATAAAAATGACACAAATACCTGCTGCTCCCAGAGACAAGAAGCATATTGGCAAGTACGCATGAGATTGATGCAACCGTATCGCTATCAGCCGTTTATTGCGGAAAATAGCTTATGGTTTCAAAAAACCAATCTCAATAAGCGCCTGAGCTACCAGTAAGACGAACATGACTGCAACCATTGGAGTGTACATGTTGAGCCTCCAGCGAACGCCGTTACTGATAGTATAGAATATATTTTGTTCCGCCTGTTCCTTATCTAAAACACTTAGCCAGCTCACAACGAATCATTTAGGCTGCTTCCGCTCACATTGAAAATTATCCCCCCAATCGCGCATCGCCAGTAACACGGGCTTAAGTGAAGCGCCCAGCGGCGTGAGTTCATACTCCACTCTCGGTGGAACTTCGGCGTATACCGTGCGGCTGACGATACCATCAGCCTCGAGTTCACGCAGTTGTAGCGTGATCATACGACGTGTGGCGGTATCGATAAGCTTACACAGTTGATTAAAACGCTGCTTCCCATCCAGCAGATGAAAAAGGATTATCGGTTTCCACAAACCACCAATAACGCCCAGCGTGATTTCAACAGCACATCCGGTACGCTGGGTGTTGTGCTGCCGGGGCATTTTGTTGTCCGAAAGTTCATCGGTATCATTCATGTAACTTAGTCTCAAAATTGTGCGTACTTGTCAGGTTAATACCTGGCAGTATAATAGATTTATCAATTTATGGAATGGTTAATATTTCCATCTTATCAATCATAATTTTCATTATTTCGCACTTAGCACAGAACTATTATTAATTTATTGCTTACACGCGCGCTAGTTATTAGCGACAACATCAACACTGAGGTTTTATGAAATCAATAGCGATTACGCGTTCAGGCGCGAAAGACGATAATCTTGATTATCTCCTTGAAATTGATATTCCCGTACCCGTTGCAACGGGTCGAGATCTTTTAATTGACGTTAAGGCCATTGCCGTTAATCCCGCCGATGTTAAAGTCCGCGCCTGGCATAATACCGATACACCTCGCGTATTAGGCTGGGATGCGGTCGGTATCGTTAAATCTATCGGCGAAAACGTGACGTTGTTTAAACCCGGCGATGAGGTCTGGTACGCTGGTGCCTTAACACGTCCGGGCAGCAACAGCGAATATCAGTTGGTCGATGAACGTATTGTCGCTCATCGGCCAATGTCAATCAGTCGCGCATCTGCTGCCGCCATGCCGTTAACCAGCATTACCGCGTGGGAGCTGTTGTTTGACCGTTTTGGCATTATTGAAGGCGGCAACGAGGGAGATACCTTGCTGGTTGTCGGCGCGGCAGGCGGCGTGGGCTCCATGCTGACGCAACTGGCTCGTCAACTAACAAAAATGACCGTCATCGGTACGGCTTCCCGGCCGGAAAGTCAGGAATGGGTAAGGAAGGTCGGCGCGCATGAGGTCATCGACCATAGTAAACCGCTCGATGAAGAGTTAGCCCGTATCGGCATCAGTGAAGTTACCCATGTAGCCAGCTTGACGAATACCGACGAACACTATTCTGAATATATCAAGATCATCGCGCCGCAGGGGAAATTAGGTATCGTCGATGATCCTGAATGTATTAATGCAGTGCCGTTGAAAGGTAAATGTATATCCTTGCATTGGGAAGCAATGTTTGCTCGTTCAATGTTCGAAACAAAAGACATGATCAACCAACATTTATTACTGAAGCGTGTTGCTGAATTAGTGGATGGCGGAGTTATTCAGACTACACAAGGTGAGCACTATGGCAATATTACCGCTGATCATTTGCGTAAAGCGCATAGAAAAATTGAAACGGGAAGAATGATCGGGAAAATAGTTCTTGAGAACTTTTAACACTCTGGCGCCGTTTTATGAATCTCTAATTAATTTAGGTCACTATATGAAATGTTATAAGTTAACCGGTCATGCTAATCCAGCCCTGAAACTTGAAACCGCCACGGCCCACGCTCCCGACGCAGGACAAGTCGCTATCGCCATTAAAGCCGTCTCCTTAAACTACCGTGACCTGATCGTCACCGAGTATGCTAAAGATAGCGTTCCCGTTTCTGACGGCGCCGGCGTGATTGTCGAAGTAGGCGAAGGCGTGACGGACTATCAGGTAGGTGATCGCGTCGTCATTGGCTTTATGCCAGACTGGATTGACGGCAGCTATTCAGAGGCGAAGAAAGCCTCCTCATTAGGTGGCCCCGGCGTTGATGGCGTATTAACCGAGCATTTTATTGTCTCTGTCTCCGGGATTTGTCACATTCCCGATAGTCTCTCCTTTGAAGAGGCGGCTACCCTGCCCTGTGCTGCAGTAACCGCCTGGTCTGCGCTGTTTGAGCACGGTGCGCTTGCCCCGGGAAATACGGTATTGCTTCAGGGTACCGGTGGCGTATCCATCTTCGCCTTGCAAATGGCGAAACTGGCAGGCTGCCGGGTTATCATCACTTCCAGTTCTGATGAAAAACTGGCTCGTGCCCGCGAGTTAGGTGCCGACGAAACCATCAACTACAGAAAGACGCCAGAATGGGCCGATGAGGTGCTGAAGTTAACTCACGGCCAGGGCGTAGACCTTGCCGTTGACGTGACCGGGCCCGCCACGCTGAATTTAACCACCAGAGCCACGCGCTTTGGCGGCCGCATTTCGCTGATTGGTGTGCTTTCCGGCTTCAATGGCACGATTGATATTGGCATTCTGGAAAAGCGCATTACGCTGCAGGGTATCTACGTTGGGCCAGTGTCCACGCTGGAAAAAGTCGCTCGTTCAGGCATCAAGCCTTATATCGACCAGGTATTCACCTTTAAAGAGGCCGAACTCGCCTATCAAACGCTAAAAGGTGGTCAGCACTTTGGGAAAGTGGTTATCCAGTTCTGATACTGCGCATGCCAGAACAGAGCATCATCGTCACATAACAGATGATTGATAACCGGGTGTTCTGCTATCGTTAGGTAACACTAACGCATTGAAGGAACAGAGAGATGATCGTACTGGTAACCGGAGCGACAGCAGGTTTTGGCGAAAGCATTACGCGCCGTTTTATTGCCAACGGGCACAAAGTCATTGCCACTGGCCGTCGCAATGAGCGTTTAAAAGCGCTGAAAGATGAATTAGGCGACAGCATTCTGACCGTGCAACTGGACGTGCGTAACCGCGCAGCAATTGAAGAGACCATCGCCAATCTGCCCACCGAATGGCGTGACATCGATATTCTGGTCAACAACGCCGGTTTGGCGCTGGGGCTGGAACCGGCTCACCGCGCAAGCGTTGAGGATTGGGAAGACATGATTGACACCAACAACAAAGGTCTGGTGTATATGACCCGTGCGGTACTGCCTGGCATGGTAGAGCGCAACCGCGGGCACGTGATTAATATCGGCTCTACTGCCGGTAGCTGGCCTTATGCGGGCGGTAACGTTTACGGCGCAACCAAAGCGTTCGTGCGTCAGTTCAGCCTGAACTTGCGTACCGATCTGCACGGCACCGCCGTTCGCGTGACCGATATCGAACCTGGCCTGGTAGGCGGCACGGAGTTCTCCAACGTGCGCTTTAAAGGTGATGACAACAAAGCCGGTAAAACCTACGAAAATGCCAACGCGCTAACGCCGGAAGACGTGACCGAAGCGGTATGGTGGGTGGCGACGTTGCCAAAACACGTCAATATTAACACCGTTGAAATGATGCCGGTCAGCCAGACTTATGCTGGCCTGAGCGTCCATCGTCAAAGTTAGCATTTAAACTCAACCCGACCCCCGGTCGGGTCTGGGCTCGGCGGCAAAAAAAGCGTAAAATAGCAGCTTAATCAGCTGATAAGAACGACTCAATGGCCGCCGAAACCCAACTGAACCCAACACAGCCCGTCAACCAGCAAATTTATCGCATTCTGCGTCGCGATATCGTGCACTGCCTTATTCCGCCAGGTACCCCGCTTTCGGAAAAAGAGGTGTCGCTGCGGTTTGACGTTTCTCGCCAGCCGGTGCGTGAAGCGTTTATCAAACTCGCCGAAAACGGTTTGATCCAGATCCGCCCGCAGCGCGGCAGCTATGTGAATAAAATCTCACTGTCCCAGGTTCGTAACGGGTGTTTCGTTCGACAGGCTATCGAATGCGCGGTAGCAAGACGCGCAGCCACCATGATAACCGATGCCCAAAGCTATCAGCTTGAGCAAAACCTGCACCAGCAGCGTATTGCCATCGACCGCCAGCAGTTGAATGATTTCTTCCTGCTCGATGACGAATTCCACCAGCTGCTGTCAAATATTGCAGATTGCCAGTTGGCCTGGGATACCATCGAGAATATTAAAGCCGCCATCGACCGCGTGCGTTATATGAGCCTTGATCATGTCTCCTCGCCGGAGATGTTATTAAAGCAGCACCATGAAATATTCGCAGCGCTGGAAAAACGCGATGCCGATGCGGTGGAAAAAGCGATGACCCTGCACCTGCAGGAGATTGGTGAATCAGTGTTGTTAATTCGTCAGGAAAACAGCGACTGGTTTAGCGAAGAGTAAGAAATAAGGCCTTCATTACTGAAGGCCTTTTTTTTATCGAATGACCATCGTAGGAATATTGGCGTAACGCAGAATAGATTCGGCGTTTGAGCCCAGAAGATGCGTAGTGATGCCCCGCTGGCGCGAGCCGATTACAATCGCATCGTATTCCCCGGTCTTGCTCAGCGCGATCACCTCATCGCGGATATTGCCAAACCGGACGTCGGTATGCAGTCGCTCGGCGGGCATATCAAAGAGGCGCTGCAGGTTTTTCATTTTCTTGACCGATTCTGCCTGCATGAAATCTTCGAACTTTTTAATATCCGCCGCGAAGCCGCGTAAAATAGAGCGATTGCTGTTAGGTAATACATTTAATAGCGTAATTTCACCCGCCTCACCTGCCAGATAAACGGCATGGCGAATCGCTTTATCACTTAAGTCCATTTCAAAAATATCTACAGGCATCAGAATTTTTTTGTACATAGCCCGAGCTCCTTATTCCAGAGTGTCCATTATTCTTTCGCTATAACCATGACATATTTGTGACTATGCAGATAGCATTAATTCACCAAAATGATAGTTCCGGCGTGCAAATAATCGTCCATTATTTCAAGGGGCTTGAATTATTTTAAAGAAGTGTAATGACGGCAGATATAAAAGAAAATGCCGCCAGTAACGGCGGCATCAATGGTCATACAATGAAATCAGGCAGCAAATTCGGCGACGGTCGCTTTCGCACCTTTGCTCAGCAGTGACAGATAGGCTGCGGTCACCTGCTCAACGAATTTCGCTTCCTTCGGCAGGTCTTTACCGAAGATAGCTTCAATGCCCAGCAGCGCTTTCACGCGAGCTTCACCCTCTTCGCTCTGCTGCACCACACCCTGGATAACCGGCAGCAGTGGATCGCAAACTTCAATCGCATTGCCCTGCTCGTCCACGCCGCCAACGTAGCGCATCCAGCCCGCAACGCCCAGTGCCAGCAGGGTAAAGCTGCTGTTATCCGCCAGATGCCAGCGTACAGAATCGAGCATACGCTGAGGCAGTTTCTGGCTACCGTCCATGGCAATCTGCCAGGTACGGTGGCGCAGTGCTGGGTTGGTGTAACGCTCAATCAGCAGATCGGCGTAACGCGCCAGATCGACGTTTTGCACCTTCAGGGTTGGCGCCTGCTCTTTAAGCATCAACGCGTGCGCAGCGCGACGATAGTTATCGTCACCCATGCAATCGTTGATGTGCTGATAGCCCGCCAGGTAACCCAGGTATGCCAGGAAGGAGTGGCTGCCGTTCAGCATGCGCAGTTTCATCTCTTCAAACGGGATGACGTCGCTTACCAGTTCAGCGCCCGCTTTTTCCCATTCAGGACGGCCCGCAACGAAGTTATCTTCGATAACCCACTGACGGAACGGCTCGCAGGCAACGCCTGCTGGATCGCGCACACCGGTCAGCTGTTCGATTTTGTCCAGCGTTTCTGGCGTCACGGCAGGAACAATACGGTCAACCATGGTGGATGGGAACGTCACGTGAGATGCGATCCAATCCCCCAGACCAGCATCAACTGCACGTGCATAGGCACATACCACATTACGCATCACATGGCCGTTTTCCGGCATGTTGTCGCAGGACATCACGCTGAATGGCGGCAGACCAGCGGCTTTACGGCGAGCCAGCGCTTCGACGATAACGCCCGGCGCAGATTTTGGCTGATGTGGGTTCTGCAGGTCAGCCACGATAAATGGATGATCGAGCATCAGTTGGCCGGTTGCCGGAGAGTGGCAGTAGCCCTTCTCGGTGATGGTCAGGGAAACGATAGCGACCTGCGGTTCACACATCTTCGCCAGAACGGTTTCCAGACCATCAACCTGCGCATGCAGCGCTTCTTTGACGACGCCCACCACGCGGGCAGTCCATGCATCCGCGGACATTTCCGCCACGGTGTATAAATTGTCCTGATTGTTCAGGTCAGCAATCTGCTGCTCACCGCCGATCAGGTTAACTTCGGTATAACCCCAATCGCTGCCGTGTTCTGCGGCGAGAATATCAGCATAGACAGCCTGATGGGCGCGGTGAAACGCACCAAAACCGAGGTGTACAATGCGCGGCACCAGTTTGCTGCGATCGTAGGTTGGGAGAGTTGCCTTAGCGGTTAATAGCTTATTCTGCATCTTTTTGACTCACTGTAGAGAATGTTGATTGCCATACTAGTTTAACGAGGCCATCACGCGAGATTTTGATTTGCGTTAATATATTGGCGATTGGTATGACATGATTTTTAAGCTGTGTGACAGCATCGACAAGACCCGAGGCTGTCACACGATGTTTAATTGGCGTTTACCGGGTTCTTCAACTCACGTTTAGCAACCTGAGGTTCGTTCCATAAATTGTCATATGAGTAGCCCGTCAGATCTTCGACAATCCGGCGCGTTTCTGGAGTCACGTCCAGCTTCGAACCTTTTGCTTTCAGGCGTTCAACTTCATCGACGAAAATCTTATGGGTCTGTTTATTTAGGCGGAAAGTGACGGCCTGCCACATGGCAATCAGCAACAGACCCGCAGTACCAATAAACAGCAGCATCGCAATGGTATTCACCGCACTTTCAGGCTGCACCTGGCTGCCCTTTACGAATCCCCCCTCCTGTAGCATCACACCCACTACAAACGTTGCGATCGCCACAGTGGTTTTACGGGAGAACGTCATCACCGCAGCAAACAGACCTTCACGACGCTGACGGGTGATCATCTCGTCGATATCCGGAATGAATGGGAAGACGTTCCATGGCGTAAACTCAAGCACGCAGCGCCCGACCTGATATATCGCCGCCAGCACCACCAGAATGGTCACTTTATTATCCGGCGGGAACTGGTAAACCATAAACAGACCAACCAGGCACAGCATCATCACGCTATAGGCGAAAACATAGAGGCGGGATGGGCCATATTTGATGATCGCGACCCCGGCTAACAGCGTTACCGGCAGGCCCACTATACTCATCGACAACAGCGTACCGGAAAGCGAAGATGAGACGTTCAGGCAGTACACGCAGAAGAAGACGAATACGGTGTTATAGACATCTTTTGCGGTGAAAGAGAACAGATAAATAGCCAGATGCTTTCTGAATGCCCGTACTTTCAGCGTCGAATAGTACTCTTTGAACAGTTTCCCCGTGGCCACGACATTATCGATAAAGGAAGTGGGCTGACGATGGTTCTCCAGTTCAGCCAACATTTCTGGCGTCAAATCACGCTCCCAGGTCACTTTCCAGGAGATAAAGACGCAGAACATGAACAGCACGGCAAAGACCACACCATTAATAAAGTAGGCGTGAGGATCGTGCTCGCCAAAGTGGTTAATCAGCAGTCCCGGAATAAAGGTTGCGAGGAACGTGCCGGATGCGGACAGGAACATACGACAGGTAGACAGTTTGGTCCTGGAGTTGAAGTCTTTGGTCATTTCGGACGGCAGCGTTTCCCATGGGATCAGCACCATCGCCGCGATAATTTCAAAGGCCAGATAAACAGCCAGATAGAACCAGAAACTCATGCCGGTAACCCACAACAGGATATAAACCAGCATTAACGGCGCGCCAACTAATAAGAAGAAGCGGCGGCGACCAAAACGTTTACCTAATGAATTTTTGTAGAAATGATCGGTGAAACTTCCCATAAACAGGCTGACAATTGCATCAACTATACGGGCAATAGCAACGATAGATGCCGCTTCGACCGGCGATAAACCAACAAACGTCGTGTAAAAGAATAACAGCCAGGCGCCGATAACGGTAAAAGCTCCGCCGCCCATAATATCCGTTAAGCCATAGCCAATACTGACTGGAATTGTTATTTTTCTATTGGTACGAGACATGTTCTACCCTCATGCAAGGATGGACTTAAAATTTGAAATAATTAACGGCGTTATCGTGACAAATATTTCTGACCATTTGCGATAAGATCCTGTCGTTATCAGGTACCTCACCGCGGTCAACCCAACCGCCAATTAAGTTGCAAAGAATTCGACGGAAATAATCATGGCGGGTATAGGAGACAAGACTGCGGGAATCCGTCAGCATCCCGACAAAGTGCATTAATAATCCCTGGTCAGCCAGGCTGTTTAACTGGTTTTCCATGCCGCGACGGGTATCGTTAAACCACCAGCCAGAGCCAAACTGCATCGGCGATTTCACGCCGTCTTCGCCGGACTGGAAGTTGGCAATGGTCGTCGCCACCACGTCGTTGTAGCTGGCGTTGAGGTTATAGAGAATCGTTTTCGGCAGGCCGTCATTCTGCGCCATGGCGTCCAGCAGACGATTCAACCCTACCGCCAGATGGTTTTGATCGGCAATGGAGTCAAAACCAGTATTGATCCCCAATGTCTGGAGCATTCGGGTGTTGTTACTGCGGATAGCACCAAAGTGAATTTGCATCGCCCAGCCGCGTTTTTTGTACTCACGGGCCAGCATGACAAACATCGCGCTATTGAGCTGTGCGGTCTCATACTCGGTCAACGCTTCACCACAACGTTTCTGGCGGAACAAGGCATTAATGCTGGCAGCATCGGCTGGCTGATACTCGATGGTGACCGGGCCATGGTCCGAGATACGGCAGCCTGTTTCATGGAAGTGATCAATTCGCAGGGCCAGCGCGGCGGCGAAATCGTCGAAAGCGTGTATTTCCCGCCCCGTCAATTGCGCAAGTTTGTCAGTAAACTCGGCGAAAGATCTCGCGTTCTCGGCAAACAGATCGTCCGGGCGGAACGTTGGCAGCACCTGTGTTTTGAAGGTGGCGTCCTGCCGTAACAGACGATGGTATTCCAGCGAGTCTAATGGTGCATCGGTGGTGCAAATCACGGCCACGTTCGAACGCTCAATTAAACGACGCGGTTTAAAAGCATCCGTGGTTATTTGCTGATTACAGTGCTGCATAATCTGTTGCCAGTTTTCACTGCTCAACATCTCATTACAGCCAAAATATTTATTCAGTTCTAAATGGGTCCAGTGATATAGCGGATTGCCAAACGACGCTTCTACCGTCTCAGCCCAGGCTTTAAATTTTTCTTCAGCCGTAGCGTCTCCGGTAATCAATCTCTCAGTAATACCGTTCGCGCGCATGGCACGCCATTTATAATGGTCTCCCGCCAGCCATAACTGGGTTATATTATCGAAGTTTTTGTTTTCGTAGATTTCTTTTGCATCAAGGTGACAGTGATAGTCGATAATCGGTAATTGAGCAGCCACTTCTTTGTATAACCGAACGCCGACTTCACTCTCAATCATAAAATGATCGTTAATAAAGTTCATATTTTCTCTTTGCCAAATGTAATGTTTTTTTAATTATTAGCACCAATATAAAAAGCCCATCGCGATAAAACGATGGGCTTCATTATCAGGCATACTGTTGATTCGTTTTCTTCTCTTCAGCGGTCGTTGTATCAGCGGCATCTGACGCAATGCTCAGATCGCGGTCGCAAACTTCCGGCATTAATAGTGCAGAAATAAGACCAATAAGCGAATAGCAAATCAGCATGATGACAATCGGATACCACGACCCGGTCATATTGCAGAAGATCCCTGCCAGTACCGGCCCAAAACCTACGGCGACCAGACCGCCCGCCTCTTTTGAGATAGCCATGCGAGTAAAGCGATTACGCGAGCCAAACATCTCAGCCATCGTAATGTTTTCCAGCGCAAACAGTCCCAGTACCGCAAAGTTATGGATAATAATGATAGACATCATGATTACGCTGGCGCTGTAGGTTTTATCAACGATGATAGACACCATTGGATATGCCAGAATCACAGCGGAAATACAGAGCAAAATGTAAGGCAGACGGCGACCATATTTATCGGACAACCAACCAAGCAGCGGGATTGTCAGAAAACCGATAACGGAACTGATCATCAGCGCATCCGTTGGGATCCCTTTATCAAACAGCAATGTCTGAACCAGATATCCCGCGAGGAAGGTCTGGATCAAGCCGGAGTTACCCGCCTGCCCAAAGCGCAGACCCGTGGCTAACCAGAAAGATTTACTGCGGAACATCGCGCCGACAGTATTGTCATTCGCCGGAGAGTCACTGACAGCAACATCACCTTCGCTCACTTTTTCAAACACTGGGCTCTCTTTCAGGTTCAGACGCAGCCAGATAGCGAAGATCATCACCACAACGCTTGCCAGGAACGGAATACGCCAGCCCCAGGCGACCAATTCTTCGCGATCAAGCAGGAAGAACATTACCGCCCAGATAGCAGTAGCCGTCAGCGTACCGCAGTTAGTCCCCATCGCCACCAGAGAAGAAATCAGGCCACGTTTGCCTTTAGGGGCATATTCAGCCAGCATGGTACCCGCACCAGAGATCTCTGCGCCGGCACCCAATCCCTGAATAATACGTAGAGTCACCAACAGTATTGGCGCAAAAATACCAATCTGTGCATAGGTCGGTAACACACCAATTAACGTGGTACAGATCCCCATCATGGTGATGGTAATAAAGAGCACCTTTTTACGCCCGACGCTGTCACCCATTTTGCCAAAAATAAATGCCCCAACAATACGTGCAATATAGCCAGCACCGTAGGTCCCCATCGCCAGAATTAATGCCATTGCAGCCGACTGTTCAGGGAAGAATATTTCATGGAAAACAAGTGCCGCACCTAATGAATAGAGCTGAAAATCCATAATATCCAGCACTTAAAAATGGTTGTGAGATGAAGTGAGATAAAAGCAGGGTTTAAACAAAGCATTAGCGCAAGACGAATCATCTCCTGTACCGGTTATGAGTTGTTTTGCGCTAATTTTTTGCCCCATGCATGCCCCATCACCTCACCATCTGGTGTCAATAGCTAGATTGGCTCGTCATAATCTCCTTCCGGACAAATCCAGAAAAGCATTCCGAACTGTACGGCCTGATACATTTTCGCCCCACAAATCGGGCAAAACTTAACAACCTCACTTTCTGAAGAAGATTTCACTGCGCCTTCATTTTTTTTATCATCCATCACAATCTCCTTTATACCGGGTATTGAGCGATTATTTCTGCTCTGTCAGTTTCGTATGCTGCTTTGCGGGCATTTATTTGCACCAGAACGGCATCCTTTTTTGATGTTTCATTAACTCCATCATTCACTGCCGCTGCCAGCCACGCTCTGTTTAACACCTCTATATCTCCTTGATAGGAGAAATTTAATTTTATAATTGCGTTTTTTAAAAGATCTGAGTTTGAATATGGGGGTTTCTCGATCCACGCTGGCATGCCGTCAACCACCCCTAAAACATTACCTTCTTTCTCTGCGCTGAACTCACGATAAACATCATCAGATACTTCAACAGCATCTGATAAATCCCAACCTGCCGCCAGATACGAACCAAGCATAATTACAGGAAAGAACGCGAGATTTGATGGAGAAAATACATATGTTGCCATATTAGTTACCTATTGCGATGATTCGTACAGGGGCGTTTGTAAGAGTTCCAGTACTGCTTCTCGCTGAAACAACAAACTGTGATTTTGATGTTGGGAGTGCCGCGCATCCGTAGCCAAAACTTGAAAATTCACCGTAGCAAGCAACAATTTGAAAACATACATTGGGGAACGGGATCGGAAAGTTTCGATAATCAGTTTCACTTAATGATGCTGTGGTATTTGCTTGTTGGATTATGTATCCGTTCGGGAGCATCGCGTATCCGTTCGCTGCTAAGCTCGCTGTAAAGCTCGACATGTCAGGAATTTGATTTGCTCCAGTACCGACATCGCGGGTAGAGGAATTTCCAAGATTAAGATTGCTACGAGCTGCCTGCTGCGCTACAGATCCAACCCCTGCTATCTCTGATAAGTTGTTTGCAACTCTAAGATATGCGCTGGTGAAGTTAATCCATCCCGTGCTATCTGAATTAGGGTCTACATTATTGTTATCAACTGTACTTTGGAAAATTGTCACACCATCACTTCCCGCCACGAGCGACCCTTTCGGATACCCCCCAATGGCAGAAGAAAAAGCATGATCGTAGCCGTTTAAAGCTCCAGTGCTGGACCACCGTGCAAGACTTGAAAGTTCAAACAGGATTTGGTTCATATCCTGACCTTTTGGGGGAAGACCTCCTGCAGATTTCAAAATCATCGTTATAGGTGGAAACCCCTGGTCATATGAAGCCGTGTTATCACCAGCTGGAGTAGTTGCCAAAATAGGCTCTCTTTGCCCATTGACCCCAAATGGGTTAGATTGTTTTGTTGGAGCATCAGAGCGATTCATATTTAATCTCTATAAAATGTGCCATCGTTGAAAGGATATGCGTCAGAGGAAAAACCAAAGTATGGGCTTACAATTTGTCTTATATTAATCAGTACGCCACTTGGAACAGGTGTAACGTCGTAGTTTGTCAGAATGGACTCTTCATATGGTGCCAATTCAAATTCAAACGTAAGACCCATTGTCATATCGCGATAGTTAACGCAATACGCCCTTCCTCTTTGGTAAAAGAGAATTTTTAAAAATCTGTTAATATCAGGAATTGTTGCAATGCTGATATTTGTAAATGCCTTACAAAATATTAACGTCCTGTAAGCATCATCCCCAAGCCTGACATTTGTAGTTTCCTGAACTCCAGCAAAAAACGGCGAGTCATTGAATGGAGATGGATAATCTGGATTTGCATCGTCCGCCTCGCTGAATCCAAATGAAGCACTTTCAATTGGTGCTGTTATATACCTGCTAACTCCAACTATTTTACCCCAGACGTCCAGACCATAAGTTTCGCACGTGGATAAGTCCCACACCCTTGTTATGAATTCATCAGTGAAGTCATCAAGGTTAATGGCATGATTAAATGTATCGATTATTGCGAGGAGTTTGGCGCTGGCAGAGTACTGGGTAAGAATTGTGTCTTCCCACATATTCTGTCCTTTATGTTAAGGTTACAGTGATGTCCGATTCCTGAATGGCTGGAACCTGGTCTATTCCCATTGTTACGGCTGGTCCATACGTTGTGCCATCTAGCGACACCTGCAGGTTCAGAATCCCAACAGTATCTGGTGAGATTGAAATAATTGGCGCATAAAACTTTCCAGCGTTGATAGCCGCGCCAATCCTCGCTTTACCTATTCCCTCATAACCACCATTGAAGACCTCAACAACCATGCTTTTCACTTGGGACGTGATGTCACTTGGAGGGTTCAGAGATGCGTCCAGCTCTACTTTAAAATATACCCTTGTTGGCGTGGCCTTCTGCCATTGCATGTCATATGAAGGATATGGCGGCATGTAGTTTACGTTGTCGTAAACAGTGTAGTGAGTCGACCCATTCAGATTTGCACCTGGGTTATATGTCTGGAATATTGACTCAGCTACATCCTCATCAGCACCTCCGTACACACAGATAAATATGGAGTGACCTAATACAGGGAAATTAGTTGTGCCTTTGTTCACAGTGGCTGCAGTTCTGTTTGACCAGACATAAGCATCAAGCACACCGTTTGTAGCCAACAACGCTGCGAGAACCGATGAATCGCCACAGATAATCTAGACACTTCCGAGCCGCTGATAATATTGTTTTTC
>NZ_JAPKIC010000010.1:0-178684 GCF_036759945.1 Kluyvera sp. CHPC 1.251 | reverse complement strand
CAGGCATCAATTTAGTGAAGAAGCCCATCCTGACGGATGGGCTTTTTTGCGTCTGTAGAAAATAAAAGTGCAGTGATAATGTGTACGGATAATGCCCAATCCGTAGCCCGGACGAGGCGTTTACGCCGACTCTGGGGCCATGCACACTGCCGGATACATATCTACTCCGCTCGTTTTTCCCTTCAAACGAACCTCACAACTGAAGTTACTCCTAAATCGTGATCTTGCTAATGAAAAACGTGATATCGATCACTAATTTACATATAACAATTATATAACATTTCATTTACTAAAATATCTGCCTGCGTGACGTGTTACGCCCGGTTAAGGCAGGAGATCGCTTTTGGCAGGAGTTAACAAATGGCTGTAACCAGTGTGACCCCGGAAGGGACGCTTACCGGCAGCGATACTCGCCGTCGTATCATGGCAATTGTCGGGGCATCATCGGGGAATCTCGTTGAATGGTTTGACTTTTATGTCTACTCATTCTGTTCTCTGTATTTTGCCCACATCTTCTTTCCATCCGGAAATACCACCACCCAGCTCCTGCAAACCGCAGGCGTCTTTGCCGCCGGTTTTCTGATGCGCCCTATTGGCGGATGGCTGTTTGGCCGCATCGCCGACCGTCGTGGACGTAAAGTCTCCATGCTTATCTCCGTTTGCATGATGTGCTTTGGTTCGCTGGTGATTGCCTGTCTGCCGGGCTACAGCGTGATTGGCACCTGGGCTCCGGCACTGCTGCTGCTGGCGCGCCTATTCCAGGGGCTCTCCGTTGGTGGGGAGTATGGTACAAGTGCGACCTATATGAGTGAAGTGGCGGTTGAAGGGCGTAAAGGCTTCTATGCTTCTTTCCAGTACGTCACCTTAATCGGCGGTCAACTACTGGCAGTGCTGGTCGTTGTTATTCTGCAAAACGTGATGGACAGCGAAAGCCTCCACGCCTGGGGATGGCGTATACCGTTCGCTATGGGCGCAGTGCTGGCGATTGTTGCACTGTGGCTGCGCCGTCAACTCGATGAAACGTCACAAAAAGAGACGCGTACGTTAAAAGAGGCAGGTTCCTTCAAAGGGTTATGGCGTAACCGCCGAGCCTTCCTGATGGTGTTGGGCTTTACTGCTGCCGGGTCGCTAAGCTTCTATACCTTCACCACCTACATGCAGAAGTATCTGGTGAATACTGCAGGCATGAGCGCTAATCTCGCCAGCGTGATTATGACGGCAGCGCTGTTTGTTTATATGCTGGTACAACCATTCTTTGGCCTGTTGTCGGATAAGGTAGGACGCCGCACTTCAATGCTCTGCTTCGGCGCACTGGCGACGCTGTTTACCGTGCCGATTCTCTCGGCATTGCAAAACGTTACTTCGCCTTATGCTGCATTTGGTCTGGTGATGTGCGCACTGTTGATTACCAGCTTCTATACCTCAATCAGCGGGATTCTGAAGGCTGAAATGTTCCCGGCACAGGTTCGAGCTCTGGGGGTCGGGCTCTCTTATGCGGTAGCGAATGCGTTGTTTGGCGGTTCGGCTGAGTACGTTGCACTGTCGCTGAAGTCATCCGGGATTGAGACGGCCTTCTTCTGGTACGTTACGGTGATGGCGGCGCTGGCGTTCCTCGTCTCGCTGAAGCTGCACCGCAAAGGGAAAGGGTTACGCCTGTAGCACGCTAATGCTGCGCCAGCTGCCACACCGCATAGCCGGTTGTGGCACCGGCGACATCCCACGCAAAGTCTTTCCAGCTCCAGCCGCTTCCCGCCGGGCGGCTATCCCACAGCTCCTTTGATGCGCCCAGACTGACGGAAAACATAAAGCCAATGGCGGCGCTGCGGTCGCGGCTGATGCCCTGGTGCTGCGCATATTCGTTACCGGCGGCAGAGAGCATGGCGGAGGCAATAAAATGCTGGGCTTTATCCTGCCCGCTCCAGCTGTCGTTTGCCATATGGCTACAGCCGCTTAATACGAGTGCGCTACAAAGAACGAGGATGCGGGTCATTATAGCTCCTTGAAAAAAAGCCCCGTCGAAACGGGGCTGCAATTTAAAGGATACGGCTGATCAGTCGGTCGATACGAATACGTCGCAGACGGCGAATCAGCTTACGCACCTTAACGGGGTATTCAGCGATGCTTTGCAGATCGCGGAAGTCATTTACCACCGTCGTGTGTTTGCGGATCAGATCCAGCTCTTTCTGGCGCATAGAAGCCAGCTGCTTTTTCGGATCGTGGATCAGCACGGCGTTTTCTAGATCCAGGCGCCAGGCGCGCGGGTTAAGGTTGTTGCCGGTCAGCAGGATCCACTCGTTATCGACCCACATCCCTTTCAGGTGATAGGTATTATCCTCGTCTTTCCACAGGCGCACGGTCAGCTGATCGGTATTGATGTAATACTGCAGGCGGCTCAGGAAGCGGCGCAGGTTAATCTCATACAGATAAGGCAGCGCACCGATAATTTTAAACGGCTCGTTTTCTGGAATGTAGAAGTCGTTTGCCGTCTTATCGCCGACGATGATCTCGACCTTTTTCCCATCCCGCAGCAGGCGAATAATATTCCGCACCAGCAGCGCAGGCAGGTTGAAGTATGGCGTGCAGATGGTGAGCTTTTCCTCAGTGCACGGCATCAGGTGGAAAATCGTTTTGTTCAGTACGCTGGTTTTGCCCAGACCGACCAGCGGCGTAACGGTAAGCTCGTCATCGCTGGCATTACCCTCAAAATGGTAGCTGGTATCGCGCAGTTCCTGACGATAAAGGCGAATATCGTTTTTGATTTCCGGGCTTTTCGGACGCTCGGTATTATCGAGACGGTTAACACCACGGCCTTCAACCAGATTCTCCGACACCCAATTAAACATGATGTCGGCCATCTGTGGGTTATGGATGCACTGATAGCGGTCATAGCGATATTTATCGTGCTGATGCAGATAGACATCGTTGATACTCGCGCCGCTGTACAGCACGCAGTCATCAATAATGAAGCCCTTAAAGTGCAGCACGCCGAGCGCTTCACGGGTGTTAATAGGCACGCCATAAACGGGAACCTCTACGCCCGGATTCTCTTTCGCAGTACGGCAGTACCAGTCCGCATTGGTATTAGACGCGGCAGCACCAATACGCCCACGCTGTGCGCGATGCCAGTCAACCAGCACGCGGACTTCAAGTTCCGGGCGTTGACGTTTTGCTTCGTACAAGGCTTGCAGAATCGTCTTTCCGGCGTCGTCCTGTTCGAGGTACAACGCGACGATGCAAATTCGGCGCGTGGCGCTGGCGATTTTTGCGAGCAGAGCTTCACGGAAATCTGCTGGAGTATAGAAAAATTCAATATCATCAACAGACTGTGAAAGCTTGGGTAGTTGGGCAAGGTGTTGTTGATGTTTATTACGCTTAAATTTTGACAACATCACAGTGCGTATCTTCTCTGGTTTAGTGAAGGGTCCTCTGTACCTGGCAGACGACGTAAGCGGTCAATGATACCATCTCTGTCGGGTAAGGGCAGCATTTCCAGCAACTTAGTCATCACTCAGCCTTAGGGATAGCCCGACGATGCCATCTTCCAGCTGAATATCAACGTCAAAACCTAGCTTCCTCGCGAGCGCTATCATCCCGCGATTATTGGGCATAGTAATGCCGTTCAGGCGCAGTAAACCGTGAGCGCGAGTGTAGCCGATAAGCTTATCCAGCAACCTCCCGCCGAGCCCAAGGCCTTTTAGATCGGAACGAACCAGTACGGCAAATTCCGCGTCAATATTATCCGGATCGGAAATCGCGCGGGTCACGCCGAGGATCTCGGTATCGTCGCCAGAGCCGTGAACCGCCACAAAGGCCATTTCTCGATCGTAGTCGATCTGCGTCATGTTGGCTAAATCGTCATGGGTAAATTCGTTAATCTCGCTAAAGTAGCGGTAGTAGAGATCCTCTTTTGTGACCCGGGCGATAAACTGCTGCAATAGCGGCTCATCTTCCGGCAGGATAGGGCGAAACAGGCAGCGTTCACCGTTTTTCATGGTGACCCACTCTTCCAGATGCTGAGGATACGGACGAATGGCAAGCCGGCTTTCGCTCGAGCCGCTAAACGGGGCGATATCCAGCGTCACATCCAGCGCGGTAAATTCGTTGCCGGAAACCAGCAGCGGGTGAATATCCAGGCGTTGGATCTCCGGGCAGTCGACAATCAGGTTTGAAACCTGCACCAACAGCTGACTTAAGCCCGGAATATCTAATGGGCGCAGCGCACTGCGGCCGCGGATTTTCTTACTCTTAATGGCCTGAATCACCAGATAGCGCGCCAGCGTCATATTCAGCGGTGGCAGCGCCACGGCGGCCTGATCTTCTGCACGCCACTCTACGCCGCCTTCGCCCAACATAATCAGCGGGCCAAAAACCGGGTCGTGCTCAACCACCACGCGCAGCTCCTGGGCGCCAGCACGGTTGGCCATACTCTGCACCAGCAGGCCGTGAATGCGCGCCTGCGGCCAGGCCATTTTGACGCGGTCGAGGATCGCATCAGCGGCCTGCTGCACCTCGGTGGCGGTGCGCAGGTAGAGCATGACGCCCTGAACTTCAGATTTGTGCGGAATGTCTGGCGAGCGCAGTTTCAACGCCACCGGGTAACCAATTTGCTCGGCGATATGTACCGCCTCGGCGCTGTCTGAGGCAATCCAGGTTGGCAGCGTATTCAGCCCATAGGCCTCCAGAATCGGGCGCACTTTGTGGGTGTCCAGCGCGCTGATGCCGCTGTCTATTGCCTGCTGTAGTAGCTCATGTGCCTGGCTGGTATTGGCCGTCAGGCTATGCGGTAGCGCTGGTGTTTCCCGCAGTTGCTTCTGATTACGCCGGTATTCCACCATATGCATAAAAGCGGTAATCGTCCCTTCCGGCGTGCGGTAGGTTGGAATGCCCGCATCGCTGAACATACGGCGCGCTTCCCGTGAGGAGTATTCGCCGCACCAGTTGGTCAGCACGCTGATGTAGTTCCCGCGAGGGTGCTTTTTGATAAGGTCAATCAGCGCGGTGGCGCTTTCACTGCCCGGCGCCGTCGCGCTAGGGGAGTGGATCACCATCAAGGCATCCAGGTCCGGGCTATTGAGCAGCACATTCACCGCCGCTAAATAGTGTTCAATGCTGGCATCATCGCGCAGATCCAGCGGGTTATTGGCCTCAACGGTGTCCGGCAACAGTTGCTGTAATTGTTGGCGCGTATCGTCACTGAGGGTGGCAAGCTTCCCGTTGCGCGCCCAGTGCTCGTCCAGCGCCAGTGCGGCCGGAGCCGCGCCGTTGCTGATAATCATCAGCCGCTCGCCGCGTAGCGGGCGCATATGGCTGAGGGTTTCAACGGCGGAGAAAAGCTCGTGGGTATCCTGTACGCGCAGCAGACCTGCGCGCTGAATGGCCGCATCCCAGGCAGGGTCCATCCCGGAGTTCACGTGCAGCAGACGCTGAGCGGCCGGGCTGCGTCCACTTTTAATCACCAGAATCGGTTTATTGCGTGAAGCGCTACGGGCGGCGGAGACGAAGCGCCGCGCATCGCTGAGCTGCTCCAGATAGAGCAGAATAGCGCTGGTTTTAGTGTCTCGCGCCAGATAGTCGAGCAGGTCGTCGACATCAATATCCAGGCTGTCGCCCAGCGCGATAAAGTAAGAAAACCCCATTTCCCGCTGCTGCGCCCAGTCGAGGATGGTATTGGAAACGGCGGCCGATTGAGAAATAAAGGCCAGCTTGCCTTTGCGAATGGGTACCGGGGAAAAGCTGGCGTTCAGGCCCTGCCATGGCGCCAGTAGCCCGAGGCTGTTTGGCCCCAGCAGACGCATCTGATAGCGTGCGGCGCAGGCTTTTAGCGCGCTGAACTGGTCAGGGGTAGAAGAGAGAATAATGCAGGTTTTACAGCCCTTTTCCCCCAGCGCTTCCAGTAGCTCAAAGTTGCGGCGAGCGTGGGTGCAAAGCACCGCGAGATCCGGCGAAAAGGGGAGGCTATCAATCGTCGGCCAGGCGAGAACGCCAAGCACTGCTTTCCAGGCTGGGGTAACGGGCAGAACGGGGCCGGCAAAGCCGCCGGCCAGCAGATTCTGCATCATTAAAAAACCGGCCCGCTGTGGTTTCATCGAGGCACCAATCACCGCAATGGATTTTGGCCTCAGAAGTGCTTCCAGCCCACGTTGACTCATAGCCGTCTTCCTTACGCGACAGTAATCTGATGAGTTTAACCGTTTTCCGCTTCGGCTGTTGTGATGTTCCCCTGATGATGAGCTTTTCCTGCAAGGTAGTGCTCACGAAAACGAGTGAAGTGTCCGCTGAGCGCAGAGGCTGCCCCGGTGTCGTTGGCTAAATCCAGTAGCGCAATGGCGACTTCGGCGGTGCAGTACTGACCTTCGACATGTGCTTCGCGCAGGCTGTAGGCCGATACGCGCGACAGGTCGACGGAGATAAGCGGCAGATTGTCCAGCCACGGGCTTTTGCGGAACATTTTCCGCGCTTCTGGCCAGGTTCCGTCTAACATAATAAACAGCGGCGGTTTTCCAGCGGGTGGCGTAGTGAGCACCTGACGGTCCGGGTCTGCGTAGGACGATGGGAAAACCACCATCGGCTGGTAGTCCGGATTTTTAACCAGCTCGAGCAGCGCCTGAGGTGGCGCGGTACGTGACCATTGAAAAGCCTCGGTTTGCGGCAAAATGTCGGCAATCAGGCGGCCTGTGTTGCTGGGCTTCATCGGTTCGGTATCGAACATCACCAGACAAAAACGGCTCTTTGCCGGATGCGGGGCGATGGTGTCGCACAGACAATAGCGTTGCACCAGCAGACAGCGCTGGCAGCGACGAACCCGATTACCACGGGCAAGAAAGGGGCGAGTCGCGCGGGCAAGTCGCTCGGCGCGCAACCGAAGAACGGCGTTATCAATCATGGGAATCGGGAATCGTACGGCAAAAACGCTATTGTCGCAGAGGCGAATACGGGGCACAAGATGTGCCCCGTGGGGATTATGCCTGCAGCGCTTCGTTCAGCCAGCTTTCAAACGGCGCTTTCGGTACCGCGCCGTTGAGCATATCGACAACTTCACCATTTTTGAAAATCATAATGGTCGGAATGCTGCGGATGCGGAAGCGGGCGCTGAGTTCTCGTTCCGCTTCGGTGTTCACTTTCACAAAGCGAATTTTGCCGCTTTGCTCTTCGGCGACATCTTCGAAGATGGGCGCGAAGTTACGGCATGGGCCGCACCATGGCGCCCAGAAATCAACAACAACGGGAAGATCGTCCTTCAGCAGTTTATCCAGCGTGCTGTCCGTAGCGTTAATCACTTCGCCATCGAACAGGTCTTCACCACAGCGTCCACATTTTGCCGCTTCGTTAATACGCGCTTCCGGAATGCGATTAAGCGCCTGGCAGTGGGCACAAACGGTATTCATAACTCACCTCTGGGTCATCGTGTTGCAGAACGGCAGTGTTGCCGGATGTTTCTATAATGTTACACATTATCAACAAGACTGTATTAATCAACAAGGCGTTTTATCCGATGGATATAATAGTCGTGGTCTTTTTTATGAAGTAATGGCTAAGCGCTAACACATCAGGTAATCTGCGCGCTTCGCGCAGCGCAGGTGGAGAAAAACATGAGCGACGAACTGAAGAACAAAAACGGCAAGGTCAAAGTGATGTACGTCCGCAGTGACGATGACTCGGACAAACGCACCCAAAATCCTCGTACTGGTAAAGGCGGAGGCCGTCCTGGCACATCCCGTGCTGGTGCTTCCCGTGCCGAAGGCGGTCGTCGCCCTGCCCGTGATGAGAGAAAGGGTCCTAACAGCGAACGCGGCCGTGAACGTGGCCGTGACCGCGATGTAGAACGCGATCGCGATCGTGGTGAAGGCTCCCCATGGCGTACGGTTTCCCGTGCTCCGGGTGACGACGCTCCAGCGAAAGCCGATCACGGCGGGATCAGCGGTAAAAGCTTTATCGATCCAGAAGTACTGCGTCGTCAGCGCGCAGAAGAGACCCGTGTATACGGTGAAAACGCCTGTCAGGCGCTGTTCCAGAGCCGCCCGGACGCGATCGTTCGCGCATGGTTCGTACAGAGCGTTACCCCACGCTTTAAAGAAGCGCTGCGCTGGATGGCGGCGAACCGTAAAGCTTATCACGTGGTTGATGAAGAAGAGCTGGCGAAAGCGTCCGGCACTGAGCACCACGGCGGCGTTTGCTTCCTGATCAAAAAGCGTAACGGGACGTCCGTACAGCAGTGGGTTGCGAAAAGCGGTGAAGAAGATTGCGTACTGGCGCTGGAAGACGCGGGTAACCCGCACAACCTCGGCGCGATGATCCGCAGCTGCGCGCACTTCGGTGTGAAAGGCGTGGTACTGCAGGACGCCGCGTTGCTGGAATCCGGTGCCGCTATCCGTACCGCAGAAGGTGGTGCTGAACACGTTGAGCCAATCACCGGTGATGGTTTCATCGATGCGCTGGAGCAGTTCCGCGATGCGGGTTACACCATCGTAACGACCAGCGGCAACGGTCGTGGCATGCCGCTGTTCAAATCCGAGCTGCCTAAGAAGATGGTTCTGGCGCTGGGCCAGGATCGCGATGGCGTTTCCGAAGCAGCTGCCGCTATCGCTGATATGAGCGTGTCTATCGACGGGACGCGTGCCGTTGAAGGTCTGAACGTCTCCGTGGCGACGGGCGTGCTGTTAGCCGAATGGTGGCGTCAGCATAAAGCGTAAGCAAACGCGATGTTGAAAAAAAACCGGTAGAGGCGACTCGACCGGTTTTTTTATATCTACACCATTCCCCGGCTGAGCAACACGACGCCGGGAAAACCTCCGAACTATTCCGGCAGCACCGGCATCCAGTCAATCGGCGCTTCACCGCGCTGCACCAGCCACTCATTCGCCTTCACAAAATGGTTGCTGCCAAAGAACCCGCGATGCGCGGAAAGCGGTGATGGGTGCGGTGCTTTCAGCACGCAGTGGCGCTGAGTATCGATAATGGCGCCTTTTTTCTGCGCGTGCGATCCCCATAATAAGAACACCACGCCTTCGCGATGTTCGTTAATCAGCGCGATCACTTTATCGGTAAAGGTTTCCCAGCCGAGGCTGGCGTGGGAGTGCGCCTGTCCTGCGCGAACGGTCAGCACGGTGTTGAGCAGCAGCACGCCCTGGCGCGCCCAGCTCTCAAGATAGCCGTGGTTTGGACGGGTAAAACCGGGGATGGTTCCTTCAAGCTCTTTGTACATATTCAATAGAGAAGGCGGCGTCGCGATCCCCGGCTGCACAGAGAAAGCCAGACCGTGCGCCTGATTAGGGCCGTGATACGGGTCCTGCCCGAGAATCACCACCTTCACATCGTTTAACTCGGTAAAGCGAAAGGCGTTAAAGACATCTTTCTGCGGCGGATAGATAGTCTGGCCGGACTGACGCTCGCTGGCGACGGTAGCAAGGGTGTTCACAAAATAAGGCTGCTCTTTTTCAGCGGCCAGCACGTCGTGCCAGGTTAAAGGGGTGGTCATCTCGCTCTCCTGCGAATTGCTATCGGTATAGCTTAACTGCTTCTTTCGACATCACAAAATCGGAAGGCGATGCACATTGCTGGTGAAATAAAAAAAGTTGAAGATTTACAACGATTTTTACATGAGTCGCGGAGCGTAACTTGATGTAAAACAAGTATTTTCCCGTATGACCTTTTTTATGGTGTGGTTTTTGTTGATTTAAATCAAAGAATCAGGGGTGTTTGAGGGGTATATATACACTCAAGCAACAATGGTTTTACCAATTGGCCGCGGTCAGGCCGGTTAAAAACGAATATAAAGAGCCTTAGGGAGGCATCAAATGATTACAGGTATCCAAATCACTAAAGCTGCAAACAACGATCTGCTGAACTCATTCTGGCTGCTCGACAGCGAGAAAGGCGAAGCACGCTGCCTGTGTGCAAAAGGCGGTTACGCAGAAGATGACGTTGTTGCCGTCAGTGCGCTGGGCGACATCGAATACCGTGAAATCCCGGTTGAAGCGAAACCAGAAGTCCGCGTTGAAGGCGGTCAGCACCTGAACGTGAACGTGCTGCGTCGTGAAACCCTGATGGACGCGGTTGAGCATCCGGAAAAATACCCACAGCTGACCATTCGTGTGTCTGGTTATGCCGTGCGCTTTAACTCTCTGACCCCAGAACAGCAGCGCGACGTTATTGCGCGTACTTTTACTGAGAGCCTGTAATTTCTCAGGGGTGGGAAAGTGGCGTGTCGGGCTAGCCTGACATCAGTAGATGAATCCCCCCGCAGGGTGCCTGCGGGGGGATTTTTTTATTTTGCTTCTTCGCGACCTACCAGAACGGTGGTGAGCGTAAAGGAGAGGATCAGTGCGATGGCCACGCCGGAAAGCGCAAAGACAAAGTAGGGGCCGATATAGGCGGGCAGGCTAAAGATGCTCGACAAAATATAGCCATACAGCCGCACGCCAAAGAAGGCGATAAACGCGGAAGCAAGAGAGCTGGCAATAGTTGCCGCGATAAACGCTTTTTTGTAGCGGGTAAGCACGCCGAACAGCGCGGGCTCGGTAATGCCCAGCAGCGCGGAAATTGCGGCAGAAAGCGTGACCGTGCGGTTCTCTTTGCTCACCCGCCAGATGGCGAATGTGGATCCCGCGATGGCCATGTTAGCCATAAACATCATCGGCATCAGCATGTCGTAGCCACGATCGCTAAAGTTCTGTAGTGCAATCGGCGTCATAGCGTGGTGCATACCGGTCAGGATCGCGACCGGGCGAATTGCTCCCACTACCAGTCCGGCAAAGCTTGCCGACACGCCAAAAAGCCCTTCAATAAACCACGCGAGCATTTTCCCCAGCCAGATACCAATCGGGCCAATCACTACCAGGGCCGCCAGCGCGCCAAGGAACAGCGTCAGCGTCGGGGTAAAGACCGTTTTCAGCACCTCTGGCATTATCCTGTCGACCGCCTGATGGATATATTTCAGCGCCAGAATCGAGAAGATAACGGGTATCACGCTGGAGGCGTAGTTAAAGACCGATACCGGAATAGCGTTGAGTAACCAGAGCGCAGAGACGGCGTCGGCCTGATGGGTTGCCAGCGCTTTGGCGGCGTCAATCAGCGTTGGATGCATCAGACATGCCGCAACCGCGGTTGCCAGATATTCATTGGTTTTAAAGATCTTCGCCGCTGAAACGGCGAGGAAGAACGGCAGAAAGTAGAAAACGCCGCTCGCTATCAGGTCGATAATCATCACGGTATCGCTTTTCGGCGATACCAGCTTCAGCGCGATAAGACCCGCCAACAGACCTTTAATCATCCCTGCGCCCGCGATGGCGGGGACGATAGGGCCAAAGACGCCGGACACCGTATCCATAAACAGCGAGACCAGGCTTTTTCGCGCTTTGGGCGTGCTGTGAGACACGTGCTGTTCACCGTTGCCTAAGCGCTCCTGCAGCAGTTCATACCAGCTGTTGACCTTTGGCCCGATGATTATCTGAAACTGATCGCTTTGTAGCTGCGCACCCAGCACGCCGGGCAGCTTTTTAATGTCTTCCTGCGCAACTTTATTATCATCAATCAAATCAAAGCGTAGCCGGGTCATACAGTGCCAGACTTTATTGATATTTTCCTGACCACCCACCAGACCAATAATTCGGCTGATAGCCTCTTGCGTCCCCATAGCGGCTCCTGCGGTATGTTTGTTGTTTTATTTGTCTGTGGAAATGGTAAATAAGCTATTCAATAAAAACAAACCAATAAAAGATGATGATAATCACATTTTGCGCTGTATTTGACTATTGAAGGCGCTTATTGGATTAATTGGTACGTTTTTTAAATATAAATTAATGAGTTTTTGAACCAAAATATTTATTCAATAAAAAGGTTTACCCCATGCGGAAAATAGGGCGAAGATAATAGGAATCCATTATTAATTCTCCCTGGGAGCTTTCGGTGAAACCTACGCTGATTACTGCGATTGAGTGCTTTATCACCCGTCCAGACCGCCATAATCTGGTGACGGTTCGGGTGACAACGGATAACGGAACGGTGGGGCTGGGCTGTGCGACGTTCCAGCAGCGCCCGCTGGCGGTGAAAACGCTGGTAGATGAATATCTACAGCCGTTGCTGGTGGGCCGTGATGCCAATAATATCGAAGACCTCTGGCAGATGATGAACGTTAACGCCTATTGGCGTAACGGCCCGGTAATGAACAATGCCATTTCCGGCGTTGATATGGCGCTGTGGGATATCAAAGCGCAGCTTGCCGGCATGCCGCTGTATCAACTGCTCGGCGGAAAATCGCGTGACGCGATTTCTGCTTATACGCATGCCAGCGGTGAAACGCCGGAGGAGCTATTCGTTTCCGTGGATAATCTGCTGGAGCAGGGGTACCGCTATATTCGCTGCCAGCTCGGTTTTTACGGCGGAACGCCGCGAGAAATGCAAACCCCGGAGAACCCAACGCCGGGGGCATGGTTCGATCAGGACGAATACGTGCGCAATACGGTCGAGATGTTTCGGCTGCTCCGCGCGCGCTACGGCCACCGTTTCCATATCCTGCACGATGTTCACGAACGCCTCTTTCCGCAGCAGGCATTGCAGCTGGCAAAGCAGCTTGAACCTTACCAGCCGTGGTTTATTGAAGATATTTTACCGCCACAGCAGAGCCCTTGGCTGGCACAGATTCGCCAGCAGACTTGCGTGCCGTTAGCGATGGGAGAGTTGTTTAATAACCCTGCGGAGTGGCATGACCTTATCGTCAACCGACAGATCGATTTTATCCGCTGTCATATTTCGCAGATTGGCGGTATCACTCCGGCGCTGAAGCTGGCGGTGCTGTGTCAGGCCTTTGGCGTGCGGCTGGCGTGGCATGGGCCGGGCGATATGACGCCGATTGGTGTCGCGGTGAATACCCATCTGAATATCCATCTGCACAATGCCGCCATTCAGGAATTCATCCCGCGCTCCGCGATGACGGATGCGGTATTCCCCGGCGCACCTGAAGTGAAAAACGGCTTTATCTATCCGCCGACGGCACCAGGCATTGGCGTTGGTTTTGATGAGGCACTGGCGCTGAAGCACCCGGTGATGTACCGCCCGCACGAGTGGACGCAGAGCCGCCTTCCTGATGGCACCATTCACACACCGTAAATCAACTCTGCGGCTGCTGGCGGAAGGTGAGGTTGTCGCGGTTATGGGGGATCACGTAGGTGCAGCTGTAATTGATATCGATAATGTCGCTTATCTCGTACACGCCCCCGCCGTCGAGGATCCCACGGTTGTTGATGTGCATGGCCGGGCTGCCTTTTTTGCAGCCCAACAACACCGACTGCTCGCGGCTGACGCTGACGGCTCGATAGCTGGTCAGCAGATGGGAAATCTGCAGCCCTTTGCTCAGCACGTACTGCTGTAACGAGCGTTCAATCACTTCCTGGTTGAGGTCGCTGAACAGGGCGGCGGGCATGCGGGATATTTCAATTTGGGTCGCGACGTCATCGACAAATCGCAACCGGCAGAACTGCCAGATAAAGTCGTCGTCGGTGAGGCCAAAAATTTGTCGGTCTTCCCGCTCGGGACGCTTCTTGTGCAGGCTTACCATACGATAGCGCATCTGATCGAAACGCTTTTCGGTGATTGAGTTATAGACCAGCGGGTTGCTGCGCGTCTGCTCGTTAATCCAGATACCGGAACCCTGAACGATGCGAACCACTCCGATGCTGGCAAGTTTCTCCAGCGCCTGACGAATGGTAAAGCGTGACACGCCGTACTCCTCGGCCAGCTGGCGTTCCGGCGGGAGCTTGCGCGGCCCTTCGCTGTGCTGCTGGTAGATTTTGCTGAGGAGATCCTGAGTCACAAACTCTTTTTTCTTCATGGTCAGCTTCCGTTACCTTCCAATATGAAAACGCCGGGAGGTTATCCCGGCGTTTGTTTTACTCTTCGTTAGTCTGCTCTGGCGCAGCGCTGCCACTTGGTTTACGGCGTTTGCCAACGTTCTTGGCATCGCGGTGACGGACCTTCACACGCGGTTTTTCTTTGTCTTTCTCTTTCTTCTTCTCGGCGCGTTTGGCGAGCACTTTCTTCGACGGTTTGCCGGTCATTTTTTCGCTCGGCGCGCGCGTCGTCGGACGCAGTTCGTCAATGACGCGAGATTTCAGCGGCTCTTCGACATAGCGGCCGATTTTCAGCAGCAGCAGGTGATCGTGCGTTTCCACCAGAGAAATCGCCGTTCCTTTACGACCGGCACGGCCGGTACGGCCGATACGGTGCAGGTAGGTATCTGCGCCGCGTGGCATGTCGAAGTTGATGACGTGGCTAACGTCGGGAATATCGATCCCGCGTGCGGCAACGTCGGTGGCAACCAGTACGTTGACGCGACCGTCGGTCAGACGCTTAATGCCTTCGGTACGCTTAATCTGCGGCATCTCGCCTTCGAGATAGCAGTTGTTGATCCCTGCCTGACGCAGGATTTCCGCCAGCTCGTGCACACGCTCGCGCTTACGCACAAACACGATGGTACGGGTGGCATCTTCCTGCTTCAGCAGGTGTTTCAGCAGCTCAACCTTGTGCTCGAAGTTATCGGCGCGATAGTACCACTGATGGATTTTCTTACGCTCGCGGGTCGACGGTGTTGCAGACACTTCGACCGGATCTTCCAGCAGACGCTCGGCAAAGTCTTTAATCGCTTCGCCTTCGAGGGTCGCGGAGAACAGCAGCGTCTGTTTACGCCAGCGGGTTTCACCGGCGATATGCTCGATATCCTGGGCGAAGCCCATGTCCAGCATACGGTCTGCTTCGTCGAGGATCAGCGTCTCAACGGCGCGGCAGTCGAAGTTTTCTTCTTTAATGTACTGCAGCAGACGACCGGTCGTCGCCACCACGATATCCTGGTTTTCGCTGAACACTTCAGCGTGGTTCATATACGCAACGCCACCGGTGATGGTCGCGATATCCAGGTGCGTGTTTTTTGCCAGCTCGCGAGCATGATCGGCGACCTGCATCGCCAGTTCACGCGTAGGCGTGAGGATCAGGATGCGCGGCGGGCCAGATTTTTTGCGCGGAAAGTCGAGCAGGTGCTGCAACGCAGGCAGCAAATACGCCGCTGTTTTACCGGTGCCGGTTGGCGCAGAACCGAGAACATCACGTCCATCGAGCGCAGGCGGAATGGCGGCAGCCTGAATGGCAGTCGGGCGTGTAAAGCCTTTATCCTGGAGGGCTTCCAGCAGGCTTTCGTCAAGTTCAAGTTCGGAAAAAGTCGTTACAGTCATGATTACCTCTGTGTGAGGCGCTGATTATAGACGTTACGGCTCTAATCTTCATCTGTTTGTATGGCTATCTGTTCTCGGGTATTGTGCATAGCTATAAAAGCTTATGCAGTTCCCCTGGCAAGGTAGACCATGATCTCTGATTCTAAATCCGCACTGCGCCGCAACGGATTTACCTTTAAGCAGTTTTTTGTCGCTCACGATCGTTGTGCCATGAAGGTCGGTACGGACGGTATTTTGCTCGGCGCCTGGTCGCCTATCGCACGGGTAACCCGGATCCTCGATATTGGCGCTGGCAGCGGTTTACTCGCGTTGATGCTGGCGCAGCGTACGGATGAAAGCGTGGCGATCGACGCCGTTGAGCTCGATGAAGACGCGGCGGAGCAGGCGCGTGAAAACGTGGCTGAATCCCCATGGCCGGAACGTATTCAGGTACATACAGCAGATATTCAGCAGTGGGTTGCCGGGCTGACCACGCGCTATAACCTGATTGTCAGCAACCCGCCTTATTATGAGCAGGGGGTGGAGTGCGCGACGCCGCAGCGTGAGCAGGCCCGTTACACCACCTCGCTCGACCATGAAGCGCTGCTGGCCTGCGCGGCGAACGCCATTACCGAAGATGGTTTCTTCTGCGTGGTGCTACCAGAAAATATCGGCCAGACGTTTACCCAACAGGCGTTATCCATGGGCTGGCATTTGCGCCTGCGCACCGATGTGGCGGAGACGGAGATGCGCCTGCCGCATCGGGTTTTACTCGCGTTTTCACCGCAGGGCGGCGAGTGCTTTAGCGACAGGCTGGTGATCCGCGGGCCAGAGCAGCAGTACTCGGAAGGCTACACTGCGCTGACCCAGGCGTTCTATCTATTTATGTGAACCAGCGGAGAGAGCACCGACGGGCCCGATTCGGCTAACAGCTCCGGGTAGTCGAGCGTGTAGTGCAGGCCGCGGCTCTCTTTGCGCATCATCGCGCAGCGCACGATGAGCTCGGCTACCTGCACCAGGTTACGCAGCTCCAGCAGGTTGTTCGACACGCGGAAGCGGGAATAGTACTCATCCAGCTCCTGCTGCAGCATGGTGATACGGCGCAGCGCGCGCTCCAGCCGTTTGGTGGTGCGTACAATACCGACGTAGTCCCACATAAAGAGGCGCAGCTCGTGCCAGTTATGCTGAATCACCACCAGTTCGTCGGAGTTTTCCACGCGGCTCTCATCCCACGCAGGCAGCTTTTCGGTCTGACGGGCGTACGGCATGCGTTTGTGAATATCTTCCGCCGCCGACCAGCCGTACACCAGGCACTCCAGCAGCGAGTTGGATGCCATGCGGTTGGCGCCGTGCAGCCCGGTATAGCTCACTTCACCGATGGCATAGAGCCCATCAACGTCGGTACGGCCGTAGTCGTCAACCATCACGCCGCCGCAGGTATAGTGCGCCGCCGGCACAATTGGCACTGGCTCTTTGGTCAGATCGATCCCCAGGCCCAGTAACTTGTCATAAATCATCGGGAAGTGCTGACGCACAAAATCTTCCGGTTTATGGCTGATGTCGAGATACATGCAGTCAACGCCAAGGCGTTTCATCTCATGGTCGATGGCGCGTGCGACAATATCACGCGGTGCCAGCTCGGCACGTTCGTCAAAGTCCGGCATAAAACGGCTGCCATCCGGGCGCTTCAGGTGTGCGCCTTCACCGCGTAACGCTTCGGTCAGCAGGAAGTTACGCGCCTGCGGATGGTACAGCGCGGTAGGGTGGAACTGATTGAACTCAAGGTTTGCCACGCGGCAGCCTGCACGCCAGGCCATGGCGATACCGTCACCGGAGGAGATATCCGGGTTAGTGGTGTACTGATAGACCTTTGAAGCACCGCCGGTCGCCAGCACGACCGATTTCGCCGCACAGGTTTCAACCTTCTCTTTATTACGATCCCAAATCCAGGCACCTACCACACGGCGGGTACCAGGCAGGCCAACTTTATCAGAGATGATCAAATCAACGGCGTTGCTGCGCTCCAGAATGCGGATGTTGGGATGGTTAATCGCTTTACTGACCAGGGTGTTTTCGACTTCGCGCCCGGTAGCATCGGCAGCATGCAGAATACGGCGATGGCTGTGCCCGCCTTCTCGCGTCAGATGATAACTTTCTTCTCCGTTTGCCTGTACCTGGGTGTCAAACAGCACGCCCTGATCGATAAGCCACTGCACGCAGTGTTTGGCGTTGCTGGCAACAAACGACACGGCCTGACGGTCGCAAATGCCAGCACCGGCAATCAACGTATCATCGATATGCGATTCAATGCTGTCGGTCTCATCGAAGACGGCGGCAATACCGCCCTGAGCATAGAAGGTTGAGCCTTCGCTAATCGGCCCTTTGCTCAGCACGATGACCGAACTGTGCTCTGCCAGACGGAGTGCCAACGACAGTCCAGCTGCGCCGCTACCGATAATCAGTACATCACAAGAAAGTTCTGGAAGTGAGTTCATCGTTTTTGTTTAATTTACTAAACACGGTAAGCGGAGAGTAGCACTATAAAAGCGACATGGGCAGGGTTTTTTTGAACTATGGTTGTAATGACTAAACATCGCCTGACTAAATGGGCGAGTATAAGGGGGGATAATTAAGACGAAAGCTATGAGTTTTAAGACGTATTTATGATGAAATAAAAGCCGGGTTACGTTACTCTGCTCGGGATTTGCGTTTTTATTTCGCAACTTACGTATTGGTAAGCATCAGCAGACTTATAATGATAGACAATGAACGGTCTGAGCTAAACAAAAAACAAAGCGTAACGGAACTTTACGAAATTCGAACACTCTAAGTCTCTGCTTGCTCATAATGCAGTGGTGGAGTGGCATTCTGATTACGCATGGGAATAAGGTTTGGGGAGACATTACCTCGGATGAGCGAGCAGTTAACGGACCAGGTCCTGGTTGAACGGGTCCAGAAAGGAGATCAGAAAGCTTTTAACCTACTGGTAGTGCGCTATCAGCATAAGGTTGCGAGCCTGGTTTCCCGCTATGTACCCTCTGGCGACGTGCCGGATGTGGTGCAAGAGTCTTTTATTAAGGCCTATCGCGCGCTGGATTCTTTCCGGGGAGATAGTGCTTTCTATACGTGGCTGTACCGCATTGCGGTCAACACGGCTAAAAATTATCTGGTTGCTCAGGGTCGTCGCCCGCCGTCCAGTGATGTTGACGCGAACGATGCCGAAAACTTTGAAAGCGGTGGCGCTTTGAAAGAAATTTCGAACCCTGAGAACTTAATGTTGTCAGAAGAACTGAGACAGATAGTTTTTCGTACCATTGATGCGCTTCCGGAAGATTTACGCATGGCAATTACCTTGCGGGAGCTTGATGGCCTAAGCTATGAAGAGATAGCGGCCATTATGGATTGTCCGGTTGGTACGGTTCGTTCACGTATCTTCCGTGCGCGAGAAGCTATCGATAATAAAGTTCAACCGCTTATCAGGCGTTGATGGAAGCGGGATACTGGAAAAGGTATTAGGCATGCAGAAAGAAAAACTTTCCGCCTTAATGGATGGTGAAACGCTGGACAACGAGCTGCTGACAGAGTTGACGCGCTCGGCAGAGTTACAGGAAACCTGGTCAAGCTATCACCTGATCCGCGATTCGCTTCGCGGCGACACGGGTGACGTGCTTCACTTCGATATTTCCTCTCGCGTAATGGCCGCCATCGAAAATGAGCCGGTTCGTCTTAAGACAGCGCCGCTTATTCCTGAAGCCCAGCCAGCACCGCATCAATGGCAGAAGATGCCGTTCTGGAGCAAGGTTCGTCCATGGGCCAGTTCGCTTACCCAGATGGGCGTGGCAGCTTGCGTATCGCTTGCTGTTATTGTCGGCGTTCAGCACTATAATGGGCAACCGGAATCCTCCCAACCTGAATCACCGGTATTCAACACGCTGCCGATGATGGGTAAAGCCAGTCCGGTCAGTCTGGGGGTTCCTTCGGACGCGTCGGCAGGCAGCACCGGGCCGCAACAGGTTCAGGAACAGCGCCGTCGCATTAACGCTATGCTGCAGGACTACGAATTGCAGCGTCGCTTGCATTCAGAACAGCTTCAGTTTGAGCAGGCACAAACCCAGCAAGCGGCTGTTCAAGTGCCAGGTTATCAAACTCTAGGAACGCAATCGCAGTAATGAAGCAACTTTGGTGTGCCATGTCCCTTGTGGCTGGTAGCCTGTTCTTCACCGCCAACGCCTCGGCTGATGTATCGTCCGGGGCGTTGTTGCAGGAGATGAATCTGGCCAGTCAGTCACTCAACTACGAGCTGTCGTTCGTCAGCATTAACAAATCAGGCGTCGAATCACTGCGCTATCGTCACGTGCGTCTTAACGGGCAGCCGCTGGCGGAACTGCTGCAGATGGACGGCCCACGCCGTGAAGTGGTCCAGCGCGGAAACGAGATCAGCTACTTTGAGCCGGGTCTCGATCCGTTCACGCTGAACGGTGACTATATCGTCGACTCGTTGCCTTCCCTGGTTTATACCGATTTCAAACGCCTTGCGCCTTACTACGACTTTATCTCCGTAGGCCGTACGCGTATTGCCGACCGCATGTGCGATGTGATTCGTGTCGTAGCGCGTGACGGTACGCGCTATAGCTATATCGTGTGGATGGACTCAGAAAGCAAGCTGCCAATGCGCGTAGATCTCCTCGACCGTGACGGTGAAACCCTCGAGCAGTTCCGGGTGGTCTCATTCTCTACGGGCGACCAGGTCAGCACCAGCATGCAGGGGCTGGCGAAAGCCAACCTGCCGCCGCAGCTCTCCTTGCCAACGGGCACCAGCGCTACCTTTAACTGGTCTGCAAGCTGGTTGCCGCAGGGCTTTAAAGAGATTTCCAGCAGCCGCCGTACGCTGCCAAGCGTCGATAGTCCGGTTGAATCCCGTCTCTATTCCGACGGCCTGTTTAGCTTCTCTGTGAACATCAGCCGCGCGACGGCCAACAGCAGTGAACAGATGCTGCGGACCGGTCGCCGTACGGTCACTACGACCATCCGTAACCAGGCCGACATCACGATTGTTGGTGAACTTCCTCCGCCAACGGCGAAGCGGGTTGCTGACGGTATTCAATTCAAGGGTGCGCAATGATTAAAGAGTGGGCTACCGTTATCGCCTGGCATAACGGCGTTGCGCAGGTTAGCTGCGATGTAAAAGCCTCCTGCAATAGCTGCGCATCACGTGCGGGCTGTGGTAGCCGCGTGCTGAACAAGCTGGGGCCGCAGACGACCCACACTATTTCCGTACCTAGTGCCGAGCCGCTGGTGGCCGGGCAAAAGGTTGAACTGGGGATCACCGAAGGCAGCCTGCTTGGCTCAGCGATGCTGGTCTACATGTCACCGCTGCTGGGGCTGTTTGTGGTCGCGGCGCTGTTTCAGGTGCTATTCGGCACTGACATTGCGGCGCTGTGCGGCGCGGTGCTCGGCGGCGTGGGCGGGTTCCTGATTGCTAAAGGTCTCTCACCGCGGCTTGCCGCCAGGGAAACCTGGCAGCCCATCATCATCAGCGTGGGGCTTCCGCCTGACCTGATTCGCACCGCATCTTCTACCGAAATGAGCCAGTGATTACGCTGGCTTTATTATTTTTGGAACGCTTCTCGCAGGAAGCGCTATGCTTGCGGGAAGAGCATTTCCTGGTTACGCGGTTGTAGTGTAGAATGCGGCGTTTTCGAACGACAAACAACGTCAGGCTCCGTACCGCGGCCTCAAAGTATTCGTAAGGCATAAATATTTTAATATATGAAGAATATACGTAACTTCTCCATCATTGCACATATCGACCACGGTAAATCGACGCTGTCTGACCGCATTATTCAGATTTGCGGTGGCCTTTCCGACCGCGAAATGGAAGCCCAGGTTCTGGATTCAATGGATCTGGAACGCGAACGTGGTATTACCATCAAAGCGCAGAGCGTGACGCTGGACTTTAAATCAGCCAACGGGGAAACCTATCAGCTGAACTTTATCGACACCCCAGGCCACGTCGACTTTTCTTATGAAGTTTCCCGTTCTCTCGCGGCCTGTGAAGGCGCACTGCTGGTGGTTGACGCCGGGCAGGGCGTAGAAGCGCAGACGCTGGCGAACTGCTACACCGCCATGGAAATGGATCTGGAAGTGGTGCCGGTTCTGAACAAGATCGACCTGCCAGCGGCCGATCCAGAGCGCGTAGCGGAAGAGATTGAAGATATCGTCGGCATCGACGCCACCGACGCGGTACGCTGCTCAGCGAAAACCGGCGTGGGCGTGACCGACGTGCTGGAACGTCTGGTGCGCGATATTCCGCCACCGGAAGGCGATCCGGAAGGCCCGCTGCAGGCACTGATTATCGACTCATGGTTCGATAACTACCTGGGCGTGGTGTCGCTGGTGCGTATTAAAAACGGCACCATGCGTAAAGGCGACAAAATTAAGGTAATGAGTACCGGTCAGGTCTACAACGCAGACCGTCTGGGCATCTTCACGCCGAAACAGGTTGACCGTACCGAGCTGAAATGCGGCGAGGTAGGCTGGCTGGTTTGCGCCATTAAAGACATCCTCGGCGCACCGGTGGGCGATACCCTGACCCAGTCCCGTAACCCGGCTGATAAACCGCTGCCAGGCTTTAAAAAGGTAAAACCTCAGGTTTATGCGGGTCTGTTCCCGGTAAGCTCTGATGACTACGAAAACTTCCGTGATGCGCTCGGCAAGCTGAGCCTGAACGATGCTTCCCTGTTCTATGAGCCAGAAAGCTCCACGGCGCTGGGCTTCGGCTTCCGCTGCGGCTTCCTCGGCCTGCTGCACATGGAGATCATTCAGGAGCGTCTGGAACGTGAATACGATCTGGATCTGATCACCACCGCGCCTACCGTAGTGTACGAAGTGGAAACCACGGCAAAAGAGACTATCTACGTTGATAGCCCGTCCAAACTGCCGCCGCTGAACAATATCTACGAACTGCGTGAGCCAATCGCGGAATGTCACATGCTGCTGCCGCAGGCTTATCTCGGCAACGTGATCACCCTGTGTATTGAGAAGCGTGGCGTGCAGACCAACATGGTTTACCACGGTAACCAGGTGGCACTGACCTATGAAATCCCGATGGCGGAAGTGGTGCTCGACTTCTTCGACCGTCTGAAGTCGACCTCCCGCGGTTATGCGTCTCTGGACTACAACTTCAAACGCTTCCAGGCCTCTGACATGGTTCGTGTTGATGTCCTCATCAACAACGAACGCGTCGATGCTCTGGCGCTGATCACCCACCGCGATAACTCGCAGAGCCGCGGTCGTGACCTGGTTGAGAAGATGAAAGAGCTGATCCCTCGTCAGCAGTTTGATATCGCGATTCAGGCGGCTATCGGCACGCACATTATCGCGCGTTCAACCGTTAAGCAGCTGCGTAAAAACGTTCTGGCAAAATGCTACGGCGGTGATATCAGCCGTAAGAAAAAGCTGCTGCAAAAACAGAAAGAGGGTAAAAAGCGAATGAAGCAGATCGGTAACGTCGAACTGCCGCAGGAAGCCTTCCTCGCCATTCTGCATGTCGGTAAAGACAATAAATAATCTCTAAGGAGTTGGCATGGCGAACATGTTTGCCCTGATTCTGGTGATTGCCACACTGGTCACGGGCCTGTTGTGGTGCGTTGATAAGTTTATCTTCGCGCCCAAGCGGCGGGAACGCCAGGCGGCAGCGCAGGTTGCTACCGGCGAAACGCTGGATAAAAAGACGTTGAAGAAAGTTGGCCCGAAACCGGGCTGGCTGGAAACCGGCGCGTCGGTCTTCCCGGTGCTCGCCATCGTGCTGATCGTACGTTCATTTATCTATGAACCGTTCCAGATCCCGTCTGGTTCGATGATGCCAACGCTGCTGATCGGCGACTTTATCCTGGTGGAAAAATTCGCCTACGGGATTAAAGATCCGATTTACCAGAAAACGTTAATTGAAACCGGCCATCCGAAACGTGGCGACATCGTGGTGTTTAAATACCCGGAAGATCCGCGCCTTGACTACATCAAGCGTGCCGTGGGTCTGCCAGGGGATAAAGTGACCTACGATCCGATTGCCAAACAGGTGACCATTCAGCCAGGATGCAGCTCCGGTCAGGCGTGCGGTAGCGCGCTGCCGGTCACTTACTCCAACGTTGAACCGAGCGATTTCGTCCAGACCTTCTCCCGCAGCAACGGCGGTGAAGCGACCAGCGGTTTCTTTGAGATGCCGCAGGGCGAAAGTAAAGCAGATGGCGTACGCCTGACGCAGCGCCAGGAGACGCTGGGTGATGTTAATCACCGTATCCTGACGGTACCAATCGCGCAGGATCAGGTCGGCATGTATTACCACCAGTCCGGCTTGCCGCTGGCGACCTGGATCGTACCGCCAGGCCACTACTTCATGATGGGCGACAACCGCGACAACAGCGCGGACAGCCGTTATTGGGGCTTCGTGCCGGAAGCGAATCTGGTTGGTAAAGCTACCGCTATCTGGATGAGCTTCGAAAAACAAGAGGGTCAATGGCCAACCGGCGTGCGCTTAAGCCGCATCGGTGGGATCCATTAATTCTTAGTCTGACTTCACGTGGCGGCTATTCAGCCGCCACGTGAATTATTTCGTGTTTTAATCCATTCAAACTAACGACATCCCTTGTCGTTGCGTATAGAATATCCCCCCGAAGTTTCGGATGTCTCTTATCTGAGACACGGCACACGAAACCGCATTGGTTTCCTTCAGGTCTGTTTCGTGTGCTGCACTTTTGACGCATTTATTTATTTGGTATCGCATGAACCCCATCGTAATTAATCGGCTTCAACGGAAGCTGGGCTACACTTTTGTTCATCAGGAACTGTTGCAGCAGGCATTAACGCACCGCAGTGCCAGCAGCAAGCACAACGAGCGCTTAGAATTTCTGGGCGATTCAATTTTAAGCTATGTGATCGCGAATGCGCTCTATCACCGCTTCCCTCGCGTGGATGAAGGCGATATGAGCCGTATGCGTGCGACGCTGGTTCGCGGCAATACGCTGGCGGAAATCGCCCGTGAATTTGAGCTGGGTGAATGTCTGCGCTTAGGGCCGGGCGAACTGAAAAGCGGCGGTTTCCGCCGGGAATCTATTCTCGCGGATACGGTTGAAGCGCTGATTGGCGGGGTGTTCCTCGACAGCGACATTCAGAACGTTGAGAAGCTGATCCTCTCCTGGTACCAGACGCGTCTGGACGAAATCAGCCCAGGCGATAAGCAAAAAGATCCGAAAACGCGCCTGCAGGAATATCTGCAGGGTCGTCACCTGCCGCTGCCGTCTTATCTGGTGGTGCAGGTGCGCGGTGAAGCACACGATCAAGAATTTACTATCCACTGCCAGGTTAGCGGCCTGAGTGAACCGGTGGTCGGCACAGGTTCCAGTCGTCGCAAGGCGGAACAGGCTGCCGCCGAACAGGCGTTGAAAAAGCTGGAGCTGGAATGAGCGAAGAAAAAACTTACTGCGGATTTGTTGCCATCGTCGGTCGTCCGAACGTCGGCAAATCCACGCTGCTGAATGAACTGCTGGGGCAGAAGATCTCCATCACTTCCCGTAAAGCGCAGACCACGCGTCACCGTATCGTCGGTATTCATACCGAAGGGGCGTACCAGGCTATCTACGTTGATACCCCGGGTCTGCACATGGAAGAGAAGCGCGCGATCAACCGCCTGATGAACAAAGCGGCGAGCAGCTCCATCGGTGACGTTGAGCTGATCATTTTCGTGGTTGAAGGCACCCGCTGGACGCCTGATGACGAGATGGTGCTGAACAAACTGCGCGGTGGTAAAGCGCCGGTGATTCTGGCCGTGAACAAAGTGGATAACGTGCAGGAAAAGGCGGATCTGCTGCCACACCTGCAGTTCCTCGGCAGCCAGATGGACTTCCTCGATATCGTACCAATGTCTGCAGAGACCGGTCTGAACGTGGATACCATCGCTGGCATCGTGCGTAAGCACCTGCCTGAGGCGATTCACCACTTCCCGGAAGACTACATCACCGACCGTTCACAGCGCTTTATGGCCTCTGAAATCATCCGTGAAAAACTGATGCGTTTCCTGGGCGCGGAACTGCCGTACTCGGTTACCGTTGAAATCGAACGCTTCGTCTCTAACGAACGCGGCGGTTATGACGTCAACGGTCTGATTCTGGTTGAGCGTGAAGGGCAGAAGAAGATGGTTATTGGTAACAAAGGTTCCAAGATTAAAACCATCGGTATCGAAGCCCGTAAAGACATGCAGGAGATGTTCGAAGCGCCTGTTCACCTGGAGCTGTGGGTGAAAGTGAAATCTGGCTGGGCCGATGACGAGCGCGCACTGCGTAGTCTCGGTTATACCGACGATCTCTGAGAATAACCCCCGATGGAAGGCTGGCAGCGCGCTTTCGTCCTGCATAGTCGTCCCTGGAGCGAAACCAGTTTAATACTGGACGTCTTCACGGAAGAGTCGGGTCGCGTGCGCCTTGTTGCTAAAGGCGCACGTTCCAAACGCTCCAACCTCAAAGGCGCGCTTCAGCCCTTTACCCCCTTATTAGTTCGCTTTGGCGGGCGTGGCGAAGTCAAAACGCTGCGCAGCGCGGAAGCCGTCTCGCTGGCACTCCCTTTAAGCGGTATTACGCTCTATAGCGGCCTGTACGTTAACGAACTGCTCTCTCGCGTGCTTGAGCACGAAACCCGCTTCTCTGAACTGTTCTTCGATTACCTGCACTGCATTCAGGCGCTGGCCGGTGCAACGGGCTCACCTGAGCCCGCGCTGCGTCGCTTTGAGCTAGCGCTGCTGGGGCATCTGGGGTACGGCGTCGATTTTCTCCACTGTGCTGGTAGCGGCGACGAGGTTGATGACACCATGACCTATCGCTACCGTGAAGAGAAAGGGTTTATCGCGAGCGTGGTCATCGATAACAACACCTTTACCGGGCACCACCTCAAAGCGCTGGCAAATCGGGAATTTCCTGATGTGGATTCGCTGCGCGCCGCGAAACGCTTTACCCGCATGGCGTTGAAGCCGTATCTTGGTGGCAAACCGTTGAAGAGCCGTGAACTGTTTCGCCAGTTTGTGCCAAAGCGGTAACCCCTATTGTACTCATCTCGCTTTTCCCTTCGCCTTAGTGGAGAGGGACGGGGTGAGGGGAAACGAAAGTTAAAAATAAAGACACGAGGATTGTCATGGCTGAATTACTGTTAGGCGTCAATATTGACCACATTGCCACCCTGCGTAACGCGCGCGGCACCGCCTATCCCGATCCGGTTCAGGCGGCATTTATCGCCGAGCAGGCCGGTGCAGATGGCATCACCGTGCATTTACGCGAAGATCGTCGCCACATCACCGACCGCGACGTGCGCGTTCTGCGTCAGACGCTGGACACCCGCATGAACCTGGAGATGGCCGTCACCGAAGAGATGCTGACCATCGCCTGCGAAACCAAGCCGCATTTCTGCTGCCTGGTACCGGAAAAGCGCCAGGAAGTGACCACCGAAGGCGGTCTGGACGTAGCCGGTCAGCTCGACAAAATGCGCGATGCCTGCAAGCGCCTGGCCGATGCGGGCATTCTGGTGTCTCTGTTTATTGATGCCGATAACGCGCAGATTAAGGCAGCAGCTGATGTTGGCGCGCCGTATATCGAAATCCATACCGGCTGCTACGCCGATGCCACCACCGATGCTGAACAGGCGAAAGAGCTTGAGCGCATCGCGAAAGCCGCGACCTATGCCGCCAGCCTGGGGCTGAAAGTGAATGCCGGTCACGGCCTGACCTACCACAACGTCAAAGCCATTGCGGCACTGCCGGAAATGCATGAGCTGAATATCGGCCACGCGATTATTGGCCGCGCGGTGATGACCGGCCTGAAAGAGGCGGTGGCCGAGATGAAACGTCTGATGCTGGAAGCGCGCGGGTAATGGCGATTCTGGGGCTCGGGACCGACATCGTCGAGATCGCCCGCATTGAAGGGGTGATCGCCCGTAGTGGCGATCGTCTCGCGCGACGTGTGCTCAGCGACAACGAGTGGGCTATCTGGGAGACGCACCAACAGCCGGTGCGTTTTCTGGCGAAGCGCTTTGCGGTGAAAGAGGCCGCTTCAAAAGCGTTGGGCACCGGCATTCGCAACGGTCTGGCGTTCAACCAGTTCGAAGTCTACAACGATGAGATGGGCAAACCGAAGCTGAGGCTCTGGGGTGAAGCGAAGCGGTTAGCGGAGCGAATGGGGGTGGCACATATGCATGTGACGCTCGCCGATGAGCGCCACTACGCCTGTGCAACGGTGATTATCGAAAGCTAGATTTTGTCCGCGTGATGCAACTGGACGAATTTATCCCACAGCTGCTCTTCGCTCTCTGAATGTGCCGGATCCTTGAGAATGGTATTCGGGATCGGGCACACTTTCTGACAGGTTGGCGTGTCGTAATGGCCAATGCACTCGGTGCAGCGATCGCTGTTGATCTCATAGATGCTATCACCCATCGAAATCGCCTCGTTCGGGCATTCCGGCTCGCACATATCGCAGTTGATACATTTTTTGGTGATTAACAGCGCCATCAGGACATTCTCAGAAACGAAATAAACAGGGCGCGCATTATACGCTCATTTTCCCGCCAGGCCATACCTTTTCTGTGGTAATAGCACCGTCGATCAAACCAGCTTTTTCACCAGCGCTTCACTATGACGAATACGTTCCGGCGCGTTTTCCAGATCCTGCTGCACCAGCCCCATAAACAACAGATCCGTCAGCATCATCTGCGCACTGGTTGAGGAGATAGCCGCGCTGCGTGTCGCCTGCTCTTCGGCGATGGTGTACAGGCAGTGCGTTGCTCGCTGCTGAAGGGCGTTGGGGGAAAAGCCGGTGATCGCTACCACTTTACCGCCTACGCGCAGCATCTCATCGGCGGCGAGATTAATCTCCCGGCGCGCCCCGGAGTAGGAAATCGCCAGCATCACATCGTCCTGTGTCATTGCCTGGACGGTGGCCAGCAGGGCGTGCATGTCCTGCTCGGAAACGGCGTTCAGACCGATTTTCATCAGCTTCCAGCTAAAGTTACGGGCAACCAACCCTGATGCGCCAATACCTGTCAGCACAATACGGCGCGCGCAGCGCAGCATGTTGACCGTCTCCAGCAGTTTGTCCTCGGTGTTCACGTCGAGCGAAGCATGCATCGCGGCGACGTTATCCTTAATCAGCTTTTCACCGACCAGGCGCAGCGGATCATCGCCGCAAATCTGGTTATGTACCGGGACGGAATGCGGGTTGACGTTGCTGGCGAGCGCATCGCTCAGCGCCAGTTTAAGCGCCGGGAAGCCTTTAAAGCCAAGCTTCTGAGCGAACTTCACCACGCTGGATTGGCTCACACCCGCCTGGCTGGCAAGCTGCTGGGAGCTCAAATGGCGGGCTAAATCCGGCTGTGCCAGAATGAAATCAGCCAGCTTTCTGTCGCTTTGCGCCAGCTGCGGATAACGCTGACGAATACTCAGTAAACAATTCATAATAACCTCACGGGCACAATGACCACGATGTGCCAGGCCACCATTCTGCTCGTTTGCAAGAATTTTGTATTCTATTATAACGGAATATATCGAATTAAATGTGCTATGTGATTGTAAAATAGCAGCAATTCTTATGGTTCATCGCTATCGGGCGAAACCTGATGGGCTATCTGTTAGTCTGGTCACGAATAAATTGATGATAACGGGAGATGCATTTGGTCAGTCATTGTCGCCGCGTGGTATTTTTCGACCTCGACGGTACGTTGCATCAGCAGGATCTCTTCGGCGCTTTTTTACGCTATCTGTTACGCCGATTGCCACTTAACGCCTTACTGGTTTTGCCCCTGTTGCCGATCGTTGGTGCGGCGATGCTGGTGAAGGGGCGCGCGGCACGCTGGCCGGTAAGCGTGCTGCTGTGGGGAAGCACCTTTGGCCGGCGTGAGGCGACGCTAAAGGCGCTGGAAGCCAGTTTTATCCTCTGGTTTCGTGCAACCGTCACGCCGTTTCCCGCCGTGCAGCAACGCCTTGACGGCTATCTCCAGCATCAGGATGCCGACGTCTGGCTTATCACCGGGTCGCCGCAGACGCTGGTGGAACGCGCCTATGCTGATGCACCCTGGATGATGCACGTCAACCTGATTGGCAGCCAGATGCAGCGGGCGTTTGGCGGGCGAGTGCTGTCAGTTCGCTGCCTGGGTCGCGAAAAAGTAGCCCAGCTTGAACAGCGTCTTGGTGCGCCGCTACGCTTGTACAGCGGCTATAGCGACAGCAAGCAGGATAACCCGCTACTCTTTTTTTGTGAGCATCGCTGGCGGGTCACCGCGCGCGGTGAGCTGGAACAACTGGAATAGTCGGCGCTGCGCTTTGATGGATATTGTGTATAATGCGCGGCGTTTTCTCATCTGGAGTCCCCACGTTGTCCGACACTGAACTGAACCACGAATACTGGATGCGCCACGCGCTTGTACTTGCCCGCCGAGCCTGGGATGAAGGCGAAGTGCCGGTAGGCGCCGTACTGGTTCACAATAATCAGGTGATAGGCGAGGGCTGGAACCGTCCGATTGGCCGTCACGATCCCACCGCGCACGCGGAGATCATGGCACTGCGTCAGGGCGGCCTGGTGCTGCAAAACTACCGGCTGATTGATACCACGCTGTACGTGACCCTCGAACCTTGCGTGATGTGCGCTGGTGCGATGGTGCACGGACGTATTGGCAATCTGGTCTTCGGGGCTCGTGATGCCAAAACCGGTGCGGCGGGGTCGCTGATTGACGTGCTGCATCACCCTGGAATGAACCATCGCGTTGAAATTACCGAGGGAGTGCTGGCGGAGACGTGCTCGGGGATGCTGAGCGATTTCTTCCGCGAGCGGCGGCAGCAGAAAAAAATGTTGAAGAAGACCTCTTGATAGGCATATCCGATTAAATCAGGCGCGGCATCCCCGATGGGACGCCGCGTTTTTACGTTTACGCTAAGACATAACTAACGTGCTGGTGTCTCCCGTCAGCGCGGACGTGTGCACTGTTACGGTAAGTGTCTGAGACGCGGCATCGTGCGTTAAATCAATTTCTGCTGGCTGCTGAATCACCTGGCTGGCGGTGAAGTTGGTGATCACAAACTGCAGCATGGAGAGGCTTCTCGTAGGGTCAGAAAACGCCAGCGTGATTCGGTCCTGGCTACGGGATATCAGAATTGAGCCGGTAGTGATTGCCTGGATATTCTCCTGGTGTCCAGGCTGGTAGAAATTCCCGCCCCAGAAAAGATTATCCTTCGTCGCAATCGCCTGACAAACCGTATCGTTGTTCACCACTCTGATCGGCGGTGACTGTTGGTAGTTTTGGGTCTGTTGCAGTGAATAGTTAGGTAATATCGCATAGGCCGTAGCGGCGTTATCCGGCATGACGTCGTGCTGAATGCTTAAGGTGGCATACGGTTTTGCGAGTACCGTTGTGCTCCCTTTAACGTTCAGCGTGCTCCATGATCCCTCGCGTGATACGTTCTCAGCCAGCAGCGATGCGGGATCTAAGAATACATAGCCAATGGGAGCCTGGTTAGCATCATCACTTAAATGCGCCCATGTTGCGTTAGAAAAATGCTCGGATACGGATGCATTAATCTGCGCACCATTTACCTGGAAGATCTGGTTGGTTCCGGCTGCGAGCTGCCTATTCTCAACGATGGTCTCAACCGGGTTGCTGTCTGTACTGCTCACACCGGCGACCAGGGCTACAAGATGGTCGTCCAGCATAAACCAGGATTTTGTCGCGGCAAGCGAACTCCCCGTCACCCCTTTTAAGGTATAAACAAGGCTCGCATGCCCAACGACACCGGTACTGACGCCACCGCTCCAGTTTTGAGGCGCTTCATTGGGGTAGAGATGCCATTCCGTTAATACACCTTCCCGGCTGTCTGTGGTTGTACCCGGTAGGCGCAGCATGTTAATCGTTGGCCAGTAATCCTCATCGAACTGGGTACTGTTCGCGTTATAGAGGTAGAGCATACCGGTGCCGGTATACCAGCCGTGTTTGTTCTCCCCATTACCGCACTCAAAGGCCGTTATTTTGTTTGAGAACATACTTAGGCCAAAAGCGAATGCGCCTTTTTGATGAATCATCTGACACATTGCTGACATCATTATATTTTGATTGCGGGAATCAGCATTAACAGGCACATCCTGATTATTAATGAGTTCGCGTAAAGACTGCGTTTTAGTAATCGAGAGACCTAAATAATAGTTGCTATAGAATTTATCTGAGGCGATTGCACTTTTCACAAAAATTGACCAGTCGGTTCTATAACTTTGGTCCTGATGCGTCCCTGAGATGAAATAGATTGAATAGAGTAATGAACGGGCGATGCTATGCGCAGGGGCCGTTTCGCGACTTATGCCACGACCACGAGTCATATCGAAGTTAATATCGCTATAGATCGTCGGCGCGTAGGTCTCAACAATAAAATCATAGACGTTATCAACGTTATTCAGCAGCGCGAGAGACGCGGTATCTTTGAACAGAATGAAAATGTCGCAGGTACGGCTGAGCAGTACTTCGCCATAGCCACCCGTGTAGGGAACGTTAGTATGCTGGATAAATGAGCCATCCCGATAATAACCATCCCCTTGTAGAATATACTCATAGGCACTCCCGGCGCTTTCTAATCCAAGAGTAACTCTGGCGCTGTCCTCATTTAACACCGCAGCGAGGGCTACCACAAAGCACTTATCCAGCAAGTTGGCGCCAGTTTCGGTAATGCCGTTACTTTTTTTCTTTTTAGGATCGGGAACAAAAAAGTTGATGGTTAATAGACAATCATTAAAAAGTTGGGCTGGGAGGTAGCCTTTAGCCAGGCAAAGGGTATCGTTCAGAGCCGCAGGCGTACCAATTTCCCAATCCCACCAGTTGGTGTACTCTTTTTGCACGCTAGTGTTATAACAATGGGTGATTATCCAGTTGACCGCATAAGCAATCGCCGCCTGGAGCTCAAGGTTATTATAGAGTGCAGAAGCCGTCGTTTCTCCTTGTACGGCCATTTGGCGTACTCTCTTCATCATGCTGGTAATATCGGCTGAGTTGGTTGCCCATGTTTTAGCATCCTCCCATAACCAAGGCAGAGTTGGATCCTGATTCATGGTATCCCATATACCGTTGCCATCTGAATTAGAAATGGCGTTATCCATATTATGTACCAGGGTCATTAACTCTGTATCACTAGCATCAACGGGGGCTCCCGTTAAGTTTGTTTTCCAGTTGTTATAGCTGACAGCAAAATCATTGGACATAAATATTACCTTGATTTAGATGAAGGTGTGAATACCAATCAAATAGATAGTACATGGTTCTTTAATCAATTATCTGAAAGGCATTCACATTAAAGGAATGACCTTATGGTATTACCAGGTGTATTTTATACCAACACGGAATCGTGTTTGTCGGTCATCGGAATAATTGTTCTGCTTAACATTGCCGACTTCAACAAATGGTCGCCAATTCTTGTTTATTGAATAGGTTACTTTAACGTTATGCGCGTAGTCCCAGTCTTTATTGTCATAAAGTGGTTGGCCGTTGCTAGCCATTTCTTTAAAGATATCGAATTCATATTCAAAATCCCAATCTCCCCATTTATAACCTACCCAGGAGTCAAATTCCTGTATTCTTGAATGATAAGGTTGATTGTTATCACCATTCATAGCGTAATCCCAAATCTTCCATTTATATCGTCCATTGATACGGAACCCATTGTCAAAGTTATAGTTCAAACGAACAAATGGGATGTAAACAACGCCATCATCGGTAAAGTCAAAAGAGTTACCCGCCAGGAATACGGTATTCTTATTCAGATTGGTATAGTAAAATGCGTTTAACTCGGAACCGTTAAGATACATTCTGTTGAATGCTTCTTCGTCCTCGTTACCATATCGGGCATCAAATTCAAAACCGATATGCTGACCGGTATCAAGGTACACTTTATAACGGTCACCATGGCTCTTCTTTCCATCAAGATACTCATGGCGATATTCTACGGTGGTTTTATAATCATTGGCCCATGACATGACCGGAGCCAAAAAGCAGAGAGGTAAGGTTGCAAATAATAACTTGTTCATGATTACTCCGATGATTTCCAGTATAAAAGGTATTAAATCAATATCAGGTATATGGTTTTAGTATGTTGTCTTTTATCTCAGTAGGGCGCCAGACATCTCCGGTATACTCAAGCCATGGTATTAATTCTTCGTTAATTAACTTATCGATGAGCGCTTTATTCGTGTCAGCGATATTTACCATCTGCCAGGGATCTTTCTTGTTATCATGCAGAATATAGCTGAGCGGTTTACCAATTTTCCTATCGACGACCATTGTATATTGATCGGTTCGCACCCCTCTTTTGCCGTAGGCATTCCCGCCATAAGGCATAAAGGTATAGAACTGGGACGTTGGGCGTTCATCACCAGCGGCACCATAAACCGTTTTCGCGTAGTTTTTCCCTTCGACGGTATCAGGAATATGCTCCTCCAGTCCCAATAAGCCGAATATAGTGGGGTAGATATCGGGCGTGGAGAACAGAATATGATCGACGGTAGGGGGTAATTCTCCTTTCCAGCGGAAGATCATCGGCACACGCATGGCTTCTTCATAGTGGACATTCTTGGTCGGTTCACCGTGCGCGCCCATACAGCATCCGTGATCGGAGAAAAAGACCACTAGCGTTTCTTCGCTGAGATTCAGACGGTCAAGTTCGTCCACAATGCGGCCGAATTGCTCATCCACGCCGTTAATCATCGCCATATATTCTTTAAAATAGATGGGCCCGTAACCTTCTTGGTATTTTTTATCCCACTGCACGCTAGGGCGAGTGTTTAAATCCCGGGATGTTTTGTCCTTATACTTCTCCAGATATTTATCCGGAACCTGGTCATAAGGCGAGTGGGGCGGGTTCATCGACACGACTAAGGCAAACGGCTTGTCGTTATCGCGGAATTTCCCCTGCTCGTTACGCAGGTATTTAATCGCCATATCTGCTTCATGTTCTGGGCTCCACTGCGAGACCCTGATGGGCTTGTCGCGTGGCGTATCGTTGGTCCAGTAAATAGGATTCATGTGCAGATCGTAGGTACCGTAGCTGTACCAGAAGTCAAAATGGTGGCGTTTATCGGGCGGCGTCCAGTCGTTCCAGTATCGGCCTTCCATCGGGTTGTTGTAGCCGGGAATAAAAGGCGGGCGCGGGGCATCCAGGTGCCATTTGCCGATATAGCCTAAGTGGTAGCCTTGTTTACTCAAGGCGTCAGACCAGGTTACGGCCTGCTCCTTTAGCTCAATGCCAAAATCCAGTCCGCCAAAGTTTCCGTCGGCGCCGGTGTGCGCATTACCGTGCAATCCATTGCGATAGGGATACTGGCCGGTCATCAGCATGCCGCGAAAAGGAGTGCAGAGTGGGTAGTTAGAGACCGCCTGATCGAAAACCACACCCTCACGCGCAAAGGCGTTCAGATTAGGCGTTGTCGAAGGGTCTTGCTGCATAAACTCGAGCGCGTGTGTACGCATTTCGTCTGGAAAGATAATCAATAAATTCGGTTTCTTTTTTGTCGACGCTTGCGGCTGTTTATTCTCTTTGGCGATAGCAGATTTTACATGAGAACTGGCAACCGTTGATATCCCGACGGCGGCCACCCCTTTGATTAAAGAACGACGTGTTATTGACATGAATCTCTCCAGTATTTATCTGTTTTTGATTTGCCTTATATCCTGAATTTTGAGCGCAGCATCTCGTCCTTAGCAATGCTCCGGAATTATTTTGTTTATTTTTCTTAAACGACACTATCTATTTTTTAATTATTTATTTAAGGTTTTCCTCTCTTGTTTTTTAAGGGTGGGTAATTACTAGTATTTAAATGAACAGATCCATTCTTGAGCTATAGCAATTCACCCCTTTGCGTAATAAATTATTTTTAGGCCGTTCGGCTCGCCCGGATACCCTTTCTAATAGCCAGTGATGCCAACGCTGTTTTGCTAACCGATTACTCAGCGGCACTCTCGTTTTGCAATAGTCTTCAAGAAACAGGGCGACAACTTCTCCCGTTTGTTGACTACCGATTATTCGAAGAGGAATTGCCTCAATGCGTACATCGATATCCCCTTTTTCAATTGGCAACGGTCGTGATTCCGCCTGCCAGAGCCTATTCAATGGCGCGCTGTACAGTGCGATATTGAGTGCTCGCAGCGACCAGAAGCTGCTGGCAGGCCCGCTATAGTTGTCGACAAGTCTTGTATCATTGCCGAACAACCCCTGAGTCGGTGCGCCGGCTTTCATCGCCCCACGGCTGATAAAGAAGCGTAAGGTCGTTTCCAGCGCGCGTTTGGCTTCGCCCAGCGTCTGTGCATTGGGCGCCTGGCTTGCCAGGGCCACTAACGGTGCGGAAGCGGCCAGGCGGTAGCAGGCGCTGCGGCCAAAAAATGCGATGCCTTCAGGCGTGATCAAATTTCGGTAGCTGGTAGTAAATTCTTTCAGCGTTTGATGAATAAATTCACGATCAAACTGCGGATTTATTTGGTCCATCCAGTACAGCGCGTAATGAAAACCCCAGGCGTTGTAGTAATCATAATTTCCGTGCAGGCCGTCGCGAAACCAGCCGTCACCGGAATAGAACGCTTTCACACGCTGGTACTTTTCAGCGTTGATGGTGCTTTCATCGCCCAGGTCGCTCAATACTGTATCGACCATCAATCCGAATAGATGCCAATTATTATCGACGGTTTTTTTCGTGCTGACCTGGCGGAACCAGGCGATAATTTGCCGTTGCTCCGCCACGGTTAACGTCGCCCAGAGCCACTGTTTGCTCAGCCAGAGGGCGAGGGCCAGATCCGCGCTCTCACAAATCCGCTGATCGTAATCGTGCAGCGTTCCCCAGTAGCCAGGGTGGGTAGGCTGCGTCCCAGCCAGAAAGGCTTTTTTGAGCCATTCAACGATATCCCAACGCTGGCCGTTGAGCCCTTCCATTATTCCATCGGGCGCCTGAGCGTGGTGCAGCCAGGCAGCCAGCGTTGGTAAAACCCGGCTACAGCCTTCCATGGCATCCGTGCGCGCATTCTGTTGGCTCGGCAGACCTGGATAATAAGCATGGCTGCCGTCATAAACGCGATAGTGATTAAAGGCTTCCGCGATATAACGCACGAGGGTGTCACACTGCACCGCAAGCGGCAGTTGCTCATCGGCAAAGCAGTTCTGCAGAAGGCGATCGTTTCGCTCATAAGCTCGCTTCGCCAGGCGCAGGCGGTGCAGGCGTTCGATAAACAGGCGATAGTACATCGCAGTCCCCGGATGTTCGTACGGGATCGTGGGTCTTGCGCTGTTCTGGGTATATTGCTCTGTCATTATCGACTCCTTTTCCACTGGCAATTTGCCTGGCGATCCGATAGGCGGGGTGATTTTATTTAGCGATATAGCGCCAGCATTTCGCTGCCCGCCAGTAAAAATACGCCTGCGCCATAATCAATATTATGTTCAGCTTTAACATCACGAGGATTAAAGGCCGGTAGCTGCACCCACCCCATCATGCCATTTTGCTGAATACAGCCCTGGAGAGCCAACCATGCCTTTTCGATGGCAGGCTGGTACTGTTCGCGCGGCAAAACATTATTTTTAATTCCCCAGGCCAGCGCATAGCAGAAGAGGGCAGTACCGCTGCTTTCTGGTGCGGGGAAGCGCGCGGGATCGAGCAGGCTGGCCCGCCAGAACCCATCCTGTTGCTGGAACGGGAGGATAGCGGCGGCCATTTCGCGAAACAGGGATATGTAACGCGCGTGGCTTGGATGGTCGGCAGACAAAGTGGCTAAAATACGTGGAATTGCCGCGATCACCCAACCATTCCCCCGGCTCCAGAATACCTTTTCCCCGTTTTGCTCACGCATTTCGCTCTGGTTACCATCCGGAATATAGCGATAGTCCCGATAGAACAGGCCGCTTTCCTTATCGCGCAACCACGCCACGGCATCCCAGAACGCAGTATCCATATAGTCAACATAGCGGTTGTCACCGGTAATAGCGCTCAGCGTGCTGAAGACAGGCGGTGCCATAAAGAGGGCATCGCACCACCACCAGTCTTCCCGGCCGGGAGCCGGGGCATCAACCATCTTGCTGACGGCATCAATCGTCGGGGTCAGCGCTTCCGGTTGGTTAATACAGGATGCCAGTGCCAGATAGGCCTGGCAGCACACCATGTCATCCGCAAAGCGGGCGTTCGGCCCGGTGCGAAAACCGGTGTGGAGCGTATAATTCAATACGCCATCAAGATAGGTTTTATCATCGGTAGCCTGCCATGCTGCAGCAACGCATGACCAGAAAACGCCGCGTTCCCAGTCCGTGTCCTTGATAAAACGGGTTTTACCGCTGCTTCTTAATACGCTGCGAGTCTGGTTTGCCGCCTGATAGCGATAAACGCGCAGCATATCTGACAAAATACCTTCATGCGTTAGCGAACTCATTATCTGTACCTTGCTTCATTGATGTCTGACAGTCTTGGGTTAGAGGATCCCGAGCATGTGACCAATTACGCCAGCGGCGAGCGTGGAAAATATCAGCACTGGCGGTTTAGCCCAAAAACCGGTGCCCTTAACCAGGCGGAACATCAGGAAAACGAGTAATAGCGGTAGGAGGTTCGGCATTATTTTATCGAAGAGCGCACTTTGTAGCTCGACGCTTTTTCCTCCCAGCGTTAGCGCAGCTGGGGTCGATAGACGAATAAAGCTTGCGCAAAGTGCGCCAATGACAAATATCCCCATAATATTCGCCGCACGTGCCAGTTTTTCGGTGGCGTCGCTCATATTGATCATTGCGGCGGTACCGGCACGATAACCCATGAACATCAGACCAAAATAGACGAAGAAGTGAACGACCTGGTAAAGAATAAAGAAAACAAAGGGGCCAGCAATGGAACCCGTCATGGCAATAGAGGCGCCAAGTGCGAGCGTCAGCGGCATAAGCGTCATGTGATCGATAGCATCACCGATACCGCCCGTTGGCCCCATTCCCGCTACTTTCATCACGTTAATGGTTGAAGGCTTTTCTTTATTCTCTTCCATCGCAATCGCGGTGCCGAGCAGGAAGGTGAAAAGCTTCGGGCTAGCATTGAAAAACTGTAAATGGTTTTTCAGTGCTTTAGCCATATCGTGGCGATTATTACCATGAATCTTCTTTAATGCTGGAATCATGGAATAGGCAAAACCTGCACCTTGCATTCTTTCGAAGTTAAAGTTGCCTTCCATAAATAATCCGCGAATAGCGCATTTCCAGAGATCTTTTTTACTGATGACTTTACGAACTTCGTTGTCCTGATAGCTATCAACATTATCAATAAGGCTTGGCTTGGCGTGCTCGGTTGCCTGCGGGAGATTAGATGCCATCTTCGAACTCCTTTTTATTTTGTGATTCTTGAGAGGATTTGCCGCTAAAGAAATAATAGAGCAGGGCAAGTGATGCACCGATAATGGCTACGGCCATAATTGGCAGTGCAAGATAGGTTGTCATGACAAAACCGATAAAGAAGATCCCCGCCATTTCTTTGGACCACATAATTTTAAGCAGCATTGCAAAACCAATGGCCGGAACCATTTTGGCGCCAATACCGAGTCCTTCAAGCAGGACTTTCGGCGTATTTTTATCGATCCACTCCGCGGCATGTTCGCCGAAATAGACGGTGGCGAAGGCCACAATAAAATAGAGCGATGAGCGAACAAATAGCGTGCCAATGAGAAGTCGCGAAATACCGCCGGCATCCGCTTGTTCCGCGTATCTATCGGCTTTGGACATGGTGAATGCGGTCAGGGCGAAGAAGCCAATCACGACCATTTGCATCAGAACCGCAATTGGCATGCCGACGCCCATGGCGACTTCCGGTGACTGCTTGGTCATGATGGCAAAGGCGACGGCGGCAATGGTCCCCATCGTGACGTCCGGCGGTTGCGCGCCTGCGTTAGGTACCAGTCCCAGCCAGGCCAGTTCCAGCGTGGCGCCAGCAATAAGTCCGACTTCCATGTTGCCCATAATCAGGCCAACGACAGGGCCGGTAATTAACGGGCGGTGAATGTTGAGGGCGACATCGTATTTATCGATCCCGCAGAGAAAGGCCCATATTGCGACCAGCGTAGCTTCAAAAAACATAGTGCAATTCCTTCTATGATATGAAAAGCATGGCGATTAAACTCTGTCGCCTGTTCAGACCATGGTCAAAATATCCACCGGTGTCTGGTCTGGGGTATTTTGAATGGTGCAGGCCACGCCTAAATTCACCATACGCTGGAAAGCATCAATATCCTTTTCATTGACCGATACCGTTTTAGTAATTTGCCGCTTCCCTTCGTGGAAGTGCATATTGCCGATATTGCATTTTTTAATCGGCACGCCGCCTTCAACGAGTCTGGCGACATCGCTAGGGTTATCGCAGAGGATAAAAATTTTCTGGCGTGGGGAGGCTTTATGGATGACGTCTATCGTTTTGTTGATTGTGAAAAATCGAACCTCATACTCACCGCCGGCAGAGGCTTTCATGCCTGCCTGCATAAATGCGGAACTGCTCCCTTCAGCAGCCTCATCATTAGCCACAAGAATGAGGTTGGCTTCCGTATGCTTACCCCAGGTGATCCGGATTTGACCATGCAATAAGCGCTCATCAATGCGAGTCCAGACGATGTTGGGCTGATTCATACTCTCTTTCCTTTTATATGAGTGACTTAATTCATATTGATAAGTTATGATTATCAATTGCTATGAATTTCGCCATGTGACTCAATCTTTCATTTTGTTAGATTGAAATGTGGTTTCACTATTATTCAACTTTCGTTTTGCATCAACATTGCGTTGCGCAAAATTTGACATCTTTCACAATGTTTCTACTTTTACAATTGCGAACGAAAGTGAAACCAAAAAGAAAGAAAAAGAAAGGTTGAGTCTTCAGGGGGTGAGCAATGCGTCACTCTTTAGCAGGAGGCAGGATCGGTGGCTGGCTATTGATATAGTCTTTGCCAACGCGCTGCAGCATGGAGAATAGGCCGGAAGGGTCTTGATTCTGTGCGATTTCGTCGAGGGTAATGACCGGATAGTTCCGGCCCTGGGCTAAGGCCAGTTTTTCTTTTTCTTCTTTCTCCTGCAAATACCCCACCAGGCTTATCTGATATTTACGGATATTTTCGACGTAGGCATAGGCTTCATGCCCGCGGGCATAGCCGTAGGTGAGTTTGCTGTACCACTGTTTCTGGCTGAGTAACGGCAAGCGCTGCTTCACGTCGGCCCAGCTATCCGGGTTGCCCTTTTGTTTAGCCGTGAGGGCGCGGGCATCCAGCATATGGGCGTAGCCCATGTTATAGGCCGCCAGCGCAAACCAGATTCGCTCCTCTTGCGGCACGCTGTCCGGTACCTTGCTCATCATATCCTGCAGGTAGCGCATCCCGCCGCTGATGCTCTGCTCGGCATCGGTACGGTCGCTCAATCCCAGACTCTGGGCGGTGTTTTTGGTGAGCATCATCAGGCCACGCACCCCGGTAGGGGAGGTGGCGAGCGGGTCCCAGTGGGACTCCTGATAAGAGATGGCCGCCAGCAGCTTCCAGTCGATTTCGCTGGCGTACTTCTCAAACAGCGGCTGCAGGTCAGGTAGCACGCTATCTACCGCGCGCAGGAAGGTGCGGGTATCAACATAGTCGAAGTCGTCACCGTGGCCGAGATACTTCTCTTCAAGGCGGGCAAGGGTGCCGTCTTCATTAATGTTGTCGAAGAAATCAAGCATTGCAGCGGAAAGCGTATTGTCGTCGTCCTGCAGGCTAAACCAGGTTACCGGCTGTTCGTCGGTCACGTCGAGGGCAACCGCCAGCTCCGGGTGTACGCGCTGGAACAGACCAATCGCCACCGAATCGGCGATGGTGTAATCAAGCTTGCCGTCGATCACCGCCTGCATCAGGTCGGCGGAGCTGCGTTTCTCATCGACGGTCCAGCCGAGGTCCGGGTATTTGTTTGCCTGCAGGTTTTGCAGATCGCTGATGACCACCTGGCCTGGAGCAATGGTGAGCTGATCTGCGGAGACGCTGCTGAGGCTGCGTGGACGCGTATTACCAACGCGATACACCAACTGTTGCGACACCGAATAGTAGGTCGGCCCCGCCTGGTAGCTTTTCACGCGCTCGCTGTTATAGACCAGACCGGCGGCCAGCATGTCGGCGCTGCCATTATCGAGATCGTCAAACAGCTGGCTGATATTCTGTCGCACCGTCACTTTTAGCTTTACGCCCAGATAGTCGGCGAACTGTTGGGCAAGCTCATAATCGAGCCCGTAGTCCTTATTATTGACGACGGTGTAGGTCAGCGGAGATTGCACGGTACTGATGCGCAGCTCCCCCCGCTCTTTGATAGCGGCGATGCGATTCTCTGGTTTTCCAAACCAGGGAAGAGAGGGCCAGAGCGCCGCTGCGAGCAGCAACGTCACAAAGCCGATAAGCAGGTAATTAATCTTTAGCTTTTTCAAATGGTTAATTCACTGCGTTGTCAGAAATTGTTCCAGATAATCTAAAGCCTTGTTACAGAATGAGCGGCATTTTGCTTAACATTGCGCCAGTTGGCAACTTATTCGAGATATGTGTCACATCTATTGATAAAGAAAAGAGATGTGTTTATTTCGACGCAAACGGTTTCGTCGGGGCGCAGGATTCTCTATAATAGCGCCCGTTCTCCCCCATTGCGCACACTGAAAGCTGAGAAGACGAGAGACTTATGATGGAAATTCTGCGTGGTTCGCCTGCACTGTCTGCATTTCGTATTAACAAACTGCTGACGCGGTTTCAGGCAGCCAACCTCCCGGTAAGCAACATTTACGCCGAGTATGTCCATTTTGCCGACCTGGACGCGCCGCTTAATAAAGAAGAGCGAGCCCGACTTGAGCGACTGTTGCAGTATGGCCCAAGCCTCAATAGCCATAACCCTACCGGTAAACTGCTGCTCGTCACCCCTCGCCCTGGCACCATCTCCCCCTGGTCTTCAAAAGCTACCGATATCGCCCACAACTGCGGCCTCTCGCAGGTTCTGCGCCTTGAGCGCGGCGTGGCGTACTACATTGATGCCGCTAGCCTGACCGCCGAACAGCTGAGCGCCGTGGCGGCCGAACTGCACGACCGCATGATGGAGAGCGTATTTGACTCGCTGCAGGATGCCGGAAAACTGTTTGCTCACCATCAGCCGGCACCGGTTGCCAGCGTGGACCTGCTGGGGCAGGGCCGTCAGGCGCTGATCGATGCCAACATCCGTCTTGGCCTGGCGCTGGCGGACGACGAAATTGACTACCTGCAGGATGCGTTCACTACGTTGGGCCGCAACCCGAACGACATCGAACTCTATATGTTCGCTCAAGCGAACTCTGAGCACTGCCGTCACAAGATTTTTAACGCCGATTGGATTATCGACGGTAAACAGCAGCCTAAATCGCTGTTTAAGATGATCAAAAACACCTTCGAAACCACACCGGATCACGTGCTGTCTGCCTATAAAGACAATGCCGCGGTGATGGAAGGCTCTGAAGTGGGTCGCTACTTTGCCGACCACAAAACCGGTCGTTACGATTTCCATCAGGAGCCTGCGCATATCCTGATGAAGGTGGAAACCCATAACCACCCGACGGCTATCTCTCCATGGCCGGGCGCCGCAACGGGCTCCGGCGGTGAAATTCGCGACGAAGGCGCAACCGGTCGCGGCGCGAAGCCAAAAGCGGGGCTGGTGGGCTTCTCCGTATCCAACCTGCGTATTCCTGGCTTTGAGCAGCCGTGGGAAGAAGATTTCGGCAAGCCGGATCGTATCGTCACCGCGCTGGATATCATGACCGATGGCCCACTGGGTGGCGCGGCGTTCAACAATGAATTTGGACGCCCGGCGCTGACCGGCTACTTCCGTACCTACGAAGAGAAAGTGAATAGCCACAACGGTGAAGAGCTGCGCGGCTACCACAAACCGATCATGCTGGCAGGCGGGATCGGCAACATCCGCGCCGATCACGTACAGAAAGGTGAGATCGTGGTAGGGGCGAAGCTGATCGTCCTCGGCGGTCCGGCGATGAACATTGGCCTGGGCGGTGGTGCTGCTTCTTCAATGGCTTCCGGCCAGTCTGATGCTGACCTCGACTTTGCTTCCGTACAGCGTGACAACCCGGAAATGGAACGTCGCTGCCAGGAAGTTATCGACCGCTGCTGGCAGTTGGGTGATGCCAACCCGATTCTGTTTATCCACGACGTGGGCGCGGGCGGTCTGTCTAACGCCATGCCGGAACTGGTGAGCGACGGTGGTCGTGGCGGTAAATTCCAACTGCGCGACATCCTCAGCGATGAGCCGGGCATGAGCCCGCTGGAAATCTGGTGTAACGAATCTCAGGAACGCTACGTACTGGCGGTCGCCGCCGATCAGCTGCCGCTGTTCGACGAGCTGTGCAAACGTGAACGCGCGCCGTACGCGGTGATTGGTGAAGCCACCGAAGAGAAGCATCTGACGCTCGGCGACAGCCACTTCGACAACCAGCCGATCGACATGCCGCTGGACGTGCTGCTTGGCAAAACGCCGAAGATGACCCGCGACGTGCAGACGCTGAAAGCGAAAGGCGAAGCGCTTGCCCGTGAACACATCACGCTGGCCGACGCGGTGAACCGTGTACTGCATCTGCCCACCGTGGCGGAAAAAACCTTCCTCGTAACCATCGGCGACCGTACGGTCACCGGTATGGTCGCGCGCGACCAGATGGTAGGCCCATGGCAGATCCCGGTGGCGAACTGCGCGGTGACCACCGCTAGCCTCGACAGCTACTACGGCGAAGCGATGTCTATCGGCGAACGTGCGCCGGTTGCGTTGCTGGACTTTGCTGCCTCCGCCCGTCTGGCGGTTGGCGAAGCGCTGACCAACATTGCCGCAACCCAGATTGGCAACATCAAACACATTAAGCTCTCGGCAAACTGGATGTCAGCCGCAGGCCACCCTGGCGAAGATGCCGGTCTGTACGAAGCGGTGAAAGCGATCGGCGAAGAGATGTGCCCGCAGTTGGGTCTGACCATTCCGGTGGGCAAAGACTCCATGTCGATGAAAACCCGCTGGCAGGAAGGCAACGAGCAGCGTGAAATGACCTCGCCGCTGTCGCTGGTGATTTCCGCCTTTGCGCGCGTGGAAGATGTGCGCCACACCATCACGCCTCAACTGGCGACCGAAGATAACGCCCTGCTGCTGATCGACCTCGGCAAGGGGCATAATGCGCTGGGCGCAACCGCACTGGCGCAGGTTTACCGTCAATTGGGCGATAAACCGGCCGATGTCCGTGACGTGGCACAGCTGAAAGGCTTCTACGAGGCGATTCAGGCACTGGTTTCACAGCGTAAGCTGCTGGCCTACCATGACCGCTCTGACGGTGGCCTGCTGGTCACCCTGGCGGAAATGGCCTTTGCCGGTCACTGCGGCGTGGAAGCCGACGTGGCAACCCTCGGCGACGATCGTCTGGCGGCGCTGTTCAACGAAGAGTTGGGTGCGGTTATCCAGGTTCGCGCCTCTGACCGCGCGGCGGTGGAAGCGATTCTGGCGGCGAACGGCTTGGCAGACTGCGTGCACTTCCTCGGTAAAGCCGTTGAAGGTGACCGTTTCACCCTGACCGCCAACGGCCAGCCGGTATTCAGTGAAAGCCGCACTACGCTGCGTATGTGGTGGGCAGAAACCACCTGGCAGATGCAGCGCCTGCGCGATAACCCAGAGTGTGCCGATCAGGAACACGACGCGAAAGCCAACGATAACGACCCGGGCCTCAATGTGAAGCTCACCTTTGATATCGCCGCCGACGTCGCAGCACCTTACATCTCCACCGGTGCGCGCCCGAAAGTAGCGGTACTGCGCGAGCAGGGCGTGAACTCCCACGTTGAGATGGCGGCTGCCTTCCACCGTGCGGGCTTTGATGCCATCGACGTGCACATGAGCGACCTGCTGGCAGGACGTACCGGCCTGGCGGACTTCCAGGCGCTGGTGGCCTGCGGCGGCTTCTCCTACGGTGACGTACTGGGCGCGGGTGAAGGCTGGGCGAAGTCCATTCTGTTCAACAACCGCGTTCGCGATGAGTTTGCAACCTTCTTCCACCGTCCACAGACCCTGGCGCTGGGCGTCTGTAACGGCTGCCAGATGATGTCTAACCTGCATGAGCTGATCCCAGGCAGCGACCTGTGGCCGCGCTTTGTGCGTAACCACTCCGACCGTTTTGAAGCGCGCTTCAGCCTGGTCGAAGTGGCCAGCAGCCCATCGCTGTTGCTCGCGGGGATGGAAGGTTCACGTATGCCAATCGCCGTCTCTCACGGTGAAGGTCATGTGGAAGTTCGTGACGGTGCGCATCTGGCACAGCTGGAAAGCAAAGGGCTGGTGGCGCTGCGCTTCGTGGATAACTTCGGTAAAGTCACCGAGGCCTATCCGGCGAACCCGAACGGTTCTCCTAATGGGATCACCGCTGTGACCAACGAAAGCGGTCGCGTCACCATTATGATGCCGCACCCGGAGCGTGTGTTCCGTACGGTTTCCAACTCCTGGCACCCGGAAAACTGGGGCGAGGACAGCCCGTGGATGCGTATTTTCCGCAATGCGCGTAAGCAGCTTGGCTAAGATAGACCCTTAATGCATCAAGCCCCTCTTCGTGAGGGGCTTTTTTGTTTCTGCGCCTACCCAATGCCGCGTTGCTCGGCTGGGCTACATTCGGTACGGCGAAGGGGTGTCGGGAAACCCCGACATTGGCGGTATGGCACTGTCGCTAAATGGAGACATTTAATTTGATGATTTATAAGGAATTTATATTATGCGCCAATAGGTGTTGCTAATTAGCGACACAATGCCCAAAAACTGCCTTCATCTCTCTTCTGACCTTTTTTATATATTTTCTATATTTATCATTGTGTTAATTTATTGTTTTGTATTATGGCACGCATCATGCATAATATTAACCAGTGGCTCATTCACCTTCTTATGTCAGCCCCTTCGGGACGTGCTACATAAACTTCGAATGACGCACAACAAGGTGCCTGCCGTCCAGCAACTGATAATAGCGTAGCTTTATCAACCATCGGGCGAAACGTTGAGTTAGGCACCGCCTTATTCCATAACAAAGCCGGGCTTCTGCCCGGCTTTGTTGTTTCTGGCCTTTCCCTCATCGATATCCTCAGTTAGCATTCCAGTACGTTGATTTACTGAGATACCTCTTTTGAAACGCCCCTCGCTCTCTCCACGATCGCTGCGCCAACTGGTGACGCTGTCTTTCCTGCTGATTCTGCTGCCGCTGCTGGTACTTGCCTGGCAGGCATGGCAGAGCCTCAACATGCTCAGCGCGCAGGCCGAACAAACCAACCGCACCACGCTGATGGATGCCCGACGCAGCGAAGCGATGGCGAACGTCGCGCTGGATATGGAACGCAGCTACCGCCAGTACTGCGTGCTGGATGACCCGACGCTGGCGAAGGTGTACCAGAGTCAACGTAAGCGCTACAGCGATATGCTGGAGGCGCACGCGGGCGTGCTGCCAGATGACACGCTTTACCAGCGACTGCGGCAGAACCTTCACGATCTGACGGCCCTCCAGTGCACCAACAGCGGCCCGGAAAAGCAGGCGGTGGCGAAGCTTGAAGCCTTCTCCAGCGCCAACGGTGAGTTGGTGCAGGCTACCCGTACCGTGGTCTTCTCCCGTGGACAACAGCTTCAGCAGGCGATTGCCGAACGCGGCCAGTTCTTTGGTTGGCAGGCATTGGTGCTGTTCCTGGTCAGTCTGGCGATGGTGCTGCTGTTTACCCGTATGATCATTGGCCCGGTGAAGGGCATCGAGAGCATGATTAACCGGCTGGGCGAAGGGCAATCGCTGGACGGTGAAGTGATGTTCCGTGGCCCGCGGGAACTGCGCTCCGTTGGGCAGCGAATTATCTGGCTCAGCGACCGACTCTCCTGGTTAGAGTCGCAGCGTCACCAGTTCCTGCGCCATCTCTCTCATGAGCTGAAAACGCCGCTCGCCAGCATGCGCGAGGGGACTGAGCTGTTAGCCGACCAGGTCGTTGGGCCGCTGACGGCTGAACAAAAAGAGGTGGTGGATATTCTCGATAGTAGCAGCCGCAATCTACAAACCCTGATTGAACAGCTGCTGGACTACAACCGTAAACTCAGTGAAACCGCCGTGCGCATGGAGTATGTGGCACTGGCACCGCTAGTCGAGCTAGTGGTTTCTGCGCACAGTCTGCCCGCAAGGGCTAAACTGATGCACACGCAGGTCGACCTGCAGGCACCGGCCTGCCTGGCGGAACCTACACTTCTGCTGAATGCGTTGGATAATCTCTACTCGAATGCGGTGCACTACGGCACTGAATCCGCTAACATTTATCTCCGTAGCCATCGGGACGGCTCGCGAATAGCCATAGACGTAATCAATACCGGAACGCCGATCCCGGATAGCGAAAAATTAATGATTTTCGAGCCTTTCTTTCAGGGTAGCCATCAGCGCAAAGGTGCGGTGAAGGGGAGCGGCCTGGGATTGAGCCTTGCACGCGACTCCGTTCGGAAAATGCACGGCGAACTACAGCTTCTCGACACCCAGGACGGCAACGTCTGTTTTCGCATCGAACTCCCGGTACCTGGGCTGGAAAAAACAACCACATGAATCGAAATCGAGTCACTATGCCCCAATTCTTAGCACGGACGAGTCGGATACCACGGCGGTGGTGCGGCGGGCTATTTGGGCTCGCCTGCCTGATGCTCTCCGGATGTAATAGCGCACTGACGCCGCACAGTCTCGGCAGCAGCGCCGAAGGCAGCGAACCGCGCCAGCAGGTAGCGGATTATCTGTCGACTAACTGCGACGATATCTGGGCGCTGGACGGCGACACCGCAGAGAACAACCCCCTTTACTGGCTGCGTAGCGTGGACTGCGCCAATCGTCTGTCGGCGGCGCGCGCGCGCGCTGAAGCCAGTCCGCTGACGGCGGATACCTGGCAGGGCGCGTTTAAGCGCGGCATCCTGCTGGCAAATGCCAAAATCACCCCGACTGAGCGTCGGCAGGTGGTCACGGCGATTGATACCCTCAGCCCGCAAATTCCGGTCCGCATTCGCCCACTGTACCAACTCTGGCGCGATGGGCAGGTGTTGCAGCTATCGCTATCTGAAGAACGTCAACGTTACAGCAAACTGCAGGAGACCAGCGACGGTCAACTGGACGCGCTGCGCCTGCAACAGCAACAGCTACAGGGTGAGCTGGACTTAACCACCCGCAAGCTGCAAAACCTGACGGATATCGAACGCCAGCTCTCTACCCGCAAACCGGGCGCCGATATGTCTCACGGCGCGGCATCTGACGAGGATAAGCATGACTAACCGTAAACCTGCGCATCTGCTGCTGGTGGATGACGACCCCGGCCTGCTGAAGCTTCTCGGGATGCGTCTGACCAGCGAAGGCTATCGGGTCGTTACGGCAGAAAGCGGTCCGCAGGGGCTCCGCGTGCTGGCGAAAGAGCGCATCGACCTGGTGATTAGCGACCTGCGCATGGATGAGATGGACGGCCTGCAGCTGTTCGGCGAAATTCAGAAAGTGCAGCCGGGGATGCCGGTGATTATCCTGACCGCCCACGGCTCAATTCCGGAAGCGGTCTCGGCGACCCAGCAGGGCGTGTTCAGCTTCTTAACCAAACCGGTGGATAAAGACGCGCTGTATAAAGCCATCGACGAAGCGCTGGAGCGCACGTCACCGGCAAACGATGAACGCTGGCGGGAAGCGATTGTCACCCGTAGCCCGTTGATGCTGCGTCTGCTTGAACAGGCGCAGATGGTGGCGCAGTCGGATGTCAGCGTGCTGATTAACGGCCAGAGCGGCACCGGTAAAGAGATTCTGGCGCAGGCCATTCACAATGCCAGTCCGCGCCACGCGAAGCCGTTTGTGGCCATCAACTGCGGGGCACTACCGGAGCAACTGCTGGAGTCTGAGCTGTTCGGCCACGCGCGCGGTGCGTTTACCGGCGCGGTCAGCCACCGGGAAGGGCTGTTCCAGGCGGCGGAAGGCGGTACGCTGTTTCTTGATGAAATAGGCGATATGCCCACGCCGCTGCAGGTGAAACTGCTGCGTGTGTTGCAGGAGCGCAAGGTGCGCCCGCTTGGCAGCAACCGCGATCTCGACATCAACGTGCGTATCATCTCGGCGACCCACCGGGATCTGCCGAAAGCGATGGCCCGCGGCGAGTTTCGTGAAGATCTCTTCTACCGCCTGAACGTGGTGAACCTTAAGATCCCAACGCTTGCCGAACGCACCGAAGATATTCCGTTGCTGGCAAACTACCTGCTGCGTCAGTCGGCGGATCGGCATAAGCCGTTCGTGCGCGCCTTTTCTACCGATGCCATGAAGCGCCTGATGGCGGCTAACTGGCCGGGTAACGTACGCCAGTTGGTTAACGTGATTGAACAGTGCGTGGCGCTGACCTCATCGCCGGTCATCAGTGATGCGCTGGTTGAGCAGGCGCTGGAAGGGGAGAACACGGCGCTGCCGACCTTTGTGGAAGCGCGCAATCAGTTTGAACTCAACTACCTGCGCAAGCTGCTGCAAATCACCAAAGGTAACGTCACCCACGCTGCGCGTATGGCCGGGCGCAACCGCACTGAGTTTTATAAATTGCTCTCCCGCCATGAACTGGATGCGAACGATTTTAAAGAGTAGCACCCGAAATACGTCTGATTTATGATACGGTGAGCAACCGGTTACGCGATAAAAACGACAGGAACACCATGAAAAAGATTGATGCGATTATTAAACCCTTCAAACTGGATGACGTACGTGAAGCGCTGGCGGAAGTTGGCATCACCGGGATGACGGTAACGGAAGTGAAAGGCTTTGGCCGTCAGAAAGGTCATACCGAGCTGTACCGCGGTGCGGAGTACATGGTGGACTTTCTGCCGAAGGTGAAAATTGAGATCGTGGTGACCGACGATATCGTCGATACCTGTGTGGATACCATTATCCGTACCGCGCAGACCGGTAAAATTGGCGACGGCAAAATCTTTGTCTTCGACGTGGCGCGCGTGATTCGTATCCGTACCGGCGAAGAAGACGACGCAGCAATCTAATCGATGTAGGCCGGATAAGCGAAGCGCCATCCGGCAGACACCACGCAGGATGCCGGATGGTGGCGCAAGCGCCTTATCCGGCCTACAGCATTACTCGTCGGCCTGTGCCAGCGTTACGCTGGACGAACCCAGCAGACGTTTCAACGCGATCAGCACCACAATCAGCGCCACCACGCCCAGCGTCCATTCCCCCATTTGCGAGAAAAAGTGCCTATAGGCATCGATAGCCGTATCGCTAATTTGGGATTCGGTCGTTTTCTGTGCCACCACGCCTGCCAGCCAGTTAGCGACCGAGCCCGTTGCCAGCATGTAGATACCGGTCAATACGCCGGTCACTCCAGGCAGGTTCAAACGGGTAATCTGCGCCATTGCCACCGGGTCAATAAACAGCTCGGCGAAGCCCATCAGCGCCAGCCCGGCGATCATCATGCCCATCGACGCCAGACCGTGTAGCTGCGCACCGCGCGCGTTCAGCGCCAGTAGCATGAAACCTGCCGCCATCAACACTAGCCCGAATGCGAACTTCAGCCATACCCGTAGGGCAGAACTCACGCTGCTTTCAGGACGCGCCAGCCAGGCCAGCACCACGCCTGCCGTCATCACGGCAACCGCGTTGACCGACTGGAAGAGAGCGGTTGGCACTTCAACGTTCAGCCAGCGACGGTTCACGAAGTGGTCGATAAACAGGCTGATAGAGCTGCCGCCCTGCTGAGCCAGTACCCAGAACAGCGTGCCGGTCAGCATCAGCAAAATGATTTGCCATAGGGCGCGGCGCTGTGCCGGGAAGCGCAGCATAATGCGCGCCACGATGACGGCGGCGGCCGCGCAGACGATCGCCAGCAGATAGCCTGACCAGTCATTTTGCAGCAGCAGGGTGAAGAACAGCGGCGCGATGCATAGCGTTAGCGCCAGCCAGCCCCAGGTTGGTAGGACAAACTTCACCGCTCGCAGCGCCGGTTTGTTCACCCCTTGCGTATGGCGGAAATGGCGATGGCCGCTTAAGAAGACGATCAGTCCAATAAACATGCCGATGCCTGCCAGCGCGAAACCGACGTGCCAGCCGTACCACTGCGCTGCCAGCCCGCAGGCGATAGGCGCCGCAATGGAGCCGATGTTGCCCGCCGCGTACAGCAGCGAAAAACCGCCGTCGCGACGGTTGTCATCGGGGGCGTACATCTCACCCAACAGACAGCTGATATTGGATTTAAACAGGCCGTAGCCGCAGATGATAATTCCCAGCGCAAGGTACAAACTCCACGTGGAGTCCGATTCCACACCGAGTACGATATGCCCAAGCGTCATCAGCAGCGCACCGGATATGACGGCGGTTCGGTTGCCGAGCAGGCGGTCGGCGAGCCAGCCGCCCAGAATAGGGGTGACATAGACCAGCGAGGCGTAGGCGCTGAACAGGTCGATAGCGTGGCTGTCATTGAAACCAAGCTGGTGGGTAAGGTAAAGGATGAGCAGGGCACGCATGCCGTAGAAGCTAAAATATTCCCAGATTTGAATCGCCACGATGTAGTAGATCGCGCGCGGTTGTGAGGGTGTTTTCATGTCGATTCCTTGCTGTGTGGATGCACGAAAAAGGGAAGCGACTCGCCGCTTCCCTCTGTTTTTTTAATTATTTTTTAGCGTCTTTCAGCACTTTAACCGTGTAGCGACCATCCGCCTGACGGTAGGCGCCGTGGATGTCGGTTTCAAAGCCTGGGTAATGCGCGCCGATTTCGCACAGCATCTGCAGGAACTCCAGCACCGGACGGCTCTCTTCGGTGATCATCTCACCCGGCATAACTAGCGGCACGCCTGGAGGATACGGCAGGATCATGTTGGCGTTGATGCGACCAACCACGTCATCCAGATAGACCTCTTCCGTTTCGCCGTGCAGCTCTTTCTGGAATGCTTCGTACGGGGTGATTTCCATGGCTGGCAGCACTTCAAACGCGCGGAACATCAGGTCCGGCAGGTTGTGGTGCTCAACCAATTTATGGATGCTCTGCGCCAGCTCCTGAATACGCATGTTTTCATAGAATTCCGGCGCTTCCTGGTACAGCGAAGGCAGAATGTTTTTCACCCGCAGGTTCAGGTCAAAGGCGCGTTTGAACTCGGTCAGCGCGCGCAGCAGGCTCAGCGCTTTGGTTTTATCGATCCCGATGCTGAACAGGAACAGCAGGTTATATGGGCCGGTTTTCTCAACGATGATGCCGCGCTCGTCGAGGTATTTGGCAACCAGACTCGCCGGAATACCGAAGTCGTCCATGGTACCGTCTTTTTTCATGCCCGGAGTCAGAATGGTGACTTTGATCGGGTCGAGGTACATATGTTCGTTGTCGATATTTTTGAAACCGTGCCATGCGCTGTCAGAACGCAGCGGCCAGCAGTCAGGGCCGTCGATGTGTTCTGGCTGCCAGACGTCAAAGAACCAGCCTTCGGATTCGCCTTTCAGACGTTTGATCTCTTTACGGAACTTGATTGCCCGCTCGATAGAACCGTTAATCAGGCGCTTACCGGCATTGCCTTTCATCATCGCCGCGGCGGTTTCAGTGGATGCCACGATGCCATAATGCGGAGAGGTGGTGGTGTGCATCATGTAGGCTTCGTTGAAGGTCTCTTCGTTGATGTCGCCCTTCACGTGGATCATCGATGCCTGAGAGAACGCCGCCAGCAGTTTGTGCGTGGATTGGGTTTCATAAATCACTTTGCCTTCAACGCGGTCGCCGCTCATCCCACATTTACCCGCATAGATAGGCGAGAAGTTGGTGTAAGGCACCCAGGCTGAGTCGAAGTGAATGGATTTCACATCCAGCGTCTTCTTGATGTAGTCGGTGTTGTACAGCAGACCATCATAGGTGGAGTTGGTGATCACCGCATGCACCGGCCAGGTCGCGTTTGGCGTGGCTTTTACGCGTTTTTCAATGGTTGCTCGCTGGAATTCGCTCTGTGGAATACCGCCGAGAATACCGTAAGCGTTACGGGTCGGGCGGAAGTAGATCGGCGTAATATTGCTCATCATCATCAGATGCGTCAGCGATTTATGGCAGTTACGGTCGATAAGTACGGTGCTGCCCGCCGGTGCGGAATACATGCCAACGATTTTGTTCGCGGTAGAGGTACCGTTGGTCACCATGTAGCTGCGCTCGGCGTTAAAGACGCGGGCGATATACTCTTCAGCTTCTTTGTGCGGGCCGGAGTGGTCCAGCAGAGAGCCCAGCTCGGAAACGGAGATGGAGATGTCTGACTTCATGGCGTTAGGGCCGAAGAAATCATGGAAAATGCTGCCGACCGGGCTTTTCTGGAAGGCGGTGCCGCCCATGTGGCCAGGGGTACAGAAGGTGTATTTACCTTCACGTACGTATTTGAACAACGCTTTGGTCAGCGGTGGCAGAATGGCGTCGATGTATTCGTCGGTGCTCTGGCGGATTTTCGCCGCAATGTCAGCCGCGGCGCCCAGCGCGTATTCGAAGAAACGAACCTGCATGCGCAGGTCATTCAGGCTGACGTCCAGCGTGGAGTAGCTGTTGGCAAAAGCGTAAACCGGCATGTACTCGTTCAGCGCGCTGATCTCTTCGCACAGCTCAAGGTTGTACTTGTCCCAGTCAAAGATCACGCCGCAGAGATTGGCATTATTTTCAATCAGCTTCAGCAGGTCTTCACGATCATTCGGGTAAACAATGCGGAAGTTCAGGCCTTCCAGCGCGCGGTGAAGCTCACGAATAGGCTCTTCTTTAAAGTAGACGCCCATGTGGTTCATGATAGCAATAACGTTCATAGTCATAGTCATGTTTCCGGATATAGAAGGCCCCTCCCGCCACGATGTGGCAGGTGAAGGAGGAGCCTTTAGAGAAATTAGGGGGTGATTACAGCGCTTGAGCCGTGTTGTTTTCGTCGTCGTTATGTTGACGCTGGTGCATTTTGCGACCGTAGAACATCAGGATAACGAGGCTGACGATGAAGGTACCGGACAGCTCGAAGGAGCTTGCACCCATCAACGCGATGAAGCAGAACGCACAGCCCAGCACGGAACAAATAAGGCTGACGAAATTACGAACGTTGATGCCTTCGAAGCGAATCAGGTCAACGCAGGAGTAGAAGTAAGGCAGCATGGTCAGCAGCACGGCGATACCGGTCAGTTCACCGAACAGGTCAGACGCTTTACCGCCGTTGGAGTTCATCACGGTGATGATGATCATCAGACCGGTCATTTTCAGGCCAGCCAGCAGCAGGCCTTTCTTAGGAATACCGTTTTTATCGAGCTCGCCATACACTTTCGGGAAGTTGCCGTCGTTGGCGGCACGTACGCCAGCCTGACCAACCAGCATCATCCACGAGCCCAGAGAAGTCAGACACGCAAAGGCGGTGAAGGCGGAAACCAGCGGAGCGGCCCAGCTACCCAGAATGGTTGAGGCGCTGACGGCAAACGGCGCGCCGGAAGAGGCCATTACGGAAGCGGGATACATACCGGAGATAACCTGAGTGGCAGCGATATAAACGATACCGGCCAGCGCGGTACCCAGCATGGTTGCCATGGGTACGGTACGTTTCGGGTTTTTCACCATGCCGGTGCTCACCGCGGCAGATTCCACGCCGACGAACGCCCACAGGCACAGCAGAATACTTTTAATCACCGCGTGTGGATCGGTCGTGGTAGAGGTGTTCCAGTTGGCGTGGTAGGTCGCCACGTCAAACCAGTGCCAGCCCACGACGGCGGTCAGTACAACCGGGATCAGCACCAGGAACAGACCGATAGTCGTCAGACGGCTGACCCAGGTACCACCCAGCATGTTGATAAAGGTGAACAGCCACACGATGGCGATACACGCGATACCGGCAGGAATCGGGTCGTTTAATACCGGGAAGTAGGTGGATAAATAAGAGACGGCGGTAATACCGATAGCCAGGTTACCGATCCAGTTGGCATGGTAATAAAGGACCCCGGTCTGGAAGCCGAAAGCGGGAGATAATTCACCAGCGTACGCAATGGGGCCACCCTGCTGCGGGTTCTTCGTTGCCAGTCGAGCGTAAACGTAAGCCAGTGACATGGCACCAATAATAGAAATAACCCAGCCCCAAATGGCAATACCACCGATGCTGGCGAGGTTCGCGGGTAATAACGCGATACCGCTCCCCATCATATTCCCGGCAACAACACCGGTACAGGCAAATAGCCCGATCTTTTTGGCAGAACTCATGTTCGTTTCTCCTGAACAGTATTTTTAGGACCGGATCGCGAGATGAGAAATGACGAATGACCCGACCAACTGACGGCAATTATTACTGAGCAGGCTAAGAGAAGTCCTAAAGTAAAGGTGAAGTAAAAACAAACATAGAAAAAATGAGGTCTTTACCTTTTTAACGTAACACATCAGGATAAAAACTTTATATCAGGAAAAGGTAAATAGTGACTAATTACAAGTGGTTAGGTGGTGGTGTCTTACGAGGTATGATGTTGTCACAAGGTAACAAATCACACCTTGTGACAACATTAATATTACATTTTGAGGGCGGTTATTTAACCATGATAATCGGGTTGTTGGGCTAACGATTACTCTTTAGCTAAAAAAGACTGCAAATACGGGACTATTTTTTCAATCGAGGTCTGGAATACACCATTTTGAATCCAGTACAGCGTGTTCTCGCCTGGACGCAAATTAAACGCCGTAATATAGGCATCAGCCGCCAGACGACTCTCGCCTTTCATTTCGTAAACTTTACCCAGCAGCACGTAGTTAAGCCATGACATCTCAATTTCAATGCTTTTATTTACCGCCTCGAAGGCGTTATCGATACTACCGTGGCTTAAATAGTCGATAGCTTTAATTCGATACAGTATGGCGCTGTTCTGAATATCCGGCATTTGTTCTACGCGCGTTAATTCTTCATTCAGCGCGGCCAGTTGCTGGTTATCAAAAGGCTGCTGCGACTGGCGTAAAACATCCACCATCGCCTTTTGCGCATAGGCATAGGCAAAATGAGGTGAGGATTTAGTAATGTTTGCCAACAGCGTGCTGGCCTTGTTTAACGACGGCGCATCGCCGACAGAAACCAGCTGCAGCGCCTGATAAAACTGTGCCAGCGCCTGTGTTTCCGGCAGTTTCAGCCGGGTCAGTTCCTTTTGCATCCCCTCTGGCCACGGCTGGGCCAGTGCGCTGGAGAGGCTATCGAACAGATCGCCCTGGATAGAGACCAGGTTGCTATCGGTGACGAAGTAGCGCTTATCGAGCATGGTTGAGCCGTCGGCGTTGTCGATAAGCAGCACCGACATAAAGCACTGCTGGGCGCGGTAGTGGCGTTGATTCACAAAGCTGATGGTCAGCGTCTTCCCGGAGCTGCTCGGTTCATTGACGTTATAGTTGGTTTTGTCGTGAACCATAAAGGTGGAATAGGTGTTCAGCGAGGTGGTAATCAGCGTGCCGAGGCCGATGGCATAAGACTGCTGCGAGGCCCAGTTATTACAGGAGGATCCCGGTTCAAAGCGAACGTCAATATCGCGCGGGTTCAACAACAGGTGCGCACGCGTGACCTGCGGATGCGGGCGCACCACGCTCAGCAGGACCATGGCAATCAGTACGCCAAGCGAGAGTAAAAAGGCGCATTGGGTCCAGAAGTTGGCAAACCAGCGGCGTGGTTTGGGCTCTACAGTGGCGGCACGCGTGGGCGTGACCGGCGCGCTATCAAGGGCGGTAGTTGGCTGTATCTCTGCGGCTTCATCGTGTATTTCAGACTCGCTAAGCCAGGTCACCGGGGCCGTAAGCTGGTAGCCGCGTTTGGGCACGGTAATAATGTATTCGGCGTGGCTATCGCCGCCGTCGCGCAACGATTTACGCAGTTCAGAAATACTCTGTGTGACCACATGGCTGGTCACAATATTTCGCATCCAGATGTTATCAATAAGCTCGTCGCGGCTGAGCACTTCCCCAGGGTGGTGGGCAAAATACATCAGCAGATCGATTAATCGAGGTTCCAGAGTGAGCTGGCGTCCAGGGCGGCTAATTTGATTCACTGAAGGCGTGACGAGCCATTCCCCAACGCGCACAAACGGTTGTTGCATAAAAATGAATCACCAAAGGAAAAGAAATAGATAAGTGAGTAATGATAACACAGCTCACTATCCTATTTTTTGACCGGGACGAGCGAAGAAAGGCGGGAAGGCGGGGAGTTTCCTACCCGCCTGGAAAGAAAAGATTACAGGACTTTATGTGGGCCGAAGCATTCGTAGTGGATGCTGTCGGCGTTAACGCCAAGCTCAACCAGCTGTTTTGCCGCATGCTGCATAAAGGCAACCGGGCCGCACAGGTAGAACTGCATCTGCGGATCCTGCAGCTTATCGGCAAGCGATGAAAGCGCCATCAGCCCTTCACTGTCGAATGCGCCGGACTGACGGTCTGCGTCGGTCGGGGTGCGGAACCACAGGTGTGAGGTGAAGTTCGGCAGCGCGCTACCCAGCGTTTTCACTTCATCGGCAAAGGCGTGAACGCTGCCGTTTTCTGCGGCGTGGAACCAGTTTACCTGTGCCGGATGGCGGTTTTTCGACAGCGTATCCAGCATGGCCAGCATCGGGGTTTGCCCCACGCCGCCGGAGATAAGCGTAACTGGCGTTTGCGGTGTGACGTTAAGGAAGAAATCACCGGCAGGCGCGGCCAGATAGACCACATCGCCTTCTTTTGCCGCGTTATGCAGCCAACTTGAGACCTGGCCGCCGTTTTCACGTTTCACGGCAATGCGATAGCCTTTACCGTCCGGCTTGCGGGTCAGCGAGTATTGACGAATCTCCTGATACTCGAAGTCTTCCGGCTTCAACCATACCGCCAGATACTGGCCTGGCTGATAATCCGCCACTGGCTGACCATCTACCGGCTCCATCTCGAAGCTGGTAATCAGATCGCTACGCGGGGTCTTTTTGACGATGCGGAAAGCACGGGTGCCTTCCCAGCCGCCGGTTTTATTAGCGTTATCCTGATAAATCTCGGCTTCACGGTTGATAAACACGCCTGCCAGTACGCCATAAGCCTTGCCCCAGGCATCCAGCACTTCCTGGCCCGGGCTAAACATCTCATCCAGCGTCGCCAGCAGGTGCGCCCCCACAATATTGTACTGCTCTGGTTTAATCTGGAAGCTGGTGTGCTTCTGAGCGATTTTCTCTACCGCCGGCAGCAGCGCGGGCAGGTTTTCAATATTGCTGGCGTAGGCGGCAATGGCGTTAAACAGCGCTTCACGCTGGTCGCCGTTACGCTGGTTGCTCATATTGAAAATCTCTTTCAGCTCCGGATTGTGGGTGAACATCCGATCATAAAAGTGGGCAGTGAGCTTCGGGCCGGTTTCAACCAGCAGGGGAATAGTGGCTTTTACGGTGGCGATGGTTTGAGCGTCAAGCATGGCAGGTCTTCCTTTCAATCAATGTTATCTAATGTTGCATGTTAAATGCATCTTATAAAAATACCCCTGTTTTGTAAATGGTTCTTTGAAAGAATGCACCATTGCGGTTACAACATGAATTATTCACATCACAATCCTGAAAAGAAATCCGTTTCCCTGCCTCAGGCCTTTATTCCTCAACCCCTTGTCTGGCGCGGAGGAAAACGTTTGCGTAAATTCGTTTGTCAAGACCTGTTATCGCAGAACTAATCAGTTATACTGTTGGCCGTTGTCCAATTGGACTGCCTTTTCAGGCCAAAATTTAATTGTTAGCTGAGTCAGGAGATGCGGATGTTAAAGCGTGAAATGAACATTGCCGATTATGATGCCGAACTGTGGCAGGCTATGGAGCAGGAAAAAGTACGTCAGGAAGAGCACATCGAACTGATCGCCTCCGAAAACTACACCAGCCCGCGCGTAATGCAGGCGCAGGGTTCTCAGCTGACCAACAAATACGCTGAAGGTTACCCAGGCAAACGCTACTACGGCGGTTGCGAATACGTTGATATCGTTGAACAGCTGGCGATTGACCGCGCGAAAGAACTGTTCGGCGCAGACTACGCTAACGTACAGCCGCACTCCGGTTCTCAGGCTAACTTTGCGGTCTACACCGCGCTGCTGCAGCCGGGCGATACCGTTCTGGGTATGAACCTGGCGCAGGGCGGCCACCTGACTCACGGCTCCCCGGTTAACTTCTCCGGTAAACTGTACAACATCATCCCTTACGGCATTGATGAGTCTGGTAAAATTGACTACGACGAGATGGCTAAGCTGGCTCAGACCCACAAACCGAAAATGATTATCGGTGGCTTCTCCGCTTACTCCGGCGTTGTAGACTGGGCAAAAATGCGTGAAATCGCAGACAGCATCGGTGCTTACCTGTTCGTCGACATGGCGCACGTTGCTGGTCTGATTGCCGCAGGCGTTTATCCGAATCCGGTTCCACACGCTCACGTTGTGACCACGACCACTCACAAAACCCTGGCGGGCCCACGCGGTGGCCTGATCCTGGCGAAAGACGGTAGCGAAGAGCTGTACAAAAAACTGAACTCCGCCGTGTTCCCAAGCGCGCAGGGTGGCCCTCTGATGCACGTTATCGCTGGTAAAGCGGTTGCGCTGAAAGAAGCGATGGAGCCAGAGTTCAAGGTTTACCAGCAGCAGGTTGCTAAAAACGCTAAAGCGATGGTGGAAGTGTTCCTGAACCGTGGCTACAAAGTGGTTTCCGGCGGTACTGAAAACCACCTGTTCCTGCTGGATCTGGTTGATAAAAACCTGACCGGTAAAGAAGCTGACGCCGCTCTGGGTCGTGCGAACATCACCGTGAACAAAAACAGCGTGCCAAACGATCCGAAGAGCCCGTTCGTGACTTCCGGTATCCGTATCGGTTCCCCGGCTGTCACCCGTCGCGGCTTCAAAGAAGCGGAAGTGAAAGAGCTGGCTGGCTGGATGTGTGACGTGCTGGACAACATCAACGATGAGTCCGTTATCGAAAGCGTCAAAGCGAAAGTGCTGGATATCTGCGCTCGCTTCCCGGTTTACGCGTAATCGCTAACCGTAAGATGCAAAAAAGGCCGCGTATGCGGCCTTTTTTATGCCTGATGAGGCGAAGCCGCCATCAGGCAAACCCTCAACGCCTATCTAACGAAATTTTCCCCGGCCCGACAATCGCCAGCAGCAGGAACGCCCCTGAAATGCTGATGTTCTTGTAGAAGTTAATCATGTTCGGCATCACCGCATCGCCGGTCATGTTCCAGAAGTGGTGACCAATCACCGCCGTCCCCAGAGTGTAGAAAATAAAAATCACCGCCAGTGGACGAGTAAAGAAGCCCAGAATCACCAGAATAACGGCCGGCACTTCCATCAGAATGGCAATAATGGCCGCCAGCGCAGGCATTGGCGTGCCGATGGATGCCATATACTGCACCGTTCCATCGTAGTGAAGCATTTTGGGATAGCCGGAGAGAATAAACAGCAGCACGATAGCGATACGCGCAATCAGCAACAGCAGGTCGCGCGATGCGCCAAACTCGAGATAACGGAGAGCGTTCATGGTCATTCCATTGTGTAAGTACGTGTGATTTAAACGTAATACACAATGTTGCTCCCTGCCACCGTGCGCACATAAATCAGTCTTATGGCTGGAACATACGTACTGCGTTAGAGCGGGATAAACACCCCGCTTTGATGCCCGGTTATATGAATATTTCTAATACGAAGTTCGTCGCTTTTCTGCTCGCCCTGATGACGAATTCAGCGAGACGCTTTCAGAACCTTGCCGCATTTTTCATCGCTCGCCTGACCGTTACCGCTCATTGCGGCCTGAATGCACGCCTGATAATCCAGCGAGGAAATGGTTTCGTTACTGCTGTGCGTTTGCGGTTTTGACGCGGTGCTGGCGCAGCCCATCAATAAAAGTACAACGAGCGCGGGAAGAAGCGTTTTCATGGTGCCATCCTGGGTTATTGGTGTCCTGATGACAGTGTGCACCGCGGTGAAAGCGAGTGCTGTAACCGTTTGTGCGGACGGATCACTGGCGTAAAAATAGCTAAAGGTGATATCCATCACAATTATCTCGTTAACGTGAGGAGTAGTGCTCTTCAGAATGTGGGTTGAGTCATTAGACTAGGGGCTCCAAAACGGGAGGACCCATGGTTTTGCACTCCACGCGCTGGCTGGCGCTCAGTTACTTCACCTATTTCTTTAGCTACGGCATTTTTCTTCCCTTCTGGAGCGTCTGGCTCAAAGGCGCTGGGCTGTCGCCCGAAACCATCGGTCTGCTGTTAGGGGCGGGGCTGGTCGCCCGTTTTCTCGGTAGTCTGCTGATAGCGCCGCGGGTGAGCGATCCTTCGCGCTTGATAAGCGTGCTGCGCATTCTGGCGCTGATGACGCTGCTGTTCGCCGCCGCTTTCTGGGTGGGTACGCAGGTTGCCTGGTTGATGGTGGTGATGATCGGTTTCAACCTGTTCTTCTCGCCGCTGGTGCCGCTTACCGATGCGCTGGCGAACACCTGGCAAAAACAGATAACGATGGACTACGGCCGGGTGCGGCTGTGGGGCTCAATTGCTTTCGTGATTGGTTCCGCGCTGACCGGTAAGCTGGTGAGCCTGTTCGATTACCACGTCATCCTGGTGATGCTGAGTCTTGGCGTCGCGTCAATGTTGCTGGGGATGTTGCTGAAACCGTCGGTGATGCCGCTCGGTGAATCCCGCCATCAGGAGAGCGTTGGCTGGCCAGCCTGGCGTTCTTTAGTTACGCAAAACTGGCGCTTTCTTGCCTGCGTGAGCCTGCTTCAGGGGGCACATGCCGCCTATTACGGTTTCAGCGCTATCTTCTGGGAAGGGGCGGGGTACTCGGCGTCGGCTATTGGCTATCTGTGGTCGTTGGGCGTGGTCGCCGAAGTGGTCACCTTTGCGCTGAGCAAAAAGGTATTCCGCCGCTTTAGCGCCCGGGATCTGCTGCTGCTGTCGGCCATTTGCGGCGTTATCCGCTGGGGGCTGATGGGCTGGACGACCAGTCTGCCGTGGCTGATTCTGATTCAGATCCTGCACTGCGGCACCTTTACCGTCTGCCATCTGGCGGCGATGCGCTACATTGCTGCCCGTCAGGGGAGCGAAGTTATCCGCCTGCAGGCGGTCTACTCGGCGGTGGCGATGGGCGGCAGCATTGCGGTGATGACCATGTTCTCAGGCTTCCTTTATCAGCATCTTCACCAGGGGCTGTTCTGGGTGATGGCGCTGGTGGCGCTGCCTGCACTGGTGCTGCGACCGAAAACCGTCGCCCGCTAGGTCTCCAGAATCTTGCAGATATGCTGCTGCTGATGCTCGCTGAGCGGTTGCTCGGCGTGGATCAGCGGCGGTGAAAATAGGGGGAGGGCAATCGCGTACGGCGAAATCACGAGCGTGCTGTTTTTCGGCGCGCCCTCTTTCTGGAAGACGTTGACCGTCAGGTACTTGACGGTGAGCGGCAGTAGCGTCAGTTCCCTCAACTGCTGTTCAATCTCCTGCTCCAGCGCCGGGTTGTCGCCGGTTAACAGCACCACCTGTTTCTCGTGCAGCTCGCTCTCCTGCATTAATCCAGCGCCAAAAATCACCGCAATCAGCGCCGCTTCATCGTCGCTGAAGTGCAGGGTATAGCGCGTTTCAAAATCACTCAGCGCCGCACGGGTGGTGCGAATTAATCGTGGGTAAAGGCGGTGGATCTCTTCTGGCAGGTGATGATCGATGCCGATCTCAAACACGCAGCGGTTCAGCGCCTGCGCTACGTGAACGTAGAGTTGATCGTGCAGGCTGCGTTCATTGGTGAAATGGCAGTGAGCCTCATGTTGAAAACGGTCGACCAGCCGGGCAATCGCCAGATGTAGCTGCTGGTCCTGTTCGCGTCCATCAAACTGGGGATTTGGCACCTTCAACAGCATAAACAGCAGCGCCAGGAAGTGCTGCTCGTTGCGGTTTGGCGTTTGCATCACCCGCCTCTGCCAGTGGTGGACAATATCCGCCGCCATCTGATATTCCAGCGTGGACTGCGTCCAGGCGCTTTGCTGCGTGCTAAAAATCGGGCTTTCTCCCTGATGATGCTGTAATAAACAGTACTGGAGATAGAGGCGTAAAAACTGCACGTCGCGACATTCAAAATCGCGCTGCAGGCTGCGGGCGCAGCGGTTCACCAGCGCCTGCAGGTTGGTTTCATCGTACAGCGTACGCGGGATCTTCAACTGCCTGAGCTGCGTTTTCAGCGCGGGTGTAAAATGGTGCGCCACAAAGTGCGGACACAGACGCAATGCGCGGCGAAGCCAGTGCAGTAAGCACAGGCGCAGGTCGAGGGTTGTGCCTTCAATCCGATAGCAGCCATCCGCCTGAGTGGCGATCGCCAGACGATGGTAACGCTCAACCTCCTCTCCGGCTTCAATGACATCTTGCCGGGCGGTGGAAACATCGACATTATTCACGATGCCAATGTATTCCGCCGTGATGGAATGACCAGGGAGATAGAGCATCAGCAGCGCCTGGCAGCGGCGCTGCGGACTGGAAAGCACAGATGGCGGTTCGAGTACGGTCATCATCTGTTGGGATCCAGCAGCAGGTTATGAGCATAAGAATAGACAAAAGATAACGGCAGCTAATGGGCTTTAGCTAAGGAATGCGGGTGACGGTCACAGAATTTTTCACTGAGGAACCGATGAAGAGAGTGAAACAATGCGCGGTTCTGATGTTTCTTACGGTTTTATCGTTAAACGCCAGCGCACATCCGCACAGCTTTATTACCATCACTAACCAGCTGGTGGTGGCTGACGGCAAGCTGACGGGTATGAAAATGCGCTGGGTGATGGATGAACTCACCTCGGCGGATTTGCTCTATGACGCGGGGAACGCAAAACCGGGCGATGAGGTCTGGAAAAAGCTGGCCGCTGAGGTGATGGCGAACGTGCTGGGGCAGCACTACTTTACCGAGTTCTGGCACGACGGCAAAAAGGTGAAGTTTGAGAACCTGCCTACCGCCTACGGCCTGGCGCGTCAGGGACATCAGGCGGTGCTGACCTTTACCTTACCGCTGGCGACGCCGCAGACGCTGGCGGGGCAGACCTACACCTTTTCTACCTTCGACCCGACCTATTATGTCGATATGAGCTACGAGAAGGACGGCGATGTGGCGTTTGCTCCCGATTTTAAAGGTGCATGTAAGGTCAGCGTCCATACCCCGCATCCCAATGATGAGATGCTCTCCTACGCGCAATCGCTCGATAAAGCGGATGCGCCGCCGGAAGATATGGACCTTGGAAAACAATTTGCGCAGAAGGTCACCATCGCATGTCAGTAATCTCCGTTAATCGTCGCACCTCGCGCCGCTGGCTGTCGCTCTGGCCGTTGCTGCTGTTTTTTGCGGTTGCGGTTATTGGCTTGCTATGGCTCTGGCAGGCCTGGCCACAGGTTATGCTGCAAAGCGTGGTCTGGCAACGCGACGTGAACCAGCAGATGAGCGGTTTGCTACAGGCCGTGGCGGAAAACCCGACTCAGGCGGGTGGGGCGCTGCTGCTGTTCAGTTTTGTCTACGGTGTGCTGCACGCGCTGGGGCCGGGGCACGGTAAGGTCGTCATCACCACGTGGCTGGCCACCCATCCTTCAAAATTAAAATCCAGTATTGGCCTGACGCTCGCGGCATCTTTACTACAGGGGCTGGTGGCTATTGGGCTGGTGGTCGTCGTGCTGACGCTGCTACGGCTTCCGGCGCGCCAATTGCACCTCAGCAGTTTCTGGCTGGAGAAGGGCAGCTATGCGCTGGTGGGCGTGCTGGGATTATTACTGTGCTGGCGGGCGCTGAAAAAGCTGCGTATGCTGCTGCGCAAACCGAAGTTTACTGCTTTTACGCCACATCACGTTCATGACCAACACTGCGGCTGTGGTCATCAGCACATGCCCGATCCTAAACAGCTTGAACGTGATGAAGACTGGCGGGCGAGGCTGATGATTATACTGTCGATGGGCATGCGCCCCTGTTCCGGTGCCATTATGGTGCTGCTGTTCAGCAAAGTGATTGGCGTGTTTGGCTGGGGCGTTGCCTCTGCTCTGGCAATGGCGGCGGGAACATCGCTCACCATCTCTTCTTTAGCGCTGCTGGTCCACGGTTTTCGCACCCTGGCGGTGAAGCTCAGCGGCAATAAAACGCCGGTGCTCTGGCGGCAGGTGGGCTGGACAACGCTGGCGTTGGCCGGTGGTGCAGTTCTGGTCGCTGCGGCGGTGGTCATGTGGTTGAGTGCTGTGCCGGTCGGCAGAGGATTAAGGCCGTTCTAGAGTGAAATGCTGGTCAATAAGGTGACCAGCATGTTCTTACTGCTGCCTGATAACGTTAGTTCAACGTGTAATCCAGCGTGATTTCTGCCTTCAGCACCTGGGAAACCGGACAGCCCGCTTTGGCTTTCTGGATGATGCCGTCAAACTGCTTCGGATCGATACCGGGCACGCTCACCTTACTTTGTAGAGCGATTTTGGTGATGGCAAACCCGCCGTCGGTTTTATCCAATGAGACGTCCGCCGTGGTATCAATGGCATCAGCCGTATAGCCCGCCTCACCCAGCATCAACGATAACGCCATCGAAAAACAGGCCGCATGCGCTGCGCCAATCAACTCTTCCGGGTTTGTGCCCTTTGCGCCTTCAAAGCGAGTATTAAAGCCGTAAGGTTGCTGGTTGAGCACGCCACTTTCGGTAGAGACCGTCCCTTTTCCGCGTTTGATATCGCCTGACCAGTGTGCAGAACCGTGTTTGTGAATGGTCATTCTCGTTCTCCTTTTGGCTAACAAAAGGTTAAGTATAGACGACGCATTTGGCAGCAACGGGAATAGAGATAATTCTGGGGAAGGGTAGGTACAAAAAAAAGAAGCCCACAAAGGGGCTTCTTAATGACGTGGAGTCCGAACTTAGCGCTTCAGCGCTTCAGCGCTTCGCTCAGCTCGTCACGCATGTTCGCCAGCATGGCTTTCACGATACGTGGGTTACCGGCAACGATGTTGCCGGTCATCATGTAGTTATGGCCACCGGTGAAGTCACAAACGATAGCGCCTGCTTCACGAGCGATCAGCTCGCCTGCGGCGAAATCCCATGGCTTCAGGCCGATTTCGAAGAAACCGTCAACGCGCGCAGCGGCAACGTAGGCCAGATCCAGCGCAGCGGAACCGGTGCGACGGAAGTCTGCGCATTCGGTAAACATTTTGCCGAGGATGTTCATGTAGGCGGTAGCGTGCTGTTTCGCTTTGAACGGGAAACCGGTCGCGATGATGGTGCCATCCAGGTCACGGCCAGTGCTGCCGCGCAGACGGTAACCGTTGAGCTGTGCGCCCTGGCCGCGGGTAGCGGTGAACAGTTCGTTGCGCATTGGATCGTAAACCACAGCCACTTCAGTACGGCCTTTGATGCGTACGGCGATGGAGACGGAGAAGTGTGGCAGACGTTTGATAAAGTTGGTGGTGCCATCCAGTGGATCGATAACCCATTGAACATCCAGATCTTCGCCAACATGTTCACCGCTTTCTTCGGTGATAATGGTGTGTTGCGGGTAAGATTTGCGAATGGTGTCGATAATCATCGCTTCAGCGGCTTTATCAACGTTAGTCACGAAATCGTTGCTGCCTTTCTGGCTCGCTTCAACAGCTTCTGGTGTTTCGTAGTTTTTGGCAATCAGGTTACCCGCCTTGCGCGCTGCGCGCACGGCGATGTTCAGCATCGGATGCATCAGGTTACTCTCACTGGATGTTAAAGAACGGGGGAAAACGGCGCATATCATAGCAGCGAATTCGGATTCTGTCTCAGGTTTATGGTAATATGGTCGAATAATCTTTAGACGAAGAATGACAATGCTGCAAAATATCCGAATCGTGCTGGTCGAAACCTCTCACACCGGCAACATGGGCTCCGTGGCCCGCGCTATGAAAACCATGGGCTTAACCAACCTGTGGCTGGTCAACCCGCTGGTGAAACCAGACTCCCAGGCCATTGCCCTGGCGGCCGGTGCCAGCGATGTGATTGGCAACGCGCAGATCGTCGACACCCTCGACGAAGCGCTGGCTGGTTGCAGCCTGGTGGTAGGCACCAGCGCGCGTTCCCGTACGCTGCCGTGGCCGATGCTTGACCCGCGTGAGTGCGGCCTGAAAAGCGTCTCGGAAGCCGAACATGCACCAGTAGCGCTGGTCTTTGGCCGCGAACGCGTGGGCCTGACCAACGACGAACTGCAGAAGTGTCATTACCACGTCGCAATTGCCGCTAACCCGGAATACAGCTCGCTGAACCTGGCGATGGCGGTGCAGGTTATCTCTTATGAAGTGCGCATGGCGTGGCTGGCCGCGCAGGAAAGCACGGAACCAAAGGTTGAGCACGAAGAGACGCCGTACCCGCTGGTTGACGATCTTGAGCGTTTCTATGGCCACCTGGAGCAGACGCTGCTCGCTACCGGCTTCATCCGCGAAAACCATCCGGGGCAGGTGATGAGCCGTTTACGTCGTCTGTTTACCCGTGCGCGCCCGGAAAGCCAGGAGCTGAACATCCTGCGTGGGATTCTGGCGTCTATTGAGCAGCAGAACAAAGGCAAGTAACGGCGTAAATGCCGGATGGCGCTTCGCTTATCCGGCCTACAAATCGTGCGGCCTGTAGGCCGGATAAGCGAAGCGCCATCCGGCAAATCAATACCGCACGGAACGCCAAATACCTGACTAAATTACTCAAGTAAATAGTTGACTGTTTTAGTCGGGAATGTCAGACTTGGCCCTGCTATGCAATACCCACAATATTATTAAAAACCCCGGGCAGGGGCGAGTTTGAGGTTAAGTAAGACATGAGACTGACATCTAAAGGGCGTTATGCCGTAACCGCGATGCTGGACGTTGCACTCAACTCCGAAGCGGGCCCGGTGCCGTTGGCTGATATTTCTGAACGTCAGGGAATTTCACTCTCCTATCTGGAGCAGCTGTTCTCCCGTCTGCGTAAAAATGGCTTAGTATCCAGCGTACGCGGACCAGGCGGTGGTTATCTGCTGGGTAAAGAAGCAAACCACATCGCAGTGGGTGAAGTAATTAGCGCAGTGGACGAGTCCGTTGACGCTACCCGCTGTCAGGGGAAAGGTGGCTGCCAGGGCGGCGATAAATGTTTGACCCACGCACTCTGGCGCGATCTGAGCGACCGTCTGACCGGCTTCCTGAACAACATCACCCTTGGTGAACTGGTGAATAACCAGGAAGTTCTGGACGTGTCTGGTCGCCAGCATTCGCACGACACCTCCCGCAATACCCGCGTACAAGACGCTATCGACGTTAAGTTACGTGCATAATCCACCTGCTCTGCCGTGTGCCTTATCGGGCGCACGTAGCAGGGCTGGTTATAGATAAAAATGAGATTTCAGAGTCAGGCCGGGACAGCGTCCCGTCAACACGGTCGTACATCCAGCCGGTTGCCTGACTCCTTGCATTGAGTGATGTACGGAGTTAAAGAGCAATGAAATTACCGATTTATCTCGACTACTCCGCAACCACGCCGGTGGACCCGCGTGTTGCCGAGAAAATGATGCAGTTTCTGACCCTGGACGGGACCTTTGGTAACCCGGCCTCTCGTTCACACCGTTTTGGCTGGCAGGCTGAAGAGGCGGTAGATATCGCCCGTAACCAGATTGCCGACCTCGTGGGTGCTGACCCGCGTGAAATCGTCTTTACCTCCGGTGCGACTGAATCCGACAACCTGGCGATTAAAGGTGCAGCCAACTTTTATCAGAAAAAAGGCAAGCACATCATCACCAGCAAAACCGAGCATAAAGCCGTGCTGGACACCTGTCGTCAGCTTGAGCGCGAAGGTTTCGAAATTACCTATCTGGCGCCACAGCGCAACGGCATTATCGATCTCAAAGAGCTCGAAGCCGCCATGCGTGACGACACCATCCTCGTCTCCATCATGCATGTGAACAACGAAATCGGCGTGGTGCAGGATATCGCGACCATCGGCGAAATGTGCCGTGCGCGCGGCATCATCTATCACGTTGATGCGACCCAGAGCGTGGGCAAACTGCCTATCGACCTGAGCCAGCTGAAAGTTGACCTGATGTCCTTCTCCGGTCACAAAATCTACGGTCCAAAAGGTATCGGCGCACTGTACGTTCGTCGTAAACCACGTATCCGTATCGAAGCACAGATGCACGGCGGCGGTCACGAGCGCGGCATGCGTTCCGGTACGCTGCCTGTTCACCAGATCGTCGGCATGGGCGAAGCTTACCGTATCGCGAAAGAAGAGATGGAGACCGAAATGGCCCGTCTGCGCGGTCTGCGTAACCGTCTGTGGAACGGCGTGAAGGATATGGAAGAAGTCTACCTGAACGGTGACCTCGAACAGGGCGCACCAAACATCCTCAACGTAAGCTTTAACTACGTTGAAGGCGAGTCCCTGATCATGGCGCTGAAAGACCTGGCGGTTTCCTCCGGTTCCGCATGTACTTCCGCAAGCCTTGAGCCATCCTACGTGCTGCGCGCACTGGGCATGACCGATGAGCTGGCACATAGCTCCATTCGTTTCTCTTTAGGTCGTTTCACTACCGAAGAAGAGATTGACTACACCATCAATCTGGTTCGCAACTCCATTGGCCGTCTGCGTGACCTTTCTCCACTGTGGGAAATGTTCAAACAGGGCGTGGATCTGAACAGCATTGAATGGTCGCATCATTAATCGGTACCGATAAGGAGAATTCATCATGGCTTACAGCGAAAAAGTAATCGATCACTACGAGAACCCACGTAACGTTGGTTCCTTCGACAACAGCGACGACAGCGTCGGCAGCGGCATGGTCGGTGCTCCGGCCTGCGGCGACGTGATGAAGTTGCAGATTAAAGTCAACAATGAAGGTATCATTGAAGACGCGCGTTTCAAGACCTACGGCTGCGGTTCCGCCATTGCTTCCAGCTCCCTCGTCACCGAGTGGGTAAAAGGGAAATCCCTGGACGAAGCACAGGCCATTAAAAATACCGATATCGCAGACGAGCTTGAACTGCCACCAGTGAAAATTCACTGTTCTATCCTGGCAGAAGACGCAATTAAAGCCGCTATTGCGGATTACAAAAGCAAACGTGAAGCAAAATAATTAAGAGTTGAGGTTTTTATGTCGATTACCTTAAGCGACAGTGCAGCAGCGCGAGTCAATACCTTCCTGTCAAACCGTGGTAAAGGGTTTGGTCTGCGTCTTGGCGTGAGAACGTCCGGTTGTTCAGGTATGGCCTATGTACTGGAATTTGTTGACGAGCCGGCGGCAGAAGATACCGTTTTCGAAGACAAAGGCGTGAAGGTTGTCATCGACGGTAAGAGCCTGCAATTTCTTGATGGCACGCAGCTCGACTTCGTAAAAGAAGGTCTGAACGAAGGGTTTAAATTTACTAACCCGAACGTCAAAGACGAGTGCGGTTGCGGCGAAAGCTTTAACGTCTGATTTTGAGTCCTGCCAACCCCACCCATGGTTTATCGCTGTGCGTGGGGTTTGTTTTAAATAGTTAACCCTGAGATCGTCATGGATTACTTCACTCTCTTTGGATTGCCAGCCGGTTATCACGTAGACACTCAGGCCCTCGCGGCACGCTTCCAGGACCTGCAGCGTCAGAGCCACCCCGACCGATTTGCTAGCGGCAGCGACGCTGAACAGCTCGCGGCGGTGCAGCGTTCTGCGAACATCAACCAGGCCTGGCAAACGTTGCGTCACCCGCTGATGCGCGCCGAATATCTGCTCTCCCTGCACGGCTTTGATCTTGCCTCCGAACAGCACACCGTGCGCGATACCGCGTTCCTGATGGAACAGCTGGAACTGCGTGAAGAGCTGGACGAGATTGAACAGGCGAAAGATACCGACCGTCTGGAAGGGCTTATCAAACGCATCAAAGCAATGTATAGCCAACGCCAGCAGCAGATGGTGGCGGAACTCGATTCGCAAACGTGGGAAGCGGCGGCGGATACCGTCCGTAAACTGCGTTTTCTCGATAAACTCCAAAGCAGCGCTGAATTACTCGAAGAAAAGCTGCTCGATTTTTGATTCTGGAAGCTTAACATGGCCTTATTACAAATTAGTGAGCCGGGTCTGAGCGCCGCGCCGCACCAGCGTCGTCTGGCGGTGGGCATTGACTTAGGTACCACCAATTCCCTGGTTGCTACCGTGCGTAGCGGTCAGGCGGAAACGCTGGCCGACAATCAGGGGCGTCACCTGCTGCCTTCTGTTGTGCACTATCAGGAGCAGGGCCACGTGGTCGGCTACGATGCGCGCACCAACGCCGCACTTGACCCCGCGAATACCATTAGCTCCGTAAAACGTATGATGGGCCGCTCGCTGGCGGATATCCAGGCGCGTTACCCACACCTGCCGTACCAGTTCCAGGCAAGCGAAAATGGCCTGCCGATGCTGGTGACCAAGGCCGGTGTACTGAACCCAATCCGCGTCTCGGCCGATATCCTCAAAGCGCTGGCGGCTCGTGCCACTGAAACCCTTGAGGGTGAGCTTGATGGCGTGGTGATTACCGTTCCCGCTTACTTTGACGACGCACAGCGTCAGGGCACCAAAGACGCCGCGCGTCTGGCTGGCCTGCACGTACTGCGTCTACTGAACGAACCGACCGCCGCGGCCATTGCTTACGGCCTCGACTCCGGTCAGGAAGGGGTGATTGCCGTCTACGATCTGGGCGGCGGTACCTTTGATATCTCGATTCTGCGCCTGAGCCGCGGCGTGTTTGAAGTGCTGGCCACCGGCGGGGATTCCGCGCTGGGCGGCGATGACTTCGACCACCTGTTGGCCGACCATATCCGCGAACAGGCGGGCATTGCCGATCGTAGCGACAACCGCGTACAGCGCGAACTGCTTGACGCCGCCATCGCCGCCAAAATCGCCCTGAGCGATGCCGACCGCGTGACCGTTGACGTCGCTGGCTGGAAAGGCGAGGTGACCCGCGAACAGTTTAACGACCTGATTTCCGCGCTGGTCAAGCGCACGCTGCTGGCCTGCCGTCGCGCATTGAAAGATGCGGGCGTGGAAGCCGAAGAGGTGCTGGAAGTAGTGATGGTTGGCGGTTCAACCCGCGTACCGCTGGTGCGTGAACGCGTGGGCGAGTTCTTTGGCCGTACGCCGCTGACCTCTATCGACCCGGATAAAGTGGTCGCCATTGGCGCCGCCGTGCAGGCTGATATTCTGGTCGGCAACAAGCCGGACAGCGAAATGCTGCTGCTCGACGTGATCCCGCTCTCTCTCGGCCTCGAAACCATGGGCGGCCTGGTAGAGAAGGTTATCCCGCGTAACACCACCATTCCGGTAGCACGTGCGCAGGAGTTCACCACCTTCAAAGACGGCCAGACCGCCATGTCCATCCACGTGATGCAGGGCGAGCGTGAACTGGTGCAGGACTGCCGTTCACTGGCGCGCTTTGCGCTGCGTGGTATTCCGGCGCTGCCGGCTGGCGGCGCGCACATTCGCGTGACCTTCCAGGTGGACGCCGATGGCCTGCTGAGCGTCACCGCCATGGAGAAATCCACCGGCGTTGAGTCCTCTATTCAGGTGAAGCCGTCCTACGGTCTGACCGATGGCGAAATCGCCACCATGATTCAGGATTCCATGAGCTATGCCGAGCAGGACGTGAAAGCACGTATGCTGGCAGAGCAGAAAGTGGAAGCCGCTCGCGTGCTGGAAAGCCTGCACAGCGCGCTGGCCGCTGATGCCGCGCTGTTAAGCGCCGCAGAGCGTCAGGAGATTGACGAAGCTGCCGCCGTGCTGAGCGCGGTTGCCGAGGGCAATGACACTGACGCCATAGAACAAGCCATTAAAAACGTTGACAAACAAACCCAGGAATTTGCCGCTCGCCGCATGGACCAATCCGTCCGTGTCGCGCTGAAAGGCCAATCCGTGGACGAGGTTTAATATGCCAAAGATTGTTTTTTTGCCACATCAGGACCTGTGTCCGGATGGCATCGTTGTGGAAGCTGAGACCGGTGAAACGATTCTGGATGCTGCGCTGCGTAGCGGTATCGAGATTGAACACGCCTGCGAAAAATCCTGTGCCTGCACCACCTGCCACTGCATCGTGCGTGAAGGCTTCGACTCGCTGCCAGAAAGCACCGAAGACGAAGACGATATGCTGGATAAAGCCTGGGGGCTGGAACCAGATAGCCGCCTGAGCTGCCAGGCCCGCGTCACGGATGAAGACCTGGTGGTCGAAATTCCGCGTTACACAATTAACCACGCGCGCGAGCACTAAGAGGATAGTATGGGACTTAAGTGGACTGACAGCCGCGAAATCGGCGAAGCGCTGTACGATGCTTACCCGGATACCGATCCGAAAACGGTGCGCTTTACCGACATGCACCAGTGGATTTGCGACCTCGAAGATTTTGATGATGACCCTCAGGCATCAAATGAAAAAATCCTTGAGGCAATTCTGCTAGTCTGGTTGGATGAAGCAGAATAAGTCACATAACGGGCTGCCATTCGGCGGCCCGTTTGCTAATAAGGATAAAAAAATGACAGAAGCCATGAAAATTACCCTTTCTACTCAGCCAGCCGATGCGCGCTGGGGTGAAAAAGCGGCCTATAGCATTAATGATGAAGGTATTGTCTTGCACCTGACCGGCCGCGACGACGCGGGCCTTATCCAGCGCGCGGCGCGTAAAATCGACGGCATGGGCATCAAGCACGTTGACCTGTCTGGCGAAGGCTGGAGCGTTGACCTCGCCTGGGCCTTCTGGGCGGGCTACAAAGGGCCGAAAGGCACCCGTCAGGTTGTATGGCCTGAGCTTGATGATGCACAGCGCCAGGAGCTCGACAACCGTCTGACCTACATCGACTGGGTGCGAGACACCATTAACGCCCCGGCGGAAGAGCTGGGCCCAGAACAGCTGGCGCAGCGCGCGGTTGACCTGCTGTGCGGCGTGGCGTGCGACAACGTTTCTTATCGCATCACTAAAGGCGAAGACCTGCGTGAGCAGGGCTATGCGGGCCTGCACACCGTAGGCCGTGGTTCTGAACGTCCGCCGGTACTGCTGGCGCTGGACTACAACCCAACGGGCGATAAAGAAGCACCGGTTTACGCCTGCCTGGTCGGTAAAGGTATTACCTTCGACTCCGGCGGCTACAGCATCAAACAGAGCGCGTTCATGGACTCTATGAAGTCCGATATGGGCGGTGCGGCAACCGTGACCGGTGCGCTGGCGCTGGCGATTACTCGCGGCCTGAACAAGCGCGTAAAACTGTACCTGTGCTGTGCGGATAACCTGATCAGCGGTAACGCCTTCAAACTTGGCGATATCATCCACTACCGTAACGGTAAAAATGTGGAAGTGATGAACACCGATGCGGAAGGCCGCCTGGTGCTGGCTGACGGTCTGATTGACGCTAGCGCGCAGAAGCCAGAGCTTATCATCGATGCGGCAACCCTGACCGGGGCGGCCAAAACCGCGCTGGGCAACGATTACCATGCGCTGTTTAGCTTTGATGACCAGTTGGCGAACCGTCTGCTGGCGAGCGCCAGTGCGGAAAACGAAGCCTTCTGGCGTCTGCCGCTGGCCGAGTTCCACCGCAACCAACTGCCGTCTAACTTTGCTGAGCTGAACAACACCGGCAGCGCGGCCTACCCGGCGGGCGCAAGCACCGCGGCGGGCTTCCTGTCTCACTTCGTGGAAAATTATCATCAGGGTTGGCTGCACATCGACTGCTCTGCCACCTACCGTAAAGCGGCCGTTGAGCAGTGGTCGGCGGGTGCGACCGGACTGGGTGTGCGGACTATCGCGAACCTGTTGACCGCCGAGTAATTTTTTCCCCTCACCCTAACCCTCTCCCCCAAGGGGAGAGGGGACCGTTCGGTTTTCTCCCTCGCCCCTTGGGGGAGAGGGCCGGGGTGAGGGGTATTCACACCTTCTGGAAGCACTATGTCTGAAAGCAAAAACGAACTCGAAACGCTGCTGGAACAAGCGGCAACCGAACCTGCTCATCGCCCAGCCTTTTTCCGCACCTTACTGGAGTCCACCGTCTGGGTGCCCGGCAGTGCGGCCGATGACCAGCAGGTTGTTGATGATAGCGCCTTAGAATTACAGCACTGGGAAAAAGACGACGGCACCTCAGTCATCCCGTTCTTCACCTCGCTGGAAGCCCTGAAAGGAGCGGTCACCACCGAGCAGGCATTTGTGGTTATGCCGGTGCGCACGCTGTTCGAAATGACGCTTGGCGAAACCTTGTTCCTCAACGCGAAGCTGCCGACCGGCAAAGAGTTTACCCCACGTGAAATCAGCCACCTGATTGGCGAAGAGGGCAATCCGCTCAGCACGCAGGAAGTACTCGAAGGTGGCAGCGCGCTGCTGCTCTCTGAAGTGGCTGAGCCACCGGCCCAGATGGTGGAGTCGCTGACCACGCTGTTCAAAACCCTGAAAACGGTGAAACGTGCGTTTATCTGCTCCATTAAAGAGCATGCGGACGAACAGCCTAACCTGCTGATTGGTATTGAAGCGGAAGGGGATATCGAAGAGATTATTCATGCCGCGGGCAGCGTCGCGACGGACACCCTACCGGGCGACGAGCCGATTGATATCTGCCAGGTGGTGGAAGGTGAGAAGGGCATCAGCCACTTTATGCTGGCGCATATCACGCCGTTCTATGAAAAACGCTGGGGTAGCTTCCTGCGTGATTTTAAGCAGAACCGAATCATTTGAAACCATGCCGGATGGCGGCGTAAACGCTTTGTCCGGCCTGCATTCGTAGCCCGGGCGAGGCGTTATACGCCGACCCCGGGATGACACGGCCCCGCTGTTACCTCTGAGGCTCAATCGGCAAATCGTCGCGCGCGCCCCATTCACTCCAGGCACCGTCATACAGCACGACCTCTTTCGCCCCCAACGTCTCCAGCGCCAGCAGAACCACCGCTGCCGTCACGCCTGAGCCACAGCTGGTGATAATCGGCTGATTAAGGTCTACGCCCTGACGAGCAAAAATCATTTCCAGCTCATCGGTGGTCTTCAGCTCGCCGTTGAAGGTCAGTTCGTTCCACGGCACGTTCAGTGCGCCGGGAATATGACCGCGCCGCAGGCCGGGACGCGGTTCATCCACTTCGGCATTAAAACGCCCGGCTGGACGCGCATCGACAATTTGCACCGAACGCTCATGGCTTGCCAGCAGCACATCGGTCAGGCGCACAACGGCATCGGCGTTAAACTTAACCTCGAATTCGCCCTCACCGGCATCAACATCCCCCTGTTCGAGCAGTCGTTCATCGCGCTGCCAGCCCGCAAGGCCGCCCGCCAGAATAGAGACGTTTTCCACACCAAAGGTTTTCAGCATCCACCACGCGCGCGGCGCGGAGAACAGGTTGCCCTCGTCATACACCACTAAATGACGATCGCTGCTTACGCCCAGTTCACGCATGGCGACGGCGAAAGCTTCCGGGCGCGGCATCATATGCGGCAGCGTCGAGGTGTGGTCGGACAGCGCTTCAATATCAAAGAACAGCGCGCCTGGCAGATGACCTGCACGGTACTCACCCGCCATATCCCGGTGTTCCTGCCCAGGAGGGGCCATCCGGGCATCGATAATCTGAATTGCCGGATCGTTTATGTGTTCAGCCAGCCAATCGGCGGCGACAAAGAAAGAGGTGGTCATTAGGTGCCTCCATTTGCAATCGTAGAGGAATTGTCGATGTTTTCCGCAGAGCTGACAAGTTAGCAACGCTGCGGTTGTGATTAAGGCTAAATATGAAATCTGAAAATCAGCCCTGAAATGAGCGTGCTATTGGTAAAAGTCACGTTTGGGCATAATACTGTGTGAATTAATGAAATAGAGACTTAACGTCAGAGGTTATAAGGATGAAACCGTTCCGTTTAGCCGTGCTTGCTGTGTTGGCCGCCTCGCTCCTGTCCGGGTGCGACGACAGCGACAACGCTCAGGATGTCAAACCCGCCGTGTCCTCGACGGCGTCACAAAACGTTGCGCCGGTTAAACCGGATGCCGCACAGCTAGCGAAGCTTGCCCAGCAGAGCGAGGGTAAAGCACTCACACTGCTGGATACCTCAGAGGTTCAACTTGACGGTGCGGCAACGCTGGTGCTGACGTTCTCTATTGCGCTCAACCCCGATCAGGATTTCAGCAAAACCGTCCACGTGGTGGATAAGAAAAGCGGCAAGGTGGACGGAGCCTGGGAGCTGGCGCCGAATCTGAAAGAGCTGCGTCTGCGTCATCTGGAGCCGAAGCGCGATCTGATTGTCACCGTTGACCCAGAGCTTGCTGCGCTGAATAAGGCCACCTTCGGCACCAGCGTGGAGAAAACGCTGACCACCCGTGATATTGCCCCAAGCGTTGGCTTCGCCAGCCGCGGCTCGCTGCTGCCGGGTAAAGTGGTGGATGGGCTGCCGGTAATGGTGCTTAACGTGCCGCACGTGGACGTCAACTTCTTCCGTGTGAAGCCGGAATCGCTGGCGGCGTTTGTCAGCCAGTGGGAGTACCGCAGTTCGCTTAGCAACTGGGAGTCCGACGAACTGCTGAAAATGGCGGATCTGGTTTACACCGGGCGTTTCGACCTTAACCCGGCACGTAACACGCGGGAAAAACTACTGCTGCCGCTGAAAGATATTGCGCCGCTGCAGCAGTCCGGCGTCTATATCGCAGTAATGAATCCGGCAGGCCAGTACAGCTACAGTAATGCCGCTACGCTCTTTACTCTCAGCGATGTTGGCGTGTCGTTACACCGTTACCACAACCAGCTTGACGTGTTTACGCAAAGCCTGGAAAACGGCGGAGCCCAGTCGGCGGTTGAGCTCACGCTGCTCAACGACAAAGGGCAAACACTGGCGCAGGCGACCAGCGATGCTCAGGGGCATGCGGTCCTGAAAACTGACAAAGACGCCGCGCTGCTGCTGGCGCGCAAAGAGGGGCAAACCACGTTACTTGACCTCAAGCTGCCGGCGCTCGATCTGGCGGAGTTTAATGTGGCAGGTGACCCTGGCTTCAGCAAACAGTTCTTTATGTTTGGCCCGCGCGATCTTTATCGCCCCGGTGAAACGGTGATCTTCAACGGCCTGCTGCGCGATGGCGATGGCAAAGCGTTACCGGAACAACCGGTGAAGCTGGAGGTGGTGAAACCTGACGGGCAGGTGATTCGCAGCGTCGTCAGCCAGCCGGTGAACGGCCTCTACCAGTTTACCTATCCGCTGGACAGCAGCGCGGCAACCGGCATGTGGCATATTCGTGCCAATACCGGCGATAACCAGCCGCGTGAATGGGATTTCCACGTCGAAGACTTTATGCCTGAGCGTATGGCGCTCAACCTGACGCCGCAGCCGACGCCGCTTGCACCGAGTGATGACGTGAAATTTGACGTGTCGGGCTACTATCTTTACGGCGCACCGGCCAGCGGCAATAGCCTGCAGGGGAAACTGTTTTTACGCCCGCTGCGCGAAGCCGTTGCCGCGCTGCCGGGCTTCCAGTTTGGCGATATTGCCGAACAAAATACCACCCGTAGCCTTGATGAAATGAACCTGACGCTGGATGCCAAAGGTCACGGCGAAGTGACCACCGCCAGCCAGTGGCAGGAGACACATTCACCGCTGCAGGTGATTCTTCAGGCCAGCCTGCTCGAGTCCGGCGGTCGTCCGGTGACTCGTCGCGCCGCGCAGGCCATCTGGCCGGCCTCTGAACTGCCGGGTATTCGCCCACAGTTCGCCAGCAAGGCGGTCTATGACTACCGCACCGATACCACGGTGAATCAGCCGATCGTTGAAGAAAACAGTCAGGCGGCGTTTGATATCGTCTACTCCGACGCCCAGGGTGAAAAAAAGGCCGTTTCCGATCTTCAGGTTCGGCTGATTCGCGAACGCCGCGATTACTACTGGAACTGGTCGGAGAGCGACGGCTGGCAGTCCCGCTTTGATCAAAAAGATTTGGTCGAAGGTGAAGAGACGCTGGCGTTGAAAGCGGACGAAACCGGCAAAGTCAGCTTCCCGGTAGAGTGGGGCGCTTACCGATTAGAAGTGAAGGCACCGAACGATGCGGTGAGCAGCGTGCGTTTCTGGGCCGGCTATAGCTGGCAGGATAACAGCGATGGCAGCGGCGCAGCGCGCCCGGATCGCGTGACGCTGAAACTCGATAAACCGAGCTATCGTCCAGGCGATACTATCAAGTTGCACGTTGCTGCTCCGGCAGCAGGCAAAGGCTATGCTATGGTGGAGTCCAGCGACGGCCCGCTATGGTGGCAGGAAATTAACGTTCCGGCCGAAGGGTTGGATCTCACCATCCCGGTGGATAAGAGCTGGAACCGTCACGACCTCTATCTCAGCACGCTGGTGGTGCGTCCGGGCGATAAATCCCGTTCTGCAACGCCGAAGCGGGCGGTGGGCGTGCTGCATCTGCCGCTCGGCGACGAACAGCGCCGGCTGGATGTGACGCTGGATGGCCCGCAGAAAATGCGTCCAAACCAGCCGCTGGCCGTCAAAATCAAAGTGAAGCGTAAAGAGGGCGATGCGCCGAAGCAGGTGAACGTGCTGCTCTCAGCGGTTGATAGCGGCGTGCTGAATATTACCGACTATATCACGCCGGACCCGTGGCAAGCCTTCTTTGGCCAGAAACGCTACGGCGCGGATATCTACGACATCTACGGTCAGGTGATTGAAGGCCAGGGGCGACTGGCGAGCCTGCGCTTTGGTGGCGACGGCGATGAACTTAACCGCGGCGGCAAACCGCCGGTTAACCACGTCACCATTATTGCTGAACAGGCGCAGCCCGTGGCGCTTGATGAAAACGGCGAGGGTACCGTTACGCTGCCTATCGGTGACTTTAACGGTGAGCTGAGAGTCATGGCGCAGGCGTGGACGGCGGAAGATTTTGGCAGCAGCGAGTCGAAAGTGGTGGTCGCCGCGCCCGTGGTGGTTGAGTTGAATACCCCGCGCTTTATGGCCGGTGGCGACAACGCGCGCCTGACGCTGGATGTGACCAACCTGACGGACAAACCGCAGACGCCCAACGTGCAGTTAGCGGCCAGCGGCCTGCTGCAGCTGAAAAGTGCGCAGCCGCAGCCAGTTACGCTGGAACCAGGTGCGCGCCATACGTTTTTTGTTCCGGTTAGCGCTGGCGAAGGCTACGGTGATGGTGAAGTCAACGTTACGGTGACGGGGATGACGCTGCCGGGTGAAACCCTGGCCGATTTCCACAAACAGTGGAAAATCGGCGTGCGTCCGGCCTACCCGGCACAAACCGTCAATAGCGGTGCGGTGCTGCAACCGGGTGAAAGCTGGAGCGTTGCGGAAAATCAGCATCTGAACTTCTCGCCGGTCACGCTACAGGGGCAGTTGCTGCTGAGCGGTAAACCGCCGCTGAATCTGGCGCGCTATATTCGCGAACTCAAAGCCTACCCTTACGGTTGCCTGGAGCAAACCGCCAGCGGCCTCTTCCCGCAGCTTTATACCAACGCCGCACAGCTGAAAACGTTGGGCATTGTGGGTGATAGTGACGACAAACGCCGGGCAGCGGTTGATATCGGTATCTCGCGTCTGCTGCAAATGCAGAAAGAGAACGGTGGCTTTGCGCTGTGGGATAAAGATGGCCCGGAAGAGTACTGGCTGACCGCCTACGTGATGGACTTCCTGGTGCGCGCGGGTGAACAGGGCTATAGCGTACCGGCAGAAGCGATTAACAAAGGCAACAACCGCCTGCTGCGCTATCTGCAAGAGCCGGGTTTGATGAGCGTACGCTATACCGATGATAACGCGGCAAGCCGCTTTGCCATTCAGGCTTATGCGGGTCTGGTGCTGGCGCGGCAGCAAAAAGCGCCGCTTGGCGCGCTGCGCGAATTGTGGGAGCGTCGCGCTCAGGCGGGTTCCGGACTGCCGTTAATGCAGCTGGGCATTGCGCTGAAAGCAATGGGAGATGCGCCACGCAGCGAACAGGCTATCCAGCTCTCACTCACTACCAAACGTGAAGATCAGCGACGCTGGCTGGCAGATTATGGCAGCGCACTTCGTGATAACGCGCTGATGCTTTCACTGCTGGAAGAGAACAAGCTGCTGCCAGACGCGCAAAACACGCTGCTGCAAACACTCTCCGAGCAGGCATTCAGCGAGCGCTGGCTGTCAACCCAGGAGAACAATGCGCTGTTCCTGGCGGCGAAAGGCGTGCTGGACCTGCCGGGTAACTGGCAGGCGCAGGCCTCGTTTGCAAGCCAGCCGCTGCAGGGGGATAAAGCCCTGACGCGGAATCTCGACGGCGATCAGCTCGCTACATTGACGGTGACCAACAAAGGGGAACAGCCGCTGTGGCTGCGCCTGGATAGCACCGGGTATCCGGAAAATGCACCCGCGGCGTCCAGCAATGTGCTGCACATTGAGCGTCAATTCTACGGCACCGACGGGCAGCGTAAATCGCTCTCTTCTCTGCGCAGCGGCGAGCTGGTGCTGGTGAAGCTGGACGTTAATGCCAGTCAGAACGTACCAGACGCGTTGGTCGTCGATATGCTGCCAGCGGGGCTGGAGCTGGAAAACCAGAATCTGGCGAACAGCAGCGCTAATCTGCAGGACAACGGTACTGAGGTGCAGGAGTGGCTCAACCAGATGCAGCAGGCGGATATCCAGCATATGGAGTTCCGCGACGATCGCTTTGTGGCAGCGGTTGCCGTCAGTGCAAATCAGCCGGTCACGCTGGTCTATCTGGCCCGTGCGGTGATGCCGGGTACTTACCGCGTGCCGCCGTCTCAGGTTGAGTCTATGTATGTTCCTGGCTGGCGCGCCGTTGGGGCGGCGGACGATATGCTGATCGTTGTGCCGTAGGATGCGTCTTGCCTGGATTAAACGCCCCGTCTGGCGATGGCTTGCCGGGGCGATCGTATTGTTATGGGCCGCCGTTGTACTGGCGGATAAACTCTGGCCGCTGCCGCTCCATGAGGTGGCTCCGGCTCGGGTGGTGGTAGCAGAGGATGGCAGTCCGCTGTGGAGATTTGCCGATGCGCAGGGGATCTGGCGTTACCCGGTGACCATCGAAGAGGTGTCCCCGCGATATCTTGATGCCCTCATTCAGTATGAAGACCGCTGGTTCTGGGATCACCCCGGCGTGAATCCATTTTCTATTGCCCGCGCGGCCTGGCAGGATGTGACCTCTGGCCGCGTGGTCTCCGGTGGCAGCACTCTGACCATGCAGGTCGCACGGTTGCTCGACCCGCACCCGCGAACCTTCGGCGGTAAATTTCGCCAGCTCTGGCGCGCGATGCAGCTGGAGTGGCACCTCTCCAAGCGTGACATTCTCACCCTTTATCTTAATCGCGCCCCGTTTGGCGGCACGCTGCAGGGCATTGGCGCGGCAAGCTGGGCCTATCTCGGAAAACCACCTGCCCAGCTAAGCTATGCCGATGCTGCACTGCTGGCCGTGTTGCCGCAGGCACCGAGCCGATTGCGCCCAGATCGCTGGCCTGAACGTGCTCAGGCGGCACGTAACAAAGTGCTGGACCGCATGCAGGCCCAGCAGGTCTGGTCTGCGGCGGTGGTGAAAGAAGCCAAAGAGGAGCCGGTGTGGCTGTTTCCCCGGCAGATGCCGCAGCTTGCACCGCTGTTTGCCCGTCATATGCTGGCGCAGAGCCGGGATGAAAAAATCACCACCACGCTGGATGCTGGGCTGCAGCGTCAATTGGAAGAGATGGCGCTGAACTGGAAATCGCGCCTGCCGCCACGTAGCTCGCTGGCGATGGTGGTGGTGGACAACCGCAATATGAAGGTGCGCGGCTGGGTAGGTTCGGCGGATATCGCTGACGACAGCCGTTTTGGCCATGTCGATATGGTGACGGCGGTACGTTCGCCGGGATCGGTGCTGAAACCGTTTTTGTACGGCATGGCGCTCGATAGCGCGTTAATTCACCCTGAATCGCTGCTACAGGACGTCCCCCGGCGCGTGGGCGACTATCGTCCTGGCAATTTTGATAGCGGTTTCCACGGCCCGGTCAGCATGAGCGAGGCGCTGGTGCGCTCGCTGAATCTCCCGGCAGTGCAGGTGCTGGACGCCTACGGACCGAAGCAGTTTGCCGCGCGTTTGCGTAATGCCGGGCTGCCGCTGATTTTGCCTGCGGGCGCGGAGCCGAATCTGTCGCTGATCCTCGGCGGTGCAGGCGCGCGACTGGCGGATATCACCGCGGCCTATAGCGCTCTGGCTCGCCATGGCAAGGTCGGAAAATTACGCATGCTGGTGAGTGACCCGCTGGTGGAGCGACCGCTGCTCTCACCCGGTGCGGCGTGGATCATTCGCCGTATCCTCGCCGGTGAAGCCCAGCCGGTGCCGGACGCATCCCTGCCTCAGGTGGTGCCGCTGGCGTGGAAAACCGGCACTAGCTATGGCTATCGCGATGCGTGGGCTATCGGCGTAAATGCTCGCTACAGCATCGGGATCTGGACGGGCAGGCCAGACGGCACGCCGGTTGCCGGGCAGTTTGGGTTTGCCAGCGCGATCCCGCTGCTAAATCAGGTGAGTAACCTGCTGCTTGCGAATACTGCGCGCCAGCAGGAAGGTCGCGATCCGCGTCCTGCCTCGGTCAGTTCAGCGGAAATTTGCTGGCCGGGCGGGCAGTCGTTACCTGCCGGAGACAGCAATTGTCGCCGACGTCTGTCGACATGGGTGCTGGATAATAGCCTGCCGCCGACGCTGCTGCTGCCGGAGCAGGAAGGGATGCAGGGGATTCGTTTCCCGCTGTGGCTGGATAGCGAAGGCAAGCGCGTTGCGGCGGATTGTCCTGATGCCCGTGAAATCACGCTCGACGTCTGGCCGCTGCCGCTGGAGCCGTGGCTGCCCGTCGGTGAGCGACGCGCCGCACGGTTGCCGCCGGTTTCGACGCGTTGCCCACCGCGCCAATTACAGAACGCTGCCCCGCTGATGCTTTCCGGTATTCGTGAAGATGCCGTGATTCGACGCTTGCCCGGAGAACCGAGCGCAAAGGTGGTTTTGCAGGCAAGCGGCGGGGAAGGGCGGCGCTGGTGGTTCCTCAACGGTGACCCGCAAACGAGCGCAGGGGATAGCCTGACCTTAACGCTGACGAACCCGACGCGCTATCAACTGGTGGTGATGGATGAGACCGGGCAGACCTCGGTGGTGAACTTTACGCTGCAGTGAGTGATATTGCCGGGCGGATACCGTGTTGTAGGCCCGATAAGCGCAGCGACATCGGGCAAAACCGGCGCACAATAGACAAACCGGGCTTGTTACAAAATGTGTTGCTTAAAAGTGTTTTATTTTAAAAAAATGTTACCTTCATCCATAGGCAACGACGCATCCGGTCTTTATAATCCGCGCCAGGTCATACAACAGCTGTATGCACGACAACATAAAATTAGAGGTAATCATGGCTATTGAACGTACTTTTTCCATCATCAAGCCAAACGCGGTGGCAAAAAACGTTATTGGCAGCATCTTCTCTCGCTTTGAATCAGCAGGGTTTAAGATTGTTGGCACCAAAATGCTGCACCTGACCGTTGAGCAGGCTCGTGGCTTCTACGCTGAGCACGATGGTCGTCCATTCTTCGACGGTCTGGTTGAGTTCATGACCTCCGGCCCAATCGTGGTTTCTGTACTGGAAGGCGAAAACGCCGTTCAGCGTCACCGTGACCTGCTGGGCGCAACCAACCCAGACAACGCGCTGGCTGGCACTCTGCGTGCTGACTACGCGGACAGCTTCACCGAAAACGGCACCCACGGTTCTGACTCCGTAGAATCCGCCGCGCGCGAAATCGCTTTCTTCTTCGCAGAAGGCGAAGTGTGCCCACGTACCCGCTAAGGGCACGTTTACACTTTATTTAGCGAATGCCGCGTGCAGACGTGGCATCCATGCGCCAGAATTTGTACAATGCAGCGCCCCCGGACGAGCAGACCGCTTTCCTGGGGCGCTTCTTTTTATCAACCCTCCAGGGGCCATAACGTGTAACAACGAGGCCGGAATAGAAAATGTCTGAACAAATTGTCACGCCTGAGAGCGCCATCCCGGCGGTTCCCAACAAAGATGGAAAAATTAACCTGCTGGATCTTAGCCGTCCGCAGATGCGCGAGTTTTTTAAAGACTTAGGCGAAAAACCCTTCCGCGCCGATCAGGTGATGAAGTGGATGTACCACTACTGCTGCGACGACTTTGATGAGATGACTGACATCAACAAAGTGCTGCGTGGCAAGCTCAAAGAAGTCGCTGAAATTCGCGCCCCTGAAGTGGTGGAAGAGCAGCGTTCATCTGACGGCACCATTAAATGGGCGATTGCCGTCGGCGATCAGCGCGTTGAAACCGTCTATATCCCGGAAGACGACCGCGCGACCCTGTGCGTCTCTTCACAGGTCGGCTGCGCGTTAGAGTGTAAATTCTGCTCTACGGCCCAGCAGGGCTTCAACCGTAACCTGCGGGTATCGGAAATCATCGGCCAGGTCTGGCGCGCGGCGAAAATCGTCGGTGCCGTCAAAGCGACCGGCGTACGTCCCATCACCAACGTGGTGATGATGGGCATGGGCGAGCCTCTGCTGAACCTGACCAACGTGGTTCCAGCGATGGAAATCATGCTGGACGATTTCGGTTTTGGTCTCTCCAAACGTCGTGTAACCCTGTCTACCTCAGGCGTTGTGCCTGCGCTGGATAAGCTGGGTGATATGATTGACGTGGCGCTGGCGATTTCCCTGCACGCTCCGAACGACACCATCCGTGATGAAATTGTACCTATCAACAAAAAGTACAATATCGCCACCTTCCTGGAATCCGTTCGCGGCTATATCTCGAAATCCAACGCCAACCAGGGTCGTGTGACCATCGAGTACGTCATGCTGGACCATATCAACGATGGTACCGAGCATGCGCATGAACTGGCGGCATTGCTGAAAGATACGCCATGTAAGATCAACCTGATCCCATGGAACCCGTTCCCGGGCGCGCCGTATGGCCGCAGCTCGAACAGCCGTATCGATCGTTTCTGTAAAGTATTGATGGGCTATGGCTTTACCACCATTGTGCGTAAAACGCGCGGTGATGATATTGACGCCGCCTGCGGCCAGCTGGCCGGTGACGTTATCGACCGCACCAAGCGTACAATGCGTAAGCGTATGCAGGGTGAAGCGATCGACGTGAAAGCGCTGTAATTCAGCGTGGCGTGCGCCTGAAAAGGCGCACGCAAAGCCAAGTGCTTAAGGATTAGGCGAAACGTACTGATTTGGATAATAATTACGGTGCGTTTCGATAAGTATTGAGGCAGTATGTAGCGTTGCAACAACAGCGTAACGACGGCCTTTGACGCTGTTTTGAAGTTGGGTATACCGGGCAGCTTGTCGGTCTGTCCGATAGCAACGATCGGATGTTTCGCGGTGCGGGTACGGTTCCGCATCAGAACCTTAAATTTCACGAATCAGCAGTTGTAGCGAATGAATACTGAAACCAACCACGACCAACAAGAAGCACAAACCACGGGTGTCCGTCTGCGTACTGCCCGTGAACAACTCGGACTCAGCCAGCAAGCCGTTGCAGAACGCTTGTGCCTGAAGGTTTCCACCGTTCGTGATATTGAAGAAGATAAGGCGCCTGCTGAACTCGCTTCAACATTCTTGCGTGGTTATATCCGCTCCTACGCTCGCCTCGTGCATATTCCCGAGGAAGAGCTGCTGCCGATGATGGAAAAGCAAGCACCGGTACGCGCGGCGAAAGTCGCACCGATGCAGACCTTCTCCCTGGGCAAACGTCGCAAAAAACGCGATGGCTGGCTGATGAGCTTTACCTGGCTCGTGCTGTTCGTGGTAGTCGGTTTAACCGTCGCCTGGTGGTGGCAGAATCATAAAGCGCAGCAGGAAGAGATCACCACCATGGCCGATCAATCCTCCGTTGAGCTGAAAGCGAGCGGCAACGACTCGCAGGATATCCCGCTGAACACCGGCGCGGATGCGAACCAGGCTCCAACAACCGCTGATTCCGCAGCTGCACCAGATACCGTGACTGCCGCGCCAACGGATGCTGCACCGACTGCGACTACCGCACCTGTCGCGACCGCACAGAATAACGCCGTTGTGGCACCGTCTCAGGCTAACGTCGACGGTACCGCAGCGCAAACCACCACCCCTGCACCGCAGACCGCAACGCCGGGTGCACTGCCAACCGACCCGGCGCAAACTGCCGCACCGGTTGCTGATGCTAACGCGCTGGTGATGAACTTCTCCGCCGACTGCTGGCTGGAAGTGACCGACGCTACCGGTAAAAAGCTGTTCAGCGGCCTGCAGCGTAAAGGTGGTAACCTGAACCTGACCGGCCAGGCACCTTACAAACTGAAAATTGGTGCACCGGCCGCAGTACAGATCGCCTACCAGGGTAAACCGGTCGATCTGAGCCGCTTTATCAGAACTAACCAGGTTGCGCGCCTGACCGTGAGTGCTGAACAATCACCAGCACAATAACAGACGCGTAATGCGGGAGATTTTTCATGCACAACCAGGCTCCAATTCAACGTAGAAAATCCACACGCATTTACGTTGGGAACGTGCCGATCGGCGATGGGGCTCCTATCGCCGTACAGTCGATGACCAATACGCGCACAACAGACGTTGAAGCGACGGTTAATCAAATTAAGGCGTTGGAACGCGTGGGGGCGGATATCGTTCGTGTATCCGTGCCGACGATGGACGCCGCTGAAGCTTTCAAGCTTATCAAACAGCAGGTTAACGTCCCGCTGGTTGCCGATATCCACTTCGACTACCGTATCGCTCTGAAAGTGGCGGAGTACGGCGTTGACTGCCTGCGTATTAACCCAGGCAACATCGGCAACGAAGAGCGTATTCGCATGGTTGTTGATTGCGCTCGTCACAAAAACATCCCTATCCGTATCGGCGTGAACGCTGGGTCGCTGGAAAAAGATCTGCAGGAAAAATACGGCGAACCTACGCCGCAGGCGCTGCTTGAATCAGCAATGCGCCATGTGGATCACCTCGATCGTCTGAACTTCGACAAGTTTAAAGTCAGCGTGAAAGCGTCCGACGTTTTCCTGGCGGTGGAATCCTATCGCCTGCTGGCTAAACAGATCGATCAGCCGCTGCACCTCGGGATCACCGAAGCGGGCGGTCTGCGTAGCGGCTCCGTGAAGTCGGCCATTGGCCTCGGCCTGCTGCTGTCCGAAGGGATCGGCGACACGCTGCGCGTTTCGCTGGCGGCGGATCCGGTTGAAGAGATCAAAGTCGGTTTCGATATTCTGAAATCACTGCGCATCCGCGCGCGCGGGATCAACTTCATCGCCTGCCCAACCTGCTCACGTCAAGAGTTTGACGTTATCGGGACGGTCAACGCGCTGGAGCAGCGTCTGGAAGATATCATCACCCCGATGGACGTATCGATCATCGGCTGCGTGGTAAACGGCCCTGGCGAAGCGCTGGTGTCGACGCTCGGCGTGACCGGCGGCAACAAAAAAAGCGGCCTGTATGAAGACGGCGTGCGTAAAGATCGCGTCGATAACGACGATATGATTAGCCAGCTTGAAGCAAGGATCCGCGCGAAAGCGTCGGTGCTTGATGAAGCGCGCCGTATCGACGTTCAGCAGGTTGAAAAATAACGAGATGGGAAGCGGCTTGCTTCCTGTGTATGATTGAACCCCAGGTGCCAAACGCGCCGAGGGTTCATTTTTATATATAAAGAGAATTAACGTGGCAAAAAACATTCAAGCCATTCGCGGCATGAACGATTATCTGCCTGGCGAGACCGCCATCTGGCAGCGCATTGAAGGCACACTCAAGCAGGTGCTCGGCAGCTACGGTTATAGCGAAATCCGTTTGCCGATTGTAGAGCAGACCCCGTTGTTCAAACGCGCTATCGGTGAAGTGACCGACGTGGTTGAAAAAGAGATGTATACCTTCGAAGACCGCAATGGCGATAGCCTGACGCTGCGTCCGGAAGGTACTGCGGGCTGCGTACGCGCCGGCATCGAACATGGTCTTCTGTACAATCAGGAGCAGCGTCTGTGGTACATCGGGCCGATGTTCCGCCACGAACGCCCTCAAAAAGGACGTTACCGCCAGTTCCATCAGCTGGGTGTCGAAGTGTTTGGCCTGCAGGGGCCGGATATCGACGCCGAGCTTATCATGCTGACCGCGCGCTGGTGGCGTGCGCTGGGCATGGCAGAACACGTGAACCTGGAGCTGAACTCCATCGGTTCTCTGGAAGCCCGCGCCAACTATCGTGACGCGCTGGTGGCCTTCCTTGAGCAGCACGTAGACGTGCTGGACGAAGACTGCAAACGTCGTATGTACAGCAACCCGCTGCGCGTGCTGGATTCCAAAAACCCAGACGTACAGGCGCTGCTGAACAACGCCCCTGCGCTGGGTGACTACCTGGACGAAGAGTCCCGCGAGCACTTTGCTGGCCTGTGCGCACAGCTGGATGCCGCTGGTATCGCCTACACCGTTAACCAGCGTCTGGTTCGCGGTCTGGACTACTACAACCGCACCGTTTTCGAATGGGTGACCAACAGCCTCGGCTCGCAGGGTACCGTTTGTGCAGGCGGTCGTTATGATGGTCTGGTTGAGCAACTGGGCGGCCGTGCTACCCCTGCGGTAGGCTTCGCGATGGGTCTGGAACGTCTTGTTTTATTAGTTCAGGCAGTTAATCCGGAATTTAAAGCCGATCCTGTTGTCGATATATACCTGGTTGCTTCAGGCACCGATACTCAGTCAGCCGCCATGCGTCTGGCAGAGCAGGTGCGTGATGCGTTACCGGGCGTGAAGCTGATGACCAACCACGGCGGCGGCAACTTTAAGAAGCAGTTTGCCCGCGCTGATAAATGGGGCGCACGTATTGCCCTGGTTCTGGGTGAGTCTGAGGTTGAGCAAGCCACTGTTGTCGTGAAGGATTTGCGCTCTGGTGAGCAGACAACCGTAACGCAGGAAGGCGTTGCCGCGCATTTGCGCACTATTCTGGGTTAATCTCCAGGACATTATTATCAGGAGAAGGGCTGCGTGGAAATTAATAACGAAAACGATCAGGTTGAGGCGATTAAAAGCTTCTTTGCCGAAAATGGTAAAGCGCTGGCCGTTGGGGTCATTCTGGGGATTGGTGCGCTGGTTGGCTGGCGTTACTGGAACTCGCATCAGTTAGATTCGGCCCGTGAGTCCTCTGCGGCTTATGAAAACGCCGTCTCTTCTCTGAGTTCAGGGAAACCGGAAGCGCTGGCCGCCGCGGAGAAATTTGCCGCCGACAGTAAAAACACCTATGGTGCGTTTGCTTCTCTGGAACTGGCTCAGGTCTTCGTGGATAAAAGCGACCTTGCTCAGGCTGAAAAACAGCTGCAGCAGGGCCTGGCTGCCGCATCTGATGATAATCTGAAATCCGTCATCAGCCTGCGTCTGGCGCGCGTTCAGCTACAGCTGAAGCAGCCTGACGTTGCTCTGAAAACGCTGGAAGGCGTGAAGGGCGAAGGCTGGACGGCAATTGTTGCTGATTTACGCGGGGAAATCCTGCTCAGTAAAGGTGACAAGCAGGGCGCACGTGCGGCGTGGGAAGCTGGCGCTAAGAGCGATGCATCGCCCGCGCTGAGCGAAATGATGCGCATGAAAATTAATAATTTGTCCGTCTGAGAGGGACCCGATGCAATTGCGTAAATTACTTTTGCCAGGACTGCTTTCTGTCACTCTGTTGAGTGGTTGTTCACTGTTTAGCGGCGAAGAAGATGTGGTTAAAATGTCTCCTCTGCCAACCGTAGAAAACCAGTTTACGCCGTCTACCGCATGGGATGTCTCCGTCGGCAGCGGTATCGGTGATTTCTACTCTAACCTGCATCCGGCTTATGCGGACAGCGTGGTTTACGCGGCTGACCGTAAAGGTACCGTGAAAGCGCTGAACGCGGATGACGGCAAAGAAGTGTGGTCCGTTAACCTGGCGGAAAAAGATGGCTGGTTCTCTCGTAAGCCAGCGCTGCTCTCCGGTGGCCTGACCGTTGCCGGCGGCCACGTTTACGTGGGCAGCGAAAAAGCGCAGGTTTATGCGCTGGATGCGGGCGACGGTTCCGTTGTCTGGAAAACCACGGCGGCCGGCGAAGTGCTGTCTCGTCCAACTGTCAGCGATGGTCTGGTGTTGGTGCATACCAGCAACGGTCAGCTGCAGGCACTGGATGAAAACAGCGGTGTCGTGAAATGGACGGTGAACCTGGATATGCCTGCGCTCTCTCTGCGCGGTGAATCTGCACCGGCTGTGGCTTTCGGCGCGGCGATTGTTGGCGGCGATAATGGCCGTGTGAGCGCGGTACTGATGCAGCAGGGCCAGATGATCTGGCAGCAGCGTATTTCTCAGGCTACCGGTTCTACCGAAATCGATCGTCTGAGCGATGTGGATACCACACCGGTTATCGTGAATGGCGTTGTCTATGCGTTAGCCTACAATGGTAACCTGACGGCGCTGGATCTGCGCAGCGGCCAGATCATGTGGAAACGTGAGCTGGGCTCGGTGAATGACTTCATCGTTGACGGCAATCGTATCTACATCGTTGACCAGAACGACCGTCTGCTGGCACTGACCACCGACGGTGGCGTGACCCTGTGGACGCAGAGCGATCTGCTGCACCGTCTGCTGACCTCTCCGGCGCTGTATAATGGCAGCCTCGTGGTGGGTGACGCAGAAGGTTACATGCACTGGATTAACCCGGAAGATGGGCGTTTTGTCGCTCAGCAGAAGGTTGACAGCGCGGGCTTCCTGACGGAGCCAGTGGTGGCTGATGGTAAACTGCTGATTCAGGCGAAAGACGGTACGGTTTACGCGATTACGCGTTAACGGCGGCGTTGGTTCAGCAATGGACGGCTCCTGAATGCTCAGGGGCCGTTTGCTATTTATAGATTTTGTCAAAATTTTGAGTATATGAGGCTTTAACATGGTACCTGTGGTCGCGCTTGTCGGGCGCCCTAATGTTGGAAAATCCACGCTTTTTAACCGCCTGACGCGCACTCGTGATGCGCTGGTTGCGGATTTCCCGGGTCTGACTCGTGACCGTAAGTACGGTCGTGCTGAAGTTGAAGGGCGTGAGTTTATCTGTATCGATACCGGCGGTATCGATGGCACGGAAGAGGGCGTGGAAACACGCATGGCGGAACAGTCGCTGATGGCGATTGAAGAAGCTGATGTCGTGCTGTTCATGGTGGATGCGCGTGCGGGGCTGATGCCTGCGGACGAAGGTATCGCCAAGCATCTGCGTTCTCGTGAAAAGCCCACCTTCCTGGTGGCGAACAAAACCGACGGGATTGACCCGGATCAGGCGATTGCTGACTTCTGGTCGCTGGGCCTCGGTGAAATTCACGCGATTGCGGCCTCTCACGGTCGTGGCGTAACCACGCTGCTGGAGACCGTTCTGCTGCCGTTCGTTGACGACGTCAACCCGCCGGAAGAAGTGGACGAAGATGCCGAGTACTGGGCGAAGTTTGAAGCCGAGAATGGCGAAGCGGTTGAAGAACCGGAAGACGACTTCAACCCGCAAGACTTGCCAATCAAAATCGCTATCGTGGGCCGTCCGAACGTAGGTAAGTCTACGCTTACTAACCGTATCCTCGGCGAAGACCGCGTGGTGGTTTACGATATGCCGGGTACTACCCGCGACAGTATCTATATCCCAATGGAACGCGATGAGCGTGAATATGTTCTCATCGACACCGCAGGCGTGCGCAAGCGCGGCAAGGTAACGGATACGGTTGAGAAGTTCTCCGTCATCAAAACCCTGCAGGCTATTGAAGATGCGAACGTTTGTCTGCTGGTAATTGATGCCCGTGAAGGTATCTCTGACCAGGACCTGTCGCTGTTGGGCTTTATCCTCAATAGTGGGCGCTCACTTGTTATCGTCGTCAACAAGTGGGACGGCCTGAGCATGGAAGTGAAAGAGCAAGTGAAAGAGACCCTGGACTACCGTCTGGGCTTTATCGACTTTGCTCGCGTACACTTTATCTCCGCACTGCACGGCAGCGGCGTAGGTAACCTGTTCGAATCTATCCGTGAAGCGTATGACAGCTCTACCCGCCGCGTGGGTACCGCGATGCTGACCCGCATCATGACCATGGCGACAGAAGATCACCAGCCGCCGCTGGTTCGCGGTCGTCGCGTGAAGCTGAAATATGCCCACGCCGGTGGCTATAACCCGCCGATTGTAGTTATCCACGGTAACCAGGTGAAAGACCTGCCGGATTCCTACAAGCGCTATCTGATGAACTACTTCCGCAAATCGCTGGATGTGATGGGTACGCCTATCCGCATTCAGTTCAAGGAAGGCGAAAACCCGTATGCGAACAAACGCAATACGTTGACGCCGACCCAGATACGTAAGCGTCAGCGTTTGATTCGCCACATTAAGAAAAGCAAATAAGCGATTCTTTAAGCGCCGAAAAGCTAAAAACCCGCGAAAGCGGGTTTTTTTATGGACGTTGTAGGTCGGATAAGCAAAGCGCCATCCGGCGTTATTATGATTTCCAGCGTGACTGACGAATCACGCTACAGAAATTGCCGGGTATAAACGTTGGGTCTTTGTCGCAAATAACATCTGCTTTTACATTGCCGAAGGTGGTCTGGGTTTTACCCTTGATCCCATCGTAAAACGCACTAATGATATTCTCTTTAAAGTTGTCCAGGCGCGGGTGCTGCTGGACGACCGCTTCACGATTCGCATCGCTAACCTCATCGTAGCCAATTCCCAGCACGTCCATTTCCACACCTGCAGTTAACAGCGCTATCTCCGGGGCCATAAATTCCGGAATACCGGGCGTGGTGTGCAGGGCTATCGCTGTCCACACTTTATCAATATCGGCAGCCGCGATGCCGTGGCCTTCCAGGAAAGCTCGGGCGGCGTTGGCGCCATCGACTTCAAATCGCTTATCGCAACTGCAATGCTCATGCGTCAGGCCAATATCATGGAACATACAGCCGACGTACAGCAGTTCGTGGTCCACTTTCAGCTCCCGGCGTGCTCCAGCCAGCGCCCCCCAGTAGTAGACGCGACTGGAGTGGTGGAACAGCAGGTCACTTTCGGTATCGCGAATAAACTCGGTGGTTTCGCGAGCCAGTTTGCTGTCGGGAATACGGATGCCTTGCACGTTGATGGTCATATTTTTCTCCTCACGGGTTGTTGAAGGAGAGTTTACAGGGCATTCTGTACGTCATGAATTGTCGTATTAAGACGATTTAAGACATTGCATCGAATCAGGACACCCCGCTCATGAAACGCATTATTGCTCTACTTGCCGTGCCCGGCGTTCAGCTACTGGACGTTTCCGGCCCGCTGGATGTCTTTGCCGAGGCCAACCGGATCCTGCATCGTAAGGTGTATGAGTTCGCGGTTATTGCACTGGAAGAGATGACGGTAAGCGCGTCATCCGGCGTGAAGCTGATGGCGAACACGCAACTGGCGGAAACCAGGGAACTACAGCCGGATACGTTTTTGCTGGCCGGGGCGCCGGAAGTCTGGCAACAGACGTTAAACCAGGAGCAAATCGGGCATATCCGCAGACTTTGTGACAGTAGTCGTCGCTACGGCTCGGTCTGTACCGGTGCGTTTCTATTAGCGCAAACGGGACTGCTGGCCCAGCGTAAAATCACCACCCATTGGGCCATGACGTCCCGCTTTATGGCGACGTTCTCAGACGTTGAGGTTGATGCCGACGCGCTGTATGTCGCGGACGGCCCGGTCAGAACGGCGGCAGGGGTGACTTCGGGTATGGATTTAGCCATTCGATTAGTGGAAGAAGATCTGGGGCGCGAGGTGGCGCAGGAGATAGCCTGTAATCTGGTTATGTTTTTCCGCCGCCCGGTGAATCAGGGGCATTTCATACGCCACAGCGCGGTCTCTACGACCGGCCGCAACGCCTTTCAGGATTTGCAGCGCTGGACGCTTGCCAACCTGCCGACGGTGCTGAGCCTGCAGGATATGGCTGACCATATTGGTCTTAGCGCACGCCATCTGGGCAGGCTGTTTCGGCAGGAAATGAATATGGCCGCCGGAGAGTGGCTGGAGGCTGGGCGGATTGACCGGGCTAAAATGCTACTGGAAAGCGGCACGCTGCCGCTGAAAACCATCGCCAGCCAGTGCGGATATTCCAGCAGCGATGTGCTGCGTCGGGCTTTCATTAAGCGTGTCGGTATCACGCCGTCGATGTACCGACGGCTGAATGTGGCCAGACCGTGGGCGCAATTGTCGGAGTAAGCAGCGAACTTAACCGCTTTATGAAGCTGCTTATGGCAGGTTGTTCTCGCGTAGCCGAAAATTATCATCCAGACTTAAACCAAAGACGTAGTCTGTACAGGCATTGTGCTTTACACTGCGCGCTGCAAAAATTGAGTCAACAAACGATTAAAGTAGGCGGTAAGGTCGATGAACGGAACAATCACAACCTGGTTTAAAGATAAAGGTTTTGGGTTTATCAAAGATGAAAACGGCGATAACCGCTATTTTCATGTGATTAAGGTTGCCAACCCCGATCTGATTAAAAAAGATGCCGCGGTGACCTTCGAACCCACCACCAACAACAAAGGGCTGTCTGCTTACGCGGTGAAAGTTATCCCGGAAAGCAAACATATCTATATCGCGGGCGAGCGCATCAAGCTCACGTCGATCAAATCCTTCCTGGTTTACAGCGAGGAAGTGCCTGCCGATACCCGTATTGATAAAGAGAATGCGGTGTTATCCGTTGGGCTTCTGATGAACAGCATCAAGCCAAAATCAGCGGAGAAAACGGGTGAAATGCGCACGCTGAAGAAATTGGCGATCACCACTTTCCAGGGCACGACGCTCATTTTCTCGGAAGATGAGATTGATATTGAAGCCACGGTAAAAATGCTCAAGGTCTGAGACTAGCTCAACCGCGAAGAATGAGATTAACCCCAGGAGCGATGTATGAATAATGACATTCCACTGAAGTATTATGATATTGCCGAAGAGTACGCCTCTGAATCGGCGAAACCCGTCGGCGAGAGCGAACTGGATGCGCTGGCGCACTACTTCCAGCTGCTGCTGACCCGTTTAATGAATAACGAAGAGATCAGCGAAGAAGCCCAGCAGGAGATGGCGACCGAAGCCGGTATCAGCGCGCAGCGTATTGATGAGATTGCCAACTTCCTCAATGAGTGGGGCAACGAGTAACGCGTTACGCCTCTGCGGGGCGTTGCATCCAGCGATCCCAGTCGGGGTTTTCCCCGATGCTCTCAACCAGAAAATCGATAAAACTTCTGACCTTGGGATCCTGGTAATGCCCCGGATGATACAGCGCGTACAGGCTGTAATTATTTTCTCTCGCACTATATTCCGTCAGTACCGGCACCAGCTCACCCCGGGCAATCGAGTCGCCCAACATATAGGTCGGCAGGCTGACTATTCCCTGGTGATGCAGCGCAGCGTGAAGTAGCCCGAGCGTGCTGTTCACTTCGATGATGCTGTTCACCTTTAGCGCGCTAAAGCTGCCGTTGACGTTCTGATAGCGCCAGTTATCGGAAACGTTAGGATTTATCAGACAGTCGTGCTGCTCAAGATCCTCAAGCCGTTGCGGCATGCCACGCCGTGCGAAATAGTCCCGGCTGGCGCAGTACACCCAGTTAATTTTGCAGATTTTACGCAGTGCAAAATTAGTGGGTGGGTGTGCGGTAATTCTGAGGGCAATATCAAAATTCTCTTCGTTAAGATTGACGTTCTGGTCGTTTAAATCGACACAGAGCGTGACGTCCGGGTTGTCCTGACGATAGTCGCTGTAAATACGCATCAGATGACAAACACCGAAGGCAATAGAGCAGGTGACGCGCAGCTTGCCCTGTGGGTGATGGTTAAAGCTGGCGATATTGGCCAACGACTCGTCTAGTTCTTCTAGCAGGCGCTGTGCGCGGGACAGTAGATATTGACCAGGTTCGGTCAGAATTAAGGTGCGGGTGGTGCGTTTTAACAGAACGACACCGAGCTGATCCTCAAGCTGGGCAACACTTCGGCTCACAGAAGAGGGCGTCAGATTCAGCTTTTGCGCAGCGGCAGAAAAACTATTGCACTCCACCACTTTGATAAACGTTTTCAGATGATGAAAGATGGAATAGTTATCAATTTTTAATTTTGCGAGCGCCGTATTTTTATTTAATGACATCTCTACCTCTTTTTTTAGCTGAACAATAGCCGTGAAGATTTCGAAGTTTGAACACCATCACGGAAATGGTGAGCTGCTCGCTGACCTATTCGCCATGTGCAATAAAGAACGCCGCCTGCTGCCACCTTACCCGAACCTGCTCAGAAAGAATAATAGAATATCATTATGATGTAATTGTCTGTTTTTGAATGGGTTGCTGGTGTATGCCCAGAGATTGGGATGATTATCAACTTTTGCGTTAAACGCAAAGGTATTGTTAGTGATTAACACCGTTCGGACCTTTCTTTATCCCTGCCTTATCCCCTAACATTTGTGCTGACAGACACCTCAATCCAGTTTTTTGAGTTTCTATTCTAAATAACACTTATAAATAGGAAGGCATTTAATGGCTGAGATACTCGAAAATAAAGCTAATAATTTATATAAATCCGTGCCCTTCACGAAATATGATGTCGGTTGGGTGATCCTCTGTATCGGGATGGCAATCGGGGCCGGGATTGTGTTTATGCCGGTGCAGGTCGGGATCAAAGGTATTTGGGTTTTTATCACTTCAGTGGTAATTGCGTATCCGGCGATTTATATCCTGCAAAGCCTCTATCTTAAAACGCTGTCTGAAACGGAAGATTGCCAGGATTATGCCAGCGTTATCACCCAGTATCTGGGAAAAAACTGGGGGATGGGGTTAGGGATTGCCTACTTCTTGATGCTGCTGCACGGTATGTTCGGCTATTCGCTGGCGGTGACTTTCGACAGCGCCTCTTATATTCAAACCTTTGGCCTGACGAAAGGGCTGCTGTCGGACTCGATCTGGTATGGACTCATCATTCTAACGATACTGGTCTGTATTGCCTCGCAGGGCGAAAAGCTATTGTTTAAGGTCTCCGGACCGATGGTGTGCGTAAAGTTTGCCATTATCGTTGTGCTAGGACTGGTGATGGTGCCGTACTGGAATTTTGGCAATATCAGCGCCTTTCCGCCGCTGTTTGACTTCCTGCGCGACGTGCTCTTAACGCTGCCGTTTACGCTGTTTTCTATCTTGTTCGTACAGATTCTAAGTCCGATGAATATTGCCTATCGCAAAGTCGAAGCGGATAAGCGCATTGCCACCTACCGGGCGATCCGCGCCAATCGGGTGGCCTATATCGTGCTTGCCGTTGCGGTACTGTTCTTTGCCTTCTCGTTCACCTTTGCCATCAGTCGAGAGCAGGCGGTATCGGCTTTTGAACAGAATATTTCGGCGCTTGCCATCGCCGCCCAGGTCATTCCCGGCTCGGTGGTTAAAGTGATGAGCGCGCTGCTTAATATTTTTGCCATTCTCACCGCGTTTCTCGGCATCTATCTCGGTTTTCAGGAGGCGATTAAGGGCATCGTGGTGAACGTTATCACCCGTTTTATGCCTGAGGAGAAGATCAACCAGAAGGTGCTGCACGTGGCAATTAGCATTGGTGTGATCCTCGCGCTGTGGGTCTGGATCTCGACGCGTTTTTCGATCCTGTTCTTTATGCAACTTGGCAGCCCGCTGTTTGGCCTGGTGTCCTGCCTGATCCCTTGCTATCTGGTTTATAAGGTGAAGGTGCTGCATCAGTTTAAAGGCCCGGGGGTCTGGTTCATCATTTTCTTCGGCATCTTGCTGTGTCTATCGCCCTTCTTTAAGTTCTTTGAGTAACGTTCGGTGGTTACGATGTTTTCGCGACCAGGGAAATTTATGAGGTAATCCATGAGTAATCGATCCACATCCGACTTTAACATCAGCACGCAAATCACCCAGCTTGGCAGGGATGCCAGCAAACAGGCGGGATTTGTGAACGTACCGGTCTATCGCGGCTCGACGGTAATTTTCCCGACGGTAAGTGACCTTGAACATAACCGCGCTGAGTTTAACTACGGCACCATGGGCACGCCGACTATCGCCAGCCTGGAGAATGCGTGGAGTGCGCTGGCGGGGGCTGCGGGTACGGTGCTGTCGCCGTCTGGCCTGGGGGCGATTGCGCTGTCGCTTTTGACCACGCTGAAAGCGGGCGATCACCTGCTGATGCCCGATAGTGTTTATCGGCCAACCCGTAACTTCTGTGCCGGGATGTTGACCAAAATGGGTATTGAAACCACCTATTACGACCCGCTGATTCGTGCGGGCATTGAGAGCCTGTTCCGGCCCAACACCACCACGCTATTCCTGGAGTCACCGGGGTCACAAAGCTTTGAGATTCAGGATGTTCCGGCGATGACCAAGGCGGCGAAAAAGCACAACATTGCCACCATTATCGATAACACCTGGGCGACGCCGATTTTCTTCCGCGCCCACGAGCACGGCTGTGACCTGTCGCTGGAGGCGGGGACCAAATACCTCGGCGGCCATTCCGACCTGCTGATGGGCGTGGTGTCGGCCAATGAAAGCTGGTGGCCACAGCTTCGCCAGACCTACGATTTGATGGCGATGCTGCCCGGTGCCGAAGACTGTTTCCTGGCGCTGCGCGGCTTGCGCACTATGCATCTGCGCCTGAAAGAGGCTGAAAAACGTGGCCTGGAGATGGCGCACTGGCTAAGCGAACGCCCTGAGGTGATGAAAGTGCTGCACCCGGCGCTGCCGGAATGCCCGGGGCATGAACTGTGGAAGCGTGATTTTACCGGTTCATCCGGGCTGTTCTCTTTCGTGCTTAAGCCGGAATTTACCAAAGCGGGTGTGGCGAACATGCTGGATCATATGGGCATTTTCGGCATGGGGTATTCATGGGGTGGGTTCGAAAGCCTGATGATTCCGTTTAACTGCGCTGATTATCGTACCGCCACCACCTGGCAGCCGGGTGGCCTGACGCTGCGCATCCAGATTGGCCTTGAAGATATGGATGACCTGAAGACCGATCTGGCAGAAGGTTTTACGCGATTGCGCGCGGTTCTGTAACCCGATAGCCCATCGTGAACAATAATTCACGATGGCGCTTCACGCATAATGGCGCTAAATGTCGTTAACTTATACGTGAGTCGGAAATTATGAATATTGGATTTATCGGCCTGGGGGCGGTGGTGGAAACCGCCTATCTTCCTGCGCTAGCACGACTGTCGTTCCCTATCTCCTCGCTGTGGGGATACGACCTGAATTCGCAGCGTACGCTGCCGGGCGTGAGCGCCTGTACGTCGCTGGCCGAGCTGCTGGATAAGCCGCTCGACGTGCTGTTTATCACCACCGTTTCGTTGCAGCATTTGCCTGCGCTGGAGCAGGCTTTGCGTGCCGATATTCCGCGCATCGTGGTGGAAAAACCGGTCGTTGCCACCCTGGAGCAGATTGATAGCCTGCGTCAATTGCTTGCCCATAAAGATAATGCCCAGCGCGTGCTGGCGCTGGACCACTGGATGGCGCGCGATGGCGCGTGGTGTCTGGCTCAGGGGAAAATGGACGAGCGCTGGCAGCCGGAGGATTCAGCGAGCGTGACTGCGCCGCTGGTCACTTCGCTGGACGATATTGCCGGCATCGACGGCTTTCTGCTGGAGCCAAGCGGCTTTAACGCCGCCGGGGAGCCTATCGCCCTGAACTTTACCACCGGCGAGCCGGATACCCGTGAATTTCGCCATCCTGACGGCGTGATTGTCGATATTGGCACTCACGTGCTGGCCATGATGCGTGAGACGGTGCGCTATCTCGGCGGTAGCGATGATATTCAGCTGGTGGCGGAGCAGGTTAAGGACCGGCTGGGGCGGCCTATTGCACGCGGCGATACCGAAACGGCGGAAGGGGAGGCGCATCTCAAAGGTACGCTAGGCCATATTCCGGTGAATCTGTGGCTGAACAAATACGCCGGGCCGGGCGTAGAGCGTAAAGGGATCCGCATTTATCTGCGCGACGGAAGGATTATCAGCCAGACCCGCGCTCCTGGCGGTGAAAGCGTGGAGCTGATTGATGGCGATAGCGTGATGCGCTGGACGCGGCCGGGCGCCATTTACGCGCACTGTCTCGTGGAGCACATCCTCGGTAAGCGCAGCCTGTTTTTCCGTGCTCCGGACGAAGTGGCGAAACTGACGCAGCGCCGGATGGCGGAAGTGGAGACGCTTTTGCGTATCCAGCAGCAGCTGCGTGGGGAACATTGAGCGGTGAGTCGTGGTAAAATAGCGGCACAAGAACCGAGTTAAGGAGTCGTCATGGAATTCATCTGCCCGACCTGTCAGGCCTCGCTGGAGGTGCAGGGTAACCAGGCCCACTGCGACCACTGCAAGCATGATTTTACGCTGGAGGCGCGCTGCCCGGAATGTCATAAGCCACTGGAGGTGTTGAAAGCCTGCGGCGCGGTGGACTACTTCTGCCAGAACGGCCACGGCCTGATATCGAAAAAACGGGTGGAGTGGCTGCCGGTCGGCGAGTAATGGATGTCTCAGACCGGGCGTGAATGCCCGGTCATTCTCAGCGTGTAGGCCTGATCAGCGAAGCGCCATCAGGCACTGGCTTTGTTATCGGCCTCTTACTCCGCTTTTTTACGCGCTCGCGTTTTCTTCTGCGCGGTGACCGTGCGGATTTCACTCTCCACCCAGCCGTCGGCCAGACGCGTCGTCAGCATCTCTCCCGCCTTTGCCTGCTTCGTTTGCTTCAGCACTTTGCCATCGCTGGCGGTTGTGACGCTGTAGCCGCGCGCGAGCGTTGCCAGCGGGCTAACGGCTTCCAGATGCGTGACCGCATTGCCAAAGCGTTCGCGTTGCTCGCTCAGGCGGGCGCGAATATTCTCGGCCAGGCGATATTCCAGTTGCTGAATGCGCGACTGGGCGCGATGAATGCGCGGCTGCGGATTCTGCTGATTCAGGCGCTGCATCATGCGCTGCTGGCGCTGATTGGCCTGCTTCATCTGGTTTTCCAGCGCCGTGCTCATGCGTTGGCGAAGACGCTCAAGCGTCGTCTGCTGGCGCGCCAGACGCAGCTGCGGATGCTGCTGCTGGAGACGATGGAAAAGCTGAGTAAAACGACGGCTGCGGTTGGCAAGGTAGTAGTCCATCGCCATACCGAGACGCTGCTGGGCGGATTGGATCTGGCGGACTAACTCCTGCTGATTGCGGCTGACCATTTCTGCAGCGGCGGACGGCGTGGGTGCGCGCAGGTCGCCGACGAAATCGGCAATAGTGACGTCGGTTTCATGGCCGACGGCGCTCACCACCGGAATGCGGCTGGCAAAAATAGCCCGTGCCACGCGCTCATCATTAAAGCTCCACAAATCTTCCAGCGAACCGCCGCCGCGTCCGACGATCAGCACGTCACACTCGCCGCGGGCGTTGGCCAGCTCAATGGCGCGAACGATTTGCCCCGGCGCATCTTCGCCCTGGACGGCGGTAGGGTAAATCACGACTGGCAGCGACGGATCGCGGCGTTTCAGTACATGCAGAATATCGTGTAGCGCCGCCCCGGTTTTCGAGGTGATGACCCCAACGCAGTGTGCCGGAGAGGGGAGCGGTTGTTTGAACTGCTGGTCGAAGAGGCCTTCAGCCTGGAGCTTCGCCTTCAGTTGTTCGTACTTCTGCTGTAATAGACCTTCGCCCGCTGGCTGCATGCTTTCGACGATGATTTGATAATCACCGCGCGGCTCGTACAGCGTAATATTGGCGCGGACTAACACCTGCTGCCCATGCTGCGGACGGAACGTCACCCGACGGTTGCTGTTGCGGAACATCGCGCAGCGCACCTGGGCGTTATCGTCTTTTAAGGTGAAGTACCAGTGGCCGGAAGCGGGCTGGGTGAAGTTCGAAATCTCGCCGCTAATCCACACCTGGCCCATCTCCTGCTCAAGCAGTAGACGCACCGTCTGGTTAAGGCGGCTAACGGTAAAAATTGAGGGGCTTTGTGAGGATAACATGTGAGCGGGATCAAATTCTAAATCAGCAGGTTATTCAGTCGATAGTAACCTGCTAACAGGTGAGTGCAAGCATTTTGTGCAAAAAAGTGTGGATGCAATCGCTTACGCTCTGTATAATGCCGCGGCAATATTTAATAACCTCCCAGGTGAGATATTGCCCATGCTACGTATCGCAAAAGAAGCCCTGACGTTTGACGACGTCCTCCTCGTTCCCGCTCATTCTACCGTTCTGCCGAACACTGCTGACCTCAGCACCCAGCTGACCAAAACAATTCGCCTGAACATTCCTATGCTCTCTGCGGCAATGGACACCGTGACTGAAGCGCGCCTGGCAATTGCCCTGGCACAGGAAGGCGGCATTGGTTTTATCCACAAAAACATGTCCATCGAGCGCCAGGCGGAAGAAGTTCGCCGCGTGAAGAAACACGAATCTGGCGTGGTTACCGACCCGCAGACCGTCCTGCCAACCACCACGCTTGCCGAAGTGAAAGAACTGACCGAGCGTAACGGCTTCGCAGGCTATCCGGTTGTGACCGAAGACAACGAACTGGTCGGTATCATTACCGGTCGTGACGTGCGCTTCGTGACCGACCTGAGTCAGCCGGTAAGCGTCTACATGACCCCGAAAGATCGTCTGGTTACCGTTCGCGAAGGCGAATCCCGTGAAGTGGTCTTCGCTAAGATGCACGAACGCCGCGTAGAGAAAGCGCTGGTGGTTGACGATAGCTTCCACCTGCTGGGCATGATCACCGTTAAAGACTTCAAAAAAGCAGAACGTAAACCAAACGCCTGTAAAGACGAGAAAGGTCGTCTGCGCGTAGGCGCGGCGGTTGGTGCGGGTGCGGGCAACGAAGATCGCGTTGATGCGCTGGTTGCAGCGGGCGTTGACGTCCTGCTGATCGACTCCTCCCACGGCCATTCCGAAGGCGTTCTGCAGCGTATTCGTGAAACCCGTGCAAAATACCCAGACCTGCAGATCATCGGCGGCAACGTGGCTACCGGCGCAGGCGCTCGTGCGCTGGCAGACGCTGGCTGCAGCGCGGTTAAAGTCGGTATCGGCCCTGGCTCCATCTGTACTACCCGTATCGTCACTGGCGTCGGTGTACCGCAGATCACCGCCGTTTCCGACGCGGTTGAAGCGCTGGAAGGTACCGGTATTCCGGTTATCGCCGACGGCGGTATTCGTTTCTCCGGTGATATCGCCAAAGCGATCGCTGCTGGTGCTGCTGCCGTGATGGTAGGCTCCATGCTGGCAGGTACTGAAGAATCCCCGGGTGAAATCGAACTCTACCAGGGCCGTTCTTACAAATCTTACCGTGGTATGGGCTCCCTGGGCGCGATGTCCAAAGGCTCTTCCGACCGTTACTTCCAGAGCGATAACGCTGCTGACAAACTGGTACCAGAAGGTATCGAAGGTCGCGTAGCCTATAAAGGTCGCCTGAAAGAGATCATTCACCAGCAGATGGGCGGCCTGCGTTCCTGTATGGGTCTGACCGGCTGTGGTACCATCGACCTGCTGCGTACGAAGGCTGAATTCGTGCGTATCAGCGGTGCGGGTATCCAGGAAAGCCACGTTCACGACGTGACCATCACCAAAGAGTCCCCGAACTACCGCATGGGCTCCTGATAAGTTTCCGCGCCCGGTTTTCACCGGGCGCTTTGTTATTGTTTCACTTGCCTCGGAATTAACGTCAAATGACAGACAATATTCATAAACATCGCATTCTCATCCTTGATTTCGGTTCCCAGTACACCCAGCTGGTTGCACGTCGCGTACGTGAACTGGGCGTCTATTGCGAGCTGTGGGCATGGGATGTTACTGAAGCGCAAATCCGTGAGTTCAATCCGAGCGGTATCATCCTCTCCGGCGGCCCGGAAAGCACCACCGAAGCAAACAGCCCACGTGCGCCAGAGTACGTGTTCAACGCAGGTGTGCCGGTATTCGGCGTATGCTACGGCATGCAGACCATGGCAATGCAGTTGGGCGGCCACGTTGAGAGCTCCACCGAGCGTGAATTTGGCTATGCACAGGTTGAAGTACAGACCGACAGCGCACTGATCCGCGGCATCGAAGACTCCCTGACCGCTGAAGGCAAACCGCTGCTGGACGTGTGGATGAGCCACGGTGACAAAGTTACCGCTATCCCGGAAGGCTTCGTCACCGTTGCCAGCACCGAGACCTGCCCGTTCGCCATTATGGCGCACGAAGAAAAACGCTTCTACGGCGTGCAGTTCCACCCGGAAGTGACCCATACCCGCCAGGGCCTGCGTATGCTGGAGCGTTTTGTACGCGACATCTGCCAGTGTGAAGCGCTGTGGACCCCAGAGAAAATCATCGACGACGCCGTTGCCCGCATCCGCGAGCAGGTTGGCAACGATAAAGTGATCCTCGGCCTGTCCGGCGGCGTGGACTCCTCCGTTACCGCGATGCTGCTGCACCGCGCAATCGGTAAAAACCTGACCTGCGTGTTCGTCGACAACGGTCTGCTGCGTCTGAATGAAGCACAGCAGGTGATGGACATGTTCGGTGACCACTTCGGCCTGAACATCGTTCACGTTGAAGGCGAGCAGCGCTTCCTCGACGCGCTGAAAGGCGAAAACGACCCAGAAGCCAAACGTAAGATCATTGGCCGCGTGTTCGTTGAAGTGTTCGACGAAGAAGCGCTGAAGCTGGAAGACGTGAAGTGGCTGGCGCAGGGGACTATCTACCCTGACGTTATCGAATCTGCGGCCTCCGCAACCGGTAAAGCGCACGTCATCAAATCTCACCACAACGTGGGCGGCCTGCCGAAAGAGATGAAGATGGGTCTGGTTGAACCGCTGCGTGAGCTGTTCAAAGACGAAGTGCGTAAAATTGGTCTGGAGCTGGGCCTGCCGTACGACATGCTGTTCCGTCACCCGTTCCCGGGCCCAGGCCTTGGTGTTCGCGTGCTGGGCGAAGTGAAGAAAGAGTACTGCGACCTGCTGCGTCGCGCGGACGCTATCTTCATTGAAGAGCTGCACAAAGCCGACCTGTACAACAAAGTGAGCCAGGCGTTCACCGTGTTCCTGCCGGTACGTTCCGTCGGCGTGATGGGCGATGGCCGTAAGTACGACTGGGTTGTCTCCCTGCGTGCTGTGGAAACCATCGACTTTATGACCGCACACTGGGCACACCTGCCGTACGATTTCCTCGGCCGCGTATCCAACCGCATCATCAACGAAGTCAACGGTATTTCTCGCGTGGTGTATGACATCAGCGGTAAACCACCGGCTACGATTGAGTGGGAATAATTTCCCTGCGGTCGTGATGTTAAAGAGCCTCTGCTATGCAGGGGCTTTTTTATGCAGCTTTATCTCTACCTTGTATATCCCATAGACATATCCCAGAATGCCATTAGACTATTCGTGAGTACAAAAAATAGCCGCTCATGCTCGTTCGCTAGGGCTGATTATGGTCACCAATAATACCCGTGAATTTGAGCGTATCAGTGGGCTGCCTCTCGAAGAGTGGAGCGTCAGCTAGCCACGTAAGCGCCTGAACATCAGGCTCGGTTCCTTCCCCGGCACATCATCAATCTCCCGTACTAGCGTCATCCCGCATTTCAGCAGCACCTTCTGCGAAGCAAGATGGTTCTTGCGCACGATGCCCACTACGTCATCAAAATTCAGCACGTTGAACGCATAATCAATCGCCGTCAGTGAAAATTCCGTGGCCAACCCTTTACCCCAGGCTTCTGGCGCCAAACGATACCCCAGATTGTTTACCGTGCAGTCGGGATATTCCACGATACGTAGCCCGCCAAACCCAATCACCCGCTCCGGGTTTTCCCGCAGGCTGATGGCCCAGTTGCCGAAACCATAAACGTTGAGATGCTCAAGCCAGCCTGCCAGCACCCGGCAAGAGTGTGCGAGATCTGCATGCGGGCCTGCTGGGTTAAAAGTGTTGGTCGCAGGGTCACCGTAAATGCGATAAAGATCGTCGAGATCGTCTGCTGTCGCTGGACGCAGGGTGAGATGTTCGGATTGCAGGTGCATGGGCTTATCCTTGTCGAAAAGGTTGTTTATCGTGCGTTTTTATTGTGCGACTAGCCTGGCACAGCGCAATCGACACCGCCAGCCCGGCAACGATCAACGCAAGCACAGCGGAGATCATCAGGCTGCCATTTATCCCCAGACGGTGGTTCAGCCACGCGTAGGCAAACGGTGAGGCAGCGGCGAGCACCTGCGCCGGGATCAACAACACGCCGGTGCGGCGGGCGTAATCTTCGGCGGCGAACAGCTGAAGTGGCAGGGTCGCTTTGAAAACGGTGGTTAAGCCATTGATCGCGCCATAGCCAAGGACAAAACCCCCGGCGGCCCAGGCAATATGTGTGCTGCTAATGCCGAGGGCGAAGCAAAGCGGAATTAAAAAGGTGGTGAGCAGGGTGAGTTTTATCGGCGTGAGCGCTGAACCCGAGGCAACTTCGAGAAAGCGCGCGCCGGTCTGCCCGACGCCCCAGAGCATACCGACGGCAACGGGCAACCCGTGTGTGGCGATGAACTCCGGCAGGTGCGTTGAGGTGCCATTGGAGATAAAGGTCACCAGCGCTATCAGCGCCGCATACAGTAAACCAGTACGGCGATCGTGCGCAGACGCAGACGCAGCACGGCGAGCGGGAACCGGCGGCAGCTTCTGGTTAGGTAAGCGCAGAAGCAGCAGTGCACTCACTATCCCCAGCAGGCTGTAAATCAACAGCGCTCCCCGCCAGTTGGTTACCGTCAGCAGTGCAGCGCCCAGCGGCCAGAACAGCGCGGAAGCAAGCCCACCGGCAAGCGTCACGCGGGAGATAGTCACGCGTGCGCGCTGCCCGTACAGATTGACCAGCGCGGCGAAAAGCCCGTCGTAGAGCGCCAGCCGCATACCTATACCGGTTATCAGCCAGGCGATGTACCAGCCAAAAAGCGTGTGAATCACCGACATCAGTAGGCAACCTAAGGCAATCAGTAGCGTTCCGCAGACCACCACGCGCTGGCCGCCAAAATGCGCCAGCAGGCGGGCAACCCAGGGGGAGAGCAGCGCCATCATCAGCATCGCCAGCGTCAGGCCCAGGTAAATATGCGCTGCTGACCATCCTGTGTCCTGCGCAATTGCGCGGGCAAAAGTGCCCGGCATATAAAACGAAATCCCCCAGTTGATCAGCTGATTGCCTCCGGCAGCGAGAGTGATGGGGAGCGATGCGGCAGGTATTTTCATTATCTTCTCGTAGGTTATGCAGTTGCTGGCAGCATAACCTGCGCGCTATTGTGCAGGCAGAGCCCTCCCTTTATGACCCTGATAAGAGAAACTTTGAATGACGACGCTGAATCTGGGATACCTGGCAACGTTTCGTTTAGTGGTTCAGCGCGGCAGCTTTTCGGCGGCGGCGGACGTGCTGGGAATTTCACAACCCGCCGTCAGCCTGCAGGTGCGTCAGCTTGAGCAGTTTCTGCAGGCGAGGCTTATCGAACGTACCGGACGCGGGGTAAAGGCTACCGCAGCCGGCCTGGCGCTGTTACTGCATGGTGAACGTATCGAGCAAGCAGTCAGTGAGGCAGTGCAGTCGGTGAACGACTGTCAGCAGACCGTAAGCGGCACGATTACGCTTGGCACTGGCGCCACGGCTTGTATCCACCTTTTGCCGCCTATACTACAGCACCTGCGCGGGCAGCACCCGATGCTAGCGGTGGGGGTAACGACCGGTAATACGCTGGATATTACTCGTGCAGTAGAAGAAAACCGCCTCGATTTAGGGCTGGTCACGCTACCTGCCAGTGGGCGCAGCCTGGATATCATGCCGGTTTTACGTGAAGAATTTGTCGTTATCAGCGCCGAATCACAGGGTGAACTCAATCTGGAAATGCTAAAGACGCTGCCGCTGATTGCGTTTGAAGCGGGCAGCGGAACGCGTGACCTGATTGATAGCTGGTTCCAGCAGGCTGGGCTTCAGGTGACGCCGGTGATGCAACTGGGCAGCATAGAGGCGATTAAACGTATGGTGGCGGCGGGGTTGGGGTACAGCATTATTCCGCGGATGGCGGTGGAACATCATCGTGATGCCGAAGGGCTACGGGTAGGGTCGCTGGCACCGCCGCTCTATCGTCAGTTAGGTATCGTGATGCGGCAGGATAAAGTTTTGAGCAAAGGAATGACGGAAATTATCCGGCTGTTGCAGCAGCACGCTCCCCTCTAAGATAAAAGGGGAGCGCCGGGCTTAGTCGACCAATTGCAGCTGTTGCTGAGGCCGGTTGGCTACGTTCTCTACGCGGATATCCATCTGCGGGTACGGCAGATCAATATGGTTAGCATCCATCGCCTCTTTGATGTTTTCCAGTAGGTCGTAGTAAGTGTTCCAGTACTCGGCGTTGCGCACCCATACGCGAACGTAAAAGTTCAGCGATGAAGCGCCCAGCTCCCCTAAACGCACGGTGAAGCCGCGCTTCTGGTCGATACGTTTATCCTGCTCGATGAGCTGGGTGATGACTCTTTTCACATCGGCAATGCGGCTCTGATAGCCTACGCCAATCACCAGATCGATGCGGCGGAACGGGTGTCGTGAGTAGTTAATGATATTGTCGGCAATAATCTTGCCGTTAGGGATAACGACCTCTTTGCTGTCGCCGGTTAGCAGTGTAGTTGAAAAGATATGTACCTTCTCAACGGTGCCGGTCATGGTGCCAATCTGCACCACTTCGCCTGCGCGAAAGGGGCGCAGGGAGACCAGCATTACGCCCGCCGCGAAGTTTGACAGCGAGCTTTGCAGCGCCAGGCCGATAGCCAGACCTGCGGCACCAATCACGGCAATAATGGACGATGTCTCAATGCCCAGACGTCCCAGCGCGGCGACAACCGAAAACGCGAGCGTGATGTAGCGAACCAGTGCGGTAAAGAACTGCACGATGGTGATATCCACTTTGCGTTTTAGCAGTAATTTTTCCAGCCCACGAGAGAGCAGGCGGGCGATAAATTTACCAATAAATAACAGAATAATTGCCGCAACGATGTTCCAGCCAAACTGGATAACCGCATCGCTGTGACCTGACATCCACTCCAATCCACTTTTTATTTTGGGAAATAACGTAAAACCTTTCATGGTAAAAATCCTGCCGCTTTAAAATTAATGGTGGAAGATTCAATTAAATATTCAACATATATACAAAAAATTTATATATTTATAAGTAGTAGGCTTTCAGATTTATGTATTAGCGATTATTTGCGCTTTTACCGCCGTTTTTTTAGACGACTCATTGCTACATCAAAAAATCAGCGCGGCATGTTGCGGCAGCAGAAAAGGAAAAGTTTGTGTAATCGTGCGGGAAATTATTTTTTGGCTAATAAAGTACGCATTGAAACTAATGTGGCAGAACGGGGATGAAACACGACTAAATTCCTTACCGGATGGTTAAAAATCAATCTGTTAGCCATTCGGTAAGGAATCTCGGTGTCGGAAAAAAAGGGGCGTTAACGGTCGTTGGTTTGCGCGGGGGAGGTCTTTTGCGACAGGCTGCTCTGCTGGGACTCTTTTTTGTCCTGGTGGTGATGCCACGCGCCGATGGAGGAGTAGACGAAGCGTCCGAAGAAGAAGATAAAGCTGATAAGCAGTACGATACGGGTCATTCGACCATTAAATCGGTGTCGTTTTCGTAGGCTGGTAACCTGGCTCACAAAGGGGTCCTTATGTTATACCCATAGACGGGCGGTACGTACATTAAGGCACAGAGCGGGGCGTGGGTCAATTGCGATGAATGTAAAAATCCGTCAGATAAAACATTAATTAATGTTATATAAGATATTATTCGTATTCACAAGCAGGCCTTGATTACGAGGGGTAGACCAAAGAAAAGAGAATTAGTGTTTTTATGTGCGTTATTTTTTGACTCATATCAAACTTCATTCGTAAGCGATAACTAAAATCTCCACCTGACCCGCGTAATATCTTCTCTCGCGGCCTTTTTTAAGCCAGGTTGGATGCCTGTCTGAAAATACCCAGCTGGATTTGGGGTATCCTTAGAGCATCTATGAATTTCTGTAAAATATATAAGCAATATCGAGATGAGTGGTGGGGACTGCCCCTGATATTGCCTCTTCTTGTGTTACCAATAATCAAATTTGCTAATACATATACCTATATTGGCGGCGGCAAAACCTACCTTTATTACCTACCGCTGCCCTTTATGCTTTGCATGATGTTGTTCTTCAACTGGAAAGCGCTGCCTGGCCTTGTTGCGGGTATTGGCTGCTATCTTACTGACGATCTTCATTTTGCGGAAAGACTGGGTATTGCGTTGCAGTTCCTCATTCCGACGATTGTGGCGTGGGGCGGGTATCAGTTTTTTAACCAGCAACGCAAGATGATTTCACACGGCGATACGCGGCTAATGGCGCATCGGCTGTTCTGGCAGATGTTTGTCCCATCGACGATTTTCATGCTGCTGATACAGTTTGCTCTGTATCTTGGGCTGTATCCAAGCCTGGGGGATGCTGAGTGGGCCTCACCGTTGACTCAGCGCAATCTGATTAACTATCAGTCGTTGCTGATGGGCTATCTGACCGGCGTGCCGCTATGCTATCTGATAGTGCGTTTAATCCGTAACCCCAACTATCTTCGCAGCTTCTTATCGCAGGTGCGCCGCGATTTTGATCCTAAGGTGAAATGGCCGGAAATGCTGGCCTGGAGCACCCTGGTGATTGGCGTTTTCTCGATGCTGATGGTGCCGATGACCAAAGGCAGCACGATATTCAGCACCAACTATACGCTGTCGCTGCTGCTGCCGATTATGCTCTGGGGTTCGATGCGTTTTGGCTACCGCTTTATCTCGGTTATCTGGACGCTGATGCTGATTGTGGCCATCCACTATCACTATCACTATGTACCTAAAAGCGCAGGCTATAGCGTCCAGCTGGCGATAACCTCGTCTAGTTACCTGATCTTCTCGTTTATTATTGCGTATATGGCAATGCTCTCCAGTCGCCAGCGCGCAATTCATGAACGCGTGCGCCGCATTGCCTTTATCGACCCGGTTGTCAGCCTGCCCAATATGCGTGCGCTGAGTCGGGCAGTGAACAATACGCCGTGGTCGGTTCTGTGCTTTTTGCGCATGCCGGATCTTGAAGTGCTGACGCGCCACTACGGCATTATGCTGCGTATCAACTACAAGCAGAATCTGGCGAAGTATCTTAGCGACATGCTCCGCCCCGGCGAGAACGTCTACCAGCTTACCGGTAGCGACCTGGCGGTGCTGCTGCATACCGAATCCTATAAAGAGCGAGTGGAAGAGCTCTACGACCGTCTGAATCAGTTCCGCTACACCTGGAACGGGATGCCGCTGCAGCCACAGATTGGCATTAGCTATTGCTATATCCATTCGCCGGTGGCCCATCTCTCGCTGATGCTGGGGGAGCTGAATACGGTGGCGGAGCTTTCGCTTGCTACGAATCGCCCGGAAAACTTACAGCGCCGCGGCGCGCAGTATCTGCAGCAAGAGCTGAAAGATAAGATCGCCATGATGGTGCGGGTGCAGCAAGCGCTGGAAAATAACCGCTTCCGGCTGATGGCGCAGCCGATTGTCGGTATTCGCGGCGATGATTATCACGAAGTGCTGTTGCGTATGCTTGGTGATGATGGCGAACTTATCTCGCCGCTGCTGTTCTTACCGGTCGCCTATGAATTTGGCATGGCCTCGCGCATTGACCTCTGGGTGCTGGAAAATACGCTGGTCTTTATGGCGAGTCGTCGGGAAAGTAATCCAGGTATGCGTCTGGCGCTTAACCTCTCGCCTTCCACGGCGAGCGGGGCAGGCTTTGCGCATCAGGTGAAGGAACTGCTGGAAGAGTACGGCATTGAGGCCTGGCAGCTGGTCTTTGAGATAACCGAGAGCCACTCGTTGGTGAACGCCGAGCAGGCGCGGCGAACGCTGCGTGAGCTTCAGGAATTGGGCTGCCGGGTGGCCATTGACGATTTTGGTACTGGCTATGCGAGCTATGCGCGTCTCAAGCATATCAGCGCCGATATCCTGAAAATCGACGGCAGCTTTATTCGTAATATTGCGACCAGCAGCCTGGATTACCAGATTGTCTCGTCTATCTGCCATCTGGCGCGTATGAAGAAAATGCGTGTGGTGGCGGAGTACGTCGAAAACGAGGAGATCCGCACGGCGGCGATTGCGCTGGGAATTGATTATCTGCAGGGATATGGCATTGGCAAGCCAGCTCCCCTGGAGGAGCTGGCGGTAGCGGAAACAGCGACGTGTGAATCAGGCGGCGACCACTTCGTCGGGCGCACGCTCCTCAGTGATTTTTAACAGCCAGCCGGTAACGCTCTCCCAGTACTGCTGCTCTTTCTCCAGATCGAGCAGCACCAGCGCATTCTGGGTAAACCAGTCGTGCGGGAAGCAGAGCGTCCAGTGATTCGCTTCGGTGGTTAGCTTCAGCGTCGGTGGCGTGGTTGTCGCCTGACGCTGGTTGTTCAGCAGCACGCCAAGGCGCAGCAACTGGATCATCGGCAGGAACTGTTTCTTCTTGAACAGCGTAAAGCGCGGCAGCTCATCGAGCTTAATCGCCTTACGGTGGAAGCGCACCAGCGTCGACATCAGATACTGCTGCTCCTGGTTGAAGCCCGGCAGATCGCTGTTTTGCAGAATATAGGCCGAATGGCGGTGCATACCGCTGTGGTTAATATTCAGCCCGACTTCATGCAGCATCGAAGCCCATTTCAGCAGCGCGGTCAGCTGCGGGTTGCCCAGTTTCGGGTTCTGCTCCAACCACTGATCGTACATCTGCATGGTCGTTTCCAGTACGCGCTGCGCCTGTTCACGGTCAATGTTGTACTGGTTTGCCAGACTTTGCGCGGTGCGGCTACGCACGTCCTGGTGGCGGAAACGGCCTTCCATTTCATACAGCACGCCTTCACGCAGCGCGCCGTCGGAGAGACGAAGCTCTTTAATCGCCAACGCATCGAATACGCCGCAGAGAATAGCCAGCCCTGGCACGAACACGCCTTTACGCTCTTCCGACAGGCCCGGCAGGCTCAGGCTATTGAAGTTTTTATACTTCAGCACCTCTTCCACCAGCATCTCGAGACGTTCAGGGGTGATGAACCCGTCTTTCTCGCCCATCTCAACCAGCACTTCGTGGGCCGCTTTGATGGTGCCAGACGCGCCCATGGCAAAATTCCAGCCCTGAATGCGGTACTGCCACGCCAGCGTTTCCAGCTTCTGCACCGCCGCCAGGCGTGCGCGCTGGAAGTTTTCGCGGTTGATGGTGCCGGCGAGGAAGAACTGCTGCGCAAAGCTAACGCAGCCCATACGACGGCTTTCGACCAGCTTCGGCTCGAAGTCTTCACCAATCACCAGCTCGGTGGAGCCGCCGCCGATATCAATCACCAGCTTGCGGCCTTTTTCAGGCTGGGTGTGCTCTACGCCCATAAAAATCAGACGGGCTTCTTCGTTCCCGGAGATGATTTCGATAGGGTAGGGAATGACCTTTTCCGCTCGCGTCAGAAACTCGGTGGCGTTCGCTGCCTGACGCAGCGTATGGGTACCGACGATACAGACGCTGGACGGGGCGAAACCTTGCAGGCGTTCAGCAAACAGCGACAGGCAGCTCAGACCGCGCTCCATTGCCTCTTCGCTCAGCATATTGTTTTCATCCAGCCCATCGGCCAGATGAACACGTTGCTTCAGACGGCCAATAATCTGCATCGCGCCGTCGACGACGCGCGCGATAACCATATGGAAACTGTTCGAACCAAGATCAACCGCCGCAAACTCCTGCGGCCGGGGTGCTTTGCTTTTTATTGGCATAGGTTAGTCAGGTTGTTCAAGTGATTTGAGGTAATCGTAAATCGCCTGCTGCGCGCGGACCTTGCGTCGGTTGCCGCGTGGCACATAGCGATTACTCAGTTCTTTATCAATAAAGCGGGCTTTCACCGTGTCGCTGAACAGAATATCGATAATATCGAGGATCCGCTGTTTAAGACGCGGGTCGAGCAGCGGGGTCGCCACTTCGATACGGTAGTCGATATTTCGGGTCATCCAGTCAGCGGAGGAGAGATAAACGCGTTTATCGCCGCCGTTCTCAAAAATATAGATGCGATCGTGCTCAAGGAAACGGTCAACGATGCTGATCACACGAATATTATCGCTGATCCCTTCTAATTCTGGAATCAGAGAACACATGCCGCGGATCAGAAGATTGACCTGCACGCCGGAACTGGAGGCCGCATACAGACGATCGACCAGCCCTTTATCCACCAGGTTGTTGAGTTTTAGCGTAATTCCTGCAGCCTGGCCGTTTTGCGCGTTGGCGATTTCACGGTCGATCATCTCGTAGAGCAAGCGACGGGAGTTCTGCGGCGAGACCAGCAGATAGTCGAAGTTCACCGGGCGATACGGGTTCTCGATAAAGTTGAACACCCGGCGGACTTCATTGGTGATACGTGCATCGGCGGTCAGCAGCGAGTAGTCGGTGTAGATACGTGCCGTTTTCTCGTTAAAGTTACCGGTACCGATGTGCGCATAGCGCACCACGTCGTCACCTTCTTTACGCGATACCAGGAACAGCTTGGCGTGAATTTTCAGCCCCGGCGCGGAGAAGATCACGTGTACGCCCGCTTCGGTCAGACGTTTCGCCCAATGGATGTTGGCCTCTTCGTCGAAGCGCGCCTGCAGCTCTACCACCACGGTGACTTTTTTACCGTTGTGCGCGGCGTGGATCATCGCATCAATGATGCGCGAGTCTTTTGCCACGCGGTAGATATTGATCTTAATGGCCAGCACGCTCGGGTCGAACGAGGCCTGACGCAACAGCTCCAGCACGTGCTCAAAGGTGTGATACGGGTAGTAAAGCAGCACGTCGCGTTCACGAATGGCATCGAAGCCGTTGCGGAACTTATCGAACCACAGGTGGCGCAGGCGCGGCATTGGCTTGTTGACCAGGTTAGCTTTGCCGACGTTCGGGAAGCCAATAAAGTCTTTAAAGTTGTGGTAGCGGCCGCCTGGTACGATGGAATCATAGCGGGAGATGGTCAGCTTTTTACGCAGCATTTCCACCATCGCATCCGGCATATCACGCTGATACACAAAGCGCACCGGCTCGGCGGTCAGACGCTGCTTCAGGCTGGAGGACATCAGTTCCATCAGGCTTGACTCCATTTCGTGCACCAGGTCGTACTCGGCATCACGGGTCATTTTCATGGAGTAAGCGTTGAGGGCGTCGTAGTCGAAGAAGCCTTTGAAGATATCATCCAGACAGTAGCGCAGGATGTTATCCAGCAGGATCATTGGTTTGCGGCGGCGCGGCGTCTCTGGCGGCAGGTTGACGAAGCGCGGCACTTTATCTGACGGGATCTCCAGCAACGCGTAGTTGATCTCGTCGCCGCGGATAATTTCGACCGCCAGGTAGGTGTAATCGTCTTTCAGGAACTGGACCAGATCGGTCTCCCGATTCAGCAGAATCGGGGTGATGTGCTGGCGCAGATGCTGTTTAAAGTAGTGACGCAGCCAGCCCTGTTGATTGACGGAAAGCTGGCGTTCGTTAATCAGGAAGATTTGGTTACGGGCCATCTCCAGCAAGAGTTCGTTGTAGAGGCCATCGAACTCCTGATCGGCTTTCAGCACCCGGGCCTGAATGCGGCTCAGCAGGTGACGAGAATGCGTGGTGACACCCTGTTCTTCGCTAATGATGATGCGGCGCTTTAGCTCCGCAAAGCGGACCTTGTAGAATTCGTCGAGGTTGTTGGAGTAGATCCCCAGGAAACGCATACGTTCAATAAGCGGGTTACTTTTGTCAGCCGCTTCCTGGAGGACGCGCTCGTTGAATGACAACCAGCTCAGTTCTTTTTCGATGTACAGTTTTTCCTGACCCATTACTACTCACACTCCGGTTTATTCACGGGACGCGGCAACGTCGTCTACTGATTATATTGCTAGCTTTGCCGGGCTATGTCCAACTGTGTCATCTAAGTATGACAGTTATCCTGATTTGCATAAAAAAGAGGGCCATAAGGCCCTCTTTAGTTATTCATGTAGGCCGGATATGGCGTTTACGCCGCCATCCGGCAATGTGCTCGCCGCGTGCCTGATGGCGCTACGCTTATCAGGCCTACAGTGACATGATTTATTCTGCTGCATAGCCTTCCGGCGGCAGCTTAATGTCGTCAAGCCAGGCATGATTATCCTGCATCTTCAGACGGCCATTAAGGAACCAGCTCACCACCAGAGGATAGATAGCGTGTTCCTGGGCCTGAACGCGTGAGGTGATTTCCGCTTCGTCGTCACCGGCGAAAACCGGCACCTTGGCTTGTAAAATCACCGGCCCGCCGTCCAGCTCTTCGGTAACGAAATGCACCGAGGTGCCGTGTTCCGTATCGCCGTTGTCCAGCGCCTGACGATGGGTGTTCAGGCCAGGATATTTTGGCAGCAGGGAGGGGTGGATGTTGAGCAGCTTGCCCTGATAGTGCTGAACAAACTCCGCGCTCAGAATGCGCATGTAGCCTGCCAGCACCACGACATCGGGCGCATAGGCGTCAATTTCATGCATCAGCTCGCGGTCAAAGGCTTCGCGGCTGGCAAATTGGCTGGCAGCCAGCGCGTGCTGGGGAATGCCCGCCTCACGCGCCCGCTCAAGGCCGAATGCATCGGCCTTATTGCTAAATACCGCCCGGATGGTGCCTGGAATCCTTTTCTGCTCACAGGCATCGATAATCGCCTGTAAGTTGCTGCCGCTGCCGGAAATCAGCACCACGATATTTTTCATTTATTCGATGACCACACGCTGTTCGGAATCAGAGGCTTTGATATAGCCGATTTTCCACGCGTTTTCACCTTTTTCGTTCATCAGCGCAATCGCTTTATCAGCCTGATCGGCCGCCAGCGCAATTACCATGCCTACACCGCAGTTAAAGGTACGGTACATTTCATGCTGGCTCACGTTGCCGGCATCCTGCAGCCAGTTGAATACCGCCGGCCACTGCCAGGAGGATTCATCAATCACTGCCTGGGTGTTGTCCGGCAGAACGCGCGGGATATTTTCCCAGAAGCCGCCGCCGGTCAGGTGTGCGATAGCGTGAACGTCGACGCTGGCAATCAGTTCCAGAATAGACTTTACGTAGATGCGGGTCGGTGCCAGCAGATGGTCGGCCAGGGTTTTGCCTTCCAGTTGAGTGGTATCCGGGTTGCAGCCGCTCACTTCAACAATCTTGCGCACCAGCGAGTAGCCGTTGGAGTGCGGGCCGCTGGAGCCGAGGGCAATCAGCACGTCGCCGTCGGTCACTTTGCTGCCGTCGATGATTTCTGACTTCTCAACCACACCCACGCAGAAACCGGCGACGTCGTAATCTTCGCCGTGGTACATGCCCGGCATTTCGGCAGTTTCGCCGCCAACCAGCGCGCAGCCAGACTGCAGGCAGCCTTCGGCGATGCCGCTGATAACGCTTGCTGCGGTATCGACGTCCAGCTTACCGGTCGCATAGTAGTCGAGGAAGAACAGCGGCTCGGCGCCTTGTACCACCAGGTCATTCACGCACATGGCCACCAGATCGATGCCGATTGTGTCGTGACGTTTTAAATCCATCGCTAAACGCAATTTGGTGCCAACGCCGTCAGTGCCGGAAACCAGCACCGGTTCGCGATATTTTTGCGGCAGTGCGCACAGTGCGCCAAAACCGCCTAATCCACCCATCACTTCCGGACGGCGAGTTTTCTTCACCACCCCTTTGATACGGTCAACCAGAGCGTTTCCTGCGTCAATATCAACACCGGCATCTTTATAGCTGAGAGAGGTTTTGTCGGTCACTGCTAAGTCTCCACGCGTTTGCGATAGCAAGAAAAATCGGCGCAATTCTATCAGTCCAGGCAAACGTTTGCGAGCCTATTCTGATCCCAATTTTTACCTCCCGGTTTTTCCATCGTTTCCATCAATATATCGGTCAAATATGATACTGCTCACGAAAATGAAACCGGGTACACCCTTGTCCTTGCATCCACTGAGCACAATCCACATCATATCAATGAAACCGGTTTCTGTTTTTGTTTCAGCGAAGCCAATCACCGATGTAAAAACGGCTACAAGGGATGAATGGAATGAAGATTGCTGCCTTTGATATTGGGGGTACGGCGTTAAAAATGGGCGTTGTTGCCGCCAGCGGTGAACTGCTCGATAAGGGAAAAGAGCCGATTAGCAACAGCGATGGCGACGAGATTCTGGCGGCGATTGAGCGCTGGATTACGGCTCACCCAGCCTGCACCGGGATTGCTATCAGCGCACCGGGCTACGTTAATCCGCATACCGGCTTTATCGAAATGGGCGGCGCCATTCGTCGGTTCGACAACTTTGCGATTAAAGCGTGGCTGGAAGAACGTACCGGCCTTCCGGTGGCGATTGAAAACGACGCGAACTGCGTGCTGCTGGCGGAACGCTGGCAGGGCAAGGCCCGCGACATGGCAAACTGCCTGGTGATGACCATCGGCACCGGCATCGGCGGCGCTATCTTCTGCAACAACCAACTGGTGCACGGTGCCCGTTTTCGTGCCGGTGAGTTTGGCTATATGCAAACCATGCGCCCCGGTTCACGCGACGTCCGTCGTTACTCCATGAATGAAAACTGCACCCTGCGCGTGCTGCGCCATCGCTACGCGCAGCACATCGGCAAAACGCTGGAAGAGGTCACGGGTGAGGAAATTTTTGACCGCTTTGACGCGGGTGATGCCATCTGTCAGCGACTGGTATCAGAGTTTCTCAACGATATAGGCACCGGCCTTTACAACCTGGTGAACCTGTTTGACCCGCAGACCGTTTTTATCGGCGGGGGCATTGTTGAGCGCCCTGGTTTTCTGGCGCTGATGCGTGAGCATCTAGCCTGGTTCGGCATTGCCGACTACATCGATACCGTCAGCCACGGCAACGACGCCGGGCTTATCGGCGCGGTTTACCATTTCAATCAGCACTATTCGCAGCGACAACTTACTGTTTAACGAGGGAAAGATATGTCTGGATTTAAAGCTGGGTTTCTCTGGGGCGGCGCGGTAGCCGCACACCAACTTGAAGGCGGTTGGCAGGAAGGCGGGAAGGGCGTGAGCGTGGCGGATGTGATGACCGCTGGTGCGCACGGCGTGCCGCGCGAAATTACCAACGGCGTACTGCCAGGAAAAAACTATCCGAACCACGAAGCCATCGACTTCTATCATCGCTATAAAGACGATCTGAAGCTGTTCGCTGAGATGGGCTACAAATGCTTCCGTACCTCTATTGCCTGGACGCGTATTTTCCCGAACGGTGATGAGCTGACCCCGAACGAAGCGGGCCTGCAGTTTTATGACGACTTGTTCGATGAGTGCCTCAAGCTTGGCATCGAACCGGTCATCACGTTGTCGCACTTCGAGATGCCATACCACCTGGTCACCGAATACGGCGGCTGGCGTAACCGTAAGCTGATTGAATTCTTCGTCCGCTTCGCCAACGTGGTGTTTACCCGTTACCAGCACAAAGTGAAGTACTGGATGACGTTCAACGAAATCAACAACCAGGCGAACTTTCACGAAGATTTTGCGCCGTTTACCAACTCGGGCCTGAAGTATCAGCCGGGTGAAGACCGTGAGCCGGTGATGTATCAGGCTGCGCACTACGAGCTGGTGGCGAGCGCGCTGGCCGTAAAAGCCGCGCGTGAGATTAACCCAGCGCTGCAGGTTGGCTGTATGATTGCCATGTGCCCAATCTACCCGCTGAGCTGTGCGCCAAACGATATGATGATGGCGATGAACGCCATGCACCGTCGCTACTGGTTCACCGACGTGCACGTGCGCGGTAAGTACCCGCAGCATCTGCTGAACTACTTCGAGCGTCGCGGTTTTGAGCTGGATATTACCGACGAAGACCGTCAGGCGCTGACCCAGGGCTGCGTCGACTATATCGGCTTTAGCTACTATATGTCGTTTGCCACTAAGGCTACCGACGATAATCCGCAGCTCGACTACGACGAAACCACCAGCCTGGTCTCCAACCCGTACGTACAGAAGTCAGACTGGGGCTGGCAGATTGACCCGGTGGGCCTGCGCTATTCGCTGAACTGGTTCTATGACCACTATCAGCTGCCGTTGTTTATCGTGGAGAACGGCTTCGGGGCGATTGACGTGCTGGAAAGCGATGGCACGGTGAACGACCAGTATCGTATCGACTATCTCTCCGCGCATATTGCTGAAATGAAAAAAGCAGTCGTGGAAGACGGCGTGGATCTGATGGGCTACACCCCGTGGGGCTGCATCGACCTGGTTTCTGCCGGTACCGGCGAAATGAAGAAACGCTACGGCTTTATTTATGTCGATAAAGACAACGAAGGTAACGGTACGCTGGCGCGCAGCCGTAAAAAATCTTTTGCCTGGTATCAGAAGGTGATTGCAACCAACGGCGAAGAGCTCTAACCCGCTGAATACGTAAAATAAAACCCCGCGAGTCGGGGTTTATTTTTATCCTGTCTTATACTCTCTGGGGACCCATTCGCCGCTTTGCTTGATCCCGGTCAATCATCACAGGTATGGCGCAATCGTAAAAAAGCGGTATAATCCCGCGATTTTTTTTGTGGCTGCCCCATCTAAAGGAGAAAGAGAATGAAGATTGTGGAAGTTAAACACCCACTCGTCAAACACAAGCTGGGCCTGATGCGCGAGAACGACATCAGCACCAAACGCTTCCGTGAACTCGCCTCCGAAGTCGGCAGCCTGCTGACTTATGAAGCTACCGCCGGTCTGGAAACCGAAAAAGTGACTATCGAAGGCTGGAACGGCCCGGTAGAAATCGACCAGATCAAAGGTAAGAAAATTACCGTTGTGCCAATCCTGCGTGCAGGCCTGGGCATGATGGACGGCGTACTGGAAAACGTACCAAGTGCACGTATCAGCGTCGTCGGTATGTACCGTGACGAAGAGACGCTGGAGCCGGTACCTTACTTCCAGAAGCTGGTCTCCAACATTGATGAGCGTATGGCGTTGATCGTTGACCCAATGCTGGCTACCGGCGGTTCCGTCATTGCGACCATCGATCTGCTGAAGAAAGCGGGCTGCTCTAGCATTAAGGTGCTGGTGCTGGTTGCTGCACCGGAAGGTATTGCCGCGCTGGAAAAAGCGCACCCGGACATCGAGCTGTACACCGCGTCGATTGACCAGGGCCTGAACGAGCACGGATACATTATTCCGGGCCTCGGCGATGCCGGCGATAAGATTTTTGGTACCAAGTAAACGAAAAAATAAAAAGAGCCGACTTTTAGAGTCGGCTTTTTTTTGAATAAAAAAACCGAAGCTAATAACACACTCGAGGAAAACATCATGACACGCCGTGCCATTGGGGTAAGTGAAAGACCGCCGCTTTTACAGACCATCCCGCTTAGCTTGCAGCATTTATTCGCCATGTTTGGCGCAACCGTGCTGGTGCCAGTCCTGTTTCACATCAACCCGGCCACCGTTCTGCTGTTCAACGGTCTCGGAACGCTGCTGTACCTCTTCATCTGTAAAGGTAAAATCCCGGCCTATCTGGGCTCCAGCTTTGCCTTTATCTCTCCGGTACTGCTGCTGCTGCCGTTAGGCTACGAAGTGGCGCTGGGCGGCTTTATTATGTGCGGCGTGCTGTTCTGCCTGGTTTCCTTCATCGTGAAGAAAGCGGGGACCGGCTGGCTTGACGTGATGTTCCCTCCTGCGGCGATGGGCGCAATCGTTGCCGTTATCGGTCTGGAACTGGCGGGCGTGGCGGCGAACATGGCGGGTCTGCTGCCGCCTGACGGCCAGTCTGCGGATACCAAAACCATCATTATCTCGCTGGTTACTCTGGGCGTCACCGTGTTTGGCTCGGTGCTGTTCCGCGGCTTCCTGGCGATTATCCCGATTCTTATCGGCGTGCTGGTAGGCTACGCGCTCTCCTTCGTGATGGGCGTTGTGGACACATCACCCATTGCAAATGCACACTGGTTCGCGCTGCCAACCTTCTATACGCCGCGCTTTGAGTGGTTTGCTATCTTCACCATTCTGCCAGCGGCGCTGGTGGTGATTGCCGAGCACGTTGGTCACCTGGTGGTGACGGCGAACATCGTCAAGAAAGACCTGATTCGCGATCCGGGTCTGCACCGTTCTATGTTTGCCAACGGCCTTTCCACCGTGATCTCCGGTTTCTTTGGTTCCACCCCGAACACCACCTACGGTGAAAACATCGGCGTGATGGCGATCACCCGCGTGTACAGCACCTGGGTTATCGGTGGTGCGGCAATCATTGCGATTCTGCTCTCCTGCGTTGGCAAGCTGGCGGCGGCGATTCAGATTATCCCACTGCCGGTCATGGGTGGCGTTTCTCTGCTGCTGTACGGTGTAATCGGTGCCTCCGGTATCCGCGTGCTGATCGAATCCAAAGTGGATTACAGCAAAGCGCAGAACCTGATCCTGACCTCCGTCATTCTGATCATCGGCGTCAGCGGCGCGAAAGTGCACATCGGCGCGGCTGAGCTGAAAGGCATGGCGCTGGCGACGATCGTTGGTATCTGTCTGAGCCTGGTCTTCAAGCTGATAAGCGTCCTGCGTCCGGAAGAAGTGGTGCTGGATGCGGATGAGAGTGAAACCTCTAAGTCGTGATCCTCAAGCCGGGCGGATCGCCGCCCGGTTCTCTCCCCGCTATTTTCTGTGGTAAACTCTTCCCGTTTTTTCGTAAGCCCATGTTGAGGTCTCTCTGAACGCACCGGCACAGCTCTCTTTGCCACTTTATCTTCCTGATGATGAAACCTTTGCGAGTTTCTTCCCAGGTGATAACCCTTCTTTACTTGCTGCACTGCAAAACGTGCTGCGGCAGGAGCACAGCGGATACATCTATATCTGGGCACGTGAAGGTGCCGGACGCAGCCATTTGCTGCACGCTGCCTGTGCCGAACTCTCGCAGCGCGGCGATGCCGTGGGCTACGTACCGCTGGATAAACGCACCTGGTTTGTTCCGGAAGTACTGGAAGGGATGGAGCAGCTTTCGTTGGTGTGCATCGATAACATCGAGTGCGTAGCGGGGGACGAACCGTGGGAAATGGCGATTTTTAATCTCTATAACCGGATCCTTGAGTCGGGTAATACCCGCCTGCTGATCACCGGCGATCGCCCACCGCGTCAGTTGAATCTCGGTTTACCGGATCTTGCTTCTCGTCTCGACTGGGGGCAAATCTACAAGCTGCAGCCGCTTTCCGACGAAGATAAATTACAGGCCTTGCAGCTGCGTGCCCGCCTGCGCGGCTTTGAAATGCCGGACGATGTGTGCCGCTTTATGCTTAAACGCCTGGATCGCGAAATGCGCACACTGTTCCAGACGCTGGATCAGCTCGATCACGCCTCCATTACTGCCCAGCGCAAGCTGACCATTCCATTTGTGAAAGAGATTCTGAAGCTGTAGGCCTGATAAGCGCAGCGCCATCAGGCGGAACCGAGCTGATTGCCGGATGGCGGCTTTGCCTTATCCGGCCTACCTGAAGTCGATTTTCGTTACGCTCCCTTCGCAATATCGTTCAGCAAATGCTGCATCAGCAGCGGAATTGGCCTGCCTGATGCCACGCTTTTACCCCCTTCGCGCCACAGCGCCGTGCCGCTGACGTCAAGATGCGCCCACGGAATGTCTGCAGGGCAGAAGTGGTGCAGTAACCAGGCCGCGGAGGCGCTGATGGCCGCGTTGTTGGTTGGCGTGTTGCAGAGATCGGCAATGGCGCTCTCCGTTTGTTTTTTCAATCGCGCATCCAGCGGCAGAGACCAGACTTCATCGCCGCTCTGTTCCCCGGCGATGGTTAAGGCCGAACGCAGCGTATTATCCTGGGTCATCAGCCCGCTCAGCTCATAACCTAGCGCTTTCACCACCGCACCGGTCAGCGTGGCGAGGTCGATAATATATTCTGTTTGCGCATGTCGCTGGCTGGCCCAGGCGATGGCGTCGGAAAGCACCAGGCGGCCTTCGGCATCGGTATTATTGATTTCTACCGTCATCCCATTGCAGGCTCGAGCCACGCTGCCCGGCTGCATCGCATCGGGGCCAATGGCATTTTCGGCCAGCGCCAGTACGCCCATCACTCGTACCGGTAGCCCTAGCTGGGCGATGCTTAGCATTAGTCCAAGGACGTTGGCCGCGCCGCACATGTCATACTTCATGGTGTACATGCCTGCGCCTTCTTTTAGCCAGAGGCCGCCGGTGTCAAAGGTTATGCCTTTGCCAACATAGCTGCGCACGGGGCCATGGCTTGCTCCTTCGTAATGAATAGCCAGCAGGCGCGGCGGGCGGCTGGCACCTTTGCCTACTGCGTGCAGCAGACCCAGGCCTTGCTCGATAATTTCCTGCTCATCCAGCACTTCGCAACGCAGGGTAGGGAAGGCCGCGCACAGACGCTGGGCCTCTTCGACCACATACTGTGGTGTGCACTGTTCAGAGGGAATATCCGCCAGGCGGCGGGCGGCAATCATGCCGTTGGCGATGGCCTGCTGTTGACTGAACAGGGTCTCAAGACCTGCCCGTTCAGCGTCGGAGCAGAAAGCGTCAATACGTGTCAGGCGCACGTCGCTTTGTGCCGATGTTTTTAGCCCGAGGTCGGTCAATGTGTGGTCCTGGTTGAACAGGAAACGCAGCGTTTTTGCCAGCACGGCGTTGTGAATGTGCGTGCAGTCGAGCAGTACTGCACGGCAAATCGGTGTAGCAAATAGTGGGCGCAGGAAGGTGAGCAGCGCATCAGTCAGGCTGTCCTGCCAGGCGCTTTGCGGCACTATCGTGATACGGGCGAAAGGTCCACAGCCGAAACAGGTGTCTGCTAATGTTCCCTGGGCCGCGCGTGCTGTCATCTCAGCAATCAGCGGGTTATTACGCAGCGCTTCCTGCTGAAGCAAAGGGCTGTCAGGTCTGGTGATGAGGTGACTTTGTGCCAGTTCGCCGGGCAGCGCCGTCACTAAGCGGTAGTTAATCATCGTTTACTCCTCGATAGGGGCGCGAATGCGGTCGGCGTAGGCCTGCATCCAGGCGTCGTCTACCGGTTGATAATGGGTCTTCTCTTTAACGCGCTCGGCACGGAACACCGTCAGCGGTTGAGTGGCGGTGGCCACGACAAAAGAGAAGGTTTTGATGTTGGTTGCTGCGCCGAACTCCCCTTTGCGGTTCATGCACACTACGGACAGATCGCCCGCACGGCCAAAGCGGGACATCAGCTTATCTTCCAGTTCATACACCACCGAATCAGCCGCCTGCTGTGGGGTCATGCCCTGTTCCATCCGGCGGACGATTTCGTAGCTGGTGCAGCCTTTCATTAAATCTTCCCCCACGCCGGTGGCGGTGGCTGCGCCGATTTGGCTGTCGCAGTAGAAGCCGGAGCCAATAATCGGTGAGTCGCCAATTCGCCCGCGCTTTTTCATAAACAGGCCGCTGGTGGAGGTCGCGACGCTCATCGAGCCCTGCTTGTCGAGGGCGATAACGCCGACGGTGTCGTGGCCGTCGTAGGGGCTTAACCCTTTATCCAGCGTCTCGCGACAGCGTTTACGGTAGTGTTGCATCGCGCGTTCGGTGAGCATTTTTTTCTCGGCAAAGCCCTGGCTCAGCGCCCATTCACGTGCGCCCTGACCGACCAGCAGCGAGTTGTAGCGCTGACGACCCAGCGCCTGCGCCACTTTCACCGGGTTAGCGATATCGACCAGATTGCCCACCGCGCCAAAGGCCAGCGTGTCGCCGTCCATCCAGGCGGCGTCCAGTTCTACCTCGCCATTCTCAGTCGGCAGGCCGCCATAACCCACCGATTTGTAGAACGGAAAATCTTCTACCGCGACCACGGCATCCACCACGGATGTCGCCGCCGCACTGCCTGCAGCCAGCGCGGACGCCGACTCATCTACGCCTTCCAGCGCCATACGCCAGGTTGCAATAATTCCCCACATCTTGTTGTTACTCCTGTTTTGCTAGCGTGCTGGATTCCTCAACGGCACTGATTTCCGCATTGCGGTACTGCTTATCGACGATGCGCATAAACGGCAGGTACAGCATCGCGCCAATCAGCAGGTTAATGATTTGCATCACGCTGCCGGAAATATGCCCGGTAACGATAAATCCGCTGATGACCGGCGGCAGGGTCCACGGAATAAACACCCCGGTGGTCACGGCGACCGCCCCTACTTTCATCGCCAGATACTGGATGGTCACCAGCACCAGCGGGACCAGGTTGAACGGGATCAGCATGATCGGGTTCATGATCACCGGCAGGCCGAAGAGCACCGGTTCGTTGATGTTGAAGATGGAGGCCCCCGCGCCCAGACGGGCCACTTCGCGCATATTTTTACTGCGGGCGAAAATCAGCATGGCAATAACCAGCGACAGCGTAGCCCCGGCGCCGCCCATCCAGATCATGTCGAAAAACTGTTCGGTAATAATGTGCGGCGGCGTCACGCCAGCCTGAATGGCGGCAATATTGTCGGTCTGGTTTTCCATCCACAGCGGACGGATGATGCCGTTGACCATCGAGCCGGAGTTGATCCCGACTGACCACAGAATAGTGATGCTGAATACGGTCATCAGCGCGCCAAAATAGGAGGTGCCGAAGTGGCGAACCGGGGTGGCGACGACGTCATAAATAAACTGGTGAATGGTGTTGTAGTGGGTATTTTCAAAGCCGATGCGAATTGCCAGCACCAGAATCATCACCACCAGCGCTGGAATCAGCGCGGCGAAAGATTCCTGTACCGCAGGCGGTACCCCTTCTGGCATCTTGATGACCAGTTTTTTGCGCTTCAGCCAGCAGAACAGCTCGGTCCACAGCAGCGAGCCAATCATCGCGACGAACAGGCCTTTGGTGCCAATCCACTCCACCGGCATCACGGTAATGCCACCGTTTTCGGCAACTTTAATAAACGGCGTCAGGATCAGAAAACAGACCAGCGCCAGAATGCCGCTGGAGATTCGATCATCACCGTAGTGCTCCGCAAGGCGATAGGCGACAAGGAAGCTGATAAACAGCGACATGGTGGAGAAGACCGCGTTAAACGGGATCTCGATAATGGCGCTCCAGCTTGCGCCGAAGGTGCTGGACATAAATTGCTGATAGCCCTGATTCGGGAACGACGAGATAACCAGCAGAATAGAGCCGACGATAATAAACGGCATAAAGGACACATATGCACCACGGATGGCACCGAGATGACGCTGTTGTGCGGTTTTTGCCGCAATTGGCATCAATTTCTCTTCTAAAAATCCCAGAACATTGTTCATTGTGAACTCCGTATAAGATTAACGGACATTGTGTGTGTTATGTAATAGAAAACGACGAAAGGATTATGGGAGAAAGCCTGGTGCAGAAAGGTGAAACGGGTCACAATGCATCGACTTAATCAATATAAATCTCATATGATTAGTTATTAATTTCTTAAGGAAAGCCATGGAAATTAAGCTGCATGCTAACGCCACAACGACACCGAGAATTCGTAAATATCTCCAGGATTCGGACAAAAGCGACCGGGAACTGGCGCTTGAACTGGGGATCTCTGTGACAACGGTACGTCGCTGGCGCAAGCGCGAGCAGACGGCTGACAGAAGTACGATGCCGAAGGTCGTACACAAAGCGATGAGACAAGAACAAATTGTGCTCATTAATGCTCTGCGCGAAATCCTCCGCGCGCCGTTAGACGATTTGCTGTCGATTGCAGGGGAAGGGCTTGGCATGTCGCTGTCCCGTGCAACGCTTAGCCGCTATCTGATGCCGTCGTACCCGAAAAACAATGAGGCGATACTGCACGGCAAGAGGGCGCTTAAGGCGGGCGTTCGGCCGCAGACGCTGACGCTGCATTATCGTTTTTTGTCGCTGCATATGGATGATGACGGTGACCACCATCTGCTGTGGGCCCAGGAGCCCGTGAGCGGTTGGTGTGCGGCACGCGTATACTCGGGTATGTCATCGCCGTTGGTCATTCACTGGCTCGATGAGGTGCTCACGCAGTGTCCGGGTGATATCCAATCTGTTGAGATTAAAAGCGACGAGTGGTTAAGCGAGGCGCAGGTGACCGCACTAAGTCAGCATTTGGCGGAACGAGGGATACACGTCAGCATCACGATGACCGGGAAAAAGCGTCAGGCGGTGGCGGTAACCGTACCGCTGGTGGAGATTATCCCCGCGCTTCGAACCCAGACGCCGGATGAACTTGTGGTGAAGCTCTGTGCATTATTCAACGGCGGAAAGGAGCAGAAAAAGCTGGGGAATATGACGCCGCAGGCTTTTCTGGAAGCGCTGCGGCCTTAGGGGGGATTAGCGGACGATTTCCAGCACCTGCTCCGGCGGGCGACCAATGCGCGCCTGCCCGTTGTGAACAACGATAGGGCGTTCAATCAGCTTCGGGTTCTCAACCATCGCCTGGATAAGCTGCTCTTCGCTGAGCTGGCTATCGGCGAGGTTCAGCGATTTGTAGAGATCTTCTTTTTGGCGCATCAGCTCGCGCGCGCTGCCAAGACCCAGCATCTTAATTAGCTTGCCGAGCGTCGCGGCATCCGGCGGCGTGTCGAGATACAGCACCACCTCAGGGTCGATGCCGTTATCCTTCAGCAGGGTTAAGGTCTCACGGCTCTTTGAGCAGCGTGGGTTGTGATAAATCGTGACCGAATCCGTCATCGTCTCTCCTGTTTACATTTTCTGATAAGGGCGGAAGCGTTCCTGCAGCTCGCGCAACTGATCGATACGGGCATCGTAGCGCGCCTGCTGGAGGCTGCGCAGTTTCACCTGACCGCTGGCCGAGCTGAGCATGGAAATCGCCTGATCGAGTCTTCCTACCAGCGCCATATTCTCGGCGCGCGCCGCCAGCTCCTGATCACGATTACCCAGCGCGGCTTCCGCCTGGGCTAGCAGATCCCAGCCGTTGGTATCGTCTTTATTGTTAAAGGTGTAGCGATTAAGAATGGTTGCCGCTTCAGCAGGCTGCCCGCCCTCAAGCAGGGCGTTCGCCAGGTTAAGCTGCAGCACCGGGTTGGTACGCAGTTCACGGGCATTTTTCAGGCGGCTAATGGCCTCGGCGGTTTTTTTCTGCCCGAGGTCGATATCCGTTGCCAGGTCAAGATACCAGGCGTTTTGCGGCTCGGCACTCAGCAGCGGCTGTAGCTGTTTGCTCGCCTCGGCGTAGTTTTTTGCTTCCATGGCCAGCAGCGCGCGGCCGTACTGTGCGGCGTGCTGTTCGCGAATATTGCCCTTCGACCAGTTATCCAGCAGGTCGCTGCCAAGCTGGTTCTTGCCGGAGTTATACATGCCCAGAGTACGCGCTTTGGCGAAGTAGAAATCGGCGGAGGATTGCACCACCACCGGGCGCATCTGGTTGGCGCGGTTACGCGCATCCGACAGACGGCTTTCCGGCAGGGGGTGAGTCAGCAGCATTTCCGGTGGCCGCGATGAGTAGCGCGACTGGTCAAGAAGCTTTTCCATAAAGGCCGGCATGGCCTGCGGGTCGAAACCGGCGCGCTGCAGCACCTGAATGCCAATACGGTCGGCCTCTTCTTCATTCTGACGAGTAAAGCTGATCATGCCCTGCTGGGTACCGGCCAGCGTGCCGCTCAGCGCTGCCATACCGGCCTGCGGGCTGGCCATCGCCAGCAAAATTGAGCCGAGTGCGCCTACCCAGGTCAGCGGAGCGTTACGCTTCTGGTCTTCCATTGCTCGCGCAAGGTGACGCTGGGTGACGTGGGAGATTTCGTGCGCCATCACCGACGCCAGCTGGCTTTCGGTGTCGGAGTAACGGAACAGCGCCGAGTGCAGCACCACGTTGCCGCCAAAGAAGGCGAAGGCGTTGATGTCGTCGTTGTTAATCAGATAGAAGTGGAACGGCGTACGGACGGAAAAGGCGTGCGAAACCAGACGCATCCCCAGTGAATTGATGTACTGAACCAGCAGCGGGTCATTAATCAGCGGGGCGCTTCCGCGCAGCTGACGGACGTAGTAATCCCCCATCTGCATCTCCTGACCGATGGAGAGCGTGCTTCCTGCTGAGGTGCCCATATCCGGGAGAGTATCAGCCGAATCCGCAAACGCCGGAGCGATTTGCCCGAGCGCAAGCGTTGCAATAAGGGATGCCAACAGCGTTTTTTTCAACTGCTTGAACATAACCTCTGTCCTGTAATGTGGGGATGTGCCTGTTTTGACCAACAGCATAATCTTACGTTCCATTTTACGCTGCTCTGGGAGTGTATCTATCTGCTCATGGGATGAAAATGATAATCGCGAGATTGTTGGGATAAATATAAAAAGCGGAGTCTTTTTTGTGACACTTCGATACAATTCATTCCCTCAATGAAAGCAAAGGGTTCAGGGAATCGATTTATGCTCGAGATGTTGATGCAGTGGTACCGCCGCCGATTTAGTGACCCGGAGGCGATCGCGCTGCTGGTCATTCTGGTGGCAGGTTTTTGCATTCTGTTCTTCTTCAGCGGCCTGTTGGCGCCGCTGCTGGTTGCGCTGGTGCTGGCCTATCTGCTGGAGTGGCCAACCGTCCGCCTGGAGCGACTGGGCTGGTCGCGTACCTGGGCCACCACCGCGGTGATGGTGCTGTTTATCGGCATTCTGCTGCTGATGTCCTTCGTGGTGATGCCGATTGCCTGGCAGCAGGGGATTAACCTTATCCACGATATGCCGGGCATGCTGAACAAACTTTCTGATTTCGCTGCCACGCTGCCGCGCCGCTATCCTGCGCTGATGGACGCCGGGATCATTGATGCGATGGCCGAAAATATGCGTACCCGGATGCTGACGCTCGGTGACTCGGTGGTGAAATATTCCGTGGCCTCACTGGTGGGGCTGCTGACGCTGGCAGTCTACCTGGTGCTGGTGCCGCTGATGGTCTTTTTCCTGGTGAAGGATAAAGAGCAGATGCTGAACGCGGTGCGTCGCGTGCTGCCGCGCAACCGCGGTCTGGCAGGGCAGGTGTGGAAAGAGATGAACCAGCAAATTACCAACTACATTCGCGGTAAGGTGCTGGAGATGATCGTCGTTGGCGTTGCTACCTGGCTTGGCTTCCTGATGTTTGGCCTTAACTACTCGCTTTTGCTGGCGGTGCTGGTGGGGCTATCGGTCCTTATTCCTTACATTGGCGCGTTCGTGGTCACTATTCCGGTGGTCTGCGTGGCGCTGTTCCAGTTTGGCCTTGGTACCGAGTTCTGGAGCCTGTTTGCGGTCTATCTGATTATTCAGGGGCTCGACGGTAACCTGCTGGTGCCGGTGCTGTTCTCCGAAGCCGTGAACCTGCACCCGCTGGTGATTATTCTGTCGGTGGTGATTTTCGGTGGGCTGTGGGGCTTCTGGGGCGTGTTCTTTGCCATTCCGCTGGCGACGTTGATCAAAGCGGTAGTACACGCCTGGCCGGATGGGCTGGTGGTGGAAGAGGACGTGTCGAATTGACGTATAGCCCGGGCGAGGCGGTTACGCCGACCCCGGGGGAACCCCGGCGTTGCTGCGCTCGGCCGGGCTACATTATGGGGTTAGGCGTTTGCCTGCAGCCAGCCCAGCACGATGTCGTGATGGTTGGTGGTTTTGAAGTCGTCGAAGACGTGCTCGACTTTACCGTCGGCGTCAATCAGGAAGCTGGTGCGGTGAATGCCGTCATAGGTTTTGCCCATAAAGGTTTTCTCACCCCAGATGCCAAACTGATCGCAAACCTGGTGATCTTCATCGGAGAGCAGCGTGAAGTTCAGCAGCTCTTTTTCCGCAAAGCGGGAGAGCTTCTCTGGCTTATCGGTGCTGATGCCCAGCACTTCCACACCAACTTTTTTCAGCTCATCCATATTGTCGCGAAGGCCGCAGGCCTGCACGGTGCAGCCAGGGGTCATTGCTTTCGGGTAGAAATAGACCAGAACACGTTGTCCCTGGAAGTCGGTTAAATTTACCTGCTCGCCGTCTTGATCGGGCAAACTAAATTTCGGTGCGATATCACCGGCTTTCAGTGGGTTCATTACTCAGCTCCATCCTGTTCATCATGCTGTGAATAATTGATCACGTTTATACTGCCTTGTGCGTTCAGTTCTGTACATAGGGCTTTGAACGCTTGCTCAATATTTGATGCATTTTTCGTAGCGGGGCTGTGGGCGGTTATCTGAATAAACAGCTGCGCGACGCCTTCGTTATCGCCAGGCTGCGTACGCGACACCAGTTCGGCAATGTTCATTTCCCAGCTATCAAACAGCGCGGTAAAGCGCTCAATAATATGCGGTGAATCAGGCACCTCAACCTGTACCCAGACGGTAGCAGGCATCGCCGGACGCGGACGCGCGGTGGTGCGCTTCATCACGATCAGCAGATCCAACTCCGCGCCTTTCAGCGGCAGGGTGGATTCAATCAGCGTAATCGCATTCCATGAACCGGAAAGCAGCATAATAAAAGTGAACTCATCCCCCAGCATGGCCAAGCGACTGTCTTCGATGTTACAGCCGCAGCTGCTCACGTGACGGGTAATCGTATTGACGATGCCAGGGCGATCCGCGCCCAGGGCTGTAATGACCAGATAGTGTTGTAATGAGGCTGTCAAACCTGTTCTTCCTTTAAAAAGGTGCGGTATTCCTTAGGAAAGCATAAAAAAAACCGGCATACAACATCCTGAAGGCCCTCAGTCTCTTGCTTTTATTACAAGACCAAACGTACCATTGAGATTCATGTCCGCACGTCAGCACAGAGGATGGCCCATGTTTACGGGAAGTATTGTAGCGCTTGTCACGCCGATGGATGAAAAAGGTAATGTCGACCGTTCAAGCCTGAAAAAACTGATTGATTACCATGTCGCCAGCGGAACCTCGGCGATTGTCTCGGTAGGAACGACCGGCGAATCGGCGACGCTCAGCCACGAAGAGCATGGCGATGTCGTGATGACTACGCTGGAGCTGGCCGACGGCCGCATTCCGGTGATCGCAGGAACGGGGGCAAATGCAACCGCAGAGGCGATTAGCCTGACCCAACGTTTCAATAATACCGGCGTGGTGGGTTGCCTGACCGTCACCCCGTATTACAACCGTCCAACCCAGGAAGGTCTGTTCCAGCACTTCAAAACGATCGCTGAGCATACTGACCTGCCGCAAATTCTGTATAATGTGCCGTCCCGTACCGGTTGCGATATGCTGCCGGAAACCGTAGGTCGCCTGGCGAAAATTAAAAATATTATCGCGATTAAGGAAGCCACGGGGAACTTAAGCCGTGTTCATCAGATCAAAGAGCTGGTTTCAGATGACTTCATCCTGCTGAGCGGTGATGATGCAACCGGTCTGGACTTCATGCAGCTCGGCGGTCATGGCGTTATTTCAGTGACGGCAAACGTTGCGGCGCGTGATATGGCGGAAATGTGCAGACTGGCAGCTGATGGCCAGTTTGACCAGGCGCGGATCATTAACCAGCGTTTGATGCCGCTGCACAATAAATTATTTGTCGAACCCAATCCTATCCCAGTGAAATGGGCATGTAAGGAATTGGGACTTGTGGCGACCGACACCATGCGTCTGCCGATGACCCCTATCACCGACCACGGTCGTGATGTTGTGGCATCTGCATTAAAGCATGCCGGTTTGCTGTAAAGTTTAGGGAGATTTGATGGCTTACTCAGTACAGAAGTCGCGCCTGGCGAAGGTTGCGGGGGTATCGCTGGTTTTACTGCTTGCGGCCTGTAGTTCCGACTCGCGCTATAAGCGCCAGGTCAGCGGTGATGAATCCTACCTGCAAGCCACTCCGTTGAGTGAACTTCACGCCCCTGCGGGCATGATTCTGCCGGTTGAAAATGGCGACTATAACATTCCGGTCGCTAACGGCAGCGGTGCCGTCGGTAAAGCGCTGGATATCCGTCCGCCGGCTCAGCCGCTGGCGCTGGTTTCTGGTGCACGTACCCAGTTCACGGGTGATACCGCCATGCTGCTGGTTGAAAATGGCCGTAGCGGTTCTCTGTGGCCGCAGGTTGTCAGCATCGTTCAGGCGAAGAACTACACCATCACCAAACGTGATGATGCGAGCCAGACGCTGACGACAGACTGGGTTGAGTGGAACCGTCTTGATGAAGACCAGCAGTACCGTGGTCGCTATCAGATCTCCGTACAGCCGCAGGGCTACCAGCAGGCCGTCATGGTGAAACTGGTTAACCTGGAACAGGCTGGCAAGCCGGTTGCTGACCGTGCTTCTCTGCAGCGCTATAGCGCTGAAATGCTGAACGTGATTTCCGCAGGCCTGGATAAGAACGCGACGGATGCCGCGAACAGTTCCAGAGGCACTGCTGGTGCAACCTTCGACGTGCAGAGCGCCTCCGACGATACCGGCCTGCCAATGCTGGTGGTACGCGGTCCGTTTAACCAGGTATGGCAACGTCTGCCTGGCGCACTGGAAAAAGTGGGCATGAAAGTGACCGATAGCACCCGTTCTCAGGGCAGCATCGCGGTGACCTACAAGCCGCTGTCTGACAGCAGCTGGAAAGATCTGGGCGCGAGCGATCCTGGTCTGGTCTCCGGTGACTACAAACTTCAGGTCGGCGACCTGGACAACCGTAGTAGCCTGCAGTTCATCGATCCGAAAGGTCATACGCTGACGCAGTCGCAGAATGACGCCCTGGTAGCCGCATTCCAGGCCGCATTTAGCAAGTAATTAAACAGGGCTGGAGCAATCCGGCCCTTTTTTCTGTATAGTGACGCAATCGTGTGCGTCGGCAGAAAATGCACAAATATTTATCGTAATCATCACTGGAGTGACAAAGATGCAAAAGCTAGCTGAGTTGTATCGTGGTAAAGCGAAAACCGTATACAGCACCGAAAACCCGGATCTGTTGGTACTCGAATTCCGTAACGATACGTCAGCAGGGGATGGCGCCCGCATTGAGCAGTTCGATCGTAAAGGCATGGTGAACAACAAGTTCAACCATTTCATTATGAGCAAACTGGCAGAAGCAGGTATTCCAACCCAAATGGAAGCGCTGTTGTCCGATACCGAATGTCTGGTGAAAAAGCTGGATATGGTGCCGGTGGAATGCGTGGTGCGTAACCGTGCGGCTGGCTCGCTGGTGAAACGCTTAGGAATCGAAGAAGGCATCGAGCTGAACCCGCCGCTGTTTGACCTGTTCCTGAAAAACGACGCGATGCACGACCCGATGGTTAACGAATCCTACTGCGAAACCTTTGGCTGGGTGAGCAAAGAGAACCTGGCGCGTATGCAGGAATTGACCTTCAAAGCGAACGACGTGCTGAAAAAGCTGTTCGACGATGCAGGTTTGATCCTGGTCGACTTCAAGCTGGAGTTCGGTCTGTTCAAAGGCGAAGTGGTGCTGGGCGATGAGTTCTCCCCGGACGGTAGCCGTCTGTGGGATAAAAAGACCATGGATAAAATGGACAAAGACCGTTTCCGTCAGAGCCTGGGTGGCCTGATTGAAGCGTACGAAGAAGTGGCGCATCGTTTAGGCGTGAAGCTCGACTAAGTTGATGCACTCCCCGGCCTCGCCCTGCGCGTAGGCCGGATAAGGCGTTTACGCCGCCATCCGGCAATGTGCGCGTTGCTTGCCTGATGGCGCTGCGCTTATCAAGCCTACATCCTCATCGCGGGAAAGCCCCGCACAACATTTCCAGTGGTAATCCCCCCCGTAACCGCCTACGATCATCTCAGTATTTCTGAGAATAAGACTGAGGTAGTTATGCGTTGGCAAGGTCGTCGCGAAAGCGACAATGTAGAAGACCGGCGGAATAGTTCTGAATCCCCGATGATGGGCGGACGTGGCCCAGGTTTTCGCATCCCGAGCGGTAAGGGCGGCATTGTCCTGCTGATTATCGTGCTGGTGGCGGGCTACTACGGCGTGGATTTGACCGGCCTGATGACCGGCGAACCCATCGGCCAGCAGCAAACTTCCCAGCGGGTGAGCGGCCCGAAAGATGACGAAGCCGCGAAGTTCACCTCGGTAATCCTCGCTACCACGGAAGACACCTGGGCGCAGGAGTTTAAGGCGATGGGCAAAACCTATCAGCCGCCGCGTCTGGTGATGTACCGCGGTGCGACGCGCACAGGATGCGGTACCGGGCAGTCGGTGATGGGGCCGTTTTACTGCCCAACAGACAGCACGGTCTATATCGACCTCTCATTCTACGACGACATGAAAAACAAGCTTGGCGCGGGCGGTGATTTCGCTCAGGGCTACGTGATTGCGCATGAAGTCGGCCATCACGTACAAAAACTGCTGGGTATCGAACCGAAAGTGCGCCAGATGCAGCAGGGCGCTTCGCAGGCCGAGGTGAATCGACTTTCCGTGCGCATGGAGCTTCAGGCAGACTGCTTTGCGGGCGTCTGGGGCCATAGCATGCAGAAACAGGGCATTCTGGAAGCTGGCGATCTGGAAGAGGCGCTGAATGCTGCCGAAGCCATTGGCGACGACCGCCTGCAGCAGCAGGGGCAAGGGCGCGTGGTGCCGGATAGCTTTACGCACGGCACCTCGCAGCAGCGCTATACCTGGCTGAAACGCGGCTTTGATAGCGGTGACCCAGCGCAGTGCAACACCTTTAGCAAATCACTCTGACGGCGGGCCCAGAGTCATGGATGAACTGCTGGCGCATGCTGAGCGCATGGCGCAGGAAGGCATTCGCCGCCTGCTGGTGATAAGCGGCGAACGCACGTGGAGCGAACGGCAGGCCACGGCGTTTCGCGCAGCGGCGGGGGAAGAGGTGCTTTGGGTTGGCCTGAACCCGGCCGCCGCGCCGTTCTGCCCGTCCTCTAAGTTGGTCACGCTGCTGGGGCGCGAATTCCAGCACGCAATCTTCGATGCCCGCGATGGCTTTGATGCCTCGGCCTTTGCCGCGCTGGCGGGCACGCTCCGGGCCGGTAGCTGGCTGATACTGCTGGTGCCGGAATGGGCGAAGTGGCTTCATCAGGCCGATGCGGATTCACTGCGCTGGAGCGATACGCCGGAACCGATTGCCGCACCGAATTTTGTCGCTCACTTTTGCCGGGCGCTTTCTCGACATCCGCAAACGGTACTTTGGCAACAGGGAGCACCGCTGCCGACCCTCGCGTCCCCGCTACGGCCTGACTGGCATCGCGCCAGCGGTGAGCCTGAGCGTGAGCAGCAGGCGGTTCTGGCGGCGCTGGAGGAGACGACCGCACCCGTATCGGTGGTGACGGCAGAGCGCGGGCGAGGGAAGTCTGCGCTGGCGGGGATGCATATTCAGCGCCTGCACGGCGAGGCGATCGTCACTGCACCTTCCCGGGCTTCGGCCGAGGTGATTGCCGCCTTTGCCGGTGAGCGTTTTCGCTTTATGGCCCCCGATGCGCTGCTGGACTCAGATGAATGTGCCGACTGGCTGGTGGTGGATGAAGCCGCCGCTATCCCTGCGCCACTCCTCCAGAAGCTTATTGCTCGCTTTCCCCGTACGCTGCTGACCACCACCGTGCAGGGGTACGAGGGCACCGGACGCGGTTTTTTACTTAAACTCTGTGCTGCATTTCCCGAACGTCGCGTTTTCACCCTCAACCAGCCTATTCGCTGGGCGGTAGGATGCCCGCTGGAAGCGCTGGTTAACGATGCGCTGATTTTCCATGATGAGGCGTTTACCACGTCGCCAACAGGCGAAGTGTCACTGCTCCCCGTTTCGCAATCAACCTGGCTTCCCCATCCTGAACAACCTGTCGCCCTGTACCAGTTGCTTTCCGGCGCGCATTACCGCACCTCTCCGCTCGATCTTCGGCGGATGATGGATGCGCCGGGGCAGCATTTTATCAGCGCACAAACGCCTCAGGGGCCAGCCGGTGCGCTATGGCTGGTGGATGAAGGGGGACTGTCGCCTGAGCTGAGTCAAGCCGTATGGGCGGGCTACCGTCGTCCTCGCGGGAATCTGGTGGCGCAGTCGATGGCGGCGCACGGCGGTAGCCCGCTGGCGGCGACGCTTATCGGGCGGCGCATTAGCCGAATTGCGGTTCATCCACAGCGTCAGCGCGAGGGGATAGGCCAGCGGCTGATTGCGCAGGCGTGGGCAACGGCGGCGGAATGCGATTACCTGTCGGTGAGTTTTGGCTACACCGAGGAACTGTGGCGCTTTTGGCAGCGCTGTGGCTTTACGCTGGTGCGCATTGGCACCCAGCGGGAGGCGAGCAGCGGCTGCTATGCGGCGATGGCGCTGCGTCCACTCACGGCGGCGGGAGAAGCGCTGATGCTGCGTGAGCACCATCGGCTGTGTCGTGAGTGGCGCTGGCTCTCGCAGTGGGTCGATGAAAAAGTGCCGCTAGCCGAGGTGTCAGAGGCTATTCTTACTGAGAATGACTGGTGGGATCTGGCCGGGTTTGCCTTTGCTCATCGCCCGATGCTGGCGGCGCTGGGGAGCCTGCACCTGCTCTGTGGCACTTGCGAACTGGCGCTTCCGGCGCTGCGCGGGCGTTTATCCGGTGAGAATGAGCAGGTGCTCTGTCATCGCCTGGGCCTGCATGGGCGGAAAGCGCTGCTGGTCAGGTTGCGGGAAGAAGCGGCGCTGGCGATGCTGAACCTCGACGAGGTTCGGACAAATCAGCTCATGAAACAGGTTCAACAACTGCAATTTTTTTAACTGACTCATTCAGTTAAATGGCATGGTCATTATTTTGGCGCGGCGTAAACTGACCGTCAAAACCAAGGAGACAGCCATGACACACGATCATTTTGTTGTTCAAAGCCCCGCGAAGCCCGCTCAACAGCTGCTGCTGTTGTTTCATGGCGTGGGCGATAATCCGGTGGCAATGGGCCAGATCGGCAGCTGGTTTGCGCCGCTGTTTCCGGATGCGCTCATTGTTAGCGTAGGCGGCGCAGAGCCTTGTGGTCCGGCACCGGGCCGCCAGTGGTTCTCGGTGGCGGGTGTGACGGAAGAAAACCGTCAGGCGCGCATCGATGCCATTATGCCGACCTTTATTGAGACCGTACGCTACTGGCAAAAACAGAGCGGCGTGAGTCCACAGGCGACGGCATTAATTGGTTTCTCTCAGGGGGCAATCATGTCGCTTGAGGGGATTAAAGCACAGCCGGGGCTGGCGTCACGGGTGATTGCCTTTAACGGCCGCTACGCGACGATGCCGGAAAAAGCGGACACTGCCACGACCATCCACCTGATTCACGGCGGGGAAGACCGGGTTATCGATCTTGCCTGGGCGGTGAAAGGCCAGGAAGCACTACAGGCCGCAGGCGGCGATGTGACGCTGGATATCGTTGAGGATTTAGGCCACGCGATAGACGATCGCAGCATGCAGTTTGCACTGGATCACCTGCGTTATACCGTGCCGAAGCACTATTTCGATGAAGCGTTGAGCGGCAGTACGCCGAAAAATGACGATCTTATTGAGATGATGTAAATCTTGTGTGTTCCCCGGCGTCACTTCGTTCGGCCAGGCTACTCATCTGGTAGCCCGGCCGAACGAAGTGACGCCGGGATCGACACCGAACTATTTCTTCGGCTGGTCCTTCTTAGGCCAGTCGTCGTCGTCATCCCACTTGTCGTTAAAATCGCGGTGCGGCGGAAGCTCCGGTTTATCGGCGAGGAATTTTTTGTGATCGACGCGATTGAGATCTTTGATCACGTTGATAATTACCCCTACCAGAAACACCAGCACCAGAATCCACCAGTATTTTGACAGCCAATCCATGTGCATTACCCCTTATGTTGTGCCGTCAGGCGACAAGTTGTTCCATGATGCGCTGGTACATCCGCGCCAGCATCTGCAGGTCTGCAGCGTTCACACACTCATTAATTTTATGAATGGTGGCATTCACCGGACCCAGTTCAACAACCTGCGCGCCCATCTGGGCGATAAAGCGACCATCTGACGTGCCGCCGGTGGTCAGCAACTGCGGTTCTATTTCATTATAGTGCGCGATAGCGTTCACTACCGCATCGACCAGTTTACCGCGTGCGGTCAGGAACGGCTGCCCGGAAATCCACCAATCAACGGTATAGCGCAGCTGATGTTTGTCCAGCAGGGCAATAACGCGCTCTTTGATCATCTCGTCCGTCAATTCGGTGCTAAAGCGGAAGTTAAACTGGACGAACAGATCGCCTGGGATCACGTTGTTGCTGCCGGTACCAGCCTGAATGTTGGCAATTTGCATGCTGGTCGGTGGGAAGAATTCGTTGCCCTGATCCCACTCAATCGACACCAGTTCGTTCATCCACGGCGCGGCGCGGTGGACCGGGTTATCGGCAAGATGCGGATAGGCTACGTGCCCCTGTACGCCATGAATGGTCAGGTTGCAGGTCATTGAGCCACGACGGCCGTTTTTCACCACGTCGCCAACCACTTCGGTGCTGGACGGTTCGCCCACCAGGCAGTAGTCCAGGCGCTCATTACGCGCCATCAGCGCTTCAACCACTTTTACCGTGCCGTGCGTAGCGCTGGCTTCTTCATCGGAAGTAATCAGGAACGCCAGACGGCCTTTATGGTTCGGGTTCTGCGCGACGAAGCGCTCTGCCGCCACGACCATCGCCGCCAGCGAGCCTTTCATGTCGGCAGCACCACGGCCAAACAGCATGCCGTCGCGAATCGTAGGCTCAAACGGTGGGTTAATCCAGCGGTCAGCATCGCCTGCAGGTACCACGTCGGTGTGGCCTGCAAATGCCAGGGTTTCTCCTTTGCCGCGCCAGGCCCAGAAGTTCTGGGTATCGCCAAAATCCATCGGCTCAATGGTAAAACCTGCTGCGCGTAGACGTTCAATCATTAACGCCTGACAGCCCGCATCGTCCGGGCTAAGAGAAGGGCGGCGAATAAGCTGCTGAGCCAGCTCAATGACTGGGCAAGACATAAACTAGACCTCGTTATTTTCGTTATCTGAAACTGTACAACAGGGCCAACGGCGTTAGCGCGTTTGGGCGACCCATTGGCTATAACTGGCATCACTGAAACCCAGCAGCATAGGCTGTGCGGGCGCGCAGAGCAATGGACGTTTGATGATTGCCGGCATTTCCAGCATCAGCGCCGCAGCGGCATCGGCGTTGTTGATGCCGGCACGCACCTGTTCATCCAGCTTACGCCAGGTAGTGCCACGGGTATTCAACAGCGCTTCCCAGCCCAGCTCGCCAATAAAGGTTGCCAGCAGCTCTGGCGTCAGGCCATCGACGCGATAGTCGTGAAAGCGATATTCAACCTGATGCTCATCCAGCCAGCGACGGGCTTTCTTGATGGTGTCGCAATTCTTTATTCCGTAGAGGATGGTCATGTTGCACCTTTATATCTGCAGGTTTTAGGGGACTCGAATATACACGTAATTCCAGCGGCTGCCTGTTTTAATTTTATCCGGCTAAAGTGGCTGAAAAGCGTACAGTTTATCATGCTGTCTACGCGCTTTGGCGTAGTGGGTTTGCGTTGTCATAGGTTAAATATGTATCATATGATTCACATTCTGATAACTATTTCAGAATGTTGCTGTTGGTCACATTAAATGTCAAAATTCCGGCCCATAGTGACCTCAAGCAGTAAACAAAGGTTGGCAGCGTCAATCAAAGTAATCGGATTAACCGTATTCACAGGTCATACATTTGTACGTAAAATACGCATAATAATAAGAGAGGTAGTTATGATCGAACGTGAACTGGGGAACTGGAAAGATTTTATTGAAGTGATGCTTCGTAAATAATTTTCAGCAATGTGATTTAAAAGCGCTGTGTTCTTTCAATAACCATGATGGTGTTGTTTGCGGTACAGAGTCGTTGCATCACATAAAGGTCAAAAGGCGACATTCATCATGTCGCCTTTTCTGTTTCTGGGCCTCTACCTGCTATTCAGGCTTGTCTTTTAGCGGGAAACGGCGGCGCACCAGCACAAAGAATAGCGGTACAAAGAAGATAGCCAGAATCGTCGCGGAAACCATCCCCCCGACCACGCCGGTACCCACCGCGTGCTGCCCGCCAGAACCTGCACCAGTGGTGAGCGCCATCGGCAGTACGCCGAAGATAAACGCCAGCGAAGTCATCAGGATAGGGCGCAGACGCTGGCGACAGGCTTCCAGCGTTGCCGTCATCAGATCTTCCCCTTTCTGGTTCAGATCGTTGGCAAACTCGACGATCAGAATGGCGTTTTTGGCTGATAGGCCGATAACCGTCAGCAGCCCCACCTGGAAGTAAACGTCGTTTTCCAGCCCGCGCATCCAGGTCGCCAGCAGCGCGCCGATAACCCCCAGCGGTACCACCAGCATGACTGAGAACGGTACCGACCAGCTCTCATACAGCGCCGCCAGGCAGAGGAAGACGACCAGCAGCGAGATAGCGTACAGAGCCGGTGCCTGTGCCCCTGACAGCCGCTCCTGATAGGACATCGCCGTCCATTCGAGGCCGAAGCCGGTTGGCAACTGCTGCACCAGGTTTTGCATCACGTCCATGGCGGTACCGGTACTGACGCCCGGTGCGGCTTCACCGATAATCTCAACCGCCGAGTAGCCGTTATAGCGCTCCAGACGTGGTGAACCGGTCTCCCAGCGTGAAGTGGCGAAGGCGGAGAATGGCACCATCTGCCCGGAATTATTGCGCACGTACCATAGGTTCATGTCTTCCGGCAGCATGCGGTACTTCGCCGCCGCCTGAACGTAAACTTTCTTCACGCGCCCGCGATCCATAAAGTCGTTCACATAGCTTGAACCCCACGCGGTTTGCAGCGTGTCGTTGATATCATCGATAGAAACGCCCAGCGCCTGCGCTTTACGCTGGTCGATATCAACCTGCAGCTGCGGGCTATCATCCAGGCCGTTGTGGCGTACGCGCGTCAGCTGTGGGTCGTTACCCGCCAGCTCCAGCAGCTTATCGCGGGCGGCCATCAACGCGTCGTGCCCGGCACCGGCGTGATCCTGTAGCTCCATATCGAAACCGGCAGAGCTGCCCAGGCCGCTGATGGCCGGCGGGCTGCTGGCGTAAACGCGGGCCTCTTTAATTTTGTTCAGCGCTTTGGTGGCGCGCTCGATAATGGCAAATGCGGTGCCGGTTTTACTGTCACGCTCGTCCCAATCTTTCAGGCGCACAAACATACGCGCCACGTTCTGGCCGTTACCGCCAGGGCCGGAGCCGATGGTGGCAAAAATCGAGGTTACGTTGTCCTTCTCATTCTTGAAGAAATAGTCTTCAACTTGTTCTACTACCTTCAACGTCTGCTGCTGGGTTGAACCGCTCGGCAGCTGTACGGACGTGGTGAACATGCCGCGGTCTTCCAGCGGCAGGAAGGAAGAGGGCAGGCGCAGGAACAGGAACACCATGCCGCCCAGCAGCAGCACGTAAATCAGCATCCAGCGGATACTGCGATGGAGAATTCTGGCCACGCCGGATTCGTAGCGACGCGCGCTGGCATCAAAATGACGGTTAAACCAGCCGAAGAAGCCTTTGGTGCCGTGCACTTCGCCTTTATGAATCGGCTTGAGAAGGGTGGCGCACAGCGCCGGGGTGAGGATCATTGCCACCAGCACCGACAGCACCATTGCTGAAACAATGGTAATAGAGAACTGACGATAGATAGCCCCGGTGGTGCCGCCAAAGAAGGCCATCGGGATAAAGACCGCCGACAGCACCATGGCGATACCCACCAGCGCCCCTTGAATCTGCCCCATTGATTTGCGCGTCGCCTGCCGCGGCGTGAGCCCTTCGGTACTCATTATTCGCTCGACGTTCTCGACCACCACGATGGCGTCATCCACCAGCAGGCCGATGGCGAGCACCATCGCGAACATCGTCAGGGTGTTAATACTGTATCCACAGGCGTAGAGAATGGCGAAGGTGCCCATCAATACCACGGGAACGGCAATCGTTGGAATCAGCGTCGCGCGGAAGTTCTGCAGGAAGAGGTACATCACCAGGAATACCAGCAGAATGGCTTCCAGCAGCGTTTTGACTACGTCCTTAATTGAGGCTTTGACGAATGAGGTGGTCTCGTAGGCGACTTTATATTCCAGCCCGTGCGGGAAGTACTGCTTGAGTTCATCCAGACGTTGAATCACGCGCTCGGCGGTTGCCATTTCGTTGGCACCGGAGGCGAGCTTAATCCCTAAGCCGGAGGCTGGGTTGCGGTTGTAGCGACTGAGGTAGTCGTATTTTTCGGCACCCATTTCGACGGTTGCCACATCGCCAAGGGTAACTTCTGAACCGTCCTGGTTGACACGTAGCGTAATGTCGCGGAACTGCTGCGGCGTTTGCAGCAGCGATTGGGCGTTAATCGTGGCGTTCAGCGCCTGTTTATCGATCGACGGCGTGCCGCCAAGTTGGCCGACCGCAATTTGGGCGTTCTGGGATTTAATCGCATTTGTCACGTCGGCCGTGGTCATCTGATAGCTGTTAAGCTTGGCCGGGTCCAGCCAGATGCGCATTGAATACTGCGAGCCGTAGGCATCGATATCACCCACTCCGTCCACGCGGCTAATAGGGTCCTGAATGTTACTGGCGACGTAGTCGGAAATATCCTGCTTATCCATGCTGCCATCGGTTGAGACGAAGGCGATGGTCAGGATGTTGGTATCCCCGGTTTTACGAACCGTGACGCCCTGAGTCTGTACCGCCTGCGGCAGTTTGTTCATGGCGGTTTGCAGCTGGTTTTGTACCTGCTGCACCGCTTCGTCGGGGTCAGTGCCCGCAACGAAGCTTAAGGTAATCGTCGCCTGTCCGGTGGCGCTGCTTTGTGAGGACATGTACATTAGGTTATCGATACCGGTCATATTCTGCTCGATAACCTGCGTGACGGTGTTCTCCAGCGTTTGCGCGGAGGCACCTGGATAGTTCGCGGTGACGCGCACGTTTGGTGGGGCGAGGTCAGGGTATTGCTCTACAGGTAAAGAAAATATCGCCAGGGCCCCTGTGAGGCACAAAAGGATTGCCAGCACCCAGGCAAAAATGGGGCGATCAATAAAGAAATTCGCCATCAGGATCCGAACCTCGTGTTGTTCATTTTTTATGTACTGAATTGCGTGAAATACTGTAGCGGTAAGGCTCCCAACAATCGTGGAGAAAATAAGGAGATAATGTAAATTATCATTCCGCTTTTCTGACACGATTTGCACATCCTTACGCTATCGGCCTCCGGTCCTCTGAAACGTAATTTCATTTAAGCTGAAATTTTTTGATCTGCCACATCATACTGATAAATAGTCACCGTTTCTGGGCAAATGGACATTGCCTGGGTGAGGAATACTCGGCTAATAAATAGGACTTATAAATATAAGGTTAATTTGAACCATAGGCTGAGAATGTATGAACCGTTTTATTAGGGTAGATAGCCAAAAATGCATTGGATGCAAGGCGTGTGAAGTAGCCTGCGTAATGTCGCATAACGACGAGCAACATGTGCTGACTTCAGCGCAGTTTATTCCGCGCATTACCACCGTGAAGATGAATAATCAACGAGGGGCGGCGACCTGCCACCATTGTGAAGATGCTCCCTGTGCCCGCAGTTGCCCGAACGGCGCGATACGCCAAAGCGATGACGCTATTCTGGTCGATCAGGCAAAATGCATCGGCTGTAAATCCTGCGTAGTGGCCTGCCCATTCGGCACCATGCAGATGGTACTGACGCCCACCAAAGAGGGGCGCGTCAAAGCCAGTGCCCACAAATGCGATCTGTGTCATGGCCGCGCGGCGGGGCCGGCGTGCGTGGAAAACTGCCCGGCAGATGCGCTGCAATTGATGACCAGCCAACAGCTTACCGATATCGCCAAAAACCGCCGCCTGCAAACCGCCTGCCGGGAAGCGCAGCCGTGGCACAGCGACAGCCGTGCCGTTGCCCCTGAGGTATCGCGCAGTAAAGTCGAGCAGATGGCGCAGACGCCAGCACGCGGTGAGGCGGATAAGCTGAATATCGACGCCCGCAAAACGGGCTTTGCTGAAATCTATCTGCCGCTAAAAGAAGCGCAGGCGCAGCAGGCGGCTTCACGCTGCCTGACCTGCGGTGAACACAGCATTTGCGAATGGACCTGCCCGCTGCATAACCATATCCCGCAGTGGATTGAACGCGTGAACGCCGGGGATATCGACGCCGCGGTAGAGTTGTCGCATCAAACCAACCCGCTGCCGGAAATTACCGGCCGCGTCTGCCCGCAGGATCGGCTGTGCGAAGGAGCCTGCACCATTCGCGACGAACACGGCGCGGTAACCATCGGCAATATCGAACGCTATATCTCTGACCGTGCGCTGGCCAAAGGCTGGCGGCCTACGGTCGGTAACGTTGCCAGCAGCGGCAAGCGGGTCGCCATTATTGGCGCTGGCCCGGCGGGGCTGGCGTGCGCCGATATCCTGGTGCGTCAGGGCGTGGAGCCGGTGGTGTTTGACCGCCACCCGGAAATTGGTGGCCTGCTGACCTTTGGCATTCCCTCCTTCAAGCTGGATAAATCGCTGATGGCGCGCCGCCGTGAGATCTTTACCGGGATGGGCATTCGCTTCGAGCTGAACTGCGAGATTGGTAAAGATATCGCGCTGGAGACGCTACTGGCGGATTACGATGCGGTGTTTGTCGGCGTCGGTACCTATCGCTCGATGAAGGCGGATTTGCCGAATGAAGAGGCGCCCGGCGTTTACGATGCGCTGCCGTTCCTGATTGCTAACACCAAAAATGTGATGGGCATCAGCGAGCTGCCGAACGAGCCTTACATCAATACCAAAGGGCTGAACGTGGTGGTGCTCGGTGGCGGCGATACGGCGATGGACTGCGTGCGTACCGCGTTGCGCCACGGCGCGCAGAAGGTGACCTGCGCCTATCGTCGCGATGAAGCCAACATGCCGGGGTCGAAAAAAGAGGTGAAGAATGCCAAAGAAGAGGGGGCCGAGTTTGAGTTTAACGTTCAGCCGGTAACCCTTGAACTGGATGAGAAAGGCCACGTTTGCGGCATTCGCCTGCTGCGCACTCAGCTTGGTGAGGCGGATGCTCAAGGCCGCCGTCGGCCAATGCCGATCCCCGGCAGCGAGTTTGTGATGCCCGCCGATGCGGTGATCATGGCCTTTGGTTTCCATCCGCACAGTATGCCGTGGCTTAATGCCAAAGGCGTTGATGTCGACGACTGGGGGCGTATCCGCGCCAACGTCAATTCGCCTTACCGCTATCAGACCAGCAACCCGCAGATTTTTGCCGGCGGCGATGCGGTTCGCGGGGCCGATCTGGTGGTGACCGCCATGGCCGAAGGGCGGCACGCCGCGCAGGGGATTCTCGACTGGCTGGGGGTAAAAATCACCCCAGTGCATTGACGGTAGCCGGGCTCGGCGGCGTAATATGTGCTATTCGTATTCCGCCGTGGAGCCCGCATGTCCCTGAATATCACCGTTATCAAAGATAAAATCCTCTCCGAAAACTACTTTATCCTGCGCAATATCACCTACAACTTAACCCAGCGAAACGGTGAGGTCGTCCAGCATAAGCGTGAAGTGTACGATCGCGGTAACGGCGCGACGGTACTGCTGTATAACCGCCAGAAACAGAGCGTGGTGCTGGTGCGCCAGTTTCGCGTCGCCACCTGGGTTAACGGTAATCTCGATGGCATGCTGATTGAAACCTGCGCGGGCCTGCTGGACGATGACGAGCCGGAGGCCTGCATCCGTAAAGAGGCGATTGAAGAGACCGGCTACCAGGTCAGCAACGTGCGTAAAGTGTTTCAGCTGTATATGTCGCCGGGCGGCGTCACTGAAATCGTCCACTTCTTTATCGCCGAGTATGACGAACGTCTGCGGCAGAATGACGGTGGTGGGGTGGAAGATGAAGATATTGATGTGCTGGAGCTGCCGTTTACACAGGCAATTGAGATGATTCGTAGTGGCGAAATTTGCGACGGTAAGACGGTGATTTTGCTCCAGTATCTGCAAAACTCCGGCCTTATGGCGCAATAAGAGGCAATGCTCAATCCGATAAATCCGATTGAGCCTCGCCGCTTCGATAGTGAAGATACCCCCAGTATGCTGATGCTTTTTTCTTCTGGGGTTGTACCGTCCATGCGTTACCACGTTCTCCTGTTTTTCTTCTGCATCGGGTGGCTCCCGACGTCGGTGACGTGGGCCGCGCCAGCGCAGCAGCTGTTTTCCGACTGGTTAGTGACCTGTAATAACCAGAATTTCTGCGTCACCCGCAACGTGGGTCTGCACCACGGTCTGGTGATGACGTTAAGCCGTAGCGCCGGGGCGCACACCGACGCACAACTGCGTATCGAACTAGGTGGTCTGGTGAACCCAGTAGCTGCCGTCCCGGCGATTGAGCCACGGCTGCTGCTGGATGGTAAACCGCTGAAGCTCTCCGGCGAACATTGGAAAGTGCAGCCTAAGCTTCTGACTACTGGCGATAGCGTTACCATCGATGCGTTTCTCCAGCAGGTTCAGGATGCCGATACCATTACGCTGGATAAAGGCGTGCAGGTGATGTCGCTGAAGGGGTTGAAGGCGGCGCTGCTGTTTATCGACGCTCAGCAAAAGCGCGTGGGTAATGAAACCGCATGGGTGCGTAAAGGCGACGAACCGCCAATGAGCGTGCCGCCGGCACCGGCGCTGAAATCGGCGGTGAAAGCGATTCCCGCGCCCGTACCGCTGAACCATGATGAGTACAACGATCTGCTCGACTTCGCCACCTGGCGCATGAACAACAACCAGTGTTCTCTGGACCCTATCCGCCGCGAAGTGTGGGTTACCGCCTTAAGCGATGATAAAGCGCTGATCATGACCAGCTGTGAATCCGGCGCCTACAACACTATCTATCTCGCCTGGCTGGTATCGCGTCAGAAGCCGTTCATCACTACGCCAATACGTCTGCGCCTGCCATTCCTGCCTGCCGGCAGCGACAGCCGTGATATTGAACTGGTCAATCTGACCTTCAATGAAAACGCCCGGGAGCTGGTGACGCTGGATAAAGGGCGTGGCCTGGGCGACTGTGGCGTGCAAACGCGCTGGCGCTACGACGGCCAACGCTTCCGCCTGGTGCGCTATGCTGCGCAGCCGGAATGCGACAGCTGGCAGAGCGCGGATGCGTGGGCGACGCAGTGGGTCTCCGGTTAACGCTTTCTGATTTCAGTAATATAGGTGACGGCTACGTGAGCGGCAAAGTTCGGCACGTCGTCAAACGCCTCCTGACCCACCGGGGAAGCAAAGGCCGTCACCGCATCTTCCAGCGAATCAAACCACAGTTCGGAAAAACCGTCGATCGGTGAGTCAGGGTAGACGCGGCGATCGATAGGGTTCAGCACGTAGCCGCGCAGACCCGGCAACGCCAGGGCAATCTTGCTGTGCACGGCCTGCCAGTGGGCTACAAATTCTTCAAAACTCTGCGTCTCTTTTTTCGTCAGCAGACCGACGTGTTTAAAACCATTTGCCGTCGTCACAATATTCTCCAGTTTATCAACGTAATGATTAATTTAACGATTCCGGATGATGGCTTAACAGGCCTGCTTTGCCACATGATGGCGATTCGTCATCACGCTGAATACTATGATTGATTTTATTCTGGCGATAAATGGGGTTTCGGTCGCTTCTTTGTAGACATAAATTCTCCAATGCGCTACAGCTTGAGGGGACTTAATTCAGTGGACGCGGAACGATGCGAAAAACCGACAACCTCGGCGGGATCACCGCTTTTGTGACAACGGCACAGCAGGGCAGCTTTACTGCCGCCGCAGAGCAGTTGGGGCTGACCAAATCGGCAGTAGGTAAGAGCGTGAGCCGCCTCGAAGCACGCCTCGGGCTAACGCTGTTTCAGCGTTCTACCCGCCGACTGAGCCTGACCCCCGACGGCGAAGCCTTCCTTTCACGCTGTCAGCAGGCGATCGATATTCTTGAGCAGGCGGAAGCTGAGCTCACTTCGCACGTGATTCATCCATCCGGTCGGCTGCGGGTTGATCTACCGTCGGCTTTTGGCCGCCAGCGCGTGCTGCCGATCCTGTTAGCCATTACCCAACGCTACCCTGAACTGTCGTTGACGGTGACCTTCAGCGAGCGCTTTGTTGACTTGATTGAGGAGGGGATCGATCTGGTGGTGCGCATCGGTGAGCTGGCCGACAGCAGCGGGCTGGTCGCTCGACGACTGACGGCGCAGAAGCTGGTTATCTGCGCGGCCCCGGCTTACCTTGCGGCATTCGGCGAGCCGCTGAGCACAGAAGCGCTGGCTCGCCATCGCTGCGTGGTTGGTTTTCGGCGGAATCAGCCGATTTCATGGCTGCTAAAATCGGCGGACGGAATGATAACGCGCTTCACGCCGCCGCCAACCTTTGAGATGGCCGATGGTGATGCGATGTTAGCTGCAACGCTTGCCGGCTGCGGGCTCTCGCAGTTGCCGCGCTGGCTGGTGGCAGATGCGCTGGCCCAGGGGTTGCTGGTTGAAGTGTTGGCGGAAAGCGCGGGTGCGGAGATGCCCATCAGCGCCATCTGGCCGAAAAATCGCCAGCTGTTGCCGAAGATTCGCTATGCGGTGGATGAGCTGGTACGAGCGGGTCAGGAGGGGCGGTTGGATTAAGCCCATAACGATTTGGTTATGGTGAACATAACGAAAAAGCATAGATGGAAATCATGATCTTGCTATCGATAGTTGGTAACATGCGAGCAATAAATAAATAACAAAGCAAAGCGTGTTCGCAAGAGTATGGCGGCCTTCAAAGTTTGCCGGGCTGCCAAAGGCGATACTAGGCGCTTCCTTCGGGAGTGCATCAGGAACGTAATTGCGCTTCACCTTTTTAGTTCGATACGTGAAAGGAACCCTAAATGGACGACCAATTAAAACAAAGTGCCCTCGATTTCCATGAATTCCCTATCCCAGGAAAAATTCAAGTCTCCCCGACCAAGCCGCTGGCAACGCAGCGTGACCTTGCGCTGGCCTACTCTCCGGGCGTAGCGGCCCCGTGCCTGGAAATCGAAAAAGATCCGCTGGCGGCGTACAAATATACGGCGCGCGGCAACCTGGTGGCGGTGGTATCAAACGGTACCGCGGTACTCGGGTTGGGGAATATCGGCGCGCTCGCCGGTAAACCGGTAATGGAAGGCAAGGGCGTTTTGTTCAAGAAATTCGCCGGTATTGATGTTTTCGACATCGAGGTGGATGAAACCAACCCTGACAAATTTATCGACGTGGTTGCTGCGCTGGAGCCGACTTTCGGCGGCATCAACCTGGAAGATATCAAAGCACCGGAATGTTTCTACATTGAGCAGAAATTGCGTGAACGTATGAACATTCCTGTGTTCCATGACGATCAGCACGGTACAGCAATTATCAGCACCGCGGCCATCCTCAACGGCCTGCGCGTTGTCGAGAAAAATATCTCCGACGTTCGCATGGTGGTTTCCGGCGCGGGTGCGGCGGCGATCGCCTGTATGAACCTGCTGGTGGCACTGGGGATGCAGAAGCACAACATTGTGGTCTGCGACTCGAAGGGCGTGATTTACGAAGGCCGCGAGCCGAATATGGCGGAAACCAAAGCCGCTTATGCGGTGAAAGATGACGGTAAACGCAGCCTCGACGACGTGATTGCCGATGCCGATATCTTCCTTGGCTGCTCCGGCCCGAAAGTGCTGACCCAGGAGATGGTCAAGAAGATGGCGCGTGCGCCGATGATTCTGGCGCTGGCAAACCCAGAACCGGAGATCCTGCCGCCGCTGGCGAAAGAAGTGCGTCCGGATGCGATTATCTGTACCGGTCGTTCTGACTATCCGAACCAGGTAAACAACGTGCTGTGCTTCCCGTTCATCTTCCGCGGTGCGCTGGACGTTGGCGCAACGGCGATTAATGAAGAGATGAAGCTGGCGGCAGTCCACGCCATTGCGGAACTGGCGCACGCTGAGCAGAGTGAAGTAGTGGCCTCCGCCTACGGCGACCAGGACCTGAGCTTTGGCCCGGAATATATTATTCCTAAGCCGTTCGATCCGCGTCTGATCGTCAAGATCGCCCCTGCGGTAGCCAAAGCCGCGATGGACTCCGGCGTAGCGAATCGCCCGATTGCCGATTTTGATGCCTACATCGAAAAACTGAGCGAGTTCGTCTACAAAACCAACCTGTTTATGAAGCCGATTTTCTCTCAGGCGCGTAAAGAGCCGAAGCGTATCGTGCTGGCAGAAGGGGAAGATAACCGCGTACTGCACGCGACGCAGGAGCTGATCACGCTGGGTCTGGCGAAGCCGATTCTGATTGGTCGCCCAAGCGTTATTGAAATGCGCCTGCAGAAGCTGGGGCTGCAAATCAAAGCGGGCGTAGACTTCGAAATCGTTAACAACGAATCGGACCCGCGCTTTAAAGAGTACTGGCAGGAATATTACAACCTGATGAAGCGCCGTGGCATCACTCAGGAGCAGGCGCAGCGTGAAATGCGTAGCAACACCACCGCGATTGGCTCCATTATGGTGCTGCGCGGCGAAGCTGACGGCATGATCTGCGGCACCATTGGCGACTATCACGAGCACTTCAGCGCCGTACAGCCGCTGTTTGGCTACCGTGAAGGCGTTCATACCGCCGGTGCAATGAACGCGCTGCTGCTGCCAAGCGGCAACACCTTTATTGCCGATACCTACGTCAACAACGATCCGACGCCGGAACAGATTGCTGAAATCACCCTGATGGCGGCGGAAAGCGTGCGCCGTTTCGGTATCGAACCGCGCGTGGCGCTGTTGTCACACTCTAACTTTGGTTCGTCCGACTGCCCGTCAGCCAGCAAAATGCGCGATGCGCTGGAGCTGGTGAAGGCGCGTGATCCTGAGCTGATGATTGACGGTGAGATGCACGGCGATGCCGCGCTGGTGGAAAGCATTCGCAATGACCGTATGCCGGACAGCCCGCTGAAAGGCTCTGCGAACATTCTGGTGATGCCAAATATGGAAGCGGCGCGCATCAGCTACAACCTGCTGCGCGTATCCAGTTCAGAAGGGGTAACCGTGGGGCCAGTGCTGATGGGGGTATCGAAGCCGGTACATATCCTGACGCCGATCGCTTCCGTCCGCCGTATCGTTAACATGGTGGCGCTGGCGGTAGTCGAAGCGCAAACCCAGCCGCTGTAACCATGTCGCCCGGGCGAGGCGTTTACGCTGACCCCGGGGTGGCTCCGAGCTGATCCCGGCGGCGCTTCGCTTGGCGGGCTACAGGAGCCAGTCTTTTACTTTAATGAATTCGCTCAAGGCGGCTTCCGGGCTGCCTTCTTCCGGCTGGTAGTTGTACTCCCAGCGCACCAGCGGCGGCATCGACATTAGAATCGACTCCGTGCGCCCACCGGTCTGCAGGCCGAATAGCGTGCCGCGGTCCCACACCAGATTAAACTCCACGTAACGCCCGCGGCGGTAGAGCTGGAAATCACGCTCGCGCTCGCTGTACGGCATTGCCTTGCGGCGTTCAACAATCGGCAGGTAGGCGTCGGTGAAGCCTTTCCCCACGGCCTGCATAAAGCCAAAGCAGTGGTCGAAGTCAGGCGTATTCAGGTCGTCAAAGAACAGGCCGCCAATGCCGCGCTGCTCGTTGCGGTGCTTGAGGTGGAAGTAGTCGTCGCACCATTTTTTGTAGCGTGGATAGACATCCTCGCCAAACGGCTGACACAGGTCGCGAGCGACGGTATGCCAGTGCACTGCATCTTCCTGGAAACCGTAGTAGGGCGTTAAATCGAAGCCGCCGCCAAACCACCACACCGGCTCAGCACCCGGCTTTTCGGCGATAAAGAAGCGTACGTTGGCGTGGCTTGTCGGGACATACGGATTACGCGGATGTACCACCAGTGACACGCCCATCGCTTCAAAGCTGCGCCCGGCAAGCTCCGGGCGATGCGCGGTGGCGGATGCGGGCATCGCGTCGCCGTGGACGTGGGAGAAATTCACTCCGGCCTGTTCAAAGACGCTGCCGTCGCGCAGCACCCGGCTACGACCGCCGCCGCCCGCTTCACGCTGCCAGCTATCCTCAATAAAGGTGCCGCCATCTACGCGCTCAAGCTGCTGACAGATATCGTCCTGTAACTTAAGCAGAAAGGCTTTCACCTGCTGTACGTTGATGGTCATTAACGTCTCTTCGCGTGGGCTTTCTGGTTATCAAACCAGTGGAAATAGCTGATGATGCCTGAGGCAATCGCATCGGCAATTTTCTGCCTGAACGCGGTGGTACCCAGCAGCTTTTCTTCACCTGGGTTGGTAATAAATGAGGTTTCCACCAGCACCGACGGAATAGACGGTGACTTCAGCACCACAAATGCGGCCTGTTCCGTGCTGCGGCTGTGCAGCTTGTGCACCGGCTTAATTTTCTTTAGCACGTGCGAGCCGAGCGTCAGGCTGTTTTTAATGGTGTCGGTCTGGACAAGGTCAAACAGCACCTGCTGGAGCAGGTGGTCTTTATCCTTGGCCTTTTTGCCGGCGAGTTCATCGGCGGCGTTCTCTTTATCCGACAGGTATTTTGCCATGGCGCTACTGGCCCCTCGGTTCGAGAGAGCAAATACCGATGCGCCCGCCGCAGAAGGGTTGGTAAAGCCGTCCGCGTGAATCGACATAAACAGATCCGCACCGTGCTGATGGGCAATCTCGACCCTGTCGTACAGTGGAATAAAGGTGTCACCAGAGCGGGTCAATTTGGCATCGATACCGTTCTTCTGCAAAATAGCGCGCACGTTTTTGGCTATCGCCAACACCACGTGTTTCTCTTTCGAACCGTTATGCCCAATGGCTCCGGTATCAATACCGCCGTGGCCTGGGTCCAGCATCACTAAGCGCCTGCCCGACGATTTCTTTGCCGGTTTGCTGTGACCGTTGCTGGTTTTTAAATTGGTCTCTTTAGCGACTGCCTGGGAGGCGATCCCCGACAGCGTGAGTGCAGCCAATCCGGCTTTTAGCACCTGGCGGCGCGAAGTCAGTATTTTTAAGGGTTTAAAAGTGCTCATTCCGGCCTGAGTTGTAAAAACAAGAATCCATATGTTATATCGTATCGCGATTTTCGTTACGACTGTTCGTGATGAGAATTGTTTTACTTTTCATTTCAATACGTGTCTGTACCGTATTATGCCATTTTTTTCACTGTGCCGCGTCAGATATTGGCTAAATTGCCCGTTCACGCCATAATCACTGTTTTTAAACCTGAAAAGGCGGGTAATACCATGGAGATACGCGTTTTTCGCCAGTCGGACTTTGAAGAGGTCATCACCCTGTGGGAGCGATGCGATCTGCTGCGGCCGTGGAACGACCCGGAGATGGACATTGAGCGCAAGGTCAACCACGACGTCAGCCTGTTCCTGGTCGCCGAAGTGAACGGTGAAGTGGTGGGCACTATTATGGGTGGCTACGACGGCCACCGTGGCTCTGCATACTATCTCGGCGTACACCCGGAATACCGGGGGCGCGGCATCGCCAACGCGCTGCTTAATCGCCTTGAGAAGAAGTTGATTGCCCGCGGCTGCCCGAAAATCCAGATTATGGTGCGCGAAGAAAACGACGTGGTGCTTGGGATGTATGAGCGTTTAGGCTATGAACATGCCGACGCACAAAGTTTAGGTAAGCGCCTGATAGAAGATGAAGAGTACTGAGTTTTCGCCCGCTGATTACGACCCGCAGGGCCGTCTGCGTCTGCCTTTCCTGTTCTGGTGCCTGCTGCTGTTGCAGGCGCGGACGTGGGTACTGTTCCTGATGGCGGGCGCATCGCGCGACCAGGGCGATGCGCTGCTGAATCTGTTTTATCCCGACCATAGCCTTTTCTGGATTGGTCTGATCCCCGGCGTACCGGCGGTACTGGCTTTTTTGCTGAGCGGGCGGCGGCATCTGTATCCGCGCCTTTGGCAATGGCTGCGCCCGGTGCTGATCTTCGCCCAGCTGATTTTGCTGCTCTGGCAGCCCTGCCTTTGGCTGAGCGGTGAAACGCTCTCTGGCATAGGCTTAAGCCTGTTTTTACTCGATATTTTTGCCTTATGGTGGCTTATCACCAACCGGCGTTTACGCGCCTGTTTTACGGATGTCGCAGAATAGACGGCACTTTTTGTGTTTACTGGACTCCAATAGGCCTGACTTGAATATATAGGAAGTATCAATGAAATCGCTGCGTTTACTCTTGTGTGCCCTCCCGCTGGCGCTGACCGGCTGCTCTACGCTGTCGTCGGTGAACTGGTCTGCCGCCTATCCGTGGAACTGGTTTGGTTCCTCTGCCGGCGTGACGGAGCAGGGCGTGGGCGGGCTTAGCGGCTCAACGGCGCTGAACGAGCAGGCGATTAGCGACGCGCTCGGCAGCAGCTACCGTCTGCGTAGCGGGATGAAAGCGAACGGCGGAAATATCGTTCACTACTTTGAAGCGCTGCGCGGCGATACGCTGGCGCTGGTGATTAACGGCGATAGCGGCACCGTCAGCCGTATTGATGTTCTTGATGACAGTATTGAAGCCGCTGATGACGTGAAGGTCGGCACCCCGTTCAATAAAGTTTACGATAAAGCCTTCGGCAACTGTCAGGCGACAACGGGAGACGACAGCAACGTCGTCGAGTGCAAGGCCAAAGGTAGTGAGCACATCAGCTATCAGTTCTCGGGCAACTGGCAGGGGCCGCAGGGTCTGATGCCGCCGGACGATACGCTGAAAAACTGGACGCTGAAGAAAATTATCTGGCGTCGCTAAATTTGACGCCAGATAGCCCGTGGATGCCAAAAGCGGGTACAATATGTGAGGTTTTTATATGCCACGATGTCGTGGCATTTTATTTCAGGAGGAGCGATGTCTCAGGTTCAGAGCGGCATTTTGCCGGAACATTGCCGTGCGGCGATTTGGATTGAAGCCAATGTTAAAGGGGACGTAAACGCCCTGCGTGCTGGCAGCAAAATTTTTGCCGAAAAGCTGGCGGCGTTTCAGGATAAATTCCCGGATGCACATTTAGGCGCGGTAGTGGCGTTTGGTCACAACACCTGGCGTGAGCTGAGCGGCGGCGTAGGTGCAGAAGAGCTGAAAGACTTCCCTCCGTACGGTAAAGGACTTGCGCCTTCCACGCAGTTTGATGTGCTGATCCACATTCTGTCGCTGCGCCACGACGTTAACTTCTCCGTTGCCCAGGCTGCGCTGGCGGCGTTCGGTGATTCCCTGGACGTGCAGGAAGAAGTGCACGGTTTCCGTTGGGTTGAAGAGCGTGACCTGAGCGGCTTTGTTGATGGTACCGAAAACCCGGCGGGTGAAGAGACGCGCCGCGAAGTTGCGGTCATTAAAGATGGTGTTGATGCAGGCGGCAGCTACGTCTTCGTACAGCGCTGGGAGCACAACCTCAAGCAGCTTAATCGCATGAGCGTGCCGGATCAGGAAATGATGTTTGGCCGTACCAAAGAAGCCAACGAAGAGATTGACGGCGACGAGCGCCCGGAAACCTCTCACCTGACCCGCGTTGACCTGAAAGAAGACGGTAAAGGGCTGAAAATTGTGCGCCAGAGCCTGCCTTACGGCACCGCAAGCGGCACCCACGGCCTCTATTTCTGCGCCTACTGCGCGCGCCTGCACAACATTGAGCAGCAGCTGCTGAGCATGTTTGGCGACACCGACGGTAAGCGTGATGCGATGCTGCGCTTTACTAAGCCGGTGACCGGTGGGTATTACTTTGCGCCTTCGCTGGATAAGCTGGTGGCGTTGTAGTTTGGTGCTGCCCCCTCACCCTAACCCTCTCCCCGCAGGGGAGAGGGGACCGTTAGGTGCGGTTTGCTATTCCCCCTCTCCCTTTCAGGGAGAGGGCCGGGGTGAGGGTAATTGCGACAACAATGCCTCCAGAATTTGCGTCAACACCGCCTCCTCATTCCCCATCAACTCATTATTCCAGAACCGTAATACTCTCCACCCTTGCCGCTCAAGCCATGCTGATCTCCTTGCATCATATCCCGCCCTTTCATCATGCTGCCCACCATCCAGCTCCACTGCCAGGCGAGCAGCACAGCAAGCAAAATCAAGAATATAGGGCCCAACCGGATGCTGACGACGGAGCTTAAACTGCGTAAACCGACGATCTCGGAGCTGATACCACAAGCGGCGTTCATGGGGCGTAAGTCCTCGCCTTAACTGACGAGCAAAATCATAGGTATTTTCCATTCAGGCACTTTGCCTGTATGTTTTCGCTTTGTCAGAATGCTGTTACGATTCTGGAATCTCGCTTCAGAAAGCACCATCCTGGCGCTTATTCTCTTTTCAACTTCCAAATCACCAAACGGTATATAAAACCGTTACTCCTTTCGTCCCCGTTATAAATACACTGATGCTCAAAGAGTCTTCAAACGATAGGGTGCGCAATGGCTATTACGTTACTGAAAAAAAGATACCTGGCGCTGGCTGCTTCAATGCTGCTGGTGGCACAAGCACAGGCGACAGAGTTGTTAAACAGCTCTTATGACGTCTCCCGTGAGCTGTTTGCCGCCCTGAATACGCCGTTTGAGCAGCAATGGGCCAAGGATAACGCGGGTGACAAGCTGACCATCAAGCAATCTCACGCCGGTTCTTCCAAGCAGGCGCTGGCGATTTTGCAGGGCTTAAAAGCTGACGTTGTAACTTATAACCAGGTGACCGATGTGCAGATCCTGCACGACAAAGGCAACCTGATCCCGGCTGACTGGCAGTCTCGTTTGCCCAACAACAGTTCGCCGTTCTACTCGACTATGGCCTTCCTGGTGCGTAAGGGCAACCCGAAGCATATCGAGAGCTGGAATGATCTGGTGCGTCCGGACGTGAAGCTGATTTTCCCGAACCCGAAAACTTCTGGTAACGCCCGCTATACCTATCTGGCAGCGTGGGGCGCGGCGGATCAGGCCGACGGTGGCGATAAAGCCAAAACCCAGCAGTTTATGACCCAGTTCCTGAAAAACGTCGAAGTGTTTGATACCGGCGGCCGTGGGGCAACCACCACCTTCGTGGAACGCGGTCTCGGTGACGTGCTGATCACCTTTGAATCTGAAGTGAACAACATTCGTAAGCAGTATGAAGATCAGGGCTTCGAAGTGGTGGTGCCGAAGGTCAACATTCTGGCGGAGTTCCCGGTCGCGTGGGTGGATAAAAACGTCAAAGCTAACGGTACCGAGAAGGCGGCGAAAGCCTACCTGAATTACCTGTATAGCCCGCAGGCGCAAACCATCATCACTGACTATTACTACCGCGTGAACAACCCTCAGGTGATGGACAAGCTGAAAGACAAATTCCCGCAGACCGAGCTGTTCCGCGTGGAAGACAAGTTCGGTGCCTGGCCTGAAGTGATGAAAACGCATTTCGCCAGCGGTGGCGAGTTAGACAAGCTGTTAGCGGCGGGGCGTAAGTAATGTTTGCAGTCTCCTCCAGACGCGTGCTGCCGGGCTTTACCCTGAGCCTCGGCACCAGTCTGCTGTTTGTGTGTTTAATACTATTGTTGCCGCTGAGCGCGCTGGTCATGCAGCTGGCGCAGATGAGCTGGTCGCAGTACTGGGAAGTCATCACCAACCCGCAGGTGGTAGCGGCCTACAAAGTGACGCTGCTGTCGGCGTTTGTGGCCTCAATTTTTAACGGCGTGTTTGGCCTGCTGATGGCGTGGATTTTAACCCGCTACCGTTTCCCGGGCCGCACGCTGCTGGATGCGCTGATGGATCTGCCGTTTGCATTGCCAACGGCGGTGGCTGGCCTGACGCTGGCGTCGCTGTTCTCAGTGAACGGCTTCTACGGTGAGTGGCTGGCGAAGTTTGATATCAAGGTGACCTATACCTGGCTTGGTATTGCGGTGGCGATGGCGTTTACCAGCATCCCGTTCGTGGTGCGTACCGTACAGCCGGTGCTGGAGGAGTTAGGTCCCGAGTATGAAGAAGCGGCGGAAACCCTGGGCGCCACGCGCTGGCAGAGCTTCCGTAAAGTGGTGTTGCCGGAGCTGTCTCCGGCGCTGGTGGCGGGCGTGGCGCTGTCGTTCACCCGCAGCCTCGGTGAGTTTGGTGCGGTGATTTTCATCGCCGGTAACATTGCATGGAAGACGGAAGTGACCTCGCTGATGATCTTTATTCGCCTGCAGGAGTTTGATTATCCGGCGGCGAGCGCGATTGCGTCGGTGATCCTCGCGGCCTCTCTGCTGCTGCTGTTCTCCATCAACACCTTGCAAAGTCGCTTTGGTCGACGTGTGGTAGGTCACTAATGGCGGAAGTTACTCAATTGAAACGCTATGACGCCCCCCGCATCAACTGGGGGAAATGGGTGCTGATTGGCATCGGGATGGTGGTTTCGGCCTTTATCCTGCTGGTGCCGATGATTTATATCTTCGTCCAGGCGTTCAGCAAAGGGCTGATGCCGGTGCTGCATAACCTGGCCGACCCGGACATGCTGCACGCTATCTGGCTGACGGTGATGATTGCGTTGATTACCGTGCCGGTGAACCTGGTGTTCGGCGTGCTGCTCGCCTGGCTGGTGACGCGCTTTAACTTCCCGGGACGTCAATTACTGCTGACGTTGCTGGATATCCCATTTGCCGTCTCGCCGGTGGTGGCGGGTCTGGTTTATCTGCTGTTCTACGGTTCCAACGGCCCGCTCGGTGGCTGGCTGGAAGCGCATAACCTGCAGATTATGTTTGCCTGGCCGGGCATGGTGCTGGTCACCATCTTCGTGACCTGCCCGTTCGTGGTACGTGAACTGGTGCCGGTGATGCTGAGCCAGGGCAGCCAGGAAGACGAAGCGGCGGTGCTGCTTGGTGCTTCCGGCTGGCAGATGTTTAAACGCGTTACGTTGCCGAACATTCGCTGGGCGCTGCTGTACGGCGTGGTGCTGACCAACGCCCGCGCAATCGGTGAATTTGGCGCGGTGTCGGTAGTCTCTGGCTCCATTCGCGGCGAGACCCTGTCGTTACCGTTACAGATTGAACTGCTGGAGCAGGACTACAACACCGTCGGTTCCTTTACCGCCGCCGCGTTGCTGACCCTGATGGCTATTTTGACCTTGTTCTTAAAGAGTGCGTTGCAGTGGCGTTTGCATAATCAAGAAAAACGCGCGCAACAGGAGGGAAATCATGAGCATTGAGATTGCCAATATTAAGAAGTCTTTTGGTCGCACCCAGGTGCTGAATGATATCTCTCTGGATATCCCTTCCGGCCAGATGGTCGCGCTGCTGGGGCCGTCCGGCTCCGGGAAAACCACGCTGCTGCGTATTATCGCCGGGCTGGAACACCAGACCAGCGGGCATATTCGCTTCCACGGTACCGACGTCAGTCGTCTGCACGCCCGTGACCGCAAGGTAGGTTTTGTTTTCCAGCACTACGCGCTGTTCCGCCATATGACGGTGTTCGACAACATCGCCTTTGGCCTGACCGTGCTGCCGCGTCGCGAACGACCGAACGCCGCGACCATTAAGGCAAAAGTGACCAAACTGCTGGAGATGGTACAGCTTGCCCATCTGGCAGACCGCTACCCGGCACAGCTCTCCGGCGGGCAGAAACAGCGCGTGGCGCTGGCCCGCGCGCTGGCGGTAGAACCGCAGATTTTACTGCTCGACGAACCGTTCGGCGCGCTGGATGCGCAGGTGCGTAAAGAGCTGCGCCGCTGGCTGCGCCAGCTGCATGAAGAGCTGAAATTCACCAGCGTCTTCGTTACCCACGACCAGGAAGAGGCGATGGAAGTTGCCAACCGCGTGGTGGTGATGAGCCAGGGCAATATTGAACAGGCTGATGAGCCGGATCAGGTATGGCGCGAGCCTGCGACTCGCTTCGTACTGGAGTTTATGGGCGAAGTGAACCGTTTGCAGGGCACCATTCGTGGCGGGCAGTTCCACGTTGGCGCGCACCGTTGGCCGCTGGGCTATACGCCGTCCTATCAGGGGCCGGTGGATCTGTTCCTGCGCCCGTGGGAAGTGGACGTGAGCCGTCGTACCAGCCTCGATTCTCCGCTGCCGGTACAGGTGCTGGAAGCCAGCCCGAAAGGTCACTACACCCAATTAGTTGTTCAGCCTCTGGGGTGGTATCAGGATCCATTAACGGTGGTGATGCGCGGTGACGACGCGCCGCTGCGAGGCGATCGCCTGTTTGTCGGTCTGCAGAATGCGCGCCTGTACCATGGCGACCAGCGTATTGAGTCCCATGAGACGCTTGCTCTGGCAGAAACGGCCTGATAGCTTAATCGCACGTGGTTTTGCCGGGTGGCGCTACGCTTACCCGGCCTACAAGACAATATTGACAGGCCCGGTAAGCGAAACGCAGCCGGGCTTTTTATTGGACAGCAGAAGTGAATACATTAGAACAAACGATCGGCAACACGCCGCTGGTCAAATTACAACGTCTGGGGCCGGATAACGGCAGCGAAATCTGGATCAAGCTGGAAGGCAACAACCCGGCGGGTTCGGTCAAAGACCGCGCCGCGCTGTCAATGATTGTCGAAGCAGAAAAACGCGGCGAAATTAAGCCGGGCGACGTGCTGATTGAAGCTACCAGCGGCAATACCGGTATTGCGCTGGCGATGATTGCCGCGCTCAAGGGTTACCAGATGAAGCTGTTGATGCCCGACAACATGAGTCAGGAACGTCGTGCGGCGATGCGTGCCTACGGTGCCGAACTGATTCTGGTCACCAAAGAGCAGGGGATGGAAGGGGCGCGCGATTTAGCGCTTGAAATGGCCCAGCGCGGCGAAGGCAAGCTGCTGGATCAGTTCAACAACCCGGATAACCCGTACGCACACTACACCACCACCGGCCCGGAAATCTGGCAGCAGACGGCGGGGCGCATTACCCATTTCGTCTCCAGTATGGGAACCACCGGCACCATTACCGGCGTGTCGCGCTTTTTACGCGAGCAGGACAAGGCGGTCACTATTGTTGGTCTGCAGCCGGAAGAGGGCAGCAGTATTCCGGGCATTCGCCGCTGGCCGGCAGAGTATATGCCGGGTATTTTCAATGCCAGTCTTGTCGATCAGGTGCTGGATATCCACCAGAACGCCGCGGAAAACACCATGCGTGCGCTGGCGGTGAAAGAAGGCGTGTTCTGCGGCGTGAGTTCCGGCGGTGCGGTAGCCGGGGCAATTCGCGTAGCCGAACAACATCCTGGAGCCGTAGTGGTAGCGATCATTTGCGATCGCGGCGATCGCTACCTCTCAACCGGCGTGTTTGGCGAAGAGCACTTCAGCCAGGGGGCGGGGATCTAAACCTCGGGCTTATCCAGCAAATCTGTGCCGTAAGAGTTATCTACGGTACAGAGCCAGCGGCCTGCAAGCTTTTGAAAAACGTAGGTGGCGCGTCGCGTGACCTGCGTAGACCCTCCCTCTGCTAGCGGAATATCCAGCCGGGTTTCCATGATCACCAGCGCGTTATCGCCACCTTCAATAATCTCCATCCGACCCTGCGTTACCACCAGTCGATGTTCAAAGTAGTCGGCGATGGCAATAAACGCTTTGCGAATATTCTCTTTGCCGCTGACGACCATCCCCGGCTTAACCACCAGAGTGGCGTCGTCGGCGTAGTATCCCATCAGCGTGGCGTAGTCTTCCTGCGAGATAGCGCGGTCGCAGGCTTCGATAACGGCTTTTAGCGATGTTGCAGACATGGGTTCTCCTTGGCTGGGGCTTCCCCGGCGGCGCTGCGCTTGGCCGGGCTACAGGGGAAAACGCGTAGCCCGGACGAGGCGAAGCTGACTCCGGGGAACTACTGGGTCAGCTTATCAAGGAATTCCCATAACTTCTGGTTCATTTCGCGATAATCGTGCGCGCGCATTTCCTCCACCGAACGGATAAACGGTTTCCCCCTGGCCTCTGCCAGCTCCTGTTCAGAGTGCAGAATTAACCCCTCAACCGCATCGGCGGTGAACTCCATATGACACTGGAAGCCATAAACCTTATCGCGATACTGAACGATTTGGCGCGGGCAGCCGGCACTTTCGGCCAGAATCACCGTCTCTGCGGTCAGGCCTGGCATATCGTTGTGCCAGTGGCCTACGGTCAGCGGTGAGCCGAAATGGCTGAACAGCGGATGTTCAAGACCTGCTGCGGTGAGCGTAATCGGGTAGTGACCAATCTCTTTATCCGGGCTCTGCTGCACTTCTGCGCCCAGCGCTTCGCCAATCAGCTGTGAGCCAAGGCAGATCCCTACCACAATACGCCCGGCTTCAATCGCCTGACGAATCAGCCGCTGTTCGGCTTTTGAATCAAAATAAGGGCATTCGGCGAGCGTGGTACGCGGCGACTGCGGGCCGCCAAAGACCACCAGCATATCAAAACCGTCGGCGCTCTCCGGCACCGCTTCCCCGGTATACACGTGGGTCTCGCTCACGATGTGGCCGCGCGTAGCAGCCCAGGGCAGGTAGGCGCCCGCAGACTCAAATGATTCATGAATAACAAAATGGACTCGCACGGATGTTCTCCTGTTAGTGGCCCAGCGCCTGACGAATATCGCCAGCCAGCCGGTTAATGTCGTTGTCGTTGAGTGTTGAAAGCGTAATGCGCAGGCCCTGCGCTGGAGCCTGCACACCAAAAGCGTCCCCCTCGCGCACCAGCCAGCCGGATTTGGCAAGCGCAAAGGCCGTTTCATGGCTGTAACCAGTGAGCGGCAGCCAGAAGTTCAGACCGTCGCCGGGGGCAATATTGGCGACGCCTTGCGCCTGAAGCGCCTCGGCCATCTTTTGTTGCTGCCCGGCGTAAAACTGGCGAGTCTGCTCAAGGGAATGCTGGAAGTCCGCGTCGCTTAAGCAGGCGTAGACCAGATCCTGCAACAGGTGGCTGACCCATTGGCTACCGGCGTTCAGGCGCAGTCTTAGCTTCGCTGAGGTGGTTTTATCGCTGGCGACAAAGGCTAGCCGCAGGTCCGGACCCAGCGTTTTTGACATCGAACGCACCACCGCCCAGTGCTGCGTTTGCGTTGCAATCACCGGGTGCCAGGGCGCTTCGGCGAGAAGGGCAAAGTGGTCGTCGATAATCACCAGCGTTTGCGGATAACGGTTCAGCACCTGCTGTAAGGCGGCGGCGCGGTCGGCGCTCAGGCTGTACCCGGTAGGGTTATGGGCGCGCGGCGTCAGAATCACCGCGCGAGCGCCTTTGCTCAGCGCCTGCTCCAGCTTTTCCGGCAGCATACCTTTCCGGTCGATGGTAACCGGGCTGGCGGCAAAACCGCTGTAGCGCAGCATGCTGATGCTGCTCAGAAAGCAGGGGTCTTCAACGGCAACGCTATCGCCGGGCAACAGGTGGGCGCTCAGGAGGCGCTCAATGGCATCAATCGCCCCGCTGGTGAGGTCAATTTCTCCCGCCGTGGGCATGGCGTCCTGCATCCACTTCGCCGCCCAGTCAGCCAGCGCTGGCGACACCGGCGTATCGCCATACAGGCGCGGCGAGCTGCTGATGTGGGAGAGATATTCGGCCAGGTTTGGCAGCCGTGCCGTGGCGGGATTGCCGCTGGAGAGATCGGTAAGCGGTGTATGCGGGTTACCGCCCTCCAGGGCCACCGGAGCGGCGGTCTCTTTAACTACGGTACCGTTACGACCCAGGCTCAGCGCCAGCCCGGAGGTGACCAACCGCTTATAGGCAGACGCCACCGTATTACGGTTAACGCCAAGCTGGGCGGCCAGTTCACGTACCGGCGGCAGCGTTTCACCCTTCGCTAGGGTTCCGCTGGTGATATGCTGACGAATACTGTCAAAGATTTCGTTGGCGCTTTTTCCGTCGATCATTATTGACCTATGACAAAATGAATTTTAGCATATGACGATAATAGTGAGGCGTTAGCCCGCTGTCCAGAGTCAGAGGAGAAGGAGATGGGGCAGGATAGTGAAATACAGTCGGTGCTCTTCAACGATACGCACCGGGCATTACAGACGGACATCGTGGCCGTTCAGTCGCTGGTGGTCTACGGTAGCGTAGGCAACAGCATTGCAGTGCCAGCAATAAAATCCCACGGCCTGCGGGTGACCGCGGTGCCGACGGTGCTGTTCAGCAATACGCCGCATTACGAGACGTTCTACGGTGGCGTCATTCCCGGTGAGTGGTTCGGCGGCTATCTGAAGGCGCTGAATGAGCGTGATGCGCTGCGCGAATTGAAGGCGGTCACGACGGGCTATATGGGCAGCGCGGAGCAGATTGCGCTGCTAGCCGAGTGGCTGAAAACGGTGCAGGTATCGCACCCGGATATCTGCATTCTGGTCGACCCAGTGATTGGCGATGTCGACAGCGGTATCTACGTGAAGGCGGAAATCCCGGAGGCCTACCGTAATCATCTTTTGCCGCTGGCCCAGGGGCTGACGCCGAACGTGTTCGAGCTGGAAATGCTGAGCGGCAAGCCGTGCCGTACGCTGGATGAGGCGATTCTGGCGGCGAAATCACTGCTCAGCGACACGCTGAAGTGGGTGGTGATTACCAGCGCGCCGGGGCAGACGGATAACAATATTACGGTCGCCGTAGTGACGCCGGAATCGACGGAGGTGATTGAGCATCCGAGACTGGAAACGGACCTGAAAGGGACGGGGGATCTGTTCTGCGCTGAGCTCATTAGCGGCATTGTGCGGCAACAGCCGCTGGCTGCAGCGGCGCATGCGGCGGCAGAAAGGGTGCTGGCAGTGATGAGTTGGACGCAGCAACGCGGTTGTGATGAATTAATACTGCCACCGGCAGGGGAGGTGCGATGAAGTGTTATCGTCTGGTTATTCGGCATAATGGCCGTCTGGTAGGGCATTTTGATACCAGCGGGCAGGATGCCCTTGAAGATGCCTGCGTTGCGCGGGCGATGTTTGGCGTGACCGGTGGCTATCAGTGTGAACTGCTGGTGTCTGATTCTGAACGTCGAATGCTGGAAAGCGGGCCGGAAGGGATGAAAATTCTGATGCGCGAGCCGTGTTTCCGCCCGGTGACGTCGCAGCTGTAAATCGGTTCACAGGCAAAAAAAAATGGCGCCAATCGGCGCCATTTCTATATGCAATTAAGCATTACTTCTTAATGCGGATAACTGGGGTTTCACCCACAGTTACGCTACCGGACAGTTTGATCAGTTCTTTGATCTCGTCCATGTTGGAGATAACAACCGGAGTCAGGGTAGACTTGGCTTTTTCTTCCAGCAGAGCCAGATCGAACTCAATCACGGTATCGCCAACTTTAACGCGCTGGCCTTCTTCCGCGATACGAGTGAAACCTTCGCCTTTCAGTTCAACGGTATCGATACCGAAGTGAACGAACAGCTCGATGCCGCTATCGGATTCGATAGAGAAAGCGTGGTTGGTTTCAAAGATTTTACCGATGGTGCCGTCAACCGGCGCAACCATTTTGTTGCCGGTCGGTTTGATAGCAATGCCATCGCCAACGATTTTCTCAGCAAACACTACGTCCGGCACGTCTTCGATGTTGACGATTTCGCCAGAGAGCGGTGCAATGATCTCAATGGTTCCGGTGTCTTTTTTATCATCAGAAACCAGAGATTTCAGTTTATCGAACAAACCCATGATCTTCTCCTAAGCAGTAATTTGGGCCGCATCTCGTGGATTAGCAGATTGTTTTTTCTTCAATGAACTTGTTCACCAACGCCAGCAGTTCGTCTGTAGTTGGTTGAGCAAGTGCTTGCTCTGCTAAAACCTTTGCATCTTCGAAGTTCGTGTTACGGATAATCTTCTTAATGCGTGGGATAGAAATGGCGCTCATAGAGAATTCGTCCAGACCCATACCCAGCAACAGAAGTGTAGCACGTTCGTCGCCTGCAAGCTCACCACACATGCCAGTCCATTTGCCTTCAGCATGAGAAGCATCAATAACTTGCTTGATCAAGGTGAGGACAGACGGTGACATTGGCTGGTAAAGATGTGAAATCATATCATTACCACGGTCAACTGCCAGAGTATACTGCGTTAAATCATTGGTACCGATACTAAAGAAATCAACTTCTTTGGCTAAATGACGAGCGATAGTCGCAGCGGCAGGGGTTTCTACCATCACGCCAATCTCAATCGTTTCGTCAAACGCTTTACCTTCGTCGCGCAGTTCCTGTTTGTAGATTTCGATCTCTTTCTTCAGTGCACGCACTTCTTCAACAGAGATGATCATCGGGAACATGATGCGCAGTTTGCCGAAAGCAGAGGCACGCAGGATAGCGCGAACCTGGTCACGCAGGATCTCTTTACGATCCATTGCGATACGCACGGCACGCCAGCCCAGGAACGGGTTCTCTTCTTTCGGGAAGTTCATGTACGGCAGCTCTTTGTCGCCACCGATGTCCATGGTACGGACGATAACCGCCTGAGAGCCACACGCTTCAGCAACGGCTTTGTACGCCGCAAACTGCTCTTCTTCAGTTGGCAGCGCGTCGCGGTCCATGAACAGGAATTCGGTGCGGTACAGACCAACACCTTCGGCGCCGTTACGCTCAGCACCGTCGATATCACGAACGGTACCGATGTTGGCGCAAACTTCAACCTGGTGGCCATCAAGGGTGATTGCCGGCAGGTCTTTCAGTTTAGCCAGTTCGGCTTTCTCATTGGCAACCTGTTCCTGAATGGCACGCAGCTGCTCAATTTCTTCGTTAGTTGGGTTGACGTAAACCTGGTTGTTTACGGCATCCAGAATCAGATAGTCGCCATTTTTCACCTGAGTGGTGACGCTACCGGTACCCACGATCGCTGGCAGTTCCAGGGAACGCGCCATGATGGAGGTGTGGGAAGTACGGCCACCGACGTCAGTGATGAAGCCCAGCACCTTCTTCAGGTTCAGCTGTGCGGTTTCAGACGGCGTCAGGTCTGCGGCAACCAGGATAACTTCATCCTGAATAGCGCTGAGGTCAATAATGGCCAGACCCAGGATGTTGCGCAGCAGGCGCTTACCGATGTCACGTACGTCAGCCGCACGTTCTTTCAGGTATTCATCATCCAGTTCTTCCAGGGCAGTTGCCTGACCTTCGATAACTTCATGCGCAGCTGCGTCAGCCGTCATGTTCTTATCTTTAATCAGGGCTATGATTTCCTGCTCCAGCTCCTCATCTTCGAGCAGCATGATGTGCCCTTCGAAGATGGCTTCTTTTTCTTCACCGAAAGTTTCGCCAGCTTTAGTCTTGATAGCTTCCAGCTGAGCTGACGCTTTAGAACGGCCGCTCAGAAAACGTTCAACTTCCTGCTCAACTTTATCGGCAGAAATTTTCTTCCGGTCGATGACAATCTCATCTTCTTTCAGCAGCAGTGCTTTGCCGAAAGCGATACCCGGGGATGCTAAAATGCCTGAAATCATAACCCTACCTTACTTGTGACTGATATTTAAAAGAACTCGTTGAACTTACTCGAGTTCAGCCATCAGTTTAACCAGATGTTCAACTGCTTTCTGCTCGTCTTCACCTTCTGCGGACAGGGTAACAACGGTGCCCTGGGTCAGACCCAGAGTTTGCAGTTTGAACAGGCTTTTTGCGCTAGCGCTTTTGCCGTTGGAGGTCACAGTGATCTCGGAAGTGAAGCCTTTCGCTTCTTTAACAAACTGAGCAGCAGGGCGGGTATGCAGACCGTTCGGAGCGGTAATGGTAACTTCTTGCTGGAACATTATATTTCCCCAACTTATAGGTTTAGTGTTGTGGAACTAAAGTCTAGCCTGGTGGATAGACTTTAGCCTGTATTACGAATCAAGCGACGCCCACAAAATCAGCACTACCATCGGCGACAAACCATCCGACGCAGACGCTTCTGGCCTTTGACGTTTCGCTTATCATTAAACATTATGCCGTGAAAGCAGGATTTGAACCAAATCATAAAATCGATTCAGCTTATGGAAAACCTGTTAAGAATAATTTCGCGGCTCAAAATAAATATGAGAGGTTAAATACCAGACCTAGGAAGGTGAATCAATGCCAGGGGGGGTAAAAGTTTGATGCATGCCACAAAAAAGCACCCATTTGGGTGCTTTTTTACACGATTTTAACCAACTGGCATTACTGTTGCAGTTCTTTCTCGGTGAAGAGATCTGCGAACAGCGCCGTGCTTAAATAACGCTCACCCGAAGATGGTAGGATAACCACAATATTCTTATTGGTAAAGGTTTCATCTTCCTGGAGTTTCAACGCAGCGGCAACTGCTGCACCGGAAGAGATACCCGCCAGAATGCCTTCTTCTTCCATCAGGCGACGCGCCGTGGAGATAGCCTCTTCGTTGGTGATGGCGACAACTTTATCAATCAGCTTCAGATCGAGGTTGCCAGGGATGAAACCTGCGCCAATCCCCTGAATCTTATGTGGCCCTGGCTTCAGCTCTTCACCCGCCAGCGCCTGAGCGATAACTGGAGAATCGGTTGGCTCAACGGCGACTGAGATCAGATCCGTTTTGCCTTTGGTATTTTTGATGTAGCGCGTTACGCCGGTCAGCGTACCACCGGTGCCGACGCCTGCAATGAATACGTCAACCTGACCGTCGGTATCTTCCCAGATTTCCGGGCCGGTGGTCTTTTCGTGAATTTCCGGGTTAGCCGGGTTGCTGAACTGCTGCAACAGCAGGAATTTTTCCGGGTTGCTGGCAACAATCTCTTCGGCTTTCTGAATCGCCCCTTTCATGCCTTTCGCGCCTTCGGTCAGCACCAGGTTGGCACCCAGCGCTTTCAGCAGCTTACGGCGTTCAACGCTCATGGTTTCAGGCATGGTCAGCGTCAGCTTATAACCACGGGCGGCAGCGACATAGGCCAGAGCAATACCGGTGTTGCCGCTGGTTGGCTCAACCAGTTCGATGCCAGGCTTCAGCACGCCGCGTTTTTCGGCATCCCAAATCATATTGGCACCGATACGGCATTTGACGCTGAAGCTTGGGTTACGTGACTCAACCTTCGCCAGAATGCGCCCATTACCGATGCGGTTCAGTCGTACCAGTGGTGTATGACCGATAGTCAGGGAGTTATCTTCAAAAATCTTACTCATGGCCTATCCTTAACTGTATGAAATTTGGGGTACTGGTCCAGCATACCTGCTTAAAGATTCTGCGGAAGTAAGGATTTCGCATATCTATATACTGAAGGGAAATAATGGCAAGCGGGATGGAATAAGGCAGGGCATAAGCCCCGCCTGGGGAGAAGATTACTTCCACATCGCGTGTTTGTCGCGATAGCAGTCAACCCACATCGCCGTCGCGCCGCAGATGGCGACCGGAATAATCACCAGATTCAACACCGGAATCAGGGTGAACAGGCTTACCAGTGAACCAAACTGCATATTGGTGACCTTGCGGGTGCGTAAGGCCTGGCGCATGGTTTTAAACGGCACTTTATGGTTGTCGAACGGGTAGTCGCAGTACTGGATAGCCAGCATCCACGCGCTAAACAGGAACCACAGCACCGGCGCGACCGTTTGACCAATGCCCGGAATAAAGTACAGCAGGAGCAGCACTATCGCGCGCGGCAGATACCACGCCAGCTTCTGCCATTCACGCTTCATGATGCGCGGCAGATCTTTCATGATGCCAACCACGCCGGTATCCGGCGGCGTCGCACCGGTTAAGCGCGCTTCCAGCTGTTCCGCCAGCAGGCCGTTGAACGGCGCGGCAATCCAGTTGGCAATGGTCGAGAAGAAGTAGCCAAACACGAGCAGAATTGAAATCACCACCACCGGCCACAGCAGATAGCTCAACCACTGCAGCCAGTCGGGGATACGGTTCATTAAGGATGGGATCCAGCTTTCCAGCTTGCTGAATAGCCACCAGAAGGCGCCGCCCATCAGGATGATATTGACCAACAGCGGTAAGATGACGAATCGGCGGATGCCCGGCAAGCCGATCAGTTTCCAGCCCTGAGAGAAATAGTAGACGCCGCTACGTGCGGCAGGGGTGGACGATGAAACCATGGTCAGGTGAAGCTCCTTTTACGGACTACATTGAAAAGACGACTATATATTATCGGGTTGTTGGACAATGACCAGTTAGGAAATGTTCGAAAAAACAGCAAAAAGTACGATTTAACGCATCTTTATGCGGTGAATGTCATGTGCACACTTGCACTTGACGTGATGGGCAAATACTCTTAGTGAGTAAATGTTTGCCGTGGTGGCAAGGTGTTAGAACAACAGAGAATATAATGATGCAGGATTTGCGTCTGATATTAATCATTGTTGGCGCGATCGCCATACTTGCTTTACTGGTTCATGGTTTCTGGACGAGCCGTAAAGAACGTTCATCGATGTTCCGCGATCGACCAATAAAGCGAATGAAGTCTCGTGATGCCGACGATGAGTCGGAAGACGATGCTGATGACAATGTTGAAGGCGTGGGTGAAGTACGGGTCCACAAGGTCAATCACGCCCCTGGGGCAGCTGGGGAGCATGAAGCCCCTCGTCACGCGCCTCAACACCAGTACCAGCCGCCTTATGAGCGTCAGGCGCCTCAGCCTGCGCGTGCGCCTGAGCCGGTACAGCAACCGCATGTGCAACAGCCTTATCAGCCTGCACAGCCCGCGCCGGTACCGCCGCCGCAGCCTGTTCAGCAGCCTCCGCGTCCGCCGGTTGCCGAACCTCAGCCAGTAGTTCAAGCGCCGCAGCACGTTGCTCAGCAGCCTGTAGCGCCTCAGGCTCCGCAGCCGGTAGAAGCGCCAGTCGCTCAGCCGGTGCAGCCAGAACCGGTTGCCGCACAGCCAGCGCCTGAACCAGCTCAGCCTGAGAAAAAAGAGCGTAAAGAGACGGTTATCGTCATGAACGTCTCTGCGCATCAGGGCACGCAGATTAACGGCGAACTGCTATTGAACAGCATTCAGCAGGCCGGGTTTAAATTTGGCGACATGAACATTTTCCATCGCCATCTTAGCCCGGACGGCAGTGGGCCGGCGTTGTTTAGCCTGGCCAATATGCTCAAGCCTGGCACCTTTGACCCGGAAACGATGGGTGAGATGGAAACCACTGGCGTGACCATCTTCATGCAGGTGCCGTCCTACGGCGACGAGCTGCAAAACTTCAAGCTGATGCTACAGTCGGCGCAGTACATTGCCGACGAAGTGGGTGGTGTAGTGCTGGATGACCAACGCCGCATGATGACCCCGCAAAAACTGCGTGAGTATCAGGACCGCATCCGCGAAGTTAAAGACGCCAACGCCTGATAGGCTCGCGCGTTTCCAATCCTTCCTGAACCCCCGCCTGTCGGGGGTTTTTTATCATTGATGGTGTGATATGCAACCTATAGAACAACAACTGAATGAACTGCGAGCGACGCTTCGCCATCATGAATATCTGTATCATGTTTTAGATGCCCCGGAGCTGCCGGATGCGGAGTATGACCGTCTGATGCGCGAGTTGCGTGAGCTGGAAGCGCAGCACCCGGAGCTGATTACCTCCGACTCCCCCACGCAGCGTGTCGGCGCCGAACCGCTGGCGGCATTCAGCCAGATTCGCCATGAAGTGCCGATGCTGTCGCTGGACAACGTCTTTGACGAAGAGAGTTTTCTTGCCTTTAACAAACGCGTCCAGGACCGTCTCAAGAGCACGGATAAACTAACCTGGTGCTGTGAGCTAAAGCTGGACGGTCTGGCGGTCAGCATCCTCTATGAAAACGGTGTGTTCATCAGCGCGGCAACGCGCGGTGACGGTACCACCGGTGAGGACATCACCTCTAACGTTCGCACTATTCGCGCCATTCCGCTGAAGCTGCGCGGTGACAATATCCCGGCTCGTCTGGAAGTCCGTGGCGAAGTGTTTATGCCGCAGGCCGGGTTTGAAAAAATCAACGACGAAGCCCGTCGCACCGGCAATAAGGTGTTTGCTAACCCACGTAACGCCGCCGCAGGCTCGCTGCGTCAGCTTGACCCGCGCATCACCGCGAAGCGACCGCTTACTTTCTTCTGCTACGGCGTGGGTGTACTGGAAGGGGGCGAGCTGCCGGACACCCATCTGGGGCGTTTGCTGCAGTTTAAAGAATGGGGGCTGCCGGTGAGCGACCGGGTCACGCTCTGTGACTCCCCGGAGGAAGTACTCGCTTACTATCATAAAGTTGAAACTGACCGTCCGATGCTCGGTTTTGATATCGATGGCGTGGTGATCAAGGTGAACTCGCTGGCGTTGCAGGAACAGTTGGGCTTTGTAGCCCGCGCGCCGCGCTGGGCGGTGGCGTTTAAGTTCCCGGCGCAGGAGCAGATGACCTTTGTGCGCGACGTAGAGTTCCAGGTTGGGCGTACCGGGGCAATTACACCGGTGGCGCGCCTTGAGCCGGTGCAGGTAGCCGGTGTGCTGGTCAGCAACGCGACGCTGCATAACGCCGATGAAATCGAACGTCTTGGCCTGCGTATTGGTGACAAAGTGGTGATTCGCCGCGCGGGTGATGTGATTCCGCAGGTGGTCAACGTGGTGCTCTCTGAGCGCCCGGATGACACTCAGGAAATCGTCTTCCCAACCCATTGCCCGGTATGTAACTCCGACGTGGAGCGCGTGGAAGGTGAAGCCGTAGCCCGCTGTACCGGTGGCCTTATCTGCGGTGCGCAGCGTAAAGAGGCGCTCAAGCACTTCGTCTCCCGCCGTGCGCTTGACGTAGACGGCATGGGGGACAAAATCATCGACCAGTTGGTAGAAAAAGAATACGTCCATACCCCGGCCGACCTTTTCACCCTGACCGCAGGCAAACTGACCGGGCTTGACCGTATGGGGCCGAAATCGGCACAGAACGTGGTTAGCGCACTGGAAAAAGCCAAACAGACCACCTTCGCTCGCTTCCTCTACGCGTTAGGTATTCGTGAAGTGGGCGAGGCAACGGCAGCCGGTCTGGCGGCCTACTTTGGTACGCTTGAAGCACTGGAAGCCGCTTCTATTGAAGAGCTGCAAAAGGTGCCGGACGTCGGCGTGGTGGTGGCGAATCATGTGTTCAACTTCTTTGCCGAAGAGAGCAACCGTCACGTTATTCAGCAACTGCTGAAAGAGGGCGTGAGCTGGCCTGCGCCGGTGGTGATCAACGCCGAAGAGATAGACAGCCCGTTTGCCGGTAAAACCGTAGTGCTGACCGGTAGCCTGAGCCAGATGTCCCGTGACGATGCCAAAGCGCGTCTGATTGAGCTGGGAGCGAAAGTTGCCGGTAGCGTGTCGAAGAAGACCGATCTGGTGATTGCCGGTGAAGCGGCGGGCTCGAAGCTGGTTAAGGCGCAGGAGCTTGGCATTGCGGTGATCGATGAAGCCGAAATGCTGCGTCTGTTAGGAGTCTGAGGTGGATAAAGCGCAGCTGATTGAAATTGCCAACACCGAAATGCCGTTCGGCAAGTACAAAGGACGGCGTCTCATTGATGTGCCGGAAGAGTATTTGCTGTGGTTTGCCCGTAAGGATCAGTTTCCGGCCGGGCACCTTGGCGAGCTGATGCAGCTGACGCTGCTCATCAAAACAGAAGGGCTGAGCCAGCTGGTTCAGCCCCTTAAGCGCTAGCTGCCTACGCGGGCCTGCTCTTTGGCCTGCAGTTTTTCGGCCTGCGCTTTGTAGCGACGGGCCAGCACTGCGCAGGTCATCAGCTGAATCTGGTGGAAGATCATCAGCGGCAGCACCATCATCCCCAATACAGACGTCGGGAAGAGAATATTGGCCATCGGGATACCGTTGGCCAGGCTCTTTTTCGATCCGCAGAAGACGATCGTAATCTCATCCGCCTTATTGAAGCCCAGACGACGGGCAACCACGGTGTTAATCAGAATCACCAGCGCCAGCAGCACGATGCTCACCACCACGATAAACAGCAGTGACCCTACGCCGACCTTATGCCAGATACCGTTGACTACCGCTTCGCTGAAGGCGGAGTAGACCACCAGTAGAATCGAGGTCTGGTCGGTTTTGGCAATCCATTTTTTGTGTTTGGTCACAAACGCCGCGGTCCACGGGCGGGAAAGGTGCCCCAGCACAAACGGCAGCAGCAGCTGCAGCATGATTTTGCCCACCTGCTCAAGGCTACCGCCCGCGCCGTGGACGTTCATCACCAGGCCAACCAGCAGCGGCGACAGGAAGATCCCCAGCAGGCTGGACGCTGACGCAGAGCAGACGGCGGCTGCAACGTTACCGCCTGCCAGCGAGGTGAAAGCGATGGCAGACTGCACGGTAGCGGGCAGAATGCACAGATACAGGAAACCGGCATAAAGCTGTGGGTCGACGTTAATCGGTGCCCACCAGGCAAACAGTACGCCCAGCACCGGGAAGACCACGAAGGTGCTGCACATCACCCACAGGTGCAGCCGCCAGTGGCTGCCGCCGGCAATAATCGATTCACGCGACAGCTTGGCGCCGTGCATAAAGAACAGCAGCGCGATGGCGGCGGTGGTCAGATTTTCAAAAAAGGGAACGAAGTCGCCGCGCGCTGGGAAGAAGGTGGCAAGCAGAACGACCGCAATAAGCGTCAGCGTAAACGGATCTAAAATGCGGAAAAGTTTCATAAAGACTCCTGAAGATCGATGCACACATTTTGCTTTTTTATTTTTGAGAAATAAAATTGATTTATTGCATCCATTCATGAATAAAACAGATGAATTACTCGCTGCGACAGTTGAAGGTGTTTGTAACGGTGGCCCAGGCGAAGAGTTTTAGCCGGGCAGGGGAGATAATCGGCCTGAGCCAGTCGGCGGTCAGCCACAGCGTAAAGGAGCTGGAAAGCCAAACGGGCGTCCGTTTACTTGACCGCACCACACGTGAAGTGGTGCTGACGGAAGCGGGGCAGCAGCTTGCCGCTCGGCTGGAACGGTTACTGGATGAGCTACAGGGCACGCTACGGGAAGCCGGGCGCACGGGACAGCAGCTAAGTGGAACGGTCAGGGTGGCGGCCAGTCAGACGATTTCAGCGCATCTTATCCCGCAGTGTATCGCCCAAAGCAACCGTCGGTATCCGGATATTCGCTTTGTGCTGCATGACCGGCCGCAGCAGTGGGTGCTGGAGAGTATTCGTCAGGGCGACGTTGATTTCGGTATCGTTATCGATCCCGGCGTAGTGGGGGATTTGCAGTGCGAAACAGTGCTCTCTGAGCCATTTTTCCTGCTGTGCCGCAGCGATCACCCGTTTGCCGTTATGCCGGAGGTCGACTGGCAGGCGTTGCAGGGTGCGAAGCTGGTGCTGCAGGACTATGCTTCCGGCAGCCGGATGCTGATTGATGCGGCGCTCCAGCTGCATAAGATTGAAGCGGACATCGTACAGGAGATTGGTCACCCGGCAACGCTGTTCCCTATGGTGACGGCGGGCATTGGTATCAGCATCATTCCGGCGCTGGCGCTACCATTGCCGGAGGGGAGCCCGCTGGTGGTGAAGCGGATGTCGCCGGGCGTAGAGCGTCAGCTAATGCTGGCGAGACGGAAAAATCGTTCGCTTTCCACCGCCGCCCAGGCGCTGTGGGATGTGGTGCGGGAGCAAAGCCAGCAGTTAATGGATGAGCGGCTACAGGATCCGCTGTATCAGACGTAAATATCAATCTGATGATCGTCGCTGGGCTTGTTCACGCCGGTGATGGCGGCAGAAGAGGCTTCCTGTTTTTCCTGTGCTTTTTCTGCCTGCTGATTCTGGAGCTGCGCCAGTTGCGCTTCCAGCATGGCTATCTGCTCCTGAATCATCTCGGCCTGCTTTTGCTTTTCTTCCGTGCTGCCGCTGCCGTCCGCAATTTCTTTGAGCTGCTGAGTCAGCTTAACGATCTGCTGGGTGATACGTGCCATTTGTGATGCCGCGTCGTTACCGCTCGGTGCGGCAGTGCTGGTGGTGGTTTTGAGTGAAGCGATAGAGGGAGCGCTGATGGTGGTCATGGTATACGCCTTATTGGGAGAAATATAAGGAGTATCGGCAGAACGGGAGGAGACTTGAGCTTTTCCCGGTGGCGTACATAAAACGCAGATAGCAAAAAGGCGCCTTTAGGGCGCCTTTTTACATTGGTGGGTCGTGCAGGATGACTCGCTTCGCTCGCCCTTCGGGCCGT
>NZ_JAPKIC010000009.1:116296-211673 GCF_036759945.1 Kluyvera sp. CHPC 1.251 | reverse complement strand
GAGTGCCCACACAGATTGTCTGATAAATTGTTAAAGAGCAGTGCCGCTTCGCTTTCTCAGCGGCGCGGGATGTGCATATTACGCTTTCCCGCTTGAGAGTCAAGCGTTTAATTTCGCTTTCGTCTCTCGAGATTCTCAGGAGAATCTCGCTGACCCGGCGGCTTGTTTGCCGTTGTTCCGTGTCAGTGGAGGCGCATTATAGGGAGATACTGAGAAGTCGCAAGCATAAATTATAAAAAACTTATCGTTCGCTTACTTTTCATCCAACACTCTTATTTTTGCCTGGTTTTTAAACAAAAACGAGCCCCAAAGGGCTCGTTTTCTTCTTTTTGTGACTTACTGCACTGCCACAATCTGGTCGTCTTTGACTTCCAGGCGGATAACTTTGCCAGGAATCAGCTCGCCGGAGAGAATCTGCTGGGCCAGCGGGTTTTCGATCTGCTGCTGGATAGCACGTTTCAACGGACGTGCACCATATACCGGATCGTAACCATTCTGACTCAGCAACTGCAGCGCTTCATCAGACATCTGCGTTTCGTAGCCACGCTCTTCCAGACGCTGGTACAGACGCTGCAGCTGAATCTGGGCGATTGAAGCGATATGTTTTTCACCCAACGGATGGAAGACAACCACTTCATCTATACGGTTGATGAACTCTGGACGGAAGCTGTGGCTGACCACGCCCAGTACCAGATCTTTCATATGCCCGTAGTCCAGTTCGCCGAAACGTTCCTGAATCAGGTCGGAACCAAGGTTAGAGGTCATGATGACCACCGTATTACGGAAGTCGACCGTTCTCCCCTGCCCGTCGGTCAGACGACCGTCGTCCAGAACCTGCAGCAGAATGTTGAACACATCCGGATGCGCTTTCTCGACTTCATCCAGCAGGATGACGGAATAAGGACGACGACGAACGGCTTCCGTCAAATAACCGCCCTCTTCATAACCGACATATCCCGGAGGCGCACCGACCAGACGAGACACGGAGTGTTTCTCCATAAACTCGGACATGTCGATACGCACCATGGCATCGTCGCTGTCGAACATAAAGTTAGCCAGCGCTTTGCACAGTTCGGTTTTACCTACCCCGGTAGGCCCCAGGAACAGGAATGAACCAATCGGACGGTTCGGATCGGACAGCCCTGCACGGCTACGGCGAATCGCATTCGATACCGCCTCAACCGCTTCGTTCTGCCCAATCACGCGGCTGTGCAGATCCTGCTCCATACGCAGCAGTTTCTCACGCTCGCCTTCCAGCATGCGGGCAACCGGAATACCGGTCCAGCGCGCCAGCACTTCGGCAATCTCAGCATCCGTCACTTTATTACGTAACAGACGCATGGTTTTACCTTCAGACTGCGTTGCCGCTTCCAGCTGTTTTTCCAGCTCTGGGATTTTGCCGTACTGCAGTTCGGACATTCGCGCCAGATCGCCGACGCGACGCGCCTGCTCGATGGCGATTTTCGCCTGTTCCAGTTCAGCCTTAATCGTCTGCGTGCCGGAGAGGGAGGCTTTTTCCGCTTTCCACTCTTCTTCTAACTCAGAGTACTGACGCTCTTTATCGCTCAGCTCATCGTTCAGCATGTCGAGACGTTTCTTACTCGCCTCGTCAGACTCTTTCATTAATGCCTGCTGTTCCAGCTTCAGCTGAATGATACGGCGGTCGAGTCGGTCGAGCTCTTCCGGCTTCGAGTCAATCTGCATACGAATGCTGGATGCCGCTTCATCGATAAGGTCGATAGCTTTATCCGGCAACTGACGGTCGGCAATATAGCGGTGAGACAGCGTGGCTGCCGCCACGATTGCCGGGTCAGTAATCTGCACGTGGTGGTGCAGTTCATAACGTTCTTTCAAACCACGCAGAATCGCGATGGTGTCTTCCACCGAAGGCTCTGCGACAAACACTTTCTGGAATCGACGTTCCAGCGCCGCATCTTTTTCGATGTACTGGCGATATTCATCCAGCGTCGTCGCACCTACGCAGTGGAGTTCCCCACGCGCCAGCGCCGGTTTCAGCATGTTGCCAGCATCCATCGCACCGTCGGCTTTACCTGCCCCAACCATGGTATGCAGCTCATCGATAAACAGGATGACGTTGCCTTCCTGTTTCGCCAGGTCATTCAGCACACCTTTCAGACGCTCTTCAAACTCGCCGCGGTATTTCGCCCCGGCCACCAGCGCGCCCATATCCAGCGCCAGTACACGGCGGCCTTTTAAGCCCTCCGGAACTTCGCCGTTAATAATGCGCTGCGCCAGACCTTCGACGATGGCGGTTTTACCGACGCCCGGTTCACCGATTAGCACCGGGTTGTTTTTAGTACGACGCTGCAGTACCTGGATGGTACGGCGAATTTCTTCATCACGGCCGATAACCGGGTCAAGTTTGCCCTGCTCGGCGCGCTCGGTCAGATCGACCGTGTATTTTTTCAATGCCTGACGTTGGTCTTCGGCACCCTGATCGTTCACGCTTTCCCCCCCGCGCATCTGTTCAATAGCCTGAGTAATATTGGCCGTTGTCGCCCCCGCTGATTTCAGCAGGTCGGTCAGAGTGCCACGTGACTCAAGCGCCGCCAGAACGAACAGCTCTGACGAAATAAAGTTATCGTTGCGTTTTTGCGCCAGCTTGTCGCAAAGATTCAACACGCGCATCAGATCCTGAGACGGTTGCACGTCACCGCCGGTGCCTTCCACCTGAGGTAAACGGCTCAATGCCTGATCGATAGCGGTACGCAACTGGCCAGCATTAATGCCAGCAGAGGTTAATAACGGACGTACCGAGCCCCCTTCCTGATTCAGCAAGGCGCTCATTAAATGAAGAGGTTCGATAAATTGGTTGTCGTGCCCCAGTGCGAGCGACTGGGCATCGGCAAGAGCAAGCTGGAATTTATTGGTAAGACGATCCAGACGCATGACTCCTCCCATACTAGGTCAAATTTGCTACAGGAGATTAAATGAGGTCATCCCTCAATTATTCAAGGTTAAATGACCTGGTCAATGAGAAAAAAATGTCTGCCTTCTGGATCGTCTTGATTCTATAGGTTATATCAGCCAGATGAAACTTGCCATACGACCCGTAGTACGGTCACGGCGGTAAGAGAAGAAATCATCTTTTTCGCTGAAGGTACAGCGGTCGCCGCCAAAGAGTGCGGTTACGCCGATATTCCCCAAACGCTGACGCGCCAGCTGGTAGATATCAGCATAGTATTTTTCGCCGGCAGGACGGAATGCGCTAACCGCATTGGCATCTTTCGCCATAAACGCTTCACGCACTTCCGGGCCGACTTCGAAAGCCAGCGGCCCAATCGCCGGGCCAAGCCAGGCAATAATGTTCTCTGGGCTATCTTTGAAGCAGGCAACGGTCTCTTCCAGCACGCCGTCGCACAGCCCGCGCCATCCGGCATGCGCCGCAGCGACTTCGGTTCCGGCTTTATTACAGAAAAGCACCGGCAGACAATCGGCTGTCATCACCGCACACACGGTCCCGGGCGTATTGCTATAGGAAGCATCGGCGCGCTTAGAGGCATAAGGTTCACCGGTCAGATGCAAAACCTCTTTACCGTGTACCTGCTCAAGCCATACCGGTTTCGACGGCAGTTTACCTGCCGCGAACATACGCTTACGGTTCTCTTCTACGTGTTCCAGGTTATCGCCACAGTGGGCGCCGAGATTCAGAGAATCCCACGCCCCCTCGCTGACCCCGCCCACGCGCGTTGAACTGCAGGCCGCTACGCTTGCTGGCAGCGGCCACTCCGGGACAATGATTTTGGTCATAGCCAGTCTACGTCATCCTTATGTTCTTCAAAGTCGTCGCGCATCACCGCAATCAGATCAACCATGTCCTGTGGGATTGGCGCATGCCATTCCATTTCAATCCCCGAAATCGGGTGATAGAGACGCAGCATGGTCGCGTGAAGCGCCTGACGGTCAAACTTACGCAGTACGGAAATGAACTCATCCGATGCGCCTTTCGGCGGACGCGGACGACCACCATAAACCTGATCGCCCACCAGCGGATGGGTGATATGCGCCATGTGCACGCGGATCTGGTGCGTACGTCCGGTTTCCAGACGCAGTCGCAGACGCGTGTGCACACGGAAGTGCTCCATGATGCGATAGTGCGTTACCGCCGGTTTACCCATTGGGTGTACCGCCATGTGCGTACGCTTGGTCGGGTGACGGCTGATCGGTTCTTCAACGCTACCGCCTGCGGTCATGTGACCAATCGCTACCGCTTCGTACTCGCGGGTGATCTCACGCAGCTGCAGCGATTCCACCAGACGCGTTTGCGCTGGGACAGTTTTCGCTACCACCATCAAACCGGTCGTGTCTTTATCCAGACGGTGTACGATGCCCGCACGCGGCACATCAGCAATCGGCGGATAGTAGTGCAGCAGCGCGTTCAGCACCGTGCCGTCCGGGTTACCGGCGCCAGGGTGCACCACGAGGTCACGCGGTTTGTTGATGACCATGATGTCGTCATCTTCATAAACGATATCGAGTGGGATATCCTGCGCTTCAAAGCGGATCTCTTCGTCGATTTCGGCGTCAATAGAGACGGTCTCGCCGCCCATGACTTTCTCTTTTGGCTTGTCTGAAACTTTGCCATTTACCTGTACGCGTTGGTCGAGGATCCATTCTTTTATGCGCGAACGCGAATAATCAGGGAACATTTCGGCCAAAGCCTGATCTAAGCGTTGTCCAAGTTGTGACTCGGACACCGTTGCGGTGAGTTGTACTCGTTGTGCCATATACAGCTTCTTCGTTAACGTTGGGTTTTTACGGCTTCGCCGTTTAATATAGTGTGCTATTGTAGCTGGTCTTAATCGGGAACAGGAACTATGAATATCCCGTATAAACATTTTGAGGAAAGTCAAAACGTCATGACGCGCATGAAATATCTGGTGGCAGCGGCCACGTTGAGCCTGGCTTTGGCGGGGTGCTCTGGTTCAAAGGACGAAGTTCCTGATAATCCGCCTAATGAAATCTACGCAACTGCTCAGCAAAAGCTGCAGGACGGTAACTGGAAACAGGCAATAACGCAACTGGAAGCGTTGGATAACCGCTATCCGTTCGGACCATATTCTCAGCAGGTTCAGCTGGATCTGATCTACGCATACTATAAAAATGCCGATCTGCCGCTGGCCCAGGCCGCAATTGACCGTTTCATCCGTCTGAATCCAACCCATCCGAACATCGACTACGTGATGTACATGCGTGGTCTGACGAATATGGCGCTGGATGATAGCGCGCTGCAGGGCTTCTTCGGCGTCGATCGTTCCGACCGCGATCCGCAGCACGCACGTGATGCATTCAATGACTTCTCGAAGCTGGTGCGCGGCTACCCGAACAGTCAGTACGTCACCGATGCCAACAAGCGTCTGGTCTTCCTGAAAGATCGTCTGGCGAAATATGAACTTTCCGTTGTTGATTACTACACTGCACGCGGTGCATGGGTAGCTGTGGTTAACCGCACTGAAAACATGATGCGTAACTACCCGGACACTCAGGCAACCCGAGACGCGCTTCCTAAGATGGAAAACGCCTATCGTGAAATGCAGATGACCGCGCAGGCTGACAAAGTCGCAAAAATCATTGCGGCCAACAGCAAAAACACCCAGTCCTGATTCGGACCATCCTATCAAGCAAAACGGCAGCCCTGAGGCTGCCGTTTTTTTATTCGTTTCACGTCATTGCTGAAGCGGTTTAGCTCCAGGTCATCCTATCAAATATGGCTGTATTTTCCCGAACCGACAAGTAAAAAATCACTTCTTCCTGTCCTGACTCACAAAATGAATGCACTGACAAAAAGTGACAAAATAATGCGATCTTAATCACACATTTTAACCAAATCCGAGGTATGCTGGAATCACCAAGACGGAAAGACAAGAGGTAAAATTTATGACAATGAACATTACCAGTAAACAAATGGAAATTACTCCGGCTATTCGCCAGCATGTCGCAGACCGTCTCTCAAAATTGGAAAAATGGCAAACCCACTTAATCAACCCACATATCATCCTGTCCAAAGAGCCACAGGGATTTGTAGCGGACGCCACGATGAATACCCCAAACGGGCATCTGGTCGCCAGCGCTAAACACGAAGATATGTACACCGCCATTAACGAATTGATCAACAAGCTGGAACGGCAGCTCAATAAGGTGCAACACAAAGGGGAAGCCCGTCGCGCCACCACATCGGTGAAAGACGCAAGCTTCGTAGAAGAAGTTGAAGAAGAGTAAACTGAACTTTGTACTTTAATGTGTATCACCAACGCGCCTTCGGGCGCGTTTTTTATTGACAGAATGAAAACAGAGCGGGTACTGTAAAACCTCACCACACTAAGGAATTAACCTGCAGTGATACGACTACCGTTTTTCTTCGCATTCTTTTTTACCTTCCCCTGACTGGGAGGCGTTTCGTCGTGAGATAAAGAATGCGAAGACGAACAATAAGGCCTCCCACCCGGGAGGCCTTTTTTATTGATAACAAGAAAGGCAAACATGATGACTTCGGAAAACCCGTTACTGGCAATACGCGATAAGATAAGCGCCCTCGATGAAAAACTGGTCAGCCTGCTGGCAGAACGCCGCGGCCTCGCCGTGGAAGTTGGCAAAGCCAAGCTGGCCTCCCATCGCCCGGTGCGCGACATCGACCGCGAGCGTGATCTGCTGGAGCGTCTTATCACCATCGGCAAAACCCACCAGCTTGATGCGCACTACATCACGCGACTGTTCCAGCTCATCATTGAAGATTCTGTCCTGACCCAGCAAACCCTGCTGCAGCAGCATTTAAACCAGATTAACCCACACTCTGCGCGCATCGCATTTCTGGGACCAAAAGGGTCGTACTCCCATCTGGCTGCACGTCAGTACGCCGCTCGCCACTTTGAACAGTTCATCGAAAGCGGCTGCCTGAAGTTCGCCGATATCTTTAATCAGGTCGAGACCGGTCAGGCCGACTACGCCGTCGTGCCTATCGAAAACACCAGCTCCGGCGGGATTAACGATGTCTACGACCTGCTGCAGCACACCAGCCTGTCGATTGTGGGCGAGATGACAGTGCCTATCGACCACTGCGTGCTGGTGAACGGTACAACGACGCTTGAGACCATCGAGACGGTCTACAGCCACCCACAGCCGTTCCAGCAGTGCAGCCAGTTCCTGAGCCACTACCCGCAATGGAAAATTGAGTACACCGAGAGCACCTCAGCGGCGATGGAAAAAGTGGCGCAGGCCAACTCTCCAACCGTTGCCGCATTGGGCAGTGAAGCCGGTGGCAAGCTGTACGGCCTGCAGGTACTGGAACATTGCCAGGCTAACCAGACGCAGAACATTACCCGCTTCCTGGTGCTGGCACGCAAATCGGTGAACGTCTCCGATCAGGTTCCGGCGAAAACGACCCTGCTTATTGCTACCGGACAACAGGCCGGTGCGCTGGTTGAAGCGCTGCTGGTGCTGCGCAACCACAACCTGATCATGACCAAGCTCGAATCACGCCCTATTTACGGCAACCCGTGGGAAGAGATGTTTTATCTCGACATCCAGGCCAACCTGGAATCCCTGCCGATGCAAAAGGCGCTGAAAGAGCTCTCCGGAATCACCCGTTCCATGAAAGTGCTGGGCTGCTACCCAAGCGAAAACGTGGTACCCGTCGACCCGGTTTAGCGTTCAATAAACGGCAGCGTCTTCATCCCTGCTACCTCTACCGGCAGGGTGAAGATGGCGCCGGAAAGCGGATACTGCGCTACCTCCTCCGCCGACATATTCTCGCGGGTGGTGGTGATAAACAGCGTGCGCCTATCCGCGCCACCAAAGCACACCATCGTCGGGCAGCGTACCGGTAAGCGATACTCGGCGAGCTGTTCACCCGTCGGCGAGAAACGCGCCACTCGCCAGCCGTCAAACATCGCGCTCCAGTAGCATCCTTCTTCGTCGATAGCCGCCCCATCAGGAATGCCCTCCCCCGCTATAAACTGGCGGAACACCTCACGCTTTTGCGGCTCGCCATGCTCATCCAGCGGCGTACGGTAAATCACGCCGTTTGGCGTATCGGAGGTGTACATCCAGCGTTTATCTTCGCTAAAGGCCAGCCCGTTGGCGCCATGAATATCACACTGCACGACTTTCGGCGTCAGCTGATTATCAATTCGTACCAGCAGCGCGCCATTATAGTCACCCGGCCCCCAGAAGGTTCCGGCGTAAAAGCGCCCGTCCCGGTCGGTGCCGCCGTCGTTAAAGCGCGCCAGCTGCGGGTTACTCGGGTTATCGCAAACTTTATGCTGCAGCAGTCCACGGCTGTCGGCAAGCCAGATGGCGCTACGAAGGGCCACGATAAAGCCACCGTTCTCCCGCAGCGAAAAACAGCCCACCTCTTCCGGGAACTGTAAAACCCGGTGCTCACCGGTCGCCAGCGCATAGCGATGAATTTCACACTCCATGATATCCGCCCAATAGAGCGCCTGTTCCGCTTCGCTCCAGGTCGGGCATTCCGGCAGGTGGCCGGTGTAATCAAACAGCAGGTTTACGTCAGCCATTCTCGTTATCCCATAAAAAAAGCCAGAGGATTTCCCCTGGCTTTCAAGTATATACAGTTTCGTTATTGCCGACTGTCGTTCGCCTGTCGTAACAGGACGCGGCTCTCACTCTGGAAGCGCTGTGCGTAGTCACCGAACCAGTGTTCAACTTTGCGGAAGCTATCGATAAACGCCTGCTTGTTCCCCTGCTCCAGCAGCCCGATAGCCTCACCGAAACGCTGGTAGTAGCGTTTAATCAGCGCCAGGTTGTTCCCGGACGACATAATAATGTCAGCATACAGCTGAGGGTCCTGAGCGAACAGTCGCCCGACCATCGCCAGCTCCAGGCGGTAAATGGGTGATGAGAGCGCCAGCAGTTGCTCTAGCTGGACATTCTCTTCTGCCAGATGCAGGCCGTAAGCAAAGGTCGCAAAGTGGCGTAACGCCTGAATAAAGGCCATGTTCTGGTCATGCTCAACCGCGCTGATGCGATGCAGACGCGCGCCCCAGACCTGAATCTGTTCGAGGAACCACTGGTACGCTTCCGGCTGGCGGCCATCGCAGTACACCACCACCTGTTTTGCCAGGCTACCACTGTCCGGGCCAAACATCGGGTGCAGCCCTAAAACGGGGCCCTGGTGGGCGGAAAGCATAGCCTGTAACGGGCCCGCTTTTACCGACGCCAGATCGACAAGAATACAATCCGCAGGCAACGGCGGCAGCTTCTCGATGATTTGCTCGGTCACGTGGATAGGGACGCTGACAATCACCATTCCGGCGTCAGCGACCAGCTCTGGCGCCCGTGCCCAGTCATCTTTCTCCAGCGTCCGTACCTGATAGCCAGACAGCGTCAGCATCTTTTCAAACAGCCGCCCCATCTGGCCACCGCCACCCACGATCACCACCGGGCGCAGCGACGGACACAGGGTTTTAAAGCCTTTGTCGTTTTCGCTGGAGTAAGATTCGCGCATTACGCGACGCAACACATCTTCAATCAAATCGGGCGGCACGCCCAGCGCGGCCGCTTCTTTACGGCGTGAAGCCAGCATAGAGGCTTCACGCTCCGGGACGTAAATCGGTAAGCCATATTTACTTTTGACTTCCCCGACTTCCGCCACCAGTTCCAGGCGCTTAGCCAGCAGGCTCAGCAGCGCTTTATCTACTTCATCAATTTGATCGCGCAGCGCGGTCAGTTCAGCAACCATACAATCCTCTTACGCCAGACGAGCCGCCAGATGGCCGCGCAAATCCTTGTCGAGCTCACGCAGCAGCGCGTCCGTCACTTCCCAGCTGATGCAGGCATCGGTGACCGATACGCCGTATTTCATCTCACAGCGCGGCTGCTCGGAAGACTGGTTACCTTCGTGAATATTGCTCTCAATCATCAGACCAATAATGGAACGATTACCGTCCTTGATCTGTGCGACAACGGATTCCGCCACCGCAGGCTGACGACGGTAGTCTTTATTGGAATTACCATGACTGCAATCTACCATCAGTGATGCGCGCAGTCCTGCTTGTTCCATCTCTTTTTCACACTGCGCCACATCTTCCGGGCCGTAGTTTGGTTTTTTACCGCCGCGCAGAATCACATGACCATCAGGGTTACCCTGGGTACGCAGCAGGCAAACCTGACCGGCCTGGTTGATACCGACAAAGCGGTGTGGCATCGCCGCCGCACGCATGGCGTTGATAGCGGTCGCCAGTGAACCATCGGTACCGTTTTTGAAACCAACCGGCATCGACAGACCCGATGCCATTTCACGGTGGGTCTGAGATTCGGTGGTACGCGCACCAATCGCGGACCAGCTAAACAGGTCGCCCAGGTACTGCGGGCTGTTCGGGTCCAGCGCTTCGGTTGCCAGCGGCAGCCCCATGCTGACCAGTTCTACCAACAGATTACGCGCAATTTTCAAACCACCTTCCACATCAAACGAGCCATCCATATGCGGATCGTTGATAAGCCCTTTCCAGCCCACGGTAGTACGAGGCTTTTCAAAATAGACGCGCATAACCAGGTAGAGGCTATCGCTGACCTCTTCCGCAAGGGTTTTAAATCGACGCGCGTATTCGATGGCAGCTTCAGGATCGTGAATAGAGCAAGGCCCACACACTACCAGCAGGCGCGGATCGCGGCCGGCGATAATGTCAGAAATCGTTTTACGTGACTGGGCGATTTGCGCTTCCTGCTCAACGGTGAGCGGGAATTCAGCTTTTAACTGATCCGGGGTGATCAGAATCTGTTCATCGGCGATATTTACGTTATTCAGCGCGTCTTTTTGCATGATGGCATTACCTGTTATGGCTCGTTTGCGATAGTGGTTTCCTCAATGAGGTGCAGCCACAATATCATAACGAGTAAAGATTTCAATCCAAAATCCGTAAATTATTATTTACAGAAGCCATTTAATCGCAAAATAATCGCTCATAAAGTGTAAATTTAAAATTACACTCATAAAAAAGGCGAGCACCTGCGTGCTCGCCCTACGATACGCAACGGTACTGAGGCCGCTACTCAGCCGTCTGCGACACCCGCTGAACCAACGTATTACGCCAGCGCAGCCAGTCGATAATCACAAACAGTAGCAGACTCGCCCCCATCACCGGCAGCGCCAGGCCGAACGCTATCGCCAGCAGCAGTGTGAGAACCCTACCAGGGAGAGCAAGCGCCAGCCAGCTTTGCGCCAGCGTCTGGACAGGGCTCACCGATGACTGTGCCGGGCGTTTGATCCACCAGAGGCGATACCCCATCAGGATCGCGACGCAGAGCGCCAGGCCAAACGCCATCAGCAGCAATTGGTTTGGCAAGCCGAACAGCACGCCCATGTGGAAATCCACGCCCCAACGGGTGAGTTTTGCCATCAGAGGGAAATCGGCAAACTGGGTATAGTCGAGAATAGCCAGCGAGCCGGGATCGATAGCCACCGCGTCAACCTGCGTCGGCCAGCGGCGATCGATTTCCGTCACCGTCCAGGCGCGATCCGCACTGCGCGGCGGTCGGATCTCGAGATGCGTTGCAGCAATGCCACCTCGCTGCGCGGCCTGAAGGATCGCATCGATCTTGTCTACGGCGATCGTCGGCTCACTCATCACCATTCCCTGATGATGAGAATGGTGCTCCGCATGCGGGTCCATCACCATCGCCTCAGTACCGTGTAGCTGGGTATTGACCTGCGGCGTCAACCAACCAAAGGTAGCGCGCAGCTTATCAACATTGCCACCGGCCCATTGGGACCAGGTTAAGCCGGTCGCCGAAAACAGCAGCATGCCGGCAAGCAGGCACCAGCCAAGAGTAACGTGAACGCGGCGGGTATTCTGCAGGCGATTTTTGATGCGGCGTTTTGGTCGGGTAAAGGCCCACAGTGCAACCCCACCCAACGCAGCAACCCACATCCATGATGCCGCCAGCTCGCTGTATAAACGCCCTACATCACCTAACAGCAGCGAGCGATGGGCATAATCGATCCATTGGCGCAGCGGTAAGATGCCGCTGGTGCCGTAGACCGTCATATCGCCTTTCACCGCGAGGGTTATCGGGTCGATAAAGATCGCGCGGTTCTCAGACGGCGCAAGCGCAGGGTCGTCGAACATCACCCGCGTCGTCTCCCCCGCCTCCAGCGCAGGCCGTACCGCGCTCAGGCGCAGCGGTGTACCCAACGCACGTTCAGCCACAGCGATTTGTTCTGTGAGCGAATGCCTTTCACCGTTCACCTCCCCCTGTAGCGCCTGGCGATAGATCAGGTTCTCCAGTTGAGGCGTGGCCACATACAGCGTGCCGGTTAAGGCCGCGACGAAAATAAAGGGCCCGACAAAGAGGCCAATAAAAAAGTGCAGGCGGCGCAGCAGGTGCACCCATGCCGCCCGCGAGGTGCAGGTTGTCATACTCTTCCTTTATGCAAACGAGAGCGATGAGACGCTAAAGCGTCAGTTATCGTTATTAAGCAGGTAAAGCAGACGGCGCCGGCGGCGCACGGGTATCAGGGAAGAGCCAGGGAAAGTCACGCCAGTGGAAAACCAACGGCGGGAAAGGCGCGGTCGTCACCCGAAGCATCAGTGCGCTTAGCAAAACGCACAGGGCCAGAATCAGGCCCGGCACATGGGTGAGAAGCACGCAGTAGCCGCAGGCCTCACCGTGATCGATAGGCATGCTTTCAGGGACAGAATGGTGAGCTGGCATTGGCATCGACATGTTCATGTCATGATGCATACCCGGCATGGCGCTCATGGGCGATTGCTGCAATGAAATTGAGATGAGCGGGGCAACAATAATCAGCGCCATAGCAAACAGCGCAAGCCAGGCGGCTCGCTGTTTTAGTGCTGATATGTTGAAGGCTTTTCTGCTCACTCGACTCTCCTGACGCGAGCGGGCATTGTAAATGATTTAGCCAATAACTGTTAACGAGAGGTGCCATTTTTTATGGGGGATTTTTACATCGTTAGCGCTACGCTGCCCTCTCGTTGGCCGCAGACATAAAAAAGGGCCAGCCTTTCGGCCAGCCCTTTTTAACAGGATGTCGCTTGCGCGAATCTTAGTTAAGACGCTCTTTGATACGAGCAGACTTACCAGTGCGCTCACGCAGGTAGTACAGTTTAGCTTTACGTACAGCACCACGACGTTTAACAGCAATGCTGTCAACAACTGGAGAGTGAGTCTGGAAGACACGCTCAACGCCTTCGCCGTTGGAAATTTTACGAACAGTGAATGCAGAGTGCAGACCGCGGCTACGAATAGCGATAACCACGCCCTCAAATGCCTGCAGACGTTTTTTGGAACCTTCAACAACCCATACTTTCACTTCCACGGTATCACCCGGACGGAAGGAAGGTACGTCCTGCTTCATCTGTTCTTGTTCAAGTTGCTTAATAATGTTGCTCATAATTTAATCTCTTATCCTGGGTAAACTGATATTTGGGGGTCTCAGACCAGCCCATCATGTTTATGTTGCTGTTTTGCGTGTTCCTGTTTGAACTCCGCCAGCAACCTTGCTTGCTCTTCAGTCAGAGCCAGGTTTTCCAGAAGTTCAGGTCTTCTAAGCCAGGAGCGGCCCAGCGACTGCTTCAAACGCCAGCGACGTATCTCAGCATGGTTTCCCGACAGCAGAACCGGCGGTACCTCCATCCCTTCCAACACTTCAGGGCGAGTATAGTGTGGACAGTCCAGCAATCCATCAGCAAACGAATCTTCGAATGCTGAAGCTTCATGACCCAGTACGCCCGGAATAAACCGGGAAACGGAGTCGATCAGCGTCATTGCCGGTAACTCACCACCGCTGAGAACGTAATCGCCGATAGACCATTCTTCGTCAATCTCGGTCTGAATCACGCGCTCATCTATGCCTTCGTAGCGACCACATACCAGAATCAGCTTTTGATTCGTGGCCAGTTCGCTGACGCCCGCTTGATCAAGCTTGCGTCCCTGAGGTGACAGATAAATCACCTTCGCGCCTTCACCTGCCGCGGCTTTTGCTGCATGAATGGCGTCCCGTAAAGGTTGCACCATCATTAACATCCCCGGTCCGCCGCCGTAAGGACGATCGTCCACGGTACGGTGCCGGTCATGCGTGAAGTCACGAGGACTCCAGCTCTGGATGTTCAGCAGGCCATTTTTAACTGCCCGGCCAGTTACCCCGTAATCGGTAATTGCGCGGAACATTTCAGGAAACAGGCTAATTATGCCAATCCACATAGCGCCGTCTTTTACCGTTTATCCGGTGGTTTAAAAACCAGGATCCCAATCTACTTCGATAGTACGAGTAGCGAGATCGACTTTCTTGATAACCTGCCCATCGAGGAACGGAACCAACCGCTCCTTGATGCCAAATGCATCTTTCAGGTTTGCCTTAATGACGAGAACGTCATTCGACCCGGTTTCCATCATATCGATGACTTTACCGAGACCGTAGCCTTCAGTGGTCACTACCTGGCAGCCCATCAGGTCTTTCCAGTAATAGCTTCCATCTTCCAGCGCCGGCAGCTGCGAGGAATCCACGATAATTTCGCAGTTCGTCAGCAGATTCGCGGCATCGCGATCGTCAACGCCTTTCAGCTTAATGACGATATCCTGATTGTGGTAGCGCCAGCTTTCCAGCTCAACGGTCTGCCACTGACCCGCCTTCTGGATTAACCAGGGCTGATAGTCAAAAATGCTTTCGGCGTCTTCGGTGGAGGAAAACACTCTGAGCCAACCACGGATACCGTAGGAAGAACCCATTTTCCCCAATACGATCGGATCAACAGGTGCTTGTGCGGTGTGTTGCTTGCTCATCATGACCACCGTGACAGATTAAGCTGCTTTCTTAGCTTCTTTGATCAGCGCAGATACGCGATCAGAGATAGTTGCGCCCTGGCCAACCCAGTGTGCGATACGATCCAGGTCCAGACGGGTGCCTTCTTCAGTCGCAGAAGCGATTGGGTTGAAGAAGCCAACGCGCTCGATGAAGCGACCGTTACGTGCGTTACGGCTGTCAGTAACAACAACCTGGTAGAACGGACGCTTTTTAGCGCCGTGACGAGCTAAACGAATAGTTACCATAACATCCTCTTGTGTGAATAGAACAACCGGGCCCCATCGAGGGAAGGGGCCCGGTGTCATATTAAAAGCCCGAAAATTTTACTCATTTTTGGGGGAATTGCAATCAACATCTGCCTTTTACCGCACGATAACCAGGGCGTTACCGTCATAGGCAGAGCAAAGTCGGCGTGTTTGTCATTGTCGAAGTGCGCTAACCGAAGCCAGCACACTTCAACGGAGGGATTAACGGCCAGGGAATCCTGGTGGCATCATCCCCTTCATTCCGCGCATCATTTTCATCATGCCGCCCTTCGACTTCATCTTCTTCATCATGCGCTGCATGTCGTCGAACTGCTTCAGCAGACGGTTCACGTCCTGCACCTGCAGGCCACAGCCCTGGGCGATACGACGTTTGCGGGAACCTTTGATGATTTCCGGCTTCGCGCGCTCTTTCAGCGTCATCGAGTTGATGATCGCTTCCATACGCACCAGCACTTTGTCATCCATCTGGGATTTGACGTTGTCAGGAAGCTGACCCATGCCCGGCAGTTTGCCCATCAGGCTTGCCATACCGCCCATGTTCTTCATCTGCTTCAGCTGGTCTAAGAAGTCATTCAGGTCGAAACCGTCGCCCTTCTTAAGTTTAGTCGCCAGTTTCTCAGCCTGCGCGCGGTCAACCTTGCTCTCGATATCTTCGATAAGCGACAGCACGTCGCCCATGCCGAGGATACGGGAGGCGATACGATCCGGATGGAACGGCTCCAGCGCTTCGGTTTTCTCGCCGACGCCGAGGAACTTGATTGGCTTACCGGTAATGTGACGAATGGAGAGCGCCGCACCGCCGCGCGCATCACCGTCGACCTTGGTCAGCACCACGCCGGTCAGCGGCAGCGCTTCGTTGAAGGCCTTGGCGGTATTCGCCGCATCCTGGCCGGTCATTGCGTCGACGACAAACAGGGTTTCAACTGGCTTGATCGCCGCGTGAACCTGCTTGATTTCGTCCATCATCGCTTCATCAACGTGCAGACGACCGGCGGTATCCACCAGCAGCACGTCGTAGAATTTCAGCTTCGCTTCTTTCAGCGCCGCGTTAACGATGTCGATAGGCTTCTGGCCCACGTCGGACGGGAAGAAGTCTACGCCAACCTGTTCAGCCAGGGTTTCCAGCTGTTTGATCGCCGCCGGGCGATAAACGTCGGCAGAGACGACCAGCACTTTCTTCTTGTGCTTCTCGCGCAGGAACTTACCGAGCTTACCGACGCTTGTGGTTTTACCCGCACCCTGCAGGCCCGCCATCAGCACTACGGCCGGTGGCTGCGCCGCCAGATTTAGCGTCTCGTTCTCTTCACCCATCGCCGAAACCAGTTCGCTACGAACGATTTTGACGAACTCCTGACCCGGAGTCAGGCTCTTGTTAACTTCGTGACCAACCGCTTTTTCTTTTACGCGATTGATAAAATCACGCACTACCGGCAGCGCAACGTCAGCCTCCAGCAGCGCCATGCGCACTTCGCGCAGCGTCTCTTTTACGTTGTCTTCAGTAAGGCGTCCACGGCCACTGATATTGCGCAGCGTGCGCGACAAACGATCGGTTAAATTATCAAACATTGTCTCTCGCCTGGGGTGGAAACGTGAGTCGCTAACGCGACCAAAAATACGGAAATTTGCCGGAGTATAACACGACAGCGGAGGAGTTGTGATGCTGCGGTTAGCGCTGCATCACGTTACGCCATTCACATCATCCTTCACGCAGGCTATGCGCCTTGATACAACTCGAATGATTTTGCGTATATACTGCTTCTCTTTCTTCTATTTGACGACTGCCGACACTTTATGCCTGTTTTTGCCCTGCTCGCGCTTGTTGCCTACTCCATCAGCCTCGCGCTGATCATTCCCGGTCTGCTGCAAAAAAACAGCGGCTGGCGGCGTATGGCGATTCTTTCTGCCACCGTTGCGCTGGTGTGCCACGCGTTTGCGCTGGAAGCCCGTATTCTACCGGGCGGTGAAAGCGGGCAGAACCTCAGCCTGTTGAACGTCGGCTCGCTGGTGAGCCTGATGATCTGTACGGTGATGACCATCGTCGCCTCGCGAAACCGCGGCTGGCTGCTGTTGCCTATCGTCTACGCTTTTGCGCTGATCAACCTCGCCTTCGCCACCTTTATGCCCAACGAGTTTATTACTCACCTGGAAGCCACGCCGGGAATGATGGTGCATATCGGGCTATCGCTGTTTTCCTATGCCACGCTGATTATTGCCGCGCTGTATGCGCTGCAGCTGGCGTGGATTGACTATCAGCTTAAGAACAAGAAGCTGGCGTTCAGCCATGAAATGCCGCCGCTGATGGTCATTGAACGTAAAATGTTTCACATCACCCAGGTTGGCGTCGTGCTGCTCACGCTGACGCTCTGTACCGGCCTGTTTTACATGCATAACCTCTTTAGCATGGAAAATATCGACAAGGCCGTCCTTTCCATCATCGCCTGGTTCGTCTATATCGTCTTGTTATGGGGCCACTACCATGAAGGGTGGCGCGGTCGCCGGGTCGTCTGGTTTAACGTTGCCGGTGCCGGCATCCTGACGCTCGCCTATTTCGGTAGTCGTGTCATTCAACAATTTGTGGGCTAAGTACTAAGGAATCCTCTTGGAACATATCTCAACCACCACGCTGATCGTTACGCTGATCATCATGGTGGTCATCTCTGCCTATTTCTCAGGTTCTGAAACCGGCATGATGACGCTGAACCGCTATCGGCTTCGTCATCTGGCAAAACAGGGCAACAAACCGGCGCGTCGCGTCGAAAAGCTGCTGCAAAAGCCTGACCGTCTTATCAGCCTGGTGCTGATTGGCAACAACCTCGTCAACATCCTGGCCTCAGCGCTTGGCACCATCGTCGGCATGCGCCTGTATGGCGACCTGGGCGTCGCTATCGCCACCGGGGTGCTAACCTTCGTGGTGCTGGTATTCGCAGAAGTACTGCCAAAAACCATTGCCGCGCTCTACCCGGAAAAAGTGGCCTATCCAAGCAGCTTCCTGCTGGCACCGCTGCAAATTCTGATGATGCCGCTGGTCTGGTTCCTGAACCTGATTACCCGCATTCTGATGCGCATGATGGGCATTAAAACCGATATCACCATCAGCAGTGCGCTCAGTAAAGATGAACTGCGCACCATCGTGAACGAATCCCGCTCGCAGATCTCGCGCCGCAACCAGGACATGCTGCTGTCGGTGCTGGATCTCGAAAAAGTCAGCGTCGATGACATCATGGTGCCGCGCAATGAAATCGTCGGTATCAACATCAACGATGACTGGAAATCTATCGTTCGCCAGCTCACCCACTCGCCGCACGGCCGCATCGTGCTGTACCGTGACTCGCTGGACGATGCCATCAGCATGCTGCGCGTACGCGAAGCCTATCGCCTGATGACCGAGAAAAAGGAGTTTACCAAAGAGGTGATGCTGCGCGCCGCCGATGAGATTTACTTCGTCCCGGAAGGTACCCCGCTTAGCACACAGTTGGTGAAGTTCCAGCGCAACAAGAAGAAAGTCGGCCTGGTGGTCGACGAATACGGTGATATTCAGGGGCTGGTCACGGTCGAAGATATTCTGGAAGAGATCGTCGGCGACTTTACCACGTCAATGTCACCATCGCTGGCCGAAGAGGTTAACCCGCAGAACGATGGCTCGGTGATTATCGACGGCGGTGCCAACGTGCGCGAGCTAAATAAAGCCTTCAACTGGCATCTGCCGGAGGACGAAGCGCGCACCATTAACGGCATCATTGTGGAAGCGTTAGAAGAGATCCCAGCAGCGGGTACGCGCGTGCGCATCGCCCAGTACGATATCGATATTCTCGACGTACAGGATAACGTGATTAAGCAGGTGCAGGTGAATCCGGTGAAGCCGCTACGGGAAAGCGTGAAGGACTAAAGAATAGCCCCTCTCCCCGCCAGGGGAGAGGGTTAAGCGAAGATTATGCTTTCGCTTTCGCGACGGAGACCATCGCCGCGCGAATGGTACGACCGTTCAGGGTATAACCCTTCTGCATCACCATCAGCACGTTGCCAGCAGCGACCTCTTCGGACTCAACCATCGCAATGGCCTGGTGTACGTTCGGGTCCATTGGGACGTTAATGTCCGCCACGACCTGCACGCCAAACTTCGCCACCACGTCCAGCATCGACTTACGGGTCAGCTCGATACCTTCGATCATCGGCGCCATGTCTTCGTTGTCTTTGTTCGCCACTTCCAGCGCGCGGTCCAGGCTATCCAGCACCGGCAGCAATTCGTTGACGAATTTTTCCAGCGCGAACTTGTGCGCCTTCTCAACATCGATTTCAGTACGGCGACGCAGGTTTTCCATTTCCGCCTTCACGCGCAGGACGCTTTCGCGTTCGCGGGTTTCGGCTTCCGCTAACTGCGATTCGAGGTTCGCAATTTTTTCGTCGCGCGGATCCACCTGTTCAGCAGCAGCGTTTGGTTCAACCGCCTCAACTTCTTCGTGCTGATCCATGATAATTTCTTCCGGGGATTGCCCCTCAGGCGTTTTCTGTTCTTTACTACTCATGAATTTCTCCGCGTTTTTTCGCAATCATCTCGCTAACTTCGCTTATTATGGGGATCAGATTCCGGGTTTCAAGGGAAGCTCTCACATTGTCACCCATCTTTGGCACAAGGACATTCAGAAAATGAACAATCATTTCAAGTGTATCGGTATTGTAGGACACCCACGTCACCCAACGGCGCTGACGACACATGAAATGCTCTATCGTTGGCTGTGCACCAAAGGCTACGAGGTGATTGTCGAGCGTCAGATAGCCAAAGAACTCAAACTGGATAACGTCCAGACCGGTACGCTGGCGGAAATTGGCCAGAAAGCGGATCTGGCGGTGGTGGTCGGCGGCGACGGCAATATGCTCGGCGCGGCGCGTACCCTTGCCCGTTACGACATCAGCGTTATCGGCATTAACCGCGGCAACCTCGGCTTTCTCACCGACCTTGACCCTGACAATGCGCACCAGCAATTAGCCGATGTGCTGGACGGTAACTTTATTGCCGAAAAACGTTTCCTGCTGGAAGCGCAGGTTTGCCAGCAAAACTGCCAGAAGCGCATCAGTACCGCCATCAATGAGGTCGTGCTGCATCCAGGTAAAGTCGCCCATATGATTGAGTTTGAAGTCTATATCGACGAAACCTTCGCCTTCTCCCAGCGCTCAGACGGATTAATTATCTCTACACCAACCGGTTCCACGGCATACTCACTCTCGGCGGGCGGCCCCATTCTGACGCCTTCTCTGGATGCCATCACCCTGGTGCCGATGTTCCCGCACACGCTGTCGGCACGCCCGCTGGTGATTAACAGCAACAGCACCATTCGCCTGCGCTTCTCGCACCGCCGCAGCGACCTTGAAATCAGCTGTGACAGCCAGATAGCGCTGCCGATTCAGGAAGGAGAAGATGTGCTCATTCGCCGCAGCGATTATCACCTCAACCTGATCCACCCTAAAGACTACAGCTATTTCAACACATTAAGCACCAAGCTCGGCTGGTCAAAAAAATTGTTCTAATTTTGTCGCCGCCTCTTTACTGGATAAAAAACCAGTTTATACTGTATGAAAACACAGTTATGGGTTTTCATACAGGAAGCGGCTATGTTAGCACAACTGACCATCAGCAATTTTGCCATCGTTCGTGAACTTGAAATCGACTTCAACAGCGGCATGACGGCCATCACCGGCGAAACCGGGGCCGGTAAATCAATTGCAATCGATGCCCTCGGCTTATGCCTGGGTGGCCGCGCCGAAGCTGATATGGTTCGTGCTGGCGCCAGCCGCGCCGACCTCTGCGCCCGCTTCGCACTCAAAGATACCCCTGCCGCCCTGCGCTGGCTCGAAGAGAACCAGCTGGAAGATGGCCGTGAATGCCTGCTGCGCCGCGTCATCAGCAGCGATGGCCGCTCACGCGGCTTTATCAACGGCACCGCCGTGCCGCTGTCGCAGCTGCGTGAACTGGGTCAGCTGCTTATCCAGATCCACGGTCAACACGCGCACCAGCAGCTGGTGAAGCCTGAACATCAGAAAACCCTGCTTGATGCCTACGTCGGTGAGTCAGCGCTCGCACAACAAATGGCCGAGCATTACCGTCTGTGGAACCAAAGCTGCCGCGATCTGGCAACTCATCAGCAGCAAAGCCAGGAACGTGCCGCTCGCGCAGAGCTGCTCCAGTATCAGTTGAAAGAGCTTATCGAATTCCACCCGCGGCCGGGCGAATACGAACAAATTGACGAAGAGTACAAGCGCCTCGCCAACAGCGGGCAGCTTATCGCCACCAGCCAGCATGCGCTGGCCATCCTTGCCGATGGTGAGGACGCCAACCTGCAAAGCCAGCTCTACACCGCCCGCCAGCTGGCAGGTGAACTGGCGAGCATGGATGGCAAACTCGCTGGCGTGCTGGATATGCTGGAAGAAGCGGCCATTCAGCTGAGTGAAGCCAGCGACGAGCTGCGCCACTACTGCGACCGTCTGGATCTCGACCCTAACCGTCTGTACGAGCTGGAGCAGCGTCTGTCGAAACAGATTTCACTCGCGCGTAAGCATCAAATCTCGCCGGAAGCGCTGCCAGAGTACTATCAATCCCTGCTGGACGAACAGCAGCTACTCGACGATCAGAGCGACTCGCTGGAGACGCTGAAACACGCGGTGTCCCGCCATCACCAGCTGGCGATGGAAACGGCCCACCAGCTGCATGCGCAGCGTCAGGCAAGCGCTCAGGAGCTTTCACAGCTGATTACCGACAGCATGCACATGCTCTCCATGCCGCATGGCCTGTTCGATATCGACGTCCGCTTTGAAGAGCAACACCTGACCGCCGAAGGCGCAGACCGCATTGAATTCCGCGTGACGACCAACCCCGGTCAGCCGCTGCAGGCGATTGCCAAAGTGGCGTCCGGCGGTGAGCTGTCGCGTATTGCGCTAGCCATTCAGGTGATTACAGCACGTAAGATGGAAACCCCGGCGCTGATCTTCGATGAAGTGGACGTGGGTATCAGCGGCCCGACGGCGGCAGTCGTCGGCAAGCTGCTGCGCCAGTTGGGAGAATCCACTCAGGTGATGTGCGTAACGCACCTGCCGCAGGTTGCAGGCTGTGGTCACCACCACTTCTACGTCAGCAAAGAGACCGACGGCGCAATGACCGAAACGCACATGCAGCCGCTGGACAAACGTGCTCGTCTGCAGGAGCTGGCGCGCCTTCTCGGCGGTAGCGAAGTCACGCGGAATACGCTGGCGAACGCGAAAGAGTTGCTGGCTGCATAAACTTTTTTGATTTCTTAGAGTCTGAGTTCACAATAAAAACGCCGTAAGACCTGATATCAAAGGTTTCCAACTCACCTCAGGTCTATTATCATCGGCACATTACATATGAGCCGCGTACTGCTCGGGCCCGAAAAGGAATCAAATCACTATGCGCTGTAAAACGCTGACTGCTGCCGCAGCGGTTCTTCTGATGATGACTGCAGGCTGTTCCACTCTGGAGCGAGTGGTTTACCGTCCTGATATTAGTCAGGGGAACTATCTGGTACCTAATGATGTTGCCAAAATTCGTGTTGGCATGACGCAACAACAGGTTGCCTATACCTTAGGTACCCCGATGATGACCGACCCGTTCGGCACCAACACCTGGTTCTACGTTTTCCGCCAGCAGCCGGGCCATGAGTCCGTCACTCAGCAGACGCTGACCCTGACCTTCAACAGCAGCGGCGTACTGACGAACATCGACAACAAACCAGCGCTGACCAAATAAATCAGCGGCGGTGTGTAACAAATGCAAAAAAAGCGCTCAATGAGCGCTTTTTTTATGTCTGCAATCTGCGCAGATTGCCGGATGGCGGCTTCGCCTTATCCGGCCTACAGAGTGGTCAGCTCTTTTGCTGGGCGCGCTGGCGACGCAGTTCTTTCGGATCGGCAATCAGCGGGCGATAAATCTCTACCCTGTCACCGTCATGAACCACATCGTCAAGTTTCGCCGGGCGGCTGTAGATACCGACCTTGTTTTTAGCGAGGTCAATATCCTCACGCAGAGTCAGCAGGCCGCTGGCCTGAATGGCCTGCTCCACCGTCGCGCCCTCATCCAGCGTCACCCGCTGCAGATACTGCTTTTGCGGCAGCGCATATGCGACTTCGACGGCAATTTTACCCGGCACTGTACACCTCGCGGGCGCGCATCGTGAACGCCTGCACCATATTCAGCGCCAGCTCTTTAAAGATGCGGCCAAACGCCAGCTCAATAAGCTTATTGGTAAACTCAAAATCAAGCTGGAACTCAATCTTGCAGGCGTCCTGGCTCAGCGGCGTAAACTTCCAGCCACCAATCAATTTCTTAAACGGCCCATCGACCAGATGCATCAGGATGCTCTGGTTGCTGGTTAACGTATTACGCGTGGTAAAGGTCTTACTGATACCAGCCTTAGAGACATCCACCGCCGCCGTCATTTGCGTCGGGCCGGACTCCAGAACACGGCTGCCTGTACAACCGGGGATAAAATCCGGATAGGCATTCACATCGTTCACCAGTTGATACATTTGCTCCGCGCTGTAGGGAACCAGCGCAGTACGGCTAATCTGAGGCATAGCAATTTCCATTCACGAACACGGCGTAAATAGTATCATTTATCTACTGCTAAAAAAAACGGAGGCGGGCTATATCGTGCTAAGATAACCCATTGCGCCTCGCGGGAGCTTGAGGCAGTGTTATTGAGATAAGCGATAAGTTCAGGACATTATGACAAAGAAAAAAGCACACAAACCTGGATCAGCCACGATTGCGCTGAATAAACGCGCCCGCCACGAATACTTTATCGAAGAAGAATTTGAAGCGGGCCTTGCCCTCCAGGGTTGGGAAGTGAAATCCCTGCGCGCAGGTAAAGCCAACATTGGCGACAGCTACGTCATCCTGAAAGATGGCGAAGCCTTCCTGTTTGGCGCGAACTTCACCCCAATGGCCGTAGCATCAACGCACTACGTTTGCGATCCTACACGCACCCGTAAACTGCTGCTCAACCAGCGCGAACTGGACTCGCTGTTCGGGCGTATCAACCGCGAAGGTTACACCGTGGTGGCGCTGTCGCTGTACTGGAAAAACGCCTGGTGTAAGGTAAAAATCGGCGTGGCGAAAGGGAAGAAACAACACGACAAACGTTCCGATCTGAAAGATCGCGAATGGCAGCTCGATAAAGCCCGCATTATGAAACATGCTGGCCGCTAGTTATGGCAACGCTTGCCTGCACCCGCAGGCAAGCATTGTTTCACTCACCGTTCCCTCAGCGCTTCCTTCATCTTGTTCAGCGGCTTAATCAGGTAATCCAATACCGATTTCTGCCCGGTCTTAATTTCCACGTTAGCAATCATCCCCGGCATGATCGGGAAACGCTTACCCTGTTTATTTACCAGCTCCGCCTGTTGAGTGCGTACGTAAACCCGGTAGTAAAACTGATCTCGGCGCACCTCATCCTGCAAAGTGTCAGGCGAAACCACCTCGACGGTGCCTTTTAAATCGCCATAGATAGAGGTGTCGTAGGCGGTAATCTTGACGGTCGCCGGTAGGCCTGGGCGGATATAGGCAATATCGCGAGGGTTAATCCGCGATTCGATAAGCAGCTGATCCTCCAGTGGTACAATCTCCATCAGCTTGCCGCCGGGCTGCAGCACCCCCCCGACGGTATTCACCTGGATATCTTTCACCACTCCACGCACCGGTGAAAAGAGTGATGCTCGCTGAACCTGGTCGGCTTTACCCGCCATCACCTGCAGCTGCGCATCCAGGTCGGCATCATTCTTCACCTGCTCTTCCCGCGCCCTCACCGCATACTGGTTGCGCGCCTCATCCATCTTGCCACGCAGCTCAGCGGCCTGACGTTCAAGGCGGATCACCTCTACCTCACCGGCTGCCCCTCGGGCAATCAGCGGCTTCGTCATCCGGATTTCCGCATCCACCAGCTGCAGCGTTTTTTGCAGATTGCTGAGGGTTTCATTCAGCGTTCTGCGCCGGGACTCATACAGTTGCTTCTCACGGGCGACCAGCGCGGGCTCCTGGAGTGATTCGGCGCTAAACTTCAGCGGCAACCCGCTCAACTCCGCGCTTAAACGCTCGCTCGATGCCCGAAGCGAACGGACGCGTACCGCCGCTTCGCCGAAGTTCGATTGAAAGCGCGTCTGGTCGAGGCGCGCCAGCATCTGACCACGATTGACAATATCGCCCTCTTTCACCAGCAACTGGCTGACGATACCGCCGTCCAGGCTCTCAATCACCTGCGCATGGGTAGAGGGTGTAACCTTGCCCGTCCCCACGGTCACCTCATCGAGAATCGCCCAACGGGCCCACAGCACAAAGACGACAAGCCCCAGAAAGCTTAACCAAACCACCGACGACGAGAGACGACTCTGGCGATTCAGCTCATCCTGCATTTTCGCTTCAATCATTGCGCACCTCCGGGAACAATCGAGGCAACGTTGCTGTTCTTCCTCGCCTGGTTCAGTAACGTATCGCGCGGGCCGTCGGCCACCACTTTCCCGTTTTCCAGCACCACAATGCGATCGACCAGCTTGAGCAAGGCTGGGCGATGGGTAACCAACACCAGCGTGCGCCCGGTTAGCCACTGTTGAAGCTGCCGAATCACCCACTCTTCCAACTGTTCGTCCATCGAAGCGGTCGGTTCGTCCAGCAGCACAATTTGCGGGTTACGCACAATCAGGCGGCTCAGCAACACCATCTGCCGCTGCCCGCCCGATAAACCGCGGCCACCCTCGTTAATCATGCGGTCGAGGCTCGCGGCATTTTGCTGCACCAGCGTAATCGCTCCGCTAATCCGCAGCGCCTGAATCAGCTCTGCTTCGGTCGCATGAGGATGGCCAAGCATCAGGTTCTGCCGCAGCGTGCCGAAAAAGAGCCTGGAGTCCTGCGAGAGATACCCAACCTGCCGCCTGACATCGGTTGGGTCGATGTGCGCCATATCAACGCCATCGATAATGGTTTTGCCTTTGGTGGCCTGAACCTGCCCTGAAAAAAGCCGCAGCAGCGTGGATTTTCCGGCCCCGGTTTTCCCCAGAATGGCGACCCGTTCACCAGGCATAATCTCCAGCCCGTCAATATTCAGCGCCTGCTCGCCCTTTTCCACGTCATAGCTGTACTGCATCTGCTGCATCTGATAGTGGCCCGCCAGCACCGGGCAGTGCGCCATCTTCTTATCCGACTCTTTATCCAGCGGTTTTTTCAGCAGTTCGTTCAGCCCGGTCATCGCCGATTTCGCGTGTTGCCAGCGCGAGAAGACCATCGTCAGCTGCATCAGCGGCGCAATGGTGCGTGACGACAGCATGCTGCACGCCACCAGCGTACCGGTGGTGATGCTGCCATCAATTACCAGGAAACAGCCAAACACCAACATGCCGGCGTAGGTGATCTGCTGAACGGTGGATGCCCAGCCGCTAAGCCGCGCCCCCCAGATTCGCTGCTTCATGCCGATGCTGGCCCCGACGGCGTGCGTCGTTTCCCACTGACGCTGGAAGTAAGGCTCCGCCTGCAGCGCCTTAATGTCCTCAACCCCTTCAATCGACTCCACCAGCACGGCGTTGCGAATGGCGCTCTCACGCATCCCCTCTTTAGCAAGCTTGGCCATCGGCCATTGCACTAAAATACCGGGGATCACAATCAACGGGATCGCGATCAGCGGGATCACCACCAACGGGCCGCCGACCATCGCGATGATCACGATAAACAGCAGCACGAAGGGCATATCCATCGCCGCACCCACCGTCGTGGAGGTCAGCAGTTCGCGCACCTGATCCAGCTCGCGCAGCTGCGAGATAAACGATCCGGTGGACTTCGGCCTGGCATCATTTTTAATCGACATCGCCCTGGCAAAAAACATCGACGATAAATTCAGGTCGATATGTTTACCCATAATGTCTGAGATGTAGGTTCGCGCCAGGCGGATAAAGAACTCCAGCGCCGCCGCCAGTAGCACGCCAAAAAACAGTACCCACAGCGTAGGGAACGACTGGGCAGGAATAACCCGGTCATAGACCTGCATCGAAAACAGAATCCCCCCCAGCGCCATCACGTTGCCGACGATAGAGGCCAGCGCGATTTCGGAGAGCTTGCGTCCGGTATGACGAAAATGACGCCAGAACCAGTGCGCCTCCCACGGGCGGGTAAAGTCATCGATACGCGAGTCACGCCCGCGTACCGCAATGCCCAACATGACCACATCAGAAGTAATCCGCTCAAGCAGCGTCTCCAGCGCCTCTTCCCGCACCAGATCGCCACCGTTGCTGAGCCAGTAGGTCACCAGCCCCTCGGCGTTGAGCGACTCCAGCAGCATGATTTCGCCGCTTTCCATCTGTACGATGGCGGGCAGGTTCTGTGCGCTCCAGCGCATTTTCGCCACCGGGACACGGTGCACCTGTAGCCCCATCAGCCCACTCAACCTTTGCAGGCGTACGTCGATCGGTAAATTTTCAAACCAGCGCATCTGTTGACGCACGGCAGGTGCATCCGCAGGCAGGCCAAAGCGGCCTGCCGCACGCACCATCACATTGATCCAGCTTTCGGTATCCGGCTGTTGCATAACCACTCCTGCATCCGTGTTGTCTATAGTGCGGGTAAGTCATCACCAACGGTTCGGCTGCGCTCGATGCCTAACATATCAAGCAGGTTATCGGCGGCCCCCGCGTAGCGTACGGCAGCATCCCACGCGTCATAGCGTGCGGTTATGGTGGCGCTATCGGCCTGAAAAACGTCCTGTTCAATACTCAGCAAATCGTTCAGGCTGCGCTTGCTGAGGCGATATTCATCGCGATAAACCCGGCGGGCCAGTTCGGCGGTGGCCGACTGCGCTTCCCCTGCCTGCTGGCGAATCTGAGCACCGGTCAGATCGGCCCAGGCGGTCGCGGCGCGCTGGTTCATGTCCAGCTTGCTCGCTTCAACCTGAGCCTGAGCGCTTGCCCGGTCCCCTTCTGCGGCATCCACGCGAGCACTGACCGCACCGCCCTGGTAGAGTGGCGCATCAACCACCAGCTGCACCTGATCGTCCCAGTAGTTGCTCTGATCGTTTTCATAGCGCGTCCGCCCGGCCTGCACCGAGATGGTCGGCCAATGCTGGGCCTGCGCCTGACGAATACGCTGTTCCGCCGCCAGCTGCTTAGACTGGGCGCTGCGCACCGCATTGCTGCGTTCATACGGAAGGGAGTTAACGGAGAATTTTTGCTTCATCAGATCTTCAGGAAGGTCCGGCAGGTTGTCAGACACCACTCCCGTCAGCACGCTTAGCGCCGCCTGTGCGGTGCGTTTCTGCGCCTCAAACTGGGCAACCGTGGCGTTCATGCCAGCGATACGCGACTCCGCCTGTAGCACGTCGGACTGCGAGCTCAGGCCCGCCTGGGCACGCAGTTTCGCCATCTCCTGAATAGCCTGAAGCGACTGAATATTATTACGCGCTACCTGCGCCAGCGCCTGATAGCGCTTTACCTGAAGATAGGTTTGCAGCGTTTGCGTACCAACATCGTTGAGGGCGCTGTACAGCTCGAAGCGCCATGCGTCGGAGAGGTTGTACTGCTCATCGATACTGCCGCCGGTTTTACCAAAATCGTACAGCAGCTGTTTTAGCGAAACGCCGCCAGAACCGTTGTTATTCAACGATCCGGCGGAGTCAGTACGGTGCGATCGCCCCATGTTGCCCTGCAGGGAGATCTGCGGGAACCAGGCGCTTTTCGCTTCATCAAGATTCGCCCGGCCGACGCGAATCTGCGCGGAGGCCTGGGCGATTTTTGGGTTGCGGGCAAACGCCCGCAGTATCGCTTCCTTAATGGTCAGCTGAGCCTGAAGCTGTTCGCTTGGGGCCGATTGCCACCGATATTGTCCTTCGTTACCGGGAGCCGCCAACAGATTAGCCATCGGTAACATCATTAACAGTAGAGATACGGCACGTTTCATTTTTCCACCTTAGGATTGCCCGTGGTGATATTGTTGATTGCCCGCCTCATCCCTGAGGTGTTAATTCCCGTTAGACCATGTTGACATGCAGTCCATGCTGAATGAGGACATCGCTGAGCGTATTGGTTTGCGAACTGTTGTGATAGACGTCGAACTGCACGCCGTTCACCTCACGCTGCCCGGTAATCGCCCAGGTATCACCCGTGCCTTGTTTCAGGTTGATCTGGTCGCCGTCGCTGCCTTTGATCAGCAGATCGTCTTCCGGTTTATCGGTGATCGTCAGCGCTTCGTTAACGTCCAGCGTGATGCTGTTGTTCCCGGCTTTGCCCAGATCAATCACTTCAATGTTGTGAACTTTTCCTGCCAGGTCGATGAGATTCAGAATGATATTGGAGCCATCCAGCACCAGGGTATCGGTTCCCGCGCCGCCGTCGATTTCGGTAAAGCCCAGCGATGAGAGATGGATGGTGTCGTTACCGGTGCCGCCATGTACCGTATCGCCGGTCTGCGTGGTGCCGTCAGCAAGGTCGATGCTCAGGCCGCCAATGGTGTAGGTGGTCTCCGTGGTAGTGGTATCTGTGGTGGTGGCCGTCTCATGAGTGGCGGCGGTGGTGGTCGTGGTGTTCGAACTGTCCGAACTTGTCTGCGAACTGTTGTCCGAACCTTCGTTGGCACTGGCAGCAAGCACGGAGAAGCTGGCCGCTTCCGTCATCAACGTTGAAGTACCCGGTGGTGGTGTGGTGGTTGGGTTTCCGCCGCCAAGACCAACATTCAGATAGGCCATATTGCCCGCCGAATCTGCTGAAGAAAGGTAAACAATCGTGCTCAGCGAGAGGATTTTCACCAGATCCAAACTGAGATTAAGATCCGTACTCCATGTTCCGTCTGCTCTAACCGTCGCGCTTCCGAATGCCAAATTCGCCAGGTTAATGTTAACGAGCGATCCTGCCTCAAGGTAATGTGATGTGCCGCTGAGGGTCAGAATAGCCGGTTTGGTTAACCCTAACGACCCCAGCAGCCCACCGACAAGCCCCAGAAGGCCAGAGATTACCCCCGATAACACTGGCGTCAGGCCCAGATCTGGCTGGGTCAACTTCACCGCAACGTCGGTTGATTTCGTGTCGGTATTACCTACCCGGTCGGTGACGGAATAGGTAATGGTGGCGGTATTCCCCTGCAACGCTTTTAACACCGTATTGCTGATGGAGGCCGTCCATGTGCCGTTACCGTTTACCGTGCCGCTGAACGAGACGCCACCCACGGTTACCGTCACCACCGAGCCACTGGTAGCGTTGGTTATTGTGCCGCTAATTATCTGCCCGGAAGCCGCTTCACTGATATTGAGTTTGCCATCAGTGAACAGCGTGGATACCGAGATGGATGGCGTATGAAGGATGACATCCAGTGCGCCCGTCGTGCTTGCCACTTTACCTGCGGAGTTGGTCACCGACACGCTAACGCTTTGCTGACCATCGCTCAGGCCAGTCAGCGCGCTGGATGGAACCGATACTGCCCAGGTACCGTCCGCCGCCACGGTGGCAAAATAGCTAACCCCGGCCACCAGCACTTTTACCTGCGAACCGATGGCATTCTGGCTGATACCTGAAATGGTCTGCGCAACCTTCGATTCCGCGCTGTTCAACCCGCCGTTCAGCACGCCCCCCACCAGGTTATCGCCGAACAGTGAAGTAATCGTCACGGAAGGCGTCGCCTGAATCGCAACGGTAACCTGCTGAGAGTCCGATGCGACGTTGCCTGCGGCATCGGTCATCGTCACGCTAACCTGCAGCCCGTTCAAACCCGAGCCATCCTGCAGATTCTGCAATGAGGCAGCCGATAGCGTTATTTGCCACAGTCCGTTGGCGCCGATGGTCGCCGGAATACTCAGCGCCCCCACACTGACCATAATTTGCGTACCCACCGCCAGGTTGCTGCTGGTGCCGGATAACACAGGATTGGTCAGCAGATCGATAAGATCCAACGTCCCATCGCCAAACAGCGTGTTCAGGTGCAGCGACGGTACGGCCTGTACAATCGCGTTCACCGTTTTACTGCCGGTTACCGTATTGTTCACGGCATCAACCACCGATGCGGTAACGTTGAATACACCGTCTTTAATCTGCGACAGCGTTCCCGCTGGCAGCGATAACGTCCAGTTGCCACCACTGAGATCGGCCAGATAATCCGTACCGTTTACCGTCACCTTGACCTTATTTACGCCATCAGCCAGACCGGTCACCGTACCGGAGATAGTCTGCGTCGCAATGGCTTCTGCATGGTTAAGATAGCCGTCGTTGCCGAACAGCGAGGTGATCGCGACGATCGGCAGGTTTTTCAGCCCAATGGTAATGTTAGGCCCCACCGTGGTTAAGCTATTACCATCCGGCGTAGTCACGGTGATGCTGGTAACAAATAGCCCATCCGACAGGCTGGCAAGAACGCTCGGCGACAGGTTGATCGTAAACCCACCCGAACTGGTGCTAACGACGCCGTTAAAGATTTTCGTTCCAAAGGACACCTGGACCGTTGAACCTATCGGCGCATTGCCAATCGTACCGACGATCGTCTGGTTCGACTGCGACTCAAGAAGGTTCAGCAGATTGTCACCAAACAGCGTCATGTTTTGCAGGACCGGAGCAACCAGATCCAGCTTAATCGACCCGGTCTGACTCGCGGTATTACCGTACTGATCGGCCGCCGTAATCGTAATGCCCACATTCCCTGTCCCCAGCCCCTGCAAAGCCGTTTTTACCGTATCCGGTAAATTCACCGACCAATGTCCAGTACCGTCTACGTTGGTCGTAAACGCCGTGGTAGAACCAACCTGGATGGTCAGGGTTTTGCCCGCAAGATTGGTCGCCGTCCCGCTGAGGAGCGCGCCCGCCAGTTCAGGAATGCTCAATATGCCGTTGCTAAATAGCGTGTCGAGAGAGATTGCCGGCAGATTATGGGTGACCACATTAAAGCTGGCGCTGGTGTTAATCACGTTGCCCGACGTATCGGTAATCGTCACGCCGACCGTCGCCATCCCATCCGGAAGGGCTTTGAGTACGTTGGTTGGCAGCGAAGCCGTCCAGTTCCCGAGCGCATCCACCGTCGCCTGTATCGTCTGACCACCAAGGGTAAGCACCAACGTTTTGACGTTCGCAGCCTGGCTGACCACCCCGGAAATGACCTGATTCGAGCCGCTTTCCACCAGGTTAATGACGTTATCCGCCGTCACCAGCACGTTAGTTATCGCGGGAAGGTTCGTTAGCGCCAGACCCACCGCCGTGGACTCACTGGCCTTATTACCATAGCTATCAACCACCTCGACGTTCATCGTGAGCGAACCTGCCGTCAGACCCAGCCAGATAGAAGGCGAAAGTTCGATGGAATAGCTTCCATCCGCTGCGACAGGGATGTCTTTGGCGATAGTAATACCCGCAATGATCAGTGAGACTTTTGCTCCCTGCGCGTTCCCCGTAATCTTACCGGTCAGCAGTTGCGTCACCAGCGATTCAGCAAGGTTGACCACGTTATCAGCGGTGACCTTATTGAACTGCACGTCCAGCAGTGGGTTAAGCGCGATGTTCGTCGACAGGTTTTGAGTGGTGGTGTTGCCTGCCGTATCGGTGGTGGTAACCGTCAGCGACAGCGGGCCATCACTTAATTTTGCTAAATCCGCAGCATCAAGCTTCACGCTCCAGTTTCCGGCCCCATCGACCGTAGCGCTCAAATGCGTGGACATAAAATCAACCGTAACGGTGTTGCCCGGCGCCACCACCCCTTTTAGCAAAGGGCCGGTATCAATATTAAGCGTCGTCAATACGGCCGGCAAACCTGCCGTCACGCTCAGCGTTGGCGCGGTGCCATAGACAGTAATGATCTGCGTTCCATCTTTGATATTACCCGCCGCATCGCTGATGACTGCTTTAATTTCGTAAGTTCCATTACTCAGCGCAGTCATATCGCTTATCGGCACGTTCGCCGACCAGACGCCCCCTGAAACCTGTGCATAATACGTTTTATTGTTCAGCGTAATGGTCACCCAGCCGCCATTCATGTCGGACGTTCCGCTGATAACCTGCACCATCCCTTTTTCACTGATATTCACAAAGCCATCCGTAGCAAACGTATTCAGACCTAACGTTGGGGCAACACGGTCAACAATCACCGTTTGAGTAACGATCACCCCTGGCGCGGCAGAGCTGGTTACGGTGATCGTATAATTGCCGTCAGTTGGGAACAACACAGTCGGAAGCGACCCACTCCAGGTTCCATCACCGTTCACTGCGGGAATAATGAAAGGCGTGGGGGTGCCTGTTGACAGATCCAGAATGGTGACAAGCAAACTCGCACCAACGGGAAGGTTAAGCGCGTGGCCGGAAATCAACACATTACCGCTTAAGAGTTCATCGTTGTTGATATAGTTATCACTAGCCACCGCATCAACGCTGATCAAAGGCGCCGTATTGGTGAGGTTAATAACCAGCGCCCCGGCATTGCCTGCTGTTGCCGTGTTCCCCGCCTGATCTACCGCCGTAACCGAAATAGCTCCGGCGCCGAGCAATTGCATCTGCGCAGGCGTTAACTGAAGCGACCAACTGCCGTCGGCCTGCACCGTGGTGCTGAAGACGTTATTGCCGGTGCCAGTAAAGGTGACGGTAATCGTATCGCCCTTCTGCAGATGGCTGGAGGTACCGCTAATCACCTGATTGGTCAAACTTTCGATGTAAGTCAGCGTGTTATCGCCAGCAAACGGTGTAGTGACGGTAACGGTCGGCTTGTCCAGCAGCAACGTAACCGTCGCGCTGGCGGTATTGGTGTTATGGACACCATCATCAAGTGACACGGTGATATTCTGCAAACCGCGTTCGCTAACGTCCGACCACTGATCGGCGGTCAGCTTCAGCGTCCACAAGGTTCCCGTTACCTGGGCATCAAACGTATGTGTGCCGATCGTCACTTTCACCGTCGAGCCAGACGCATACGGTGACGAAAGCGTGCCGTTGAACGTCACGCTGCCCGTTGACGCATCCACCGCGTTAACAAACGTTGGCGCGGTGACGGTCACCGAAGGTGGCGTCAGCGCAACCTGATAATTTGTCGTACTGGTCGTGCTGTTGCCGTACTGATCCTGCGCATAGATGACTATCTGATGCTGTCCAGCAGAGAGCGATTGTAAAGACCCGGCAGGCAAGTTAACCGTCCAGTTTCCGCCCGCATCAACCGTTGCCGTGTAAAGCACGCCGTTAACGTCAACCTTCACCGTCACATACTGGTTCGCCCCAGTAACCCCGGTTTTGCCGGTCAACGTCGCCGCGCCCGCCGCCTCTTTGATATTGAGGAAGCCATCGCCGAATGGGTTAATCACCTCTGGAGAAGGCCGCACAGAATGTACTGTGACATTGATAGGGGTGGAGGTATTGCTGTTGCCCGCGCGGTCGGTCACCGTCACGGTAAAGCCCAGGGAGTCCAGATTTTTCAGCGCCGCCAGATTCGATTGCGGGATGGTGACCGACCAGTTGCCATTAGCATCTACCGTGCCTGTCGTATAAACCGTGCCGCCTAACGTCAACACGACGCTCTGACCGGTACCGATAACACCGGTATTCCCTTTGATAATTTGATCCGTCTGGGTTTCGGCGTAGTTAATAACGCTATCACCAAACGGCGTGAGGTAAGTTGCCACCGGCAGCGTATGGGTTAGCACCTCAAAACTGCCCTGCCCGGAAATCTGGTTACCGGCAATATCGGTCACGGTCACGTTAACCTGCAGCACGCCGTCCGGCAGCGCCTTAAGATCCGCACTCGACATTGGCAATGACCAGGTGCCATTACTCAATACCTGAGCGGCAACCGCCGGCCCGTTATTGATGCTGACCATTACCGATTTCACCAGCGTAGAATCGATATTAAGTGCGCCGGTCAGAGCACCTGGACCGGATGCTTCAACTGCGTTTAATATCCCATCGATGAACGGTTTAGCCAGAGTCGGAGGGGTCAACGGGTCGGTATAGACCTTCACATCAAGCGCGTCGGACACTACCTGATTACCCGCTCTATCCCCCACCACCAGCGCTAGCTTATGGCCACCATCCTGGATGGCATTCAACTGGGATGGCGTCAGTACCACCGACCAGTTGCCATTAATATCAACCGTACCGGTGAACGCCAGGGAGCCATCCAGCGTAATTTTAACGGTTTGTCCGCCTCCGGATTGCCCGGTACTCCCGGTCAACGTGATCCCGGCACTGGCTTCTGCCTGGCTTAAAATATTGTCGGTACCAAACACATTGGCAGGCAGCGTTGCCTGAGCCACACCCAGCACCACATCCAGATTTCCGTGCGCCGTGGCCGGGTTCCCCCAGGCATCATTCGCGGTAACCGTTACGTCCAACTGACCGCTGGTTTTCAGCGCCCCAGGCGTGACAGCCACGGTCCAGGTATTGCCTGAAACGGTACCGTAAAACTTATCATTGCCAATCGTTACCGTAACCGAAGTGCCATTTACCAAACCGGTGACCGTTCCGCTCAGCGTAGCACCTGCCTTCGCCTCAGCGATGCTGACGATATTATCGACAAACATTGACCCCAGCGTGATGCTTGGCCCACTGGTCGTGTTGACGCTCACATTCACGGTATTTTTCGCGGTATTTCCTGCCGCATCGGTGCTGGTAAAAACAAGCGATGCCGACGGCGGGAGCGATTGCAGGTCGGCTGCCAGCAGCGTCATCTGCCAATTGCCCTGACCGTCGACGACCGCCGAGATAGTTCTGTTATTGATGTTGAGCGACACGGTTTCACCCACGCTCCCCTTACCACTAACGATGCGATCGACCGCCGCTTCAGCAATATTGAGATAGCCGTCGCTGAAGACCGAATTCACCACGTCCACCACAAGCGTTGGCGCAGCCGTATCTACAGTGATGTTATGCGTGGTGCTGGCAGGGTTTTGCGCTGCATCAGCGGCATCCGCCTTGATAGTGTAAGAGGTATCCGTCAGTGCCTGGACATCGCCCTTCGGTACGGTGAAACTCCAGTTACCGTTTTTGTCTACGGTCGCGGTGTAGGACTTCGTATTCAGTACTACCGACACCACCGTCCCGGTAGCCAACCCTGTCGATGTACCGTTAATCAGTAGCGAGGTCTGATGTTCAAGGGCGTTAATCACATCATCCTGCGCGATCACGGTGATAGCGAGCGTCGGCTGTGAAGCTGGCTGGGCGATAAAGGTGACAGAATGTTCGCCTGATGCAATATTCCCGGCAAGATCGCTGACCGTCACGCTAATCACCTGCGCGCCGTCAAGGATATTGGCAACATCAGTTTGAGGAACGGTGAGTGACCACGTGCCGCCAGCCTGCACCTTCGTGGTGTAGGTCTGACCGCCAAAAATAACCGTCACACTCCGGCCAACCTCAACGTTCAGCGTGGTACCGCTGATGATGAGATCGCTACCGGCTTCAACTTTATTGACGTAATCATCGGTCGAGATTTTGTCTATCTGAATCTTCGGCGCATTGAGCGGTGACGCATCCAGCGTGAAGCTTGTCGATGTCGTCGTGCTGTTACCCGCATAGTCTGTGGCCGTCACCTTCACCGTGACCGGGCCATCTGGCACGCCAGAGAGCGCGCCAGCAGGCAGCATAATACTCCAGGTGCCATTCGACTGGAGTATTGCATCATAACTTTGCCCGTTTACCAGTACGACGAGCGTCAGCACGTGCTTAGAGTCATACGTCCCCATTCCGCTAATCGTCAGCGGGCCCGCGGCTTCAATGCTGTTGACAATGTTATCGACGGTGACCGAGTCAACGCTAAACGTTGGCGCAATCTTATCCACCACCAACGGAGCCGTTGCCGAATTCTGATTACCGACGGCATCAATAACGCTAACGTTCACCGTATGATCGCCATTGCCTAATACCGCCAGCTGCCCCGGCGTCAGCGCCAGCGTCCAGTTGCCGTTTGCATCAACGACGGCGTTCAGCGGAGTACCATTATCCAGGGTGATAGTAACAAGCTGCCCTGCCCCCTTGATGCCGGTAGTGCCGCTCAGGCTTCCGCCAACCAGCGCTTCGGCGGCATTAATTACGCCATCGCCAAATGGCAAATGAATCGCGGGCTGCGGCAGCGTCTGGGTAATAATCGTAAACTGGTGCTCGCTGGAGACGACTTTGCCATCCACATCCAGCGCTGAAACGGTGATCGTCGCGGTTCCATCTGCAATCGCAGCGGCATTCTGCTTCGGCACCGTCGTAGTCCAGGCTCCGCTTGCGGAAACGGTGGCGGCATACTGCACGCCGTTAATGGTGATCGTCACAACGCTATTTTCAGGGATCCGCGCAGAGGTACCGCTGATGGTCAACCCATCATCGATGCCCGCCGCGTTGATTTTATCCGTTCCCTCGACGGGGCCCACGGTAAGCGCACTGATATCGGTATCAACGCGGAAATCTTCGCTGACCGATGGCGAGGTGTTGCCAGCCGTATCCGTGACGGTAGCCGTCACGCTATAGGTTCCTTTGGACATCCCGGAGAGCGTTGAGGAAGGGACAAATACCGACCAACTGCCGTCTGAACCCACGATGACATCAGACAATGCGCTACCATTAAAAATCACCGTGACTTTAGCACCGGCCTCCATCGGTACCACTTTCCCTGTTAGCGTAATACCCGCATTTAGCTCCGCAATATCAACGATATTGTCTTTGGTCACGGGATCAATCACCACGTTCGGCGCAATGGTGTCGACGGTGACGTTATGGTTCACCGTCGTGCTATTACCTGCGGCATCCGTCGCGGTCACCGTAATGGTCGTGACGCCGTTGGGTAAGACGGACAGCGCAACGGTGTCGAGCGCAACTGACCAACTGCCGTTGAGAAGCGTCATCGGATAGGATTTATTATTAATCGTCACCACGACCGATTGTGCATCGGCTGACGCGCTGGCCGTCAGGGTAACGCCCTGAGCAATATTAATACTGCCCAACAGATCGTTAGCGTTAACCGGTGCGACCGTTAATACCGGCGGTGTTTTATCTACAGTAAAGGAGGCAGAGGTGGAACCGGGGTTACCCGCCACGTCGGAGTAGTTAAAGGTTATCGAATTGGCGCCATCGGCCAGGCTCCCCATCGCCCCCTTCGGCAGCGTGATTGACCATGAACCGTCAGCCTGTACAACGCCAACGTATTGCTGACCATTCAGCATCGCGACAATTTTTTGACCACTTCCGGAAACACCCGTTTTCCCGGTAATCGTTTGGTCTTTAGACGATTCGCTGAGGTTAACAATATTATCGCCGCCAAAAAGCGGATCGACGGAAAACGCAAATTTGGTATGGATAGCCACCGTAAAGCTATGGCTATCAATCACGGTGACCCCGTTGCTTGTGGCGCTCGCCGTGAGCGTAATCGGCCCATCCGCCAGGCCGGTTAACGATAAAGGGTTTGTCTGCCAGGAGCCATCCGCTAAGACGGTGGCGGTATACGCCACACCGTTGAACATCACGGTAACAACGGTTCCCTGCGGCAAACCGGCGCTGGTTCCCCGGATGATCAGGCCGCCGCTGGCTTCCGCGATATTCAGGTAATCATCGCCAGCGACAATGTTAATGGACAGCGCATCGCTGTTGGTATCGACGCTAAAATTGGAGTTAAGCGTTGTGTTTTGCCCGTAGCCATCCGTTATGCTGACCGTTAGGTTTTGTGAACCATCCTCTAATTTTTGCAACTCAGCAGCCGGAATTGTAACCTGCCAATCACCGGATGCGTTGGTGACGGTTTGGTAGCTTTTGCCATTCAATACCACCGTCACCGAACTATTGGCCTCTGCGTTCGACCCTCCGCGCAGGATTTGATCGGATTTGACCTCCGCCGCATCAAGCACGTTGCCGTCGGTGAAAGCCTGCACCGAGATCTTCAACACCGCCGTTTTCACGCTGACCGTTTGCGTTACCGTGGTGGTATTTCCTGCCGCATCGGTTAACGTAGCGATCAGAGTGCTATTGCCGGCTACCAGTTTACTGAGGTCCGCTGTTGGCAATGAAATCTGCCAGGAACCATCTTCTCCAACGAGCACGCCAGGGTAGGTCTTTCCATTGAGCGACACCACCACGGTTTTCCCGCTTTCGCTCACCGAACTCATTCCCCTTAACGTCTGGTCGCTCAACAACTCGCTGCCATTAAGCTTGCCGTCTCCCGTTAGCGGCAGGATGGTCAGAGGTGGCGGAACGGTATCCACAACGGCCGTTGCCGACGCTTTGCTGGTATTGCCTGAGGCATCACTAGCATTTGCCGTTACAGTCAGCACGCCATCGGCTATTTTTTGCAAATCACCCGCAGGAACCGTGACCTTCCACGTACCGTTGGTATCGACCGTTGCATTATAGGTTTTACCGCCGAGTTGAACGGTAACCGTTTGACCCGCCCCCGTTACGTGAGTGCTACCACTCAAAGTCTGATCAGATTTCTGCTCGCTCGCATTCAGATAACCGTCACCAAACACCGGGTCAAATTCCAGATTAGGCAGGTTGTGGATCTGTACATTCAGCGTGTGCTCATCCGTTGCAGTATCAGTATTGAGAATGGCCTCCGCTGTAATCGTTTTAGGTCCATCCGACAAGGCGATGAGATCATCCGACGGGATCGCCACACTCCAGTTCCCGGCGGCGTCAATATTGCTCACAGGGTAGTGTTTTCCATCTATCGTTACGCTAACCGTAACGCCTGGCGCAAATCCCGTTACCACGCCGCGTATTTCCAGCGGCTGCGACGCTTCGTTGGCATTCAGGTAATCATCGACCGAGAGGATGGCGATGGCGATGGCGGAGTGAGACGTATCAACGGCAAAATTTTCAGTCGCACTGGTACCGCTCCCCGATACAGTAATCGTTGAAGTCCCATCGGCCAACGATCCTAAATCTCCCGCTGGGATGGTCGTTTTCCACGAGCCATCACTTAACACCTGGGCGTAATAGGCTTTATTAATCCCTGAAATGGTGATGGTCAGAATCGTCCCTGTGGGGAGATTTATGGAATGGCCGCTCACCGTCTGATTAAGCAGTATTTCCGCACTGCTGATACTGTTATCGCTCGTAAAGGGATCAATGGTAATGCTTGAGATAACAAAATGCGTATGAACAGTCTCGCTGCTGGTGGTCACGTTACCGGCAGGATCCGTCGCGCTGTAGGTAATCGTGTAGTCCCGACCATCACTCAATTGCGCCATGTCCGCCTGAGGGATAGTTAACTTCCATTGCCCGTTCGCGTCAGGCACCGTGGTGTATTGTTTGCCATTCAGCGTGACAACGATTGTTGATCCCGCATCTTTCACATCAATAGTGCCGCTCACAATCTTATCGGCACTATGCTGCGCCTGCGTCACCGTTCCCCCAGTTGTAAACGGCGTCACCGTTAGCTGAGGAGGTACGGTATCCACCGTGATCACACTCTCTTTAGAATAAGTCGCACCGCCAGAGGTGGTGAGGGTGACTTTGAGGGAATAGATACCATCAGCCAGCGTTTGCAGAAGTGAAGGCGGCAGCGGGGAGCTCCAGGTACCGTCAGCATTAATCGTCGTGCTCCAGGTCTGACCATTCAGGCTAATCGTCAGCGTACTGCCCGCAAACTGAGACTGAACGCTACCGCTAACGGTCTGCGCCGAGCCAATTTCCTGTTTATTAATGATGTTATCGGTCGCAACAGGAGCAATGGTTATGGTTGGTGTCGTCGGCGCTGACTGCTTATTATCATGACTATCGCCACTATTGCTTGCCGCTGCCGCGACGCCAATCACGCCGCCAATGGCAGCAATCCCGCCCAGTGCGGCAAGCGCAGATAGGCCGCCCGCGCCAATCAGCGAACCCAGCGCCACATCGCTGAATACAGGCACGATCGCTTCGGCAGCAATAGGCCCCGCCTCCGCCGCCGCAGGGAATACCGCATGATGAACGCCCAACTGATCTTCAAAGATAAGCTCGCTATGCAACCCCTCTTCATCCAACAGGAAGAAGTTTTGGTAGCGCACCGTCGTGCCATCCTTCATATGGATAATCAAGTCATTTCCCTGGCGTTCATAAGAACCCACAACGTCAGGAGAAGCATGAACGCGAACGACACTCGACTGCGTCAGGTTGACAACCCGATCGCTTTCTTTTGTATATTCCATCACGAGATTACCGGTTTTCCGGTTTAATACATCGACGGCGCCTGGCAGGCTATTTGACGGGGGCATAGATTCACCTCGAAAAAATTTCGAATATGGTCATCAACCCTCGTCTATACGAGAGCTAACGCACAGTATTAAATTTGTGAAATTTATGGCTTCTGCTACACACTCTTAAATAAAACTCATCTGATTGTTTTTAAAGGAAAAACAATCATAAACCTTTGAAATCAAAAAACAGCAATATAAACACATATATACAATGTTCTATGTATAGGCAAATGCAAAGGTAACAAAATATTGGTAATTTTCACGATGTACAATATATCTCTCAATTATCAAAAAATAAGTTAAGCCTGACTAAATCGGTGATAGAAGAAAATTAATTAAAATTTAAATAATCAACACATTAAAAAGAATATTGCGAATATATATGATATATCATGTTTTTATTTTAATATTTTATCATCGATACGTTTCTATAGTCATAAACGCAAAAACAGAGACCGTAGCCACTGCACAGTGTCTGTTCATATTCTAGCCACATCTTCCATATCAACACCCCACCACAATCTGGGCTGGTATGCCGCATAACAAATCTGTTATACTTGTTACCACACTATTGGGGCTGATTCTGGATTCGACGGGATTTGCGAAACCCAAGGTGCATGCCGAGGGGCGGTTGGCCTCGTAAAAAGCCGCAAAAAATAGTCGCAAACGACGAAAACTACGCTTTAGCAGCTTAATAACCTGCTCTGAGCCCTCTCTCCCTAGCTTCCGCTCTTAAGACGGGGATCAAAGAGAGGTCAAACCCAAAAGAGATCGCGTGGAAGCCCTGCCTGGGGTTGAAGCGTTAAAACTAATCAGGCTAGTCTGGTAGTGGCGTGTCTGTCCGCAGGTGCCAGGCGAATGTAAAGACTGACTAAGCATGTAGTGCCGAGGATGTAGGAATTTCGGACGCGGGTTCAACTCCCGCCAGCTCCACCAAATCATGATCCGGATACGTCCGGTGAAGTACAGAAAGCCCGCACGGCACAAGCCCTGCGGGCTTTTTTGTGTCTGTCGTTGTCCGAGAACATCCGGCTAAATCCGGTGATTATTGGTATACGTTTAGGTATACGGTAGGATGTATACCTAAAAGCGTATACCAATTCATGAAGGAGCGGCCACAGTGGCACGGACAACACGCCCCCTGACCAACACCGAAGTTCTGCGCGCTAAAGCGTTAGAGAAGGATCTAACGCTGCATGATGGCGATGGCCTTTTCCTGATAGTGAAAACCAGCGGGAAAAAGCTCTGGCGTTTCCGTTATCAACGTCCGGCGACAAAACAGCGGACAATGATGGGGCTAGGTGCTTTCCCCGCCCTTTCACTTGCTGACGCCCGAGGGTTAAGAGCGGATTACCTTGCCTTGTTAGCCAACGGAATTGACCCGCAAATTCAGGCCGAAGTTGCAGAGGAACAGCAGCAAATCGCTCTGGACAGTATTTTTTCAACGGTCGCCGCTAACTGGTTCCATCTCAAAAGCAAAAGCGTTACCCCTGATTACGCAAAAGACATTTGGCGTTCACTGGAGAAAGATGTATTCCCTGCCATCGGTGAGATCCCCGTTCAGCAAATCAAAGCCCGAACTTTGGTTGAAGCCCTTGAGCCAATAAAAGCACGTGGGGCGCTTGAGACTGTACGTCGACTGGTGCAGCGTATTAACGAAATCATGATTTATGCCGTAAACACTGGTCTGATTGATGCCAATCCAGCATCCGGTGTTGGCATGGCCTTTGAGAAGCCCAAAAAGCAAAACATGCCGACGTTGCGGCCAGAAGAATTGCCGAAGCTGATGCGTTCTTTAGTCATGTCAAATCTGTCTGTTCCGACTCGCTGTCTAATCGAATGGCAACTCCTGACCCTTGTGCGCCCTTCTGAGGCCTCCGGTGCTCGGTGGGCTGAAATCGATCTCGATACAAAGCTATGGACGATTCCGGCCGAACGAATGAAGGCTAAACGTGAGCACATAGTTCCTCTCTCAACTCAGGCATTAGAGATTCTCGAAGTGATGAAACCTATTAGTGCCAATCGAGAGCACGTTTTTCCGAGCAGGAATGACCCAAAGCAACCAATGAATAGCCAGACGGCTAATGCTGCGCTGAAGAGAATTGGATATGGTGGAAAGCTTGTTGCTCATGGTTTAAGGTCTATTGCGAGTACAGCGATGAATGAAGCGGGGATGAATGCGGATGTCATAGAGTCAGCATTAGCGCACACCGATAAAAATGAAGTACGTAGAGCTTATAATCGTTCAATTTATTTAGAACAAAGGATAGAGCTAATGGGTTGGTGGGGGAATTACGTTAAGTCACTATCAGCCAGTAATTAAAAAATAATAAAAGGAATGCGAAAAAATGTATAATTCATTTGTTACAACCAAAGTCCGTCCCATTCGAAAGTTGTTTATCATCGAAGATGATCATGAAATATTCCTATCAATATTCATGTCGTTAATGCAAGATATTGATGGCATCCTAAATTTAATTTTAAAAAATGATAATTCATTGCTTTCAGAAGTAAACAAGGCACTTGTTGATAGCTATGATCCTGATGTTGTACTCAACTATTCAAACCTTGAAGATGAAACCATTTCAGAATTCTTTAATGCTATAACTTACAATTCCAAGTCAACTAACTATAATTTACTAAACTTTTGCTCTCCAATTTTCACGTTCTCTAGCACTCCTTATTTAGCCACAAAAGACCCAACATTAATACCTAGTAAAGTTTATGCATCATCAAATATTGAATATACTGCCAACTCGTTATTCCTCGCTTTAAATTTTGGTGTAATAGATAAAAGAAACTATGTCCACTTAAAGAGAATGCCATCAATTTTTCAAGATGTAACCATTTCATGCATCGCCGACCCTAATAAAATAAAATCAAATATATTCGAAAACAAAACAAAATATCACAATTTAACCAACGCTATAGGCTCTGCATATACATCATCAAGTATCTATGACAAAAACCATAATAATAAAGTTTTTTTTGCAGATAAAGACAAGGATTATCTGTTTATCTCACACTCGTCTGACTTCAATTTCATTCTTTACTTTTGGAACACCAGAAACAGCTATAACTATGCCAAATTAGCTTGGTTGCCGCTTGAAGAAATTGAGAGATATGGAGAGATAATATCTAATGAAACCATATTGGTCGTAAGCAATGAAAACGAAATAAATAAATTACCGTCCAACCTTTCAAGCAATGAATATATTATTGCTGACAAATACTACTTCCCAAGTAATAAAGAAAGATGGACCAATTTTGAACATAACCAATATCTCACAGACCCATCAGACATCAAAACCCTAACTCACCCTAATGAAAAGACATTCGCTGATATAGGTTTTGGAGGAGGATTTGTTTTTGAAGTTAGAGGGCCAGCAGAACTATCCTATCCAAAAAAATATTTTTTAGGCCATTGTTTTTCTGATAACCTCGTAGATAACTCAATGTTTTCGCACCACTTTACACGCTTATCCAAGAAGGGGTTATCCAAGTACTTCAAACATTTCTCTCCTTACAGCACATCAGGAATAACTGAAACATTCAAACTACCTTCATTTGTTGATTTACTTCACTCACATTTCCACCATTATAGTCTCACATTAAAGCAAACAGCAAAAACGTTTATTTTAGAGCAATTAATACAACTACTCGGCGGAGTTGATAACGCTAAATTAATTAGCGACAAAAAAATATTTGATTTATTGGTATCGCTGACCCCGCATACAAGGACAGAACGACTTGTTAAAAAGGCATTTCCTAATCTTGAAGATAATATTTCACACGATGACTTAATTTCTCACATTGGCACTCTAAAAGAGCGAGGCGACATATCGTTATCATCCACCATTATTCCTATGGAAACCATAGAGAATAAATTAAAAGACAAAAACACATCACCCGCACTCTACCAAGGGAAGTTGCAAAACTTATATAATGCAAACATTTTATTAAGAGGGAAGCATTTCCAATGTGAGCATTGTTCAGCAATGCTATGGTTCCCCTTGGAAACCTTACAACGGATAAACCACTGCGTCGAATGTGGGAACGTGATTAACATACCTTTATTCGATAACGGGAAAGTACTAAACGACCACTATAAGTTAAATCAACTAGTAGCCCGCGCGGTAGACCAAGGTCAATTAGCCACTTTATTATTAATAAATTACATTAATAAACAAGGCTATAACCATTTTAGTTATGAATCCAACTATGAAGTATTTAAAGAAACAAAACTAATATCTGACATCGATGTTTTTGTGAAGATTGGTCATAAATTGGGCCTATGCGAATGCAAGTCTAATGCTACATTCAGCACCAAGCAAATCGACGAACTTCTCAAGATAGCCGCACTGGTGAATTGTGACTTTATAATGTTTTCTTGTCTCCTCAGCAAGGATGATGAGCGAATCATTAAAACAATAGAGTATCTTAATGCTAAAGAACTGGATATCCCGGCATTCATCGTAACTGCAAACGAACTTTTTGCCGAAAAACCGGCTCGAATATACAAACACTTTGAAATAAACTTCAAAACCAATGATTTTAATAAAGGGCCAATACTTTTATGAATCTTACGAGAGAAAGGGCTAAAACAAACATCCGCAATATAGTTTTATGTTAATTGGGATAAAAACTTTAACTCTTTTTCGGAAATTCACGAAATTCGGCCCGTCCCAACCATCACTAAAATTGGATGAATAAAATAATTTAGCTCTGCAGGCAGCGCGCAATGCTCTCCCCGCCACGCCTGCCCGCTTAAGGGACCGCTTTTAATGCAGGTGCAAAGGTGGCCTCAGGCCGCGCCGCAACTGGCGCTGGCAGGGAGTGCCGGGTCGGGAAAACGCATGCAAAACCATGCACCTTAGGGATGCATGGCTAAATTCGGGAAAAATGACGGGATTTACAGGGATTTTTTGACAGACTACTGCGCGGCCAGTCCGGCGCGTCGACGGGCGTAAATCATGTTCTGTGCAGGGGTGAATTTTTCACGATTATCATCCCGCGAAGGTGCGTCAGGCCTGTATCCGATAGCTGTTAAAATATCGCTGTCCTGTGCAGAATAATTAATGTCATTTCCAGCGGTCAGCCAGACGGAAAGAGCTTCTCTCAGGTAAGAGACTGAACGGTCAATCGCGCGATTTTTTATCATCGCGGGCTGGTTTTTAATCCCCATTAGCTCCGGTGCCAGTGCCGCGGTCAGCTCTGCGCCGTTCTGCTGCATAAAATCATGCAGCCGGTTACGGATGCTGATGCGCTGCACTTCCTCATGCGAGAAGATGTAGCGACCGGCAGCCTGATTAACCTCCCATTTTTTTACGTCAATCAGGTCACGCAGCGACTGTAATCTGCGGGAACCTGATGCATTGTCACCCAGCAATAATTCCTGATATTCCTGCTCTGCGGCGGCCAGTTCGGTTTTACGGTTCAGCCACGCGGTTTTGTTCGTCTGGCAGGCTTCAAAAGCCTGCTGTAATGTCAGAGTGGTCACGGGTTGTCTCTCCTGATTAATGGCGGAACGGCGAGCTGTAGCAGCCTTTTACCCGACGGGGTGCCACGGGGGCTGTCGGCACCGGCGCGGGTTTCTCATCGACGACCGGCGAGCGTATCACTTCAAAAATCGACTCATGCGTTTTAAATGTCGCCGAGCAGTGTACATTCTGGCACTGCAGGTAACTCTCTTTGACGCTTTCAGACATATAGCGGCTGGTGCGAACGTGTGCCGCTGTGCGGCAGAAAGGGCAGCGCATCATGACAGTAACCCCCGAGCCTTAAGGTCAGACTCACGTTTTTTCATTTTCTCAAACCATACCTGACGCTGGCCGGGCGTGACCGCAACATCATGCTCCATATGTGGCAGCGTGGAGGATGAGAGCCCTGTTTTAAACAGCACCGGTTCATCGGTCAGACGGATATTGCAGCCTTTCACGGCTTGTTCAAGCCACGCTTTCACCTGCTGCATAACGGCCTGCTCTGGCTGGATATATCCCTGATGCCCGGTGGTATTGGCAAGCGGGTTATTCAGAACCAGTATGTTAAGTTTCATTGCCCTGACCAGCGCGCTACAGGTATCACGCAGGGCAGCATTTAGCTCATGCTCTGCGTACTGGCTGAGGACGCTGTGATGTGCCTGACGGTATGCTCTGGCCGTCCGGTCACACACTCCTTTAAGGCTGTCCAGTTCAAAAGACAGAACCTCAGCCATATTGTCACATTCCTGCGCCAGTTCCCGCCGTGCCACGCGTGCCAGATGGCGTTGTTTCAGCTCGTCAGTAATGACAGCACCACCGGCACGAAAGGCGGTGCGCCATGCGCCGCAATCATTCTCATTTTCCTGCTCCAGTTCCTTTTTTTGTGCTTTCACCTGGCTGATGGCCGCCGTGGTTTCATCCATGCGTCGGGCACTGGTGAGATGCGCTTCTCTGGCCGTCTCAAGACTTTCTATTGCGGGTTTAAGGTAGTCGGGAATAACAGCGGTCTGAGTCATGTCGGCTCTCCTCTTCGTTTCAATCTGAGGAGATTCTGCCGCGCCGGACACAACAACACGATTCATTGCCGTTGTGGCAAAAATGGCACAAACAGACCTTAAAACCCGGCTGGCCAGAGAAAGGTCTCAGGAAAACCTTACTCACCGTTTGTTTTTTTACTTATAACTATTCACTACTGTTCACTGAAAAGAAAAAGATAAGTAATACAGAAAGATAAAGGGTGAACAGTTGAGGGTGTAACTGTTCACCGACTGTTCACTACTGTTCACCTTTTGCTTTTTACCTAGGTTGCCGGATTTAGTCTTTTTTTCGATTAATTATGAGGAAATATATAAGTGAAAGTACTTAAAGTTACTGCAATGTAATGCATTGATTTGCATCTGTTTGCCAGCGTTTGCCATTGTTCAAAAATCGCTCTGTTGTGTGGCGAGGAGCTATAAAAAGACTTGTTGCCCTGAGGGAAAATATTCACAAAATAGAGAGCTACCCGAAGCCGGACGGACACGACCGGCACTGTATGGACTTTGTGAGGTAGCCCGATGCACACCGCTTTTTCTTCCCCGTCTTCTGCTCCTGCCGCGCCGCTGATGCCGGTCTCTGATACCGTTCATGAGCGCTTTATCCGTCTGCCCGAAGTGATGCATCTGTGCGGCCTGTCCCGGTCGACGATTTATGACCTCATCAGCCGGGAGGCTTTCCCGAAACAAATCAGCCTGGGCGGTAAAAACGTGGCGTGGGCGCAGTCTGAAATCACCGCATGGATGGCGGATCGCATTGCCGAACGCAACCGGGGCTATGACGCATGATGATGACCGTTCAGCAAACAGCCCCTTTTTCTGGCTTGCTTCTTTTCGCCGTTTCCAGGTATAGTTTTCCCGCTGTCGCAAAATCGGCAGCCGGAATTGGCGTTCCGAATAACTTCAAGGCGACACGACACGCGCCATGCGTGTTTTTTTATGTCGTTGCTCAGGCACACCCATTTTCAGGGCTGTGGTGTTTATTCGTGCACCAGAGTCCTTTTCTGATAATGGTAGTCCGGGCGGGGCAGCCTTCGGGCTGGCCGGTTTCCTTGAAGGCCGGTTACGCCAACCCCGTTCGGGCTGCCACCAGTGAAATTGGCGTTTCCGGTGGTAGTTTTTCAAACTACTTCAAGGAGGCTGCCATCATGGCTACTACCCTCACCCCGTCACACCCGCAGTTTGTCTTTGTGTTTGCCGCTGTTCGTCGCGCAGACCGTAAACCCCGTATCTGTATGCTTCGCACCGTTGCCGGTGATGAACACGCCGCACGTCTTTCCCTCGTTCGCGATTACGTCCTCTCGTTTGCTGGCCGTCTTCCGGTTGCGGAGGTGCGCGCATGAAACACACCACCATTACCGCCCGTGACCTCGAATGCCTTGAGCACATGCGCAACGTCGGCCAGCTCGTCGGCGACCTGATGCAGGTACAGGACTGCGCCACCGTTCGTCGTGACCCGGCGCAGCACTTACAGCTCACCTCCGTGATTTACCTCATGACCGCCCAGCTCGACGGCGTGGTCGAACGCTGCAATCAGCAGTGGCTGACCGGGGAGGGTAACGTATGAAAAAGCCATTACCACCCGTATTACGCGCCGCGCTGTATCGTCGCGCCGTGGCCTGTGCCTGGCTGACCCTGTGCGAACGTCAGCACCGCTACCCGCACCTCACCCTCGACACACTGGAAAGCGCCATTGCCGCCGAGCTGGAGGGCTTCTACCTGCGCCAGCACGGCGAGGAAAAAGGCCGCCAGATTGCCTGTGCACTGCTGGAAGATTTAATGGAAGCCGGACCACTCAAAGCCGTGCCGTCGCTGTCCTTTCTTGGGCTCGCCGTAATGGATGAACTCTGCGCCCGTCATATCACCGCACCGGTACTGCACTGAGGGAGAAAATAACAATGAAAATGAATGTAACGGAAACCGTAAAACAGGCGTGCGGCCACTGGCCGAACATTCTCCCGGCACTGGGTGTGAAGGTGATTAAAAACCGCCATCAGTCCTGTCCGGTGTGCGGCGGCTCTGACCGTTTCCGCTTTGACGACAAAGAGGGGCGCGGGACGTGGTTCTGTAACCAGTGCGGCGCGGGTGACGGGCTTAAGCTGGTAGAGAAAGTGTTCGGCGTAACCGCATCAGAGGCCGCCCAAAAGGTGAATGCTGTCACCGGCAACCTGCCGCCGGTTGCCCCGGAGGTGATTGTGGCCGCAGAGGCTGAAACGGTGGCTGACCGCAAAGCGGCGGCCGCGCTGGCCGTCAGGCTCATGGAGAAAACCCTTGCGGCCACCGGCAACGCCTACCTCACCCGCAAGGGTTTCCCCGCTCTGGAATGTCTGACGCTCACCGTCATGCATAAAACCGGCGGCGTGACGTTCCGCGCCGGGGATGTGGTTGTCCCGCTGTATGACGATACCGGCGCACTGATTAACCTTCAGCTTATTAATTCTGACGGTCTCAAACGCACCCTGAAAGGCGGAGCGGTAAAAGGTACATGCCATATCATCGAGGGGCAGAAACAGGCAGGAAAACGTCTGTGGATAGCGGAGGGCTATGCGACCGCGCTCACCGTGCATCACCTGACCGGCGAAACCGTCATGGTGGCGCTGTCCTCCGTGAACCTCCTTTCTCTGGCGAGCCTTGCCCGTCAGAAATATCCGGCCTGTAAGATTGTGCTCGCTGCCGACCGTGACCTTAACGGCGACGGCCAGAGCAAAGCCGTTGCGGCCGCAGATGCCTGTGAGGGCGTTGTTGCCCTGCCGCCGGTGTTCGGTGACTGGAATGATGCGTTCGTTCAGAAAGGCGAAGAGGCGACGCGGAAAGCGATTTATGACGCCATCCGGCCACCGGCTGACAGTCCTTTCACTACCATGAGCGAGGCGGAATTTACCGCCATGAGCACCAGTGAAAAGGCAATGCGGGTGCATGAACACTACGGCGAAGCGCTGGCCGTGGATGCGAACGGCCAGCTCCTGTCCCGCTATGAGGCCGGGATATGGAAAATCATTCCGCCGTCAGATTTTGCCCGCGATGTGGCCGGGTTGTTCCAGCGTCTGCGCGCGCCGTTCTCGTCGGGGAAAATCGCCTCAGTTGTGGAGACCCTGAAACTGATTATTCCGCAGCAGGACGCCCCGGCGCGCCGTCTGATTGGTTTTCGCAACGGCGTACTCGATACCGCCACCGGTACTTTCAGCCCGCATCATAAATCGCACTGGCTGCGCACGCTGTGCGACGTGGATTTTACCCCGCCGGTGGAAGGCGAAATGCTGGTGACTCACGCGCCGAACTTCTGGCGCTGGCTTGACCGTGCGGCCGGTAAAAATCCACAAAAACGCGACGTGATACTTGCCGCGCTGTTTATGGTACTGGCGAACCGCTACGACTGGCAGCTCTTTCTCGAAGTGACCGGGCCGGGTGGCAGCGGGAAAAGTATTCTGGCTGAAATTGCGACCATGCTTGCCGGGGAAGATAACGCCACATCGGCCACCATTGAAACGCTGGAGTCACCCCGCGAACGCGCTGCTCTAATTGGCTTCTCGCTTATCCGTCTGCCAGACCAGGAAAAGTGGAGTGGTGACGGGGCAGGACTCAAGGCCATCACCGGCGGGGATGCGGTCTCCGTTGACCCGAAATACAAGGATGCGTACTCCACCCATATTCCGGCGGTGATTCTGGCCGTGAACAATAACCCGATGCGCTTTACCGATCGCAGCGGCGGAGTTTCCCGACGCCGGGTGATCCTGCATTTCCCGGAGCAGATTGCCCCGGAGGAACGCGACCCGCAGCTTAAAAACAAAATCGCCCGTGAGCTGGCCGTGATTGTACGCCAGTTAATGCAGAAGTTCAGCGACCCGATCACCGCGCGCGCACTGCTCCAGTCACAGCAGAACTCCGACGAGGCTCTCAGCATCAAGCGCGATGCCGACCCGACATTTGATTTTTGCGGCTATCTGGAAGCCCTGCCGGAGCCTGAGGGGATGTATATTGGCAATGCCAACATCATTCCGCGTCAGCCGCGCCTGTATCTGTATCATGCCTATCTGGCGTATATGGAAGCCCATGGCTACAGGAATACACTCAGCCTCACCATGTTCGGTAAGGGATTGCCAGCCATGTTGAAAGAGTACGGGCTGAGTTATGAGAAGCGCCGAAAAAATCAGGGCATACAAACCAATCTCGCGCTAAGAGAGGAAAGCAACGCCGACTGGCTGCCGAAATGTGATGAACCCATAGCGAAATAACCTACCCTGACCGGCAATCGCCGGTCTTTTTTTACCTGCAAAATGGCAAAAGTGAACAGTAAAGTGTTCACTGTTCACCAACCATTCACCGCATAACTTAATGAATATTATAAACAAAAACCATTAGTGAACAGTGTGAACAGTTTTTCTAAAAAAAAGTTTTTTTTCTTGATGTGATCTATTCAAAAACAGGTTCACTTAACCACAGGAAGCGCTGCAACAAATCACCATTGGTATACGCTTAGGTATACCAATGAAAGTTGAATTGGTTAAAATTACTTTATAACAGATAGTTACGGGAATTATTCAGACTCCGCCAGCCCACCAAAATTCTTTGTCGATGGTCACCAGAGCCTGAGATGAAGTCCTGAAAGCCCGCATGGCGTAAGCCTGGCGGGCTTTTTTGTGTCTGTAATCTTCCAAGACGACCCCCCTGAATCCAGAGATAATTGGTACACGTTTAGGCACACGCTATGATGTGGTCCACAATACGTGTACCCACTATGGAAGGGATCCAGATATTGATCGACTCTCCGTTGATGAACACACCGCGATGTTAGCCATGTCTTCAAAAGCCACATGAAGACATCCCCATGTAGAAGCGTTTTTTCGATGAACAGATCATCAGTATCCTCCACGAAGCTGAAGCCGGGGTTTCTGCCCGTGAGCTCTGCCGCAAGCACGCCATTTCCGACGCCACCTTTTATACCAGGCGTGAGAAGCCATGCTGGATAAGGAGGCACTTCAGATGGCTCTGGCGCGCAGGCATTTTGGCTACCGCTGCTCCGCCCGACAGCCCCCAACCTGACCTGTGTGAACGACGTCACGAAGGAGTGCCTGACAATTACCATCGCATTCGGGATTTCAGGCGTTCAGGTCACGCGTATTCTGGACAGCATTGCACTGCTTCGAGGCTATCCGGTGACGATAAGAACTGTCCAGGAGGCGGAGTTCACCAGTTGGGCAAGCCAACGTAGAACGCATTTATTGAGAGCTTTAACGGACGATTTCGCGATAAATGTCTGAATGAGTACTGGTTCAGCGATATCGTTCACGCCAGGAAAGCCATTAATGACTGGCGGCAGGTCACTGACGCGATAAAATTTCTTCTTCAGCTAGAAACACAACTATTTTTCACACCATTAAATGGCTTCTGGTTTCCTACTGATACATTTCAATCAGATGATAAATCATCTACTAAATATTTAGAATATTCTGAATATGAACAGGCGCTATGAGCGCAGCCGAAATTGTATTTATTACCGGTTCAACATCCTCAGCTATAGCTCGTCATCTTTCCAGATATGTAAGAAAAAGAGAGAATGCTCGATCTAGAAAGGACAGTACTTATTTCTATGCAATTATTTCATGTGAAAGATACAAAGACAGATGACTGCTCCTTTGACAGGGTTACGGTTTACGCACCTGCTTTTTTGCCGCCACTTTGTCGAGCCTCTGGCGGGTATGTGCATGAAAGAGTGAACTGTCCCCACGGCCGTAGACAAATTATGTTCTCGCGACAAGGCCTGTTCAAAGACCTCCGGACTGACGCCGCAGAGATGACGGTGTCGCCGGGACCGGTTATAGAAGACGTCAATGTAATCGAAGATATCTGCCGGTAATAAGACGTGGGGCTTTATAGCCGCGTGCAGCTTTAATCCGGTTCAGTTGCAATGTTCATTGATAAAGCGGTACTTCAGTCGGGCTCCTTTGCAAAGTACCGCGCGGCCTTTTTCAGGATATCCCGTTCTTCTTTGGTACGTTTTAGCGGCTAAACCCCAGGCATGCAGTTCACTGTTATCAGGTTTGATAGCCCATAGCCACTTGTAGAGTCTGTGCACAGAAGCGCCCAGACGATCAGATAATTCGGCAACGGAGTAACCGCGTGCCGTTATCTGACGGACGACGTCTTCCTTAAATTCAGGTGTAAATCGTGGTGTGCCCCTATGCTCCACCTATGCTCAAACTATAGGGCTAAATCGTCTACCAGGACGGGCCCCGTCCCAAATCCCCTATCACACTCCCTGCATTTGCCACATTTTTCGCCTATTACCATAGATAATCCGTAAAACGGATAGCGATGCTATTTTATACTGTAGTCATACCCTTTCGTGGCTTTAAGTTCGTTACTTTCTTTTGACTTAAAACGAAGATGAAATACTACTTTTGATAGAAAGTAAAATCCAATGGTTGCCCATTGAGAGAAAAAAAAGAAGAAATAAAACGACTGACCATACGATACAAAGACATTCATTGCTGTTATGATTAGAAACTAATAATCGTTTATCAAGTTAATTAATCTCGCACTAGCGAGATTTTAGGATAATATTATTAACAATGTGGAAAATAATTAAGAACAATTACATAAAATCATCTTTAAGCATTAAATTACAGACTGTAATTGTTTTGCTCGTTATTGTCAGCATTGCAATAACATTTATTAATAGCCTGGCTTCAGTCTACTTTGTACAAAAACGGCTATTAACCGATTTTGCAGAAAAAGATGATCAAGCATATTCATCAAAACTGGCCTCTACGCTGGACGGTTTTTTCAATTCGGCAAAAAGAGAACTCGAGCATACCGCGCAGGAAGCCGACTCTGGTATGGCCAAGCCTCAGCAACTGGAACGCTTAACACAGCTGGTATTTGAGCAGAATAATTTTTTTAATTCGGTTGGTATCGTTAATAAACGGAATGTCGTGGTAGCGGTGGCGCCTACTCTCATCAGAGCAATAGGTAAAAATACTCAAATCAGTGTTAAAAATCATCAACTGGAAAAGACAAATATCAGTCAACCACTCTATTCCGTGATGGGAAATCTTATCGTCATGGTGACAGCACCACTTAAGAGTGGGTCGGGAAAATACCAAGGGTATGTTGCGGGAACTATCTATCTAAAAAGCAGAAACATGCTCTCCGATATGATGCGCAATCATTTTCATCGTATCAACACCAGTACCGTGGTGGTCAGCAGTGACGGTACCATCCTCTACCATGAAGAAGAATACAAAATAGGTAGCAAACTTGCTGGGTCTATCCTCTCGGCAATGGGTAACTCTTCAGAAGGAGTACGCGAAGTCGAACAAGACGATGGTAAAATGGTTATTGTCGGCTTTGCCAAAATGTCCGCAGTTGACTGGACGGTCATAACACTCACAAAGGGACAGACGATCACCCAGGCCATTCAACAGGTTATGTATGAAGTGCTGAAAACGACAATTCCAGTATTGCTCATTACGCTGGTGCTAATCGCTATTGCAGCACGCAAAATTTCTCGTCCGTTAAATAAACTGGCGGAGTGTGCGGATCGTATGGATGCACCGGCCATTACACAACAGATTGACAACATTAGTGCCTTCTATTTTGAAGCCCAACGCCTGCGAAAAATGATGAAAACAGGTATTGGCAGTATGCACGACCGAATCGGTGAATTGCACGCAGAAACACTGACCGATCCGTTGACGGGACTGTATAACCGACGTGCGCTCAAACCCTATCATGAGAATCTACCTGGTTCAGCAAAAAACGTTTCGCTTATTCTGATCGATATCGACCGATTCAAGTTTATCAATGACACTAAGGGTCATGATTTTGGTGATGTCGTATTGAAACGGGTTGCCGAACATTTGCGGAAATTCACCGACAGCAGCGATATTATTTTTCGTATCGGAGGTGATGAGTTCCTGATTCTATTACCGGACATGGTATTAGAGGAAGCGGTACAGCGAGGTCGGTGTCTTCTGAATACGCACGATTTATTCCCTGACGACGATGCAACAAATATCACCCTATCGCTTGGGATCTCCAGTTTTACGAGTGAACGTACAACTCTCGAATATGCAATAAAAATGACCGATATAGCCTTATACCAATCAAAACAGGGGGGGCGTAACCGGCTCTCGGAAATCGCGCTCTAATCCCATGCCAGAGCCGAAACCATCCAGCTATTGACTCAGTGGTAAACCAATTTTCCATCATTGAACGTGTAGGTATCAAAAGGCACTGGTCGGCAGAAATGATAGCCCTGCGCCTTTTTACAGCCTAACGCCAGCAAGCACTGACGAACCTCTTCCGTTTCGATACCTTCTGCGATCAATGGCACACCAAAGCCTTCAGCGAGGGTAATAACCGAAGAAATGATTGATGCATTCTTCTTATCGGTAACGACATCGGCAACAAACAGGCGGTCGATCTTAATAGCATCAAAAGGCAGTTTGTATAAATAAGAAAGACTGGAAAAACCGGAACCAAAATCGTCGATCGCCACGCTGATACCCAGCTGACGTAGAGAGCAAAGCGTTTCATTGATATAGGCAATTTCACGCAGCAACACCGTTTCCGTAATCTCAATACAAATGTTCTGATTGACCAACCCCTGTTGTTGGATAGTTTTCAGCAAATGGTTTGAAAAGTTGTGCTGTAGTAACTGGTTAGCGGAAATATTAATGTGCAATTTGAAATCTGGCGATGCCCCCTGGCTTATCAGGGCGGCAAGTTCCGCACATGCCTTCTCAATAATCCAGTTGCCTAAAGGCAGCATTAAACCGGTTTCTTCCGCCAGCGTAATAAAGCAATCCGGTGAGACAGGTCCCCATTGAGGTGATTGCCAGCGAATCAGGCACTCACCCTCCACGCACTCTGTGGTTTGCAGATCCACGATTGGCTGCATCACCAGATAGAACTCATCGTTCAGAAGCGCATTTCGCAGGCTTTCATGCAAACGGATGTTACGCAACTATTGTTCGCGCATATATTGCTCGTAGAGCTTGACCCGTGACTGTCCATCCTGCTGAGCCTTTTTCAACGCAATATAAGCATTCATAATACTGCTGTGTACCGAATCAGCAGTAATATCCTCATAGGTCATACCGACATAACCGGTAAACGTATACTTATTAACATTATGCGTTGTGTAGACATTTACCCCGCCAAATAATACATCAAGCCGGTGCTGGTAATATTCGCATATCTGCTGACTGAAGTGTCCCGGATAAATAATGATAAATTTATCTACGCAGTCACGGCATAATAATACGCCCGCGGGAAGGTTTTTCTTCATGACTTCGATAAAATCGCTGAGATACTTTTCAGCGTATTCACTACCTAGCAGGTTGGTAATTGAACTCAGGCTAGCGGTATACACGACTGCCAGGAGGTTATATTTTTTGTCCGGTGCATGACGCAGTGATTGCAGTAGACCTGCGCGTGACATTAGCCCTGTTGAAGCATCTTCATTGATTTGTTTCTCAAGAGCGAGAAAACTACGACTCACCTTCTGGGATAAACGGAAAAAGGCCAGATCGAGGTAGGCGATCTCGGGAAAACGCCAGGTGTTTGAAGATAATATCCAGGGCTGATCGACCAACTTATCTGCTTTCTGAGTAATGAGCTTTAGTGGTGAAATAACACGGGAGACCACCACAAGAATCAAGGCTAATCCGAGGGTAAAAATAGCCAGACAGATCATCAATGCTATATGGCGGGCATGGCTCATTTCCTGCATCAGCGCCACTTCAGGCACAATAATGACCACTTTCCAGTCGACTAACTCAAGATGCCTACCGATTGGCATGAACAGGACAAAATTACGTTCACCGTTGAGATGGAATTCGGCAAGACTGCTTTTCTCACTCGTATTCATTAGCGCGCCTGCTGCCCGCGCTGATCTTGAAGAGGATGCGGAAATCAGCGGCAGGGTCAGCCCTTTCTGGTCCACCAGTCGGCCCTGCGACTTACCGGTAGTCAGACTGGCATCGTTCGAAGCGACAATTTGATTATTGTTATTTAAAACCAACAGTAAGCTGTTCGGAAATGGTTTAACCGTATCTAAAAATGTATTTAATTCAGTCAGATGTAGATCACTTGAGACAACACCGGTGAATTTTCCATTTTTGTTATAGGTTGGTGAGCTATAGGAAATACTGACACCATTCGTGGAGTTCATATCCCGGTATGCCGGCGTCCAGCTTGAACGACGTGTTTTACTGGCTATGGCATACCATGGTCTGATCGACATATCATAACCATATAGAATATCCTCAACCCCAGACTCAATACTGGTACCATTGAAAAAGGTTAACTCGTTATTGGTTTTCACCGACTTGAGGGTAAGGTATTTATCAGACAACGAGTTGTTTTTGCGAGCAATGCCAACATAGTCGCCATTGCTGCTACCAAAGGCAACAGAGCTGAGATAATTGTTTTCATTAAAAACATTATCAACAATGTTCTGTAATTCTGATTGTACCAGCGTCAGGGATGGTATGACTTCACCACTTTCCTTAAGACCATGGGCAATAATTAAATTAGCCTGACGCGGGATGTTGACATAATAATTGATGGCATTCTTAACAGATTGCCCTTTTGAATGAATCAATTTCTCAACCATAAGGTCAAGAATAGCATCCGTTTCATGACTGATGTAATCATAAACGGTAAAGAAAATGCCGGCAAAAGAAAAAACAAGGAAAATTATTACGGTATTTAATAGCGATAGAGGAAAAACCTTCCTCTCGAGCTTAATCTCACCGCTGAATGGTTCTGTGTTTGTTTTCACGTTATTTGACATGAGACGCCAGCACTCCTTTCGCGAACCGTTAACACCCAGCGTTTTTTCTGTTAATTAACGTGCATATGTTCGCCGCAGATTGGAAATGTAATGTTAAGTTATAATTAATAAAATATATTTTAATTTGAGTTTATTATTTGCATGAAAAGATTAAACATCACCACCGTAAAACAGATCGCATAATGCATCCAGAATTTACTTAAAACATAACATTTAAAAACGAAGCGTTAACAACTCTTTATTTTTATAGTAAATAAGTTCACTGACTTCGTTGCTGATACTAACACGATGGGGTTAATCTGAGTTAAAATTTTTCGTGTAGAAATGGATATTTACTCACTCAAGAGAGATACCCATGCACTACCCGATTGTGAATACTCACATCCTGAGTTCAGGACATTCTGAGCAGCTGATGTCGCTCCATGCAACCCACCAGGGCCTGACTATTTTTACGCTATAAAGGCCGCTAGAAAACACGGCGATCAGATAGCGTGTTTCAGGGAGTCAGCAAGCGCCAGCTCACCAGGGAGCCGTTAGCTGTGGCTATCTGGCACGCGTACGCTAAGCAGCGGCATGGCAGGGGGTGAGACTGGAACAAAAGAGAAATCCTACAGCTCAAGAGGTCAATGAAGCGAACGAAATAGGGCGGGGTATCCTGATTACTCGGCCCATATTGATGAAGGGAGGGATGGGTCAGGCAGCAGCAGATAGCCCGCCAGGATATCTGCTCGCTGCTAAGTAAGGTTCAGAATGGAACGACAACACTACCAGCCGCAGACGTTAGTCTCTTCATCCGACTCATACCCGCGAACGATGTTCACCAGGTCTTTAACCGCATCGGCGGCAACGGTCGGGTCCTGCAGCTCGCTCAATTCAGCAAATTCTTTATCCACCGACACACCGTTATTATTATTGGTGACAGTCAGCAAGAAACCTTTACCCTGCGCGTTATCAGGAGAGAGCGGGGAAATAAGCTCGGCGACAGCCTGTACGGCAATATCAGGAACATAAAGCGCCATCGGTTTCAGATAGACTTTTTCCTGTTTCTCTTTGTTATTGCCATTAATAACCGCTAATGAATACCCTTTATTTTCACTGTTCATCAGTTCAGTTTCATCCTTCTATCAAAATCTTAGGATCGACATAGAAATCAACGTTAAATACGGTGTCGTCGCTTAATGCTTCAATACGGTGCCATTTCTCAGCCGGGAAAACGCCAAACTGCCCGGCTTCGATGGTCATCGTTTCAACGGGGTCCGGGCTGGTCTCATCGGCATAACCATAATAGCGTATCGCCCCCTGCATCACCGCCAGGCGTGGGAACACGCCCTGCCGCGTACCGGCATCAAGATGACGCTTCCAGATGGATGCGGGCGCAGTTTCTTTGGTCCACAGCGGCGTGGTACGGGTATGGACGTAATGGGTGGGGATGATGATTCGCTGCATGATTCTGCCTCTCTTTCCACGCGTTCAGGCGCGGTCTGGAATGGGAAAATATGTTGCATATCTTATACCCCTTTTAATCACTGAGGGTATTATTTTTTAATTTCATCAGGCTATACCCCTATTTATACTCAATAAGGATTAGATTATTTTAAATACGTATATCCACCTCAGATAGTGCCTATTCAACAATGTAATTAACCGTCCGATTCTTTTTTTACCCGTTAACGTTCAATGCGATCGCCGACAGCTGATACATTCCCGTAATCAATTAATAATCCCCTCTCCTTCCAGCATTGCGCCTCCCGCTAAACACCCTCACCTATCGCAAACCAGCAGTATTAACCACTTAATAATGCTCAGTATTGTGGTGATCGAAATCACATTTTACTGCCCTGTCGCTGGCATAAATTGATGCAAATCAAAGATGCATTTTGTTTATACCTTCGAGGCTGGACGTGTTTCCGTTGATGTGTAAATGTAATTGATAGTTATTATCATTATCATATTCATTTGTAGGGATACCGATGCTGCATTCCATTACCCGAGGGTCCTTCGTACTCTCCGCGCTGGCGCTCTGCGTCTCCAGCGCGGCCTCTGCCGCCACATCATCTGATACGCCGCACAAAGCCAGTAAGGAAGAGACGCTGGTTGTGACCGCGAATCGTTCAGAAAGCTCGCTCTGGAACAGTCCGGCAACCATTCAGGTTATCGACCATCAGACGCTGCAAAACTCCACCAGTACCTCCATTGCCGACGATCTGCAGGATATTCCGGGCGTAGAGATTACCGATAACGCACTCGCCGGGCGCAAGCAAATCCGCATTCGCGGCGAAGCCTCTTCCCGCGTACTGATCCTGATCGACGGTCAGGAGGTCACCTACCAGCGCGCCGGGCAAAACTACGGCGCCGGGCTACTGATTGATGAATCGGCGCTGGAGCGCATCGAAGTGGTCAAAGGCCCCTACTCGGTGCTATACGGCTCGCAGGCCATCGGCGGCGTGGTGAATTTTATCACCAAAAAAGGGGGCGATAAGCCCCTCGCCGGGACGGTGAAAGCGGTCTATAACTCCGCGACGGCGGGCTGGGAAGAGTCGGCGGCGGCATGGGGCAGCATTGGTCAGTTTGATTACCGAATTAACGGCAGCTATTCCGATCAGGGCGATCGCGATACGCCGGACGGCCGTCTGCCGAATACCCATTTTCGCAATAACAGCCAGGGCATCTGGCTCGGCTACAACCTGGATAACCAGCATTTCGGGCTTTCTCTCGACCGCTACAAGCTCTCGACCCAAACCTATTACGAAGACCCGGACGGCGAGTACGATGCCTTTAGCGTCAAGCTGCCGAAGCTGGAGCGGGAAAAGGTTGGTCTGTTCTACGACGTAGATGTCGACGGTGATTATCTGAAGAAAATTCACTTCGATGCCTACGAGCAGACCATCGCCCGTCAGTTTGAAAACGAGGTGCTAACGTCGGTTATCCATAATCAGACCAAAACCAACGATAAGCAGTACACCCAGGGCGTGACGCTACAGAGTAACTTCTCGCTGCCTGCTAATAATGCGCTGGTCGTTGGCACGCAGTACCAGCGCGACCGCGTCTCGCAAACCACCGACGGCTCAACCTACCTGAAGCCGATGTCACGGGAGACCCAAACCCGCGCCTATAACGAGTCTGAGCAGAGTAATACCTCGCTATTCGCCCAGAATGACTGGCATTTTGCCGACAACTGGACCTGGACGCTCGGCGCGCGTCAGTACTGGCTGTCGTCAAAACTCACCCGCGGCGACTCGAATGCCACAACGAACGGCATCACCAAAGACACCTCTATCGGCGCGCAGTCAACGAGTGACAATGCCCTGGTCAGTGCTACCAGCCTGCGGTACTCGGGCTTCGACAACGTCGAACTGAGAGCCGCGTTCGCTCAGGGCTACGTCTTCCCGACGCTGACACAGCTGTTTTCGCAAACCGCCGCGGGCGGGGGGACGACCTACGGCAATGCCAATCTAAAAGCCGAACACTCCAACAACTATGAACTGGGCGCCCGCTACAACGGTAACCTCTGGCTGGTCGATGGCGCGGTCTACTACTCTCAGGCGAAGGACTATATCGCTACCGTCGCCTGCTCCGGCCAGGCTATCTGCAACGGCACGACCAACTCAGCGCGTAGCGGCAACTACTACTACGACAACATTGACCGTGCCAATACATGGGGCATGGAGTTGAGCGCCGAATATAACGGCTGGGTTGTCTCACCGTACATCAGCGGTAACCTGATCCGCCGCGAATATGAAACCCCTGCTGGGAAAACCACCCATACCGGCGAGCCCGCCATTAACGGCCGCGTCGGGGTGAAACACACGCTAATGCTCAATGTGGCAAACGTCACCTCCGATCTCTTTATCCGCGCGGCCTCCAGCGCCAAAGACGATACCGGTAAGGAAGAGACCCGCACGCCAGGCTGGGCCACGCTGAACCTGGCGGTAAATACCGAATTTGGCGCTAACGATCAGTATCAGGTCAACCTGGCGCTCAACAACCTGACCGATAAACGCTATCGCACGGCGCATGAGTCCATTCCGGCGGCAGGTTTGAACGCCGCGGTCGGCTTTACATGGAACTTCTGATGATGAAAAAACTGGCTATCGGATTACTGGCGCTGGCCGCCGTGTTCAGCGCCCAGGCTGCTGACCGCATCGTGGTTGCCGGCGGTTCGCTCAGCGAGCTAATTTACGCGTTGGGCGCGGGCAGTCAGGTGGTCGGGGTGGATGAAACCACCTCGTATCCGCCGGAAACCGCCGCGCTGCCGCACATCGGTTACTGGAAGCAGCTCAGCAGCGAAGGCATTTTATCGCTGCATCCAAACCGCTTTATCACCTGGCAGGACGCGGGTCCGCAACTGGTGTTTGACCAGCTGCGCAGCCAGCACGTTGAGGTGCTCACCCTGCCACGAGTCCCCGCCACCGTTGAGCAGATGTACGCCAATATCCACACGCTTGCCAGCGCTCTGGGGCGTGAGAACAGCGGCACCGCGCTGGTGGAAAACATTCGCCAGCGTCTGGAAAAGGTCGCGCAGAGCAGCGCCAGTAAACCATCGCCGGTAAACGCGCTGTTTATTCTCAGCGCGGGCGGCAGCGCCCCGCAGGTGGCGGGGAAAGGCAGCGTTGCCAACGCCATCATGGCGCTCGCCGGTGCCCGCAACGTGGCTGAGCACCCGCAGTATCGTAGCTACAGCGCGGAGGCGCTGATTGCCGCCAACCCAGAGGTGATTATCGTCACCGCGCAAATGGTCAACGGCGATCTTAACCGCCTGAGCGCGATCGCCGGGATCACCCGCACCAACGCGTGGAAAAACCAGCGCATCGTCGTTATCGATCAGGCCCTGATCCTCGGCATGGGCCCGCGCGTCGCCGACGCGGTTGAAACGCTGCACCGCCAGTTCTGGCCACACTAAAGGATGTTGAAAGACCGATGATGTTGAATACCCCTATCGACCTGGATTTAACCCCGCACTTTGCGCTGGAGGGCGGCCAGCCCTTTAAAGACCGCCGGGCGACGATGCCCTGGCGCGGCGCGGTGCCTATCGCCAAAGAACAGCTTGAGCAAACCTGGCAGGAGGTGCTGAACCACGCCGCGCCGCCGCGCAAGCGTCTGCTATATCTGCACATTCCGTTTTGCGCCACCCACTGTACCTTCTGCGGCTTTTATCAGAATCGCTATGAAGAGGACCACTGCGCGCGTTACACCGACGCGCTGCTGCGTGAAATCGAGATGGAGGCCGACAGCGTACTGCACCAGTCCGCACCTATTCACGCGGTCTATTTCGGCGGCGGCACGCCGTCGGCGCTGTCAGCCCGCGATCTGGCACGCATTATCACCACCCTGCGCGAGCGCCTGCCGCTGGCACCGGACTGTGAAATCACCATTGAAGGCCGGGTGCTGAACTTCGACGATGCGCGAATTGACGCCTGCCTCGATGCTGGCGCGAACCGTTTTTCCATCGGCATTCAATCGTTTAACAGCAAAATTCGTAAGAAGATGGCCCGCACCTCCGATGGCCCTACCGCCATCGCCTTTATGGAAGGGCTGGTCAAGCGCGACCGTGCCGCAGTGGTCTGCGATCTGCTGTTTGGCCTGCCCGGCCAGAACGCCGCGCTGTGGGGAGAAGATCTGGCGATCGCCCGCGATATTGGCCTCGACGGCGTCGACCTCTACGCTCTCAACCTGCTGCCCAACACGCCGCTCGGCAAAGCGGTTGAGAACGGACGCACCAGCGTGCCGCAGCCCGCCGAACGCCGTGACCTCTATCTTCAGGGCTGCGACTTTATGGACAAGGCCGGCTGGCGCTGCATCAGCAACAGCCACTGGGCGCGCACCACCCGCGAGCGCAATCTCTATAATTTACTGATTAAACAGGGCGCTGACTGCCTGGCACTCGGCTCCGGCGCGGGCGGCTCCGTCAACGGCTATTCGTGGATGGTCGAGCGCAACCTCAATACCTGGCACGACGCTATCGCCGCGGGCAAAAAGCCGCTGATGATGATGATGCGCACCGCCGAGCGCGGTTTCCAGTGGCGGCACCTGCTGCAATCTGGTGTAGAAACCGCCCGCGTGCCGCTGGATGCGCTGACCCCACACGCCGCGACGCTCGCCCCACTGCTGGCCCAATGGCACCGCGCCGGGCTGACGTGCGACGACTCAACCTGCCTGCGTCTGACCAACGAAGGGCGCTTCTGGGCGAGCAACATTTTACAGTCTCTTGATGAACTTATTCAGGCACTTAATGCACCGCGCATTGCGGTTGAAACCCAATAACAGGAGTTAACGATGAGCAACGTATCCCTACAGGACTTTTTAAAAACCGAGCCTGACGGCACGCTGGAAGCGATCGCCAGCCAGTACCACACCACGCTGCTGGAGGTGGTAAAAAACCTGCCATCCCACACGCTGGTGACGGGCGACAAGTTTGACACCGTGTGGGACACCGTCGCGGAATGGGGCAAGGTCACAACGCTTGTGCATACCGCCGATGTGATTCTGGAATTCACCGGCGAGCTGCCGTCCGGCTTCCACCGCCACGGCTACTTCAACCTGCGCGGCAAGAAGGGCATGACCGGCCACATCAAGGCAGAAAACTGCACCCACATTGCCCTGGTAGAACGCAAATTTATGGCGATGGATACCGCCTCTATCCTGTTCTTCAACGCTGCGGGCAGCGCAATGTTTAAAATTTTCCTCGGCCGCGACGACCATCGCCAGCTGCTGAGCGAGCAGGTTGACGCCTTCCGTACCCTCGCCGCCGTGCTGAAAGGAGAGGCATGATGACCCCGTGGTTAATATTTGGTGCGGGCGGTAAAGGCGTCGGTGCGCTCACAGCCGAACTGGCGCTGGCAGAAAAACGCCCGGTGGTCGCGCTGGTGCGCAACCCGGAGGCCGCCGCTCGGCTGGAAGCGCTGGGCGCACAGGTTTTTATTGGCGATGCCTGCGACGCTGACATAGTCGCGAAGGCCTGTCAGGCCGCCGGTGAAACGGCAACGGTTATCTCCACCATGGGCGGCGCGCAGGATTATCTCGCTCACCGCACGGTGATTGATGAAGCCGAAAAAGCGGGTATTCGTCGGATGATTCTGGTGACCTCACTCGGCTGCGGCGATAGCTGGCCGTTCCTCTCACCGCGTGCCAAAGCGGCATTTGGTCAGGCCGTGCGTGAAAAAAGCCTGGCGGAAAGCTGGCTGCAAACCAGCACGCTGGACTACGCCATTCTGCGCCCTGCAGGGCTGCTTAGCGGTGAGGCTACCGGTAACGCACTGCGCGTGCAGCAACAGGAAGTCCACGGATTTGTGCAGCGCGCGGACGTCGCAGCGCATATTCAGGCGTTAGCCAGCGCCCCGGCGCTCGACCAGCAGGTTTACAGCCTGGTTGAGCCGGGCCTCAAACCGGCGTAATTCCCCTGCGGCGCGGTACATCGCGCCGCATCGATGTAACGGAGCTTGGCGTGTTCAAGGATTCACTCTCTTCTTTCAGCGTTTTTATCGGCCTACTGTTGGTACTGGCGACCCTTGTGCTGGTCGGCGCCAGCCAGGGGGCGCTAAAAATCACCTTTGCCTCGTTGCAGGATGCGCACTACCGCGACATCTGGCTCAACATTCGTCTTCCACGCGTGCTGCTGGCGGTGCTGGTTGGCGGCGCGCTGGCTACCGCCGGGGTGATCATGCAGGGGCTGTTTCGTAACCCGATGGCCGACCCGGGTCTGTTAGGGGTGAGCAGCGGTTCGGCGCTGATGGTTGGCGTCGCCATCATCTTCCCCGTTTCGCTTCCCGCCGCTTTTCTGCTGTACGAACAGATGATTTTCGCCGTCGTCGGCAGCCTGGTGGTGTGCGCCGTGATCTTCCTGATTAGCCTGCGCCACCAGCACGGCGGCATGATCCAGCTGCTGCTGGCGGGGATCGCCATCAACGCGCTCTGCGGCGCGGCGATCGGCATCCTGAGCTACGTCGGCGATGAACAGCAACTGCGTCAACTGACCCTATGGATGATGGGTAGCCTGGGGCAGGCACAGTGGCCTACGCTGCTGGTTGCCGCGTCGTTTGCGCTGCCAGCGATGATCGCCACCGCCTGGCTTGCCACCACGCTGAACCTGCTGCAACTGGGCGATGAAGAGGCGCACTACCTCGGCGTGAACGTTAAGCGCAAGCGCCAGCTACTGCTGTTACTCAGCTCCCTGCTGGTGGGTGCTGCGGTGTCGGTCAGCGGTGTTATTGGCTTTATCGGCCTGGTCATTCCACATCTTATCCGCATGACCATTGGTGCCGACCACCGCTGGCTGCTGCCCTGCTCGACGCTGGCCGGAGCCTGCCTGCTGCTGGTCGCCGATACCCTGGCGCGCACGCTAGTGCAGCCTGCTGAAATGCCGGTCGGCCTACTGACCAGTCTTATCGGCGGCCCCTATTTTCTTTGGCTAATCCTGCGGACACGGAGAGCGCTATGATTGAAGCCCGGAATCTCACCTATAGCATCAACGGCCGTCGCCTGACCCATAACGTTTCGCTGACGCTTCCCGGCGCAGAGATAGTCGCTATTCTTGGCCCCAACGGCGCGGGAAAATCCACCCTATTGCGCCAGTTGACCGGTTACCTGAAACCCGATAGCGGCAGCTGTTCGATGTTTGGCAAAGCGCTGGATGAGTGGTCAACGGAGACGCTGGCCCGCACCCGCGCGGTGATGCGCCAGAACCAGGAGATGGCATTTCCCTTTAGCGTGATGGAGGTGATCCGTATGGGCCGTCACCCCCATCGTAGCAGCAACCCGCGCGACGAGACGGAGCACATCATGGCGCTATGCGGCTGCCGCGAACTGGCCGCCCGCGATTACCGCCACCTCTCCGGCGGCGAACAGCAGCGGGTACAGCTGGCGCGCCTGCTGGTGCAGCTTTGGGAGCCGGAACCTACGCCAAAGTGGCTGTTTCTCGACGAACCCACCTCAGCGCTGGATATTCACCACCAGCAGCAGCTGTTTCGCCTGCTACGCGAGCTGGTGCAGCATCGGCAGTTTAACGTCTGCTGCGTACTGCACGACCTCAACCTGGCCGCACGCTACGCCGACCGTATCGTACTGCTGGAAAAAGGCCAGGTCGTCGATAACGGCACGCCACAAGAGGTGCTGACGGAATCCGCGCTGCGTAACCTCTATCAAGCGGAAGTCGCCGTTACCCGAACCCGTGATGATGCTCCGATGATCGTCCTGGAAAGATGATGATTCACAGGCGGTTTAGCGCACTTGCCAAAACCGCCTGTTGGAACACGATGATTCAATTACAGTTTATTCCTAAAGCCTCATCCAAACGTCTGTGCCATCCTTTCTAACGCTCACAAACTGATGAGGATTTGTTATGAAAAAAACAACAATTGCACTTTCAGCACTCCTGCTGGCTTCCCCTGTTTTCGCAGCGACCACACACGCCACCGACGACACGGTTGCCCAGGCACAGGCAAACGCGAATACCGCGAAAGAAAAACTGCATCAGGCACAAAACCAGGGTGAAGAGCTTAAGCTGAAGTCTAAGCACGCCACCGAAGGTAAGAGCGACAGCGTCGGTAGTCAGGTGAGCGAAGGCGCTCAGAAAACCTGGCATAAAACCAAAGAAGGGACTGAAAAAGGGTGGGATGCCACCAAAGAAGGTGCCCAGAAAGGCTGGAATAAAACCAAAGATGCCTCCCAGAAAGGGTGGGACGCGACCAAAGATGGAGCGCAGAAAGGTTGGGATAAAACCAAAGACGGTGCCGCTGAACTGGAGAAAAAAGTCAGCGAATAACACTAACTTACCGAGTCAAAAAAAGCCGCTGATGCGGCTTTTTTTATGCCTGTCAGGACAACCCTGCACCTCTGCCCATCCGTTTTACCTACCACTCGTTGTGTATTGACATATATAGCGACAATCCTCATGATATTCGTCATACAAATAATAATAGCTGTTCCCCTCATGCGTAGATGGTAACCCGGTTACCACCAGTCTTTCCGCTAACACACTGAATCTAAAAATGTTTGATAATAAAACAATACCGCTCGCTTCGGGGCTCCTGGCATTCTCATGCCTGGCGATGTCGCAATCTGGCTATGCGGAGGACACCATGGTGGTCTCTGCCAGCGCCGCCGCTGCCGATAACAGCAGCGCGCAGGAGCCGCCGGCTTCAGAGAAGCAGGCCACTTTAGGCAGTCTGGGAAAACGGACGGTGATGGATGTTCCCTGGTCAGTTCAGACCCTGTCCTCGCCGCTTATCAACGAGCAGCAGCTCAAAAGCGTCAAAGATGTCTATCGTTATATGCCTTCCGTACAGGGTGATGGGGTTCGCCCACAAACCCGCGGCATGCAGGGCAGCGTAGTACAGAACCATATGATTGATGGCCTGAACGCCGTCTCCACCACCGAATATCCGGCTGAGCAATTCCAGAGCGTCGAAGTGCTGAGCGGTCTGGCAGGCTCGCTGTACGGCCCGGCAAACCCGGCGGGGATGTTTAACCTGGTCTCCAAACGCCCGACGGATACCCCGCTGCACCGTGTGACCATCGGCGGCAGCACCGGTAACGGCACGCTGACCTCAATGGACTTTAGCGGGCCGATCGATGACGGCGACCGCGTGAAATACCGCCTCAACCTGCTCAACGATGAAGGCCACGGCTACACCAGCGGCAGCCACAAGCGTCGTCAGTATGCCGGTCTTGGCCTCGACTTCCAGCTCACCGATAAAACGGTACTGGAGAGCAACTTCAGCTACTACCACTACTACGAAAAAGGCATGCCGGGCTCCTTCGCACTGGCAAAAGGGGTGCATTTCCCTTCCCCGCTCGACCCGACCAAAGCGAAATACGGTCAGAGCTATGCCGGTAACGATGATGAAACCAGCACCGCCAGCCTGCACCTCAAGCATGATTTTGACGGCAACTGGCTGCTCGATGTCGGTGTGCTGCGTCAAATCGCCGACCGCGAATCCACCACCGTCACCAACACGCTGACCGATAATCACGGCAGCTACACCACCACTACCTCCGACTCCGCCGCCAGCCGTTTTACCATCAATAGCTATATGGCAAACCTGACCGGCAGCGTTGACACCGGTTGGCTGACCCACGACATCAGCACCGGAGTACGTGGCTTTGTGTGGAAAAACTATAACCCGGTCGACGGCGGCACCTTTACGCTGGGTAAATCCTCACTGGATCAGCACCCGGTCTACCCGCGTCCACCGTATCCGGACTTTAATAAACGCTATCAATCGGCGACCACCACCCAGCATGCTTTCCTGTTGAGCGACACCCTGCACTTCAGCCCGCAGTGGAGCCTGCTGCTTTCCGGCAGCGAAAACCTGTTTACGGTCAGCAACTACAACAAGACCGGCTCGCAGACCAGCGACAAAAAAGATAACGGTGCCAGCGGTTCGGCGAGCCTGATGTACAAACCTATCGATAACATCACGCTCTACACCACCTGGGCTGACAGCATGCAGCAGGGCGACACGGCACCAACCGGCACGAACAACGCCGGGCAGATCCTCGACCCGTACCGCAGCCATCAGGTGGAGGTGGGCGCGAAATATGCCCCAATGCGTGACCTGATGCTCTCCGCCGCGCTGTTCCAGGCGAAACGTCCTTTCGCCTATACCAATGACAACGGTGATTTCGCCCAGGACGGCACGCAGAAAAACCGCGGACTGGAACTGATGGCCGACGGCCACGTCACCCACAACCTACGTCTGTTCGGCGGCGCGACCTGGCTTGACCCGCGTCTGCACGACACCAAAGACACCAGCGCTGACGGCAAACAGGTGGTCGGTGTACCGCGCTTCACTGCCAGCATGCTGGCGGTTTACAGCATTGAGCAGCTACCGGGCGTCGATGTGGATACCAACGTGCGCTACGTTGGCCGCCGCGCGACCGATAACGCCAATGACAGCTGGGTAGGCAGCTACACCACGGTGGATGCCGGAGCGAGCTACGCCACCCGAATGTACAACACCCCCGTCACCTTCCGTCTGGATGTCACCAACCTGACTAACCGCCGCTACTGGACCAACGTGGTTCCGGGCGCATTAACCGGTTATACCGGCGCGGGCAACGCCAGCGCTCAGCTTGGTGCACCGCGTGAAGCTCAACTCTCTATGCAGATTGATTTCTAAGGAGTAGTTCGATGAAACGTCGCCAAGCGTGGTTACTCTGCGCCTGGCTGGCCTTCCCCGCCCTGGCTTCTCGCCAGGTCGTGGATGATGCCGGTCATACCGTTACCGTTCCCGACCAGGTGAACACCATCGCCGACGGCTGGTTTGCGCACCATTCGGTGCTGATGACCCTGGGGGCAGGCAGTAAAATCGTCGCCACCGTCAACCATCCGGAAAGCCAGCCGTGGATGTTCAAAATCGCGCCGACGTTGAATCAGGCTCTGCAGGTGCGCGGCACCGCATTTAATCCCGAAAGCCTATTGGCTAAAAAGGTGGATGTCGTGTTCACCTCGGCGGGCAATGATAAAGCGGAGAGCTACCGCCAGGCAGGGCTGCCTACGCTACAAATGGCCTTCACCGACTATCCGTCGCTGATGAAATCGGTCACCACCACCGCCGAGGTGCTGGGTACCGACGACGCGCGGGCACGGGCAAAGGCCTATAACCAGTATCTGCAAACCACCATTGATACCGTACAAAGCAAAATGCACGGGCTGACCGCCGAACAACGGCCCAGCGTGCTGCATATTCAGTCGCTGAAACCGCTGAAGGTGGACGGCAGCCAGACGCTGATTGATACCTGGATTCACCTCGCCGGTGGGAAAAACGCGGCGGCGGAGATTCAGGGCAATATGAAAGAGGTGTCGCCGGAGCGGGTACTTGCCTGGCAGCCGGACGTGATTATTCTTGGGGCAAACAGTGGGCAGATTGCTGACTCACCGTACGCGGCGCTGTTCTCGGAGCTCAAGGCGGTGAAAAACGGCAAGGTGCTGCAAAACCCGGCCGGGGTATTCCCGTGGGATCGTTACGGCACCGAAAGCGCGCTGCAGATCCAGTGGGCGGCGCTGATGCTGCACCCGAATCGTTTTCCGGGTGTGGATATGGCGAAGGTGACGCAGGATTTCTATCAGCGTTTCTTTGATTACACACTCAGTGACGATGAGACGCAGCGGATTTTGCATGCGCAGAAGCCTGCTCAGTAGTGATGTTTTTCCCCCTCACCCTAACCCTCTCCCCAAAGGGGCGAGGGGACCGTTTGGTGCGGTTTTCTCCCCCTCCCTTTTTATGGGAGAGGGTCGAGGTGAGGGTTCCAGCACCGTCTTTCCCCACCCTCAGTTATAAATAAGCGTAAACGTCGCCATACTGTTCGCCATCCCCGCACTCACCACGCTGCCGGTCTGCACATACTGGGCAGTATAGTTAATGCGCTCGGCGTTGGCGGCCTGGCTTGCCTTCACCGTTCTCAGCAGCGGCAGATTAGCCGCTTCGTTGATACGCACCGCCGTCCCCGCGGCCGGGGCGGGCGCGCCGTTGTTGCCGTAGCTCAGCTTCACGCCGACACCACCAGCCGCTCCGCTCATCTGAGTAATCGCCAGCGTATCCGGGAACGCCGGATCGGCTTCCTGACCAAAGAAGCCAATGCGCACATCGGTAGGTTGGGAACAGTAAACCGGGATCGCAAAGTTTTGCGCGGTGCCGCCGGTGGTATTCACCCCCTTAAACTCCATTTTATTCACCGCGCCCAGCTTCACGTTGATAGTCGGCGTGGTCACCTGACAACTGCCGCTGGCACCGATATCCACGTTCAGCGCCGACAGCCCCAGAAAGGTTGGCAATGTACTGGTCGTGCCGTTAACCGCCGATGATCGCTGCTCCACAAACAGTTTGCCGACCTGCGGCTGGGCATTCACGTTGGTATGGTTGCCACCGGACAGATTCACATCGCCGGTTTTGTAGAAGGTCACGTAGGCTTTAATCACGATCTCTTTTTGCGTCAGCAGCGCCGGCAACTCGTCACTGTCACAAATGGTCGCCGAGTCACTTCCCGCCGGCGAACTGCTGCCGTCAATATAGTGCACCGCACCGCCGTTGCACTGAAAACCCAGTGAATAGCCGAGCCCCGACAGTTGAGTGGAAAAAATATGCACCCCGTTGACGGCTAGCGCCGATCCTGAGGTATCCACCTGCTGATAGACCACCCGCTTCCAGTTCGCGGCGGGCAGCTGGAGATCGCAGGTAAATCGCACCCCGCTGCCGTTGTCGGCCATCGAATGCGACATCTGCGAGTTCACCGGCAGCGTAGGCAGATACTGTATGTTCTGGGTATTAATCGTCATATCGCCAATAGTATTACTGCAGCTTTCCGCCCACACGCGCGGGCAGCCAAAGGCGACAACCAGCAGAATAAACAGGCGGATAACGATATAGCTTCTGCTCATAGGCATACCTTTTATAGACATGGCGCGCTAACCGTTTTTACCAGGTTAGCCTGCATAGTGGTGGGAAGATGGTAATGGGCGCGGCAGGTCTGCGTGACGCGACTGTCCATCCAGCTGACTTCAACGATGCCCTCGTCCGGCATCCCGCTGAGATAGACCTGCCCCTGCTCCGCCACGATGCCGGATGCTGCTTCGTCGTCACCAACCAGACGCGCACTGGCGCCAAACGGCAGCGGCCCCTGCGCGCCGCGCAGCGTGAAGAGTACGCGGCTGCCGATATGGGTGTGGTAGTCGGCTTCAACAATGGCACCGCCGTCGGGGATCACGGTCTGCGCCTGCAGATCCACGTCGGCATCGTCAGGTAGCGATTCGGTATCGAGGCTAATGTCATTTTTTCGATAGGCGGTGAGCGTCGGCACAATGGCGTAGCCGCGCCAGTCTGTGTGCAGATCGGCGCCGTTCTGAATATCGACGTTGCTGGCGCCCGGAGCCCGCACGACAGCAAAGCTATCGCCGGTATACTGACCGAAGGTAACGCCGTGCGGATGCGCCACAATCGACCCTGACGCCCCCCAGGTCACCTGGCTATTCACGTTATCGTGCTGATAACCCAGCTGCGTTTCACCATAGCCGCCGCGATAATCCAGCGACACGCCGCTGTTGCTCCCCTGCCCCTTGTTGCCGTACCCCTGCTGAACGGTGTAGTAGAGATTATTTTTCTCCAGCGCCGAACCGTACAGCGAGGCCTGCTGTGAGGTATAGCCATTATTATCGGAGGTGGTGCTGTAGCTGACGGAGCTGTCCGCCAGCTGGCTGCCCAGCGGGATATTGAGGTTAAAGGAGAACGAACGATCGCTCTTATTATTCTGGGTCGACTGCGTAAAGTAGTAGCCCACACCCCAGGAGATCCCTTTCCAGGCGCTATAAAAGCCGACGTGCACGGTCTCATCCTGTCCTTGTGAATGCCAGTAGGTCTGGGTCCAGGCCGACGCGGACAGGCTGCCCATATCGCCGAGCGACTGCGACAACGACAGTTCCTCGCGGCTGCGCTTGTTATCGGAGACACCGTAGCGTCCCTCCAGCGCATTGGCCTCGCCAAAATCGTAATAGCGGCTGGAGGAGTAGCGATAGCTCGCCAGGCTCAGCATCGTGCCGGTAGAGGCGAAGCTCTTTTGGTACTGCAACCGCGCGGAGTTACCGTGAAAGCGAAGCCCGGAAGGCGTGCGGGTGGCGGCGCTGGTGTAATCGGCCCCCAGCGAACCCAGTTCGCCAAAACCGTGGCCCAGGCCAACCGACCACGCCTGATAGTCATCCGCCAGCAGCGCTCCACCGTAAAAGGTGATATCGGCAGGCAGGCCGTAAAATAGCGTCGACTGCATAAATTGTGGTTGACGGGTCTGCGGTTGGGTTGAGTAATAGCGTCCGATGCTGGCGCTGTACTTTATGCGCCCCTGGCGCAGCATAAATGGCACGGCGGAAAACGGCTGGGTGAAATGGCGTACCGATCCGTCGCTCTCGGTCACCGTCACCTCCAGATCGCCGCTCTGCGCGGTGGGATAGAGGTCATTAATCGCGAACGCGCCGGGGGCCACAAAGGTTTCATAAATGACATAGCCGTGCTGGGAGACGGTCACTTTCGCGTTGCTGTGTGCCATCCCTCGAATCACCGGCGCGAAGCCGCGCTGGCTATCCGGCAGCATCTCCTCCTGCGACATCAGCTGTACGCCGCGAAACTGCACGCTGTCAAAAACATCGCCGCTGGTATAGGTGTCGCCCATCCGCAGCTGGCTTTTCAGCGCTCGAATATCGCGCTGCAGATAAGTGCTTTGCGAGCGCCAGCGGCGGGTTTTGTCGTACTGCATTGCGGCGATATTACGCAGCCGCCAGCTGCCGAGGTTCACGCCGCTGCGCAGGTTCAGGTAGCTGGTACGGCTGTCGCCGCCATCCTGCCGCGCCTGAGCTCCGGTCAGGTTGTAGTCGACAAAGGCTGCCGGAATACCGTCATCCCAGCGCGCCGGATCAACGTAGCCCTGGCTTTGCTGGTTCATCGCCGCCTGCGGAATGCTCAGATTCAGCCGTTGCGCGGTGAAGTCAAACGTGCTGCTGGCGTTGGGAATAAATCGCCCGATGCGGGTCAGCGGTTCGCCGTCGTGCAGCTGATTGAACGTAGCAAAGGCGCTGACGTTGACGCCGTATTCGGCAAGCTGGGCCGTGGTCAGTCGCGGCAGCAGTTGGCCATCATCCTCAACAAACTCAATTGTCTCCTGGCTCACCTGCTGGTTGTTAACCCACACCGACACCGGATAGCGCCCCGGCTGCTGGCCGCCGGATTTAGCGAAATAGTGCAGGTCAGCGCTTTTCTGCCGCGGGTCGCTTAGCTCCACCGCTGCCGGGTCAAAATAGTCATCAGCCCTGGCGGGAGCGTGGTAACACAACAGCAGTAGCGCCGTCGGTACACAGGCCAGCAGGGTGCTAGCAGCAACCGCCGCCTCGTCGGACGGCATATCTGGAGTATATTTTTTCACAAGAGAAGCCGACAAAACGGTTACCGTTGCGCGAAGTCAGTCGCGCCACCAAAGTCGTTGATCGCCCGCCACTTCACCACACCGGTGCGGCTGATGGACCAGGTTCTATCGCCAAACGGCGCAATCATCCCCGGTGATTCCAGATCAACGCCCCCGACAGATAATGAGAAGAAAGAGACAAAGTACGGCGTAGGGTTATGCGCGACCAGGCTGGCACCGCGCGTTTCAAACGTCAGTTGTTGAAACGCGTCGTTGGCCTCACCGGCAAGATTATTCGGGCGATAGAAAATCTTAAACTTCGATTTAATATTGACCTGTAATTTATTCGTGTCGTTCTTATTCGATGGTGCAATACTTTTCACATTCAGCCAGAAAACAGACTCACGGTCGGCAGGTAGTTTCGCACCGGTAAAATTAATACGGAGAACGTTTTTCTGTTCTGGGTCAAGGCGAAACAGCGGCGGCGTAACAATAAACGGCGGTTGGCTTTTATCGCTGGTGGCGTAATTCTCAACCCACGACTGCACTAAATAGGGAACGGTTTCATCGGCGTTAGTTACCGATATAGAAGCTTCACGCTTACCTTCTTCATATATGACTCGAGTGCCGCCCATGACAATACCGGCCTGCGCCGTCGCTGAGACGATAAATAAAGAAAGAGCAACGCTCATAATCAAACGATTCATGGGAGTACCCAACCATCCAGAATGAAAAAAAGAGAGCAGAAGTCACCTTCTGCTCTCGGATTCATTAGTTGTAGATCATATTAAAATCAGCTACGCCATCGGCTGCACCGGTAGTGACGGTTGCGCTGGTGGCCCGGTAGTCTGCATAGAAGGTCAGGTCGGCGGTGCTGGTTGCCCCCTGAGCACCCGCAATAACGGCATGTTTTTTCGTCACGGCGCCAGGAATAATCTGCTGACTCTGATCATCTTCGTACAGTTTGATGCCCACCCCGGTTGCACCGGCAGTCACGGCAAACAGCGAGGTATCAACCTTATCCTTATTGCCATCGAACAGGACAGCCACCTGCTTAACGGAGGTCGGGCAATCTTTGACTTTGATATGGAAAGCCGTTTTGGTGGTTTCGACACCTGTACTGGTGAAATAGGATTTCGCCCATTTACCAAGGTCAACGGTCTGGTTTGCGCTGTTGCTGTCTACATTACAGGAGGCATCAGTAATTTCGCCGGTGAATTTAACCTGGCCGCCCGTTCCCTGAGTCCCGGCAGATGCACCTGGGTTAGTTGAAACAGCAGCCGTAGCCGCGCCGGAAACTAATACAGCAATAGCACAGGCCATGATGCGGAGTTGTGTTTTCATTTTCGATCTCTGGTTAACTTATACTTATGCAGTCGCCCTGCAGGCCAATATGGCCTACCCGGCCTCTGCCGTCATATCCTCCATGTTTATTAAATCTTTATTCCATCAGCAGGGTATTAAATGCGTAACCGTACCGCTCTAATTAATGTATACAATTAAAAGGCGATTTAATATTTACGCCACGCCAATGGCGAGCGGCAATTAATTTATTAGAAATACGATTAAGATCATATTCGCATTAAAAATCGATGCAATAAATTATTTAGTAAAATAGCCGTAAAGACATTTAAGCTGTATAAATAAAAATAGAATATTATCACTTTATGTTATTTTAAGATGAAATTAACACACAATAAATCACCAACAATAATAACTTGCTTTAACATTCCTGGCGCAAAGTTAACGAAATTAACCCGCAGATGCACATTGCGCCCCGTGAGTAATGACTAAAAATGCGGTCGACGCGCCAAACTAAGATGATTCCTACGCGCATTTTTATGCACAAACGTCGACTTTTAAACCACCAGCAGAAGAATCAACATTTTCATTAACATGTTGATCTTTTATCTCGCCAACTTTCACTCTTTAGTTTAGCATTAACTTAATTAAGAAAAGGCTAAATAAATATGAACGATAGTGAACGCCTGCTAGCCCGTGCCGGTGAAGCGGCAACGCTGCTAAAAGCAATGAGTAACCCCAACCGGCTGCTGATCCTCTGCATGCTGTGCGATGCCCCCGGCACCAGCGCCGGTGAACTGGCGAAAGCTAGCGGACTCAGCCCATCAGCCACTTCACAACATCTCGCACGCATGCGGGAAGAGGGGCTGATTGACCGCCAGCGCGATGCGCAGCGGATTCACTATTCCATCCGTAACGAGGCGGTGCAGCAGATTGTCGCCACCTTAAAAACGCTCTACTGTCCCTAAGAGAGAAGCCAAATGACCGTTGAAGAGATCTCCCCACAATCGGCCCTTGCGCTGATTGAGCAAGGTGCAACCCTCGTTGATATCCGCGATACGGACGAATATGCCCGTGAACACATCCCCGCCGCTCGCCTGCTGCCGCTCAGCAGCATAGAACAAGGCGCAACGTTTGCAGCCAGCGCCGATACCGTCGTTATTTTTCACTGCCAGTCCGGCAATCGCACGCGCAACAACCAGAGCCGCTTAATCACCGCCGCGGCACCTGCACAGGTCAAACTCCTGGCAGGCGGCATTGAAGCCTGGCGTCAGGCCGGCCTCACCACGGCGGTGGATAAATCGCAGCCCCTACCCCTAATGCGCCAGGTACAGATTGCCGCCGGCGTGCTAATTTTACTGGGCGTCGTGCTCGGCTATAGTCTCTCCAGCGCGTTCTTCCTGCTCAGCGCCTTTGTAGGTGCAGGTTTAACCTTTGCCGGCGTGACCGGTTTTTGCGGCATGGCGCGACTGCTGGCGGTGATGCCGTGGAATCGGCGCTCATCCACCAACGGCGTATAAGAACTCAATAACAAAGGAGCACCTGAGATGTTTGCACCTGGCGATCTGGTTCAACCAAAAATGGGCGGACCAAAGTTAAAAGTGATTGAAGCACATGAAGACAGCATCGTGGCGGTTCAGGCCAGTGATGAAAACGGCAAGCAGTACACATTAAAGGCGGCGGAGGTTGCGCCGTATAGTGAAGAAGGCGACTTTGGCGTTTGCTGATGTTGCGCTGCGGTGAGCATCGCTCACCGCCTCACTTCTGCGTTTATGAATAGTTACCCACAAATCACGCATATCCTCCAAACACCCGCTACAGAACTAAACGCCAAAACAGTCGCTTATTTACGGATAAAAACGCTGAATGTGACCTTATTCACATAAAAATCAGCATTGCCGTGCTTTTACGCCGACACACACTATCTCCCATCCTTTTTTACGATTTCGAAACAGAGATTAACTAAATGATTTTTATATAAAAAATAGACAACAAAAACAAAAATAGCGCGACGAACATAAAACAACCAAAAACAGAGCATTTTATTGAAAAAAGCGCATTAAATAAAAATATTTCACTAGTTGTTTGTTCCAATCCAGATGGATAATCTATACACGTCAATTAAAGCAACCCAAAACGCCATAAAACAGACCACTTTCTGTATTAACCGTTCATTTTCGAGGAGCATACCGATGTTCTCTGCGCAGTCACGCCTGCGTCATGCGGCAGCAGACACTTTCGCCATGGTTGTCTACTGTTCCGTCGTGAACATGATGATTGAAATATTTCTCTCAGGAATGACCTTTGAGCAGTCACTTTCATCGCGTCTGGTTGCTATCCCGGTCAACATTATTATTGCGTGGCCGTACGGTATTTATCGCGACTTTATTATGCGACAGGCGGCTCGCATTAGCCCGGCGGGTTGGGTAAAACGCGTGGCGGATCCGTTGGCCTATGTCACCTTCCAGTCGCCGGTGTATGTGCTGATTCTGCTGAGCGTGGGTGCCGACTGGCACCAGATCCTGGCGGCGGTAAGTTCTAACGCCGTGGTATCGCTGGTGATGGGAGCCGCATACGGCTACTTCCTTGACTTCTGCCGTCGCCTGTTCCGCGTGGAACAGTACACCCAGGCAAAAGCATAATCATATTGGTATAAGTGACTGGCTAAGCTAGCCAGTCACTGACTTACAACTTCTCGCCAAATAGCCCATCAATAAAGCGCTCTAACGCCATTCGTGAACTAAAGCCGTGCGGGATGCCATAATGCTGCTCAACTTCGCCGCCTAAATAGAGCGGAAACTCTGCGTAGTGATCGCAGGCCTTAATATCAGAAGCCGGTTCGGCAAATTTGTTACTGCGATCTTTAAGCGCCGGATGAATGATCAGCGCCGTGCGCCCCATTCGCGCTTCGCGGTTAACGTACACATAATTCTCACCACGACGGTAGCCGTAAGCTTTCGAGGTTACCGCATCCATGGTAAAGCCCGCTTTTTCAAGAACGCGCGCCACCTCATCAGGTCGTAAATACATATATTATCCTCTTTATCTTTTACTGCATCGCCACCTTACCGTAATCAGTATTCGCCTCGCTTTCAGATAATTCCAGAAACCAGCCAATCTCCGGCAAATTATGTCGGGTGACCTACACTTATTGCTCCAACAAAATTTGTGGAGAACCTCATGTTTAAATCACTTAATCGCCAAGATGCTGATGATGAAGTCCAGGATATTCATAATGACGTCAGCCAATTAGCCGACAGCCTTGAGAGCATCCTGAAGAGCTGGGCCAGTGAAGACAAAGACGAAATTGAGGCCGTCCGCCACAATGCGAAGAAATTGCTGAGCGAAACCCGTGCGCGCATTAATGGTCGTACCCGCATACAGCAAAGCGTATGTGACGTTGCGGGCTGTGCCGATGACTATATTCGCGATAAACCGTGGCAAAGTGTGAGCGCTGCCGCGGCAGTGGGGATTTTTATTGGCGTATTATTAGGCAGTCGTCGATAATATCATCACAACGATGTTGATAATAAAAACGCGTCTCCCCCCGGAGTATCTCTGATGCCCGGGGTTTTTTATTTTATAGCCGCCTTCAGCGCAGCGACCTGAGCATCGGCCATCTGCTGCGATACGATATTGGTAAAGCTCATGATAAGCCCGGCCTGACCCCGCTGGCTGATTCGCCAGTCGTTTACCGCCTGCACTGCCAGCCCCGCTTGTCTGGCCTGCTGCGCCATAAGGTGGTCGTCACCGTCTACCGTCACCACCAGTTGAATACCCCCCAACTGCTCCAGCACCTGAAAGCCGTTGGCCCGTAGCGATGTTTCCAGCCAGCGCCGACGCTCGGCATAGTGAACGCGCATCTTCTTCAGATGTCGCCAGAAGTGCCCTTCGCGCAGAAAATCCGCCAGCGTCTGCTGACAGAGCACCGGCACCGGGCAGGCCAGCCGCTGCGCCTGACGGCGAAATGCCGCCACCAGCGGTATCGGCACCACCAGCCAGGCGGTGCGCAGTGCCGGGAAGAGCGATTTACTGAAAGTACCGGCGTAGATAACCCGCTGCGGCGCATCCAGGCTTTTTAGCGGCGGCAGCGGTTTACCCTGATAGCGGAACTCGCTGTCATAATCATCTTCAATAATCCACGCGTGATGATGCGCAGCCCAATCCAGCAGCTGTCGACGCCGTGGCAGCGACAGCGCCACGCCAGTGGGGCTTTGATGGGCCGGGGTGAGCAGCGCAAAGCGCGCGGTCGTAGGGTGCTGGGTTATCCATTCCACGTCCATGCCGTCCTCATCTACCGCCACCGGATGTAGCGTCACACCCGCCTGTTCAATGATCGGGCGAATCAATGGAAATCCGGGGTCTTCCATCCACATTCCTTCCCCGTGCGCCTCCAGTGCCTGCAGGATAAGCCCCATAGAAGCCGCATAGCCGGAGGTGATAAACACCTGCTCGGCCTCGCATTCAATGCTGCGGGAAAGACGAAGATACTCAACGATGGCCTGACGCAGAGACAGTTCACCGCACACGTCACCCAGCGCAAGGTCGAAGCGCGTTTGGATGCGCAGCCGATGCCCCATCACCCTCGCCCACTGGCCGCGGGGAAAGAGATCCAGCGCGGGAAGGCCAAGCTGGAAAGGGTGTGGCTGGAAGTGCTCTCCGCCAAAGCCGAGAGGCTCGGCAGCAACCGGCTCAAGGGTTAAGTGATCGCTTACAAACGTGCCCGCCTGCCCGCGACGCTCCAGCCAGCCTTGCGCCACCAGCTCGCCGTAGGCGTTTTCCACCGTCACCCTTGAGACGCCAAGCTCCTGCGCATAAACCCGGCTGGAGGGTAAGCGCCTGCCCGCCGTCAGTTCGCCCTGTTCTATCGCCGCTTTCAGTTCTCTGGCAATCTGCTGATAGCGTGGTACGCCGCCCGGTTTCATGGTCTTATTTTTTACTCCAAATATGGCTATCTTTTTAAGACCATTATAGTGCTATTTTTATCCCATCTTGAACGAGGAGTGACAATATGACTGCATTACGCCAACACTATAGTGAACTGAGCCCGAACGTCTATGCCGGGCTGGTTCAGGCCAGCATCGCCCTGGAAAAAAGCTCGCTGGAGCGCCCCCTGCTGGAACTGCTTTACCTGCGCGTGTCGCAGATTAACGGCTGCGCCTTCTGCCTGGAGATGCACAGCAAAGCGCTGCGTAAGTCTGGCGTGGACCAGGTGAAGCTGGATGCGCTGGCGGGATGGCGAGTGAGCAATCACTTCAGCGACGCCGAGCGTGCAGCGCTGGCCTGGGCTGAAGATCTGACCCACATCGCTGAAAACCGCGCGGAAGACAGCGTGTACCAGCCCCTGCTGGTTCATTTCAGCGCCGAGCAGATTAGCGATATGACCTTCGCCATCAGCCTGATGAACGCCTTTAACCGCCTTGCCGTCAGTATGCGTATGTAGTGAAAAAACGCCCGCAAATAATCGCTATTTGCGGGCGTTTATTTTCCTCTATTACTCTCCATTTTGCTGCCAAATATCCCCCTGGTGATTACCCGGATATTTCTTAAAAAATCACCATCATCATACAAATATCGTGCGAAATTCGGTCGTGAATTCCCAGGCAATATTCATGCCTTTTTAAAGATCTCAACCAAATTTCTTATCAAAATTCTTAAAAAAATCAATCAGCGTCAATTTGCCCTCAGCCCTTATATCATGGGAAATGGCGGCGATATCACCCTATTGGTTATTTCATTTGAAAACGGATAGAGGGTTGTCACATCGTCTCAGTATGCTAGGGTATAAACAGGTCATTATTTTCATCAGGTAGCATATCGACATAAACTAAAAACAGGAAATCGCATATTGCATGGCAGTTAAATTAGAAGTTAAGAATCTTTATAAAATATTCGGCGAGCACCCACAGCGAGCATTTAAATATATCGAGAAAGGTTTTACCAAAGAGCAAATTCTCGATAAAACTGGATTATCACTTGGCGTTAAAGACGCCAGTCTGGCCATTGAAGAAGGCGAGATATTTGTCATCATGGGGTTATCTGGCTCTGGCAAATCCACCATGGTACGCCTTCTCAATCGTCTGATAGAACCGACTCGCGGTCAGGTGCTGATAGACGGTATGGATATTGCCAAAATATCCGATGCCGAGCTGCGGGAAGTTCGCCGTAAAAAAATCGCGATGGTATTCCAGTCATTTGCGCTAATGCCGCATATGAGCGTACTGGAAAATACCGCCTTCGGCATGGATCTCGCCGGCGTTCCCGCCCAGGAACGTCAGGAGAAAGCGCTGGATGCGCTGCGTCAGGTTGGCCTTGAGAACTACGCTCATGGTTACCCGGACGAACTCTCCGGCGGCATGCGTCAGCGCGTCGGTTTAGCCCGCGCGCTCGCCATCAACCCCGACATTCTATTAATGGATGAAGCCTTCTCAGCGCTCGACCCATTAATCCGCACCGAGATGCAGGATGAGTTGGTAAAATTACAGGCGAAGCATCAGCGCACCGTGGTCTTTATTTCCCATGACCTCGATGAAGCGATGCGAATTGGTGACCGTATTGCCATTATGCAAAATGGCGAAGTGGTACAGGTTGGCACGCCTGATGAAATTCTGAATAATCCGGCCAATGATTATGTCCGCACCTTCTTCCGTGGCGTGGATATTAGCCAGGTCTTTAGCGCTAAAGATATTGCCCGTCGTAATCCGGATGGCCTTATCCGTAAAACGCCAGGTTTCGGCCCTCGTTCAGCATTGAAATTATTACAGGATGATGACCGTGAATATGGTTACGTCATCGAACGCGGTAATAAGTTTGTTGGCATTGTCTCCATCGACTCATTGAAGGAAGCCTTAAAGGCGAATCAGGGAATCGAGGCGGCATTAATTGACGAGCCGCTGGCCGTCGATGCCCAGACGCCGCTCAGCGAATTACTCTCTCACGTGGGTCATGCACCCTGCGCCGTACCGGTTGTTGGAGAAGAACAGCAGTACGTCGGCGTTATTTCAAAAAGAATGCTGCTACAGGCATTAGATCGCGAGGGGGCAACAAACAATGGCTGATCAATCAAATCCGTGGGATACCACACCGGCTGCCGATAGCGCAGCTAACTCCGCCGATGCCTGGGGTTCACCAGCATCAGCACCGTCCGGCGGCGGCGCCGACTGGCTGCATAACGCGCCAGCACCGCAACCGGAGCACTTCAATATTATGGACCCGTTCCATAAGACGCTGATCCCGCTTGATAGCTGGGTGACGCAGGGGATCGACTGGGTAGTCACGCACTTCCGCCCGGTGTTCCAGGGCATTCGTGTGCCCGTCGATTATATCCTGAGTGCCTTCCAGCAACTGCTGTTGGGGATGCCTGCGCCGGTGGCGATTATTATTTTCGCTCTGATCGCCTGGCAGATTTCCAGCTTCGGTATGGGCATTGCGACGCTGATTTCGCTGATTGCTATCGGCGCTATCGGCGCGTGGTCGCAGGCGATGATTACGCTGGCCCTGGTGCTGACCGCGCTGCTGTTCTGCGTGGTGATAGGCCTGCCGCTCGGCATATGGCTGGCGCGCAGTCCGCGGGCATCGAAGATTATCCGGCCGCTGCTCGATGCGATGCAGACCACGCCTGCATTCGTCTATCTGGTGCCGATCGTCATGCTGTTCGGTATCGGTAACGTGCCGGGCGTGGTGGTGACCATTATCTTTGCCCTGCCGCCGATTGTGCGTCTGACCATTCTCGGGATTAACCAGGTACCGGCCGACCTTATCGAAGCGTCGCGCTCCTTCGGTGCCAGCCCGCGCCAGATGCTGTTCAAAGTGCAGTTGCCGCTGGCGATGCCGACCATTATGGCCGGTGTGAACCAGACGCTGATGCTGGCGCTGTCGATGGTGGTTATCGCCTCGATGATCGCCGTTGGCGGCCTGGGCCAGATGGTACTGCGCGGTATCGGCCGTCTGGATATGGGCCTTGCCACCGTGGGCGGCGTCGGGATCGTTATCCTCGCGATTATTCTCGACCGCCTGACCCAGGCCGTAGGCCGCGATTCTCGCAGCAAAGGCAACCGTCGCTGGTTCAATACCGGCCCGGTTGGCCTCCTGATGCGCCCCTTCTCTAAGTAACCATCGTATTGGCCCGACAGCCGTCGGGCCAATGCTCCGCAACAATCACTATTAAAGGAACAACGATGCGACACTCATTCGTCTTAGCTACCGCTTTCACTACGCTGGTTTCAGCCAGCACCTTCGCCGCCGACCTCCCAGGGAAAGGCATCACCGTTCAGCCGGTGCAGAGCACCCTCTCCGAAGAGACCTTCCAGACGCTGCTGGTGAGCCGCGCGCTGGAAAAACTGGGCTACACCGTCGATAAGCCGAACGAAGTCGACTACAACGTGGCTTACACCTCACTGGCCGCGGGTGATGCCACCTTCACCGCCGTCAACTGGATCCCGCTGCATGATGATATGTACGCTGCCGCCGGTGGCGACAAGAAATTCTATCGTGAAGGCACACTGGTTAACGGCGCGGCGCAGGGTTATTTGATTGATAAAAAAACCGCCGACCAATACCACATCACCAATATTGAACAGCTGAAAGATCCTAAGATTGCCAGGCTGTTTGACACCAACGGTAACGGCAAAGCCGATCTGACCGGTTGTAACCCTGGCTGGGGCTGTGAAGCGGTGATTAACCACCAGTTGGAGGCCTATGATCTGACCAAATCGGTCGAGCATAACCAGGGTAACTATGCGGCAATGATGGCCGATACCATCACCCGCTTTAAAGAAGGTAAGCCAATTCTGTACTACACCTGGACGCCTTACTGGGTAAGCGATGTGCTGAAGCCGGGTAAAGATGTTGTCTGGCTGCAGGTGCCGTTCTCCTCCCTGCCGGGCGTACAGAAAAACATCGATACCAAGCTGTCTAACGGCGCAAACTACGGTTTCCCAGTCAGCACCATGCACATTGTGGCCAACAAAGCCTGGGCCGAGAAAAACCCGGCGGCGGCGAAGCTGTTTGCCATCATGAAGCTGCCGCTGTCCGACATCAACGCACAGAACGCCATGATGCATGACGGTAAAGCGTCAGAAGCCGACGTGCAGGGTCAGGTCGACGGTTGGATCAAAGCCCACCAGCAGGTATTTGATGGTTGGGTGAAAGAAGCGCTGGCCGCGCAGAAATAAAATGTGATGCCTCCGGTTGACACCGGGAAGGCACCAGAGCCGCCACCGATTGCCGGATGGCGGCTTTGCCTTATCTGGCCTACAGGAACAGCAGCACGACAGTAGGCCGGATAAGCGCAGCGCCATCCGGCATGACCGCAGCACTGAATGGTAGCCCGGCCGAGCAACGCGGCGCCGGGAAAACACCGCTCCGCCAAAAAGCACAATCCGCTACGCATCATTTCCCCCCTCCCCCGCGCCTTTCGTTATTATCGACCGCATCTTTCCTTACTTTCTCAATACCATGACTAAACCTGCTCACGGGCTTAGCCCGGCTTTGATCGTTTTAATGTCCGTCGCTACCGGCCTTGCCGTTGCCAGTAACTACTACGCGCAGCCGCTGCTGGAGACCATCGCCCGCCACTTCTCGCTTAGCGCAGGACAGGCCGGTTTTATCGTCACCGCCGCTCAGCTAGGCTACGCCGCCGGGCTGCTGTTTCTGGTGCCGCTCGGGGATATGTTCGAGCGTCGTTCGCTTATCGTTTTCATGACCCTGCTGGCCGCAGGCGGCATGCTGATCACCGCCAGCAGCAGCTCGCTCGGTATGATGATCCTCGGTACCGCACTGACCGGGCTGTTCTCCGTTGTCGCCCAGTTACTGGTGCCGATGGCCGCCACCCTCGCCGCACCGGAAAAACGCGGCAAAGTTGTCGGTACGGTGATGAGCGGACTGCTGCTGGGGATACTGCTGGCGCGCACCGTTGCCGGGCTGCTGGCAAGCCTCGGCGGCTGGCGCACCGTTTACTGGGTCGCCTCCGCGCTGATGGTGCTGCTGGCCTTCGCGCTGTGGCGCGGGCTACCGAAGCTCAAGCAGGAGACGCATCTTAACTATCCGCAGCTGCTAGGCTCCATCTTTAGCCTCTTCGCCAGCGACAAGCTGCTGCGCACCCGCGCGCTGCTCGGCTGCCTGACCTTCGCCAACTTCAGCATTCTGTGGACGTCGATGGCATTTCTGCTTTCCGGCACACCGTTTAACTATTCTGAAGGCACTATCGGCCTGTTTGGCCTGGCGGGCGCAGCCGGTGCGTTGGGTGCGCGTCCGGTCGGCGGGCTGGCGGATAAAGGCAAAGCGCATCTGACCACCACCTGGGGTCTGGTGTTGCTGCTGCTATCCTGGGTCGCTATCTGGTACGGGCATACGTCCGCTATCGCGCTGATCATCGGGATTCTGGTGCTCGACCTGATGGTGCAAGGCGTGCATATCACCAACCAGACGGTGATATACCGCGTACAGCCGGCTGCCCGTAACCGCCTTACCGCAGGCTATATGACCAGCTACTTTATCGGCGGCGCGGCGGGCTCGCTGCTTTCGGCCTCTGCCTGGCAGCACGCCGGCTGGCTGGGCGTATGCCTGGCAGGCAGCCTGATGGCCGTCGCTAACCTGCTAGTCTGGTGGTGGGGTTATCATCGCCAGGAAGCGGAATAACGGCACTGCTGCCGGGTCTACGTATCCGGCAGCGTTATGTCATAGACTAACCACATAAATTACGGACAATAATTCATTTACTTTATTTGTCACTGTCGTTACTATATCGACTGTAACTAATGAGGTAATGCCCAGATGGATAGTTCGTTTACGCCCATTGAACAAATGCTGAAATTCCGCGCCAGCCGCAGCGAAGAGTTCCCTTTCCAGGAGATCCTTCTCACCCGCCTTTGCATGCACATGCAGGGCAAGCTGCTGGACAATCGTAATAAAATGCTGAAGGCTCAGGGGATTAACGAGACGTTGTTTATGGCGCTAATCACGCTGGAGTCTCAAGAAAATCACAGTATTCAGCCTTCCGAGCTCAGCTGCGCGCTGGGTTCATCGCGCACCAACGCCACGCGTATCGCCGATGAACTGGAAAAACGCGGCTGGATTGAACGTCGTGAAAGCGACAATGACCGCCGTTGTCTGCACCTGCAGTTGACCGAAAAGGGTCATGAGTTCCTGCGCGAGGTGCTGCCTCCTCAGCATCACTGTCTGCATCAGCTTTGGTCTTCATTGAGCCTGGCTGAAAAAGACCAGCTCGAACATATCACCCGCAAGCTCCTCACCCGTCTGGATCAGATGGAAGAAGATGGTTCCGTACTGGATGCCCTGCGCTGATATCACCGCGTTAAAAAAGCAGATGAAAGGCCAGCAGATAACTTCTGCTGGCCTTTCTGGTAGGAAAAACAGGTCGGCTAAGCCGAAACAAATAATAAGAATGTGGAGAATCACATGAGCGCAAATGCGGAGACTCAAGCCCCGCAGCAAACCGCCAACAAGAAAGGCAAACGTAAAAGCGCCCTCATCTTGTTGACCTTGCTCTTTGTTATTATTGCCGTAGCCTATGGGAGCTACTGGTTTTTGGTGTTGCGTCATTATGAAGAAACCGATGACGCTTACGTGGCAGGTAACCAGGTTCAAATCATGGCGCAGGTATCTGGCAGCGTGACCAAAGTCTGGGCTGATAACACCGACTATATTAAGCAGGGCGACGTACTGGTCACCCTCGATCAGACCGATGCTCAGCAGGCCTTTGAGAAAGCGCAGACTCAGCTTGCCTCAAGCGTCCGTCAGATGCGTCAGCTGATGATCAACAACAAGCAGCTGCAGGCGAATATCGATATTCGCAAAACCACGCTGGCTCAGGCGCAAACCGACCTTAACCGTCGTATTCCGCTGGGCAACGCCAACCTGATTGGCCGCGAAGAGCTGCAACACGCCAAAGACGCCGTCACCAGCGCGCAGGCTGCTCTGGACGTGGCAATTCAACAGTACAACGCTAACCAGGCGATGATCCTCGGCACTAAGCTTGAAGATCAGCCTACGGTTCGTCAGGCGGCGACCGAAGTACGTAACGCATGGCTTGCCCTGCAGCGTACCAAAATCGTCAGCCCGATGAGCGGTTACGTTTCCCGTCGTTCCGTACAGCCGGGTGCGCAGATTAGCCCAACCACACCGCTGATGGCCGTTGTGCCTGCCAGCAACCTGTGGGTAGACGCGAACTTCAAAGAGACGCAGCTTGCGCATATGCGTATTGGCCAGCCGGTCACCGTCGTCAGCGATATCTACGGCGATGATGTGAAATACACCGGTAAAGTGGTCGGTCTGGATATGGGTACCGGTAGCGCCTTCTCCCTGCTGCCAGCGCAGAACGCCACCGGTAACTGGATCAAAGTGGTACAACGTCTGCCGGTCCGTATCGAGCTGGACGAGAAACAGCTGGAACAACATCCGCTGCGTATTGGTCTGTCTACGCTGGTGAAAGTGGACACCTCCAACCGTGACGGTCAGATGCTGGCTAACCAGATCCGCACCAGCCCGGTTTACGAGAGTAACGCGCGTGAAATCAGCCTCGACCCGGTTAACAAGCTGATCAACGACATCGTCCAGGCCAACGCCAACTAATGCTGGGGTGCGCGTAATGCAACAGCAAAAACCGCTGGAAGGCGCGCAGCTGGTCATTATGACCATTGCGCTGTCGCTAGCCACCTTCATGCAGGTGCTGGACTCCACCATCGCCAACGTGGCTATTCCGACCATCGCCGGTAACCTTGGCTCATCGCTGAGCCAGGGGACATGGGTCATCACCTCGTTTGGGGTGGCGAACGCCATCTCCATTCCGATTACCGGCTGGCTGGCAAAACGCGTCGGCGAGGTGAAGCTGTTCCTGTGGTCAACCGTCGCCTTCGTCATTGCGTCATGGGCGTGCGGGGTATCTAACAGCCTGGGCATGCTGATCTTCTTCCGCGTGATTCAGGGGGTAGTTGCCGGGCCGCTGATCCCACTGTCGCAAAGTCTGTTGCTCAACAACTACCCGCCGGCCAAGCGCGCCGTCGCGCTGGCGCTGTGGTCGATGACGGTGATTGTGGCACCTATTTGCGGGCCAATTCTTGGCGGCTATATCAGCGATAACTATCACTGGGGCTGGATCTTCTTCATCAACGTGCCAATCGGTGCCCTGGTCGTGCTGTTAAGCCTCCAGAGCCTGCGTGGCCGTGAAACGAAGACCGAGCAGCGGCGTATTGATGGTATTGGCCTGGCGCTGCTGGTGCTGGGTATTGGTAGCCTTCAGGTCATGCTCGACCAGGGTAAAGAGCTCGACTGGTTTAACTCAACCGAGATAGTCGTACTGACGGTGGTGGCAGTGGTATCGCTGAGTTTCCTGATTGTCTGGGAGCTAACCGACGATAACCCGATAGTCGATCTGTCGTTGTTTAAGTCGCGAAACTTTACCATCGGCTGTCTGTGTATCAGCCTTGCCTATATGCTCTACTTCGGCGCCATTGTTCTGTTGCCGCAGCTATTGCAGGAGGTCTACGGGTACACCGCAACCTGGGCAGGTCTGGCGTCCGCGCCGGTCGGGGTTATCCCGGTACTGCTGTCACCGATCATCGGTCGATTTGCCCACAAGCTGGATATGCGCCGTCTGGTCACCTTCAGCTTTATTATGTACGCCGTCTGTTTCTACTGGCGCGCTTATACCTTCGAACCGGGGATGGACTTCGGCGCATCGGCATGGCCGCAGTTTATTCAGGGCTTCGCCGTGGCGTGCTTCTTCATGCCGTTGACCACCATCACGCTCTCCGGGCTACCGCCTGAGCGTCTGGCGGCTGCCTCGAGCTTGTCGAACTTTACCCGTACGCTAGCAGGTTCTATCGGCACCTCGATAACCACCACGCTGTGGACCAACCGCGAGGCGTTGCACCATGCGCAGCTGACGGAATCCGTGACGCCGTTCAACCCGAACGCCCAGCAGATGTACGATCAGCTACAGGGTATGGGCATGACGCAGCAACAGGCTTCCGGCTGGATAGCCCAGCAGATCACCAACCAGGGGCTGATTGTCTCCGCCAACGAAATCTTCTGGGTTTCGGCCGGGATATTCCTCATCCTGTTGGGCCTGGTATGGTTCGCCAGACCGCCGTTTGGTGCGGGTGGTGGAGGCGGAGGCGCCCACTGATGAAAAAAGCCAGCTCGGTTGAGCTGGCTTTTTTTTGACCTGAATTCCCGCATGCTCGGTAGGCCTGATAAGCGTGGCGCCATCAGGCAGCCCGGCGCAGATTGCCGGGTGTCGGCGTTGCCTTATCCGGCCTGAACGACGGGCAATAAAAAAACCCGGAGCGTTCCGGGTTTTATCAGCCTGCTGAACGCACAAACTAGATATGCAGTTCTTTCAGCGTCTCTTTTGGCAGCGCCAGCTCATCATTGCTGTTAATGCGCACGCCACGATCGATAATGTGACGTGCAATCTCCTGCGCTTCGCTGAGGGAGTGCATCTCATAAGTCCCGCACTGGTATACGTTCAGCTCAGGGATCTGATTTTGATCCTGCACTTTCAGTACGTCTGCCATTGCCGCTTTCCAGGCATCGGCTACGCGCTGCTCGTCCGGCGTACCAATCAGGCTCATGTAGAAACCGGTACGGCAACCCATTGGTGAGATATCGATAATCTCAACGCCGTTACCGTTCAGATGGTCACGCATAAAGCCAGCAAACAGGTGCTCCAGAGTGTGGATCCCTCTTTCTGGCATCACTTCCTTGTTCGGAATGCAAAAACGCAGGTCAAAAACCGTGATCGCGTCGCCGTGCGGGGTGTTCATTTTCTTCGCCACGCGAACGGCTGGGGCTTCCATACGGGTATGATCGACTGTGAAGCTATCTAACAACGGCATTTCGTAACCTCCGATATCACCTTCATGCTCACGCGTGCTGCACTTTTTTTCTATCCACCAAATCACCTAACAACATGAATAGATTCAACTTTATGCAATTCACCGCGCTCCGCTTCAGGATAATGTGATTTTTTTAAAAATAAACTGAACTCTTTGTTCCCATGCCAGTCTTAGTATATGAAAGACGCGCATTTGTTATCATCATCCCTGATTCAGAGATGTATATTTTGGCCACAGTGATGTGGCCTTTTTCTTTTGTATCAGGCGTGTCTCGCCAGCAGTGCTTCAAACGGTTCGTTATCCGCCTCTTCAATCTGCTGCTGACGTGCGCGGGAAGCATCACGCTCCTTCGCAAAATCCTCTTCGCTCAGAATCTCCAGCGGCTCCTCACGCAGCATCGTACGATACTGTTCGGCCAGCGCCTTGCCGGTACCGCCAATGCCTTCATCAAGCATAGAACGCAGAATACGTGCAGAGAAAGTTAAATCTGGATTATCAAAGCAGGCAACCAGCTCATCACATACCTTCTGGTATGCCGTTCCGCCGTTGATGCCGTCCAGCGTCTGCGCCACGCGCTTAAGATCGTGGAACAGATCTTTACCCACTTTGGTCAGCGGGAATTGCGCCGTTTCGCAGCCAATGCCCAGCGTCAGGCCAGGCTTACGCCCTTCCAGAATCACGCGGTTCCAGTTCGTGCGCGTACACAGCAGTTCGTCGCTGCTCATCTCTGGCGCATCCGCCAGCACGCACCAGACCATAAACAGGTCAAGGAAGCGAATCTGCTGCTCGTCGACGCCAATTGGCGAGAACGGGTTGATATCGAGTGAACGCACTTCAATGTATTCGATACCGCCGCGCAGCAGCGCATCGGAAGGCGTCTCGCCGTCGCGCGTGACGCGCTTAGGGCGAATAGGCGCGTACAGCTCGTTTTCAATCTGCAGAATGTTGCTGTTGATCTGCAGGTGCTTACCGTCCTTCTCAAGGCCGATACGGGCATACTCTTCCGACGGGGTTTTAATCGCACGCTTTAATCCTGCCACATACTCGTGCAGTTCGTTAAACGTAATTCCGAGATTGCTTTGCGATTTATTGGTATAGCCAAGGTCGCTAAGGCGCAAAGAGGTGGCGTACGGCAGGTAGTACATGCCGCATTCCGTTTTCTCAAACGGCAGCGTGGTCGGTTTGCCCTGCAGGAACGAAGAGCAGATTGCCGGTGACGCCCCGAACAGATACGGGATCACCCAGCCAAAGCGGTAGTAGTTGCGAATCAGACGGAAATAACCGGCTGAAATTGCCTCTTTATCGTCGGTGCCACACTTCGCCTGCCAGAAGGCCATTGGCAGCGAGAAGTTGTAGTGTACGCCAGAGATGGTCTGCATCAACGCGCCGTAGCGGTTCTTCAGACCTTCACGATACAGCGTTTTCAGGCGGCCGATATTCGACGTGCCGTACTGCGCCAGCTCAATCTCCTGACCCGGTGCAATGTAGCAAGGCATGCTCAGCGGCCACATGCGTTCGTCGCCCAGCTGACGTGCGGTGTAGCGATGCACGTCACGCAGAAGCGTCAGCATATGGTCGATGTCGCCGTCGACTGGAGTAATAAACTCCAGCAGGGCTTCTGCAAAGTCCGTGGTGATCCATTTGTGGGTCAGGGTTGCGCCAAGCGCTTCCGGGTGACCGGTTGTTGCCAGAGAACCATCTGCATTAACACGCAGCGTTTCGCGCTCAAGTCCGCGGTGGATCCCCTGAAGAGCCTGAGGATGTTTTTCCAGCCAGGACAGCGCCTGTGATACGTCCGGGATCAAATTGACCTCCCGCCTGTCGAATTCATTTTATTAAGCATAATTGTCATCGTGGAGATGCGATATTCCACCTGCCATCCAATTAGTGCCACCACGTCATGCCCTGAAGCGTCAGCGCCGCGACTGCGACGTAACGTAACGCTTTCCCCAGGCATAAAAAAAAGAGTACTGGTCCCCAGGAAATACGCATCCACCCTGCCAACAGGCACAGCAAATCGCCGATAACCGGCATCCAGCTCAGCAGTAGCGTCGCCGCGCCGTAGCGTCGGAGCCAGCCCACTGCCTTTTCCTGCCATCGCGATGTTTTGCGTAATGGAAAAAAACGACCAAGAATAACGTTAGTAGCCCCGCCAAGGCTATTACCCATTGTTGCTATTACTACCAGAAGCCAGGGCTTACTCGCGCCCGAAAGCAGCAGCGCAACCAGCACGGCTTCGGAGTTACCCGGCAGCAGCGTTGCACTGAGGAAGCTGCTTGCAAACAGCGACCCCAGCGCCAGAAATTCACTCACAACAGACGTACGTCAACGGCATCCATTCCCGCCGCCGCAGCGGCCTGAAGCCCAAAATCGGCATCTTCAAACACCACGCAGCGCTCAGGCGGCACGCCGATCAATTCGGCGCACAGTAAGAACGTATCCGGCGCAGGCTTATGCTGTTTAACATGATCGGCGGCGACAACGGCCGCAAAATAGTGACGCAGTCCCAGATGCGCAAGCAGCGCTTCAGCCACGGCGCTTTCGCTACCGGTGCCGACCGCCATAGGGCGACGACCGTGCCACGCCTTCACCACCTCAATAAGCGGCAGTGGCGTGACCGAGTCCAGCAGCATTGATTTTACCGCGGCGGTTTTTTCACGTGCGAGAAGATGGGGATCTAAATCGGCCTGGTGGCTTTCAATAATCGCCTGAGCAATACGCCAGGTCGGAGAGCCATTCAGGGCAACCATCGCCTGTTCGTCGAACTGCATTCCATATCGTCCCAGCACGTCACGCCACGCTTTACGATGCGTAGGTTCCGTATCAAGAATGGTGCCATCCATATCAAAAATCAATCCAGCATAGCGTTCGTACATTGTCTTTTCACCCTTCGCCAACGTGACGTTACTTTATCGTAAAAGGGGCAGATTGTCGCTGCCCGCCGCAGAGACGACAAAGGCACCGAAAGGGTGCCTTTTTGAATATTGCTGGCTGCGGGGTTATTTAATCTGCATGTCGTTTTCAACAACCCGCACGCCCTGTACCTGGCGCGTTACTTCTACCGCACGTTTTGCATCAGCCGCCGACGACACAAAGCCGCTCAGCTGCACGCGACCTTTAAAGGTCTGTACGTTAATTTCGCTGGATTTAATCTGTTTGTCGCTAAACAGCGCGGTTTTCACCTTAGTGGTTACGACCGTATCATCGATATAGCCGCCGGTACTTTCCTTGGTTGAAGAACCCGCACAGCCAGACAGCGAGATAGCTACCAGAAGCGCTGCACAAGACGCAGCCATTGCTTTGAACCATTTCATGGATTTCTCTCCTTGCACTCAGATCACCAGAATAAGGGTGTCACAGAGATAAATTATAGTGGAAAGAATGGGTTGCCAATCAGAAAAGTGTGAAGAAGATTTTATTGAGTAAAAGAGAAAGATTAACTGGGGGAGAAATTTGAGAGAATGGATATTTCGAGATAATGGTGCATCCGGGAGGATTCGAACCTCCGACCGCTCGGTTCGTAGCCGAGTACTCTATCCAGCTGAGCTACGGATGCATCGGAAAAGCTAATTATCGTGCAAAACAAAGAATGGTGCATCCGGGAGGATTCGAACCTCCGACCGCTCGGTTCGTAGCCGAGTACTCTATCCAGCTGAGCTACGGATGCATCGGGAAATTTGCTTTACTGCCGATATTGATACCGCTATAAAAACGATATCAAGTAAGAGATGGTGCATCCGGGAGGATTCGAACCTCCGACCGCTCGGTTCGTAGCCGAGTACTCTATCCAGCTGAGCTACGGATGCATCGGGAAACT
>NZ_JAPKIC010000009.1:75607-116199 GCF_036759945.1 Kluyvera sp. CHPC 1.251 | reverse complement strand
ACCTCCGACCGCTCGGTTCGTAGCCGAGTACTCTATCCAGCTGAGCTACGGATGCAAATGGCGGTGAGGCGGGGATTCGAACCCCGGATGCAGCTTTTGACCGCATACTCCCTTAGCAGGGGAGCGCCTTCAGCCTCTCGGCCACCTCACCAACAACACCTCTTGCGAGTGCTTCGAAGAACTTGTTTCTGCTCATCGTCGCTGTGTGGCGCACATATTACTTTCTGGGACTTATAAGTCAAACAATTTTCCGCAGATTTTTTTCGTTTGCACATTTCACACGCAATAAGCTGTTAAAAAAGACAGAATGCACGTTTTATCAACAGATAAATTGCGTTTTTGCCGGTATAGCAGCAAAAAAGAAAATGGGTGCAAAGGTGCTGGATCGAGGAAAAAAGGGAGAAAAACGAGAGCAACACGAAGAAAACTGCGGGAGGTGCGTCTCACCCGCGGGGTGAGACGCGAGAACTTAGTAACTGGACTGCTGGGATTTTTCAGCCTGGATACGCTGGTAGATCTCTTCACGGTGAACAGAGACTTCTTTAGGGGCATTTACGCCGATGCGCACCTGGTTACCCTTCACCCCTAAAACTGTCACAGTGACCTCATCTCCAATCATGAGGGTCTCACCAACTCGACGAGTCAGAATCAGCATTCTTTGCTCCTTGAAAGATTAAAAGAGTCGGGTCTCTCTGTATCCCGGCATTCTCCATCATATAACGCCAAAAGGTCAGCTATGACAAACACCTTCGTGTAAGCGGTCACGGCATCACACTCTGTTAAATGTAAGTTTAGCCGATCTACATGACTTCAACCTGACTTTATCGTTATCAGTACCGCATATGCAAGGTGCCTTAACATTTAACGTTAAGGCACCCGCATGCGTTTATTGTTATTACAGTTTAGCGCTGACCCAGCCTTTCACACTGGACAGTGCAGCAGGGAGTGCAGCCGCGTCGGTACCACCAGCTTGCGCCATATCCGGACGACCGCCCCCTTTGCCGCCCACCTGCTGAGCGACCATGCCAACCAGCTCCCCTGCTTTCACACGGTCGGTCACATCCTTAGACACGCCTGCAATCAGAGAAACCTTACCTTCTGCGACCGTCGCCAGTACGATAACCGCAGAACCCAGCTGGTTCTTCAGATCGTCGACCATAGTACGCAGCATCTTCGGCTCAACGCCGGCGAGCTCGCTCACCAGCAGGTTAACGCCGTTAATAGTCTCAGCTTTACTGGAAAGGTTTGCGCTCTCCTGTGCTGCGGCCTGCTCTTTCAGCTGCTGCAGCTCTTTTTCCAGCTGACGCGTACGTTCAATAACGGTACGCACTTTTTCGGTGACGTTATGGCTGTCGCCTTTCAGCAGCTGCGCAATATCGCTCAGGCGATCGCTTTCAGCGTGCAGCGTGGCAATCGCGCCTTCACCGGTCACGGCTTCGATACGACGTACGCCTGCCGCGGTGCCGGATTCAGACACAATGCGGAACAGACCGATATCACCGGTACGAGAAGCGTGGGTACCGCCGCACAGCTCGGTAGAGAAGTCGCCCATGCTCAGAACGCGAACGTGGTCGTCATATTTCTCACCGAACAGCGCCATCGCGCCCTTCGCTTTCGCCGCTTCGAGATCCATGATGTTGGTTTCGATTGGCAGGTTGCGACGAATCTGGGCGTTGACCAGATCTTCAACCGCACGAATCTCTTCCGGCTTCATGGCTTCGAAATGAGAGAAGTCGAAACGCAGAACCTTGTCGTTCACCAGTGAGCCTTTCTGCGCAACGTGCGTGCCCAGAACCTGGCGCAGCGCCGCGTGCATCAGGTGCGTTGCAGAGTGGTTCAGACGGATGCGTGCACGGCGTGCAACATCAACGTCAGCCTGCACGCCATCGCCCACTTTCAGCGCGCCGGTCGCCAGCTTGCCGAGGTGACCAATTGCCTGGCCGTATTTCTGGGTGTCGCTGACCGCAAAGCTAAAGCCCGCGCCTTTCAGTTCGCCCTTATCGCCAACCTGACCGCCGGACTCTGCATAGAACGGAGTCTGGTCAAGCACCACAACCGCTTCCTGGCCAGCAGCAATAGCGTCTACCGCTTTGCCGTCAACGAACAGCGCAGTCACTTTGCCGTTCAGTTCCAGGTGGTCATAGCCTTTAAATTCTGAAGCACCATCAACGCGAATCATCGCGTTGTAGTCTGCGCCAAAACCGCTGGACTCACGCGCACGACGGCGCTGCTCTTCCATTGCGGCTTCGAAGCCAGCTTCGTCAACCTTGATGTTGCGCTCACGGCAAACGTCTGCCGTCAGGTCAACCGGGAAGCCGTAGGTGTCGTACAGACGGAAAGCGGTTTCGCCATCCAGCGTATCGCCGGTCAGTTTTGCCAGCTCTTCGTCGAGCAGCGCCAGACCGCGCTCCAGCGTACGAGCAAATTGCTCTTCTTCGGTTTTCAGTACCTGCTCAACCTGCGCCTGCTGACGTTTCAGCTCTTCGCCTGCTGCACCCATCACTTCTACCAGCGGGCCAACCAGCTTGTAGAAGAAGGTGTCTTTCGCGCCCAGCATGTTGCCATGACGGACGGCGCGGCGAATGATGCGACGCAGCACGTAACCGCGGCTTTCGTTAGACGGCATCACGCCATCGGCAATCAGGAACGCACAAGAACGAATGTGGTCCGCAATAACGCGCAGAGACTTGTTGCTCAGATCGGTCGCACCGGTCGCTTTCGCCACCGCGTCGATCAGTTTACGGAACAGGTCGATGTCATAGTTGGAGTTCACATGCTGCAGAACAGCGGTGATACGCTCCAGACCCATACCGGTGTCCACGGACGGCTTCGGCAGCGGTTCCATGGTGCCGTCAGCCTGACGGTTGAACTGCATGAAGACGATGTTCCAGATCTCAATGTAACGGTCGCCGTCTTCTTCTGCGGAACCCGGAGGGCCACCCCAGATGTGGTCACCGTGGTCATAGAAGATTTCGGTGCACGGGCCGCAAGGACCGGTGTCGCCCATCTGCCAGAAGTTATCCGATGCGTACGGCGCGCCTTTGTTGTCGCCGATACGGATGATGCGCTCACGCGGGATGCCGACTTCTTTTTCCCAGATTTCGTAAGCTTCGTCATCGCTCTCATAAACGGTGACCCACAGACGCTCTTTCGGCAGGGCGAACCAGTTTTCACCGGTCAGCAGTTCCCACGCGTACTGAATAGCGTCGTGCTTGAAGTAGTCGCCAAAGCTGAAGTTACCCAGCATTTCGAAGAAGGTGTGGTGACGTGCGGTGTAACCGACGTTTTCCAGGTCATTGTGTTTACCGCCCGCACGCACGCAACGCTGCGCGGTGGTCGCGCGAGAATAATTACGCTTGTCGAGACCGAGGAACACATCTTTGAACTGGTTCATCCCGGCATTGGTAAACAGCAAAGTAGGGTCGTTATTCGGCACCAGGGAGCTGCTGGCAACTACCTGATGGCCTTTACTATGGAAAAAGTCGAGAAACGCCTGACGGATCTCAGCGGTGCTCTTGCTCATAATTATCCTGACATCAAGCTACACTTCATCCTTCAAACCGCCGAGTCAACGGCTGTTTTCACCCCCAATCACGTACTGAAGTTCGCGTCTGAGGCTTCTCTTTCCCACCACTCTGATGCGGTTTGAATGATTTTGTGTATTAAGGAATATTCGTCACCGACGCGGATTGCTTTAAAAACAACCCGCCTCCGGACGGAAAAAGTGGGAATAAGATAAGTTTTCTTTAAAGGGAAGTAAAATCCCCAGTGCGGTCAATCAGCAAAATTTCGCCATATTTCCTGGATATCTTCCATCAGGTAGCCACGATAGAGCAAAAAACGCTGGATTTTGACCTTTTCCGCAAAGGCGGTTGGCAGCGGCTCCCCGTATTTTCTCACCGCCTGATCGCGCGCCAGTAAAACCCAATCAATGTCGCACTCGCGCATGGCCTGCTCGATGGCTTCTCGGGCAATGCCCTTCTGCCCCAGCTCCTGACGGATGCGCGCCGGGCCATATCCTTTACGGCTGCGTCCGGCCATAAACTGCTGCACGAAGCGACTATCGTCGAGATAACGATTTTCAAAACACCAGGCCACCACCTTTTCAACGTCTTCCGGCGGCGCGTCGATAGGCTCAGGACCATTTTTCCCCATCACCGGGGCGGTAAGTTTACGTCGCAGCTCCTGTTCGCTGTGATCGCGCATTGCCAGAATGCGAATAGCGCGGTCCAGCAGTCTGGCGTAGGCAGAACGGCGCGGTGAGTTTTCGGTCATGATTTTTTACCGTCGTGATAAATGCAAAAAGGGCTGCATAAGCAGCCCTTCGTCTCTGTTAAGAGATTATCAGAAGTCTTCGTTGGTTTCTTCGACGCTGTTGTTATCAACGGCGAAGTCCGGCGTAGAGTCCTGGTTGTTGAGCAGCAGCTCACGCACTTTCTTCTCAATTTCTTTCGCCGCAGCCGGGTTCTCTTTCAGCCAGGAGATAGCGTTCGCTTTACCCTGACCAATTTTGTCGCCGTTGTAGCTGTACCAGGCGCCCGCTTTTTCGATCAGCTTCTCTTTCACGCCGAGGTCGACCAGCTCACCGAAGAAGTTAATGCCTTCGCCGTAGAGGATCTGGAATTCAGCCTGTTTAAACGGTGCAGCAATTTTGTTCTTCACAACCTTCACGCGGGTTTCGCTACCCACCACGTTGTCGCCCTCTTTCACCGCGCCGATACGACGGATATCAAGACGTACGGAAGCGTAGAACTTCAGCGCGTTACCACCGGTAGTGGTTTCTGGGTTACCGAACATCACGCCGATTTTCATACGGATCTGGTTGATGAAGATCAGCAGGGTGTTGGACTGCTTCAGGTTACCGGCCAGTTTACGCATCGCCTGGCTCATCATACGTGCCGCGAGGCCCATATGAGAGTCACCGATTTCGCCTTCGATTTCCGCTTTCGGCGTCAGTGCCGCGACGGAGTCAACAACGATAACGTCTACGGCACCGGAACGCGCCAGCGCGTCACAGATTTCCAGAGCCTGTTCGCCGGTGTCCGGCTGGGAGCACAGCAGGTTGTCGATATCAACGCCCAGCTTGCGAGCATAAACCGGGTCCAGCGCGTGTTCAGCATCGATAAACGCACAGGTTTTGCCTTCACGCTGTGCTGCGGCAATAACCTGCAGCGTCAGGGTCGTTTTACCGGAGGATTCTGGCCCGTAAATTTCGACGATACGACCCATTGGCAGGCCGCCAGCGCCCAGCGCGATATCCAGTGAAAGCGAACCGGTAGAGATAGTTTCCACGTCCATGGAGCGGTCTTCACCCAGACGCATGATGGAGCCTTTACCGAATTGCTTTTCGATCTGGCCCAGCGCTGCAGCCAACGCTTTCTGTTTGTTTTCGTCGATAGCCATTATTACTCCTGTCATACCGGGTGTTACCGGATAGTGAATTCTGTTCTGTTGAGGCAATTATACTGTATGGTCATACAGTATCAAGTATTTTGTAGAAATTGTTGCCAGAGGAGATTGAGCGCATAAGCGGTCGCCTGTCGACGCACCGATTCACGGTCGCCGTCGAAGCATTCACGCTGGGTAATACCTTGCCCGGTGGCGCTTGCCACGCCGAACCAGACCGTGCCAACCGGCTTTTCTGCGCTGCCGCCGTCCGGCCCGGCAATGCCACTAACCGACACCGCAAAGTCAGCCCGCGCCGCGCGCAGTGCACCAATGGCCATCTCAACCACCACCGGCTCACTCACCGCGCCGTACTGTTCGAGCGTGACTTCGCGCACGCCGATCATCTGCGATTTGGCCTCGTTGCTGTAGGTCACAAACCCACGTTCAAACCAGGCAGAACTGCCGGCAATATCGGTAATGGTTTTGGCTATCCAGCCGCCGGTGCAGGACTCTGCGGTGGTCATTGTCGCCCCACGCGCCTTCAGCGCCAGGCCAACCTTTTCACTCAGCTGCATTAATTCTGAATCTGTCATCATCGCTCCGCTTCAGCTCGATAAAGAGGCCATCAAAGATAGCACTTTCAGAACAGATGTGGGGACGGCATGGCGATTTTACGAGGGGGATTCCGAAATTGAACGCCCCGGAAGAACCGGGGCTAGGGAGTGCCAGATTTAGCGCATGCTGGCGGCGATAAGCTCCACATTATGACGCAGCATTTTGACGTAGCTGTCCGCCACGCCGCCCGGTTTCGACAGCGCTTCCGGATACAGCTCCCCGCCCGGCTGCGAGCCGGTGGCCGCGGCAATCTGTTTCACCAGGCGCGGGTCGAGCTGGTTTTCCATAAACCAGGTGTGTACGCCATCGGCCTTAATTTGCGTAATCAACGCCGCCACCTGCGCCGCGCTGGCCTCGCTTTCTGAAGAGAGCCCTTGAGGTGCCAGGAAGGTGACGCCGTAGGCGCGAGAGAAGTAGCCAAAGGCATCGTGGCTGGTCAGCACCTTACGCTTCGCCTGCGGAATGGCGCTGAACTGCTGCTTCGTCCAGCTATGAATATCGTTAAGTTCGCCAATATAGCGTTTGCCGGAAGCATTAAGCGCCGCGCTATCTTCCGGGTCTGCCTTCACCAGCCCGGTCAGGATGTTCTGCGCGTACAATGCGCCGTTTGCCGCGCTGTTCCAGGCGTGTGGGTCGGTCACCGTTTTACCATCTTCATCCAGGGTGTGGGTTTTTACGCCCGTTGAGGCCACCACCAGCTCGCCTTTAAAGCCCGACGCTTTGATAAGGCGGTCCATCCATCCTTCCAGCCCCAGACCGTTGACCACCACGACATCCGCTTTGCTGAGCAGTGCGCTATCTTTCGGCGACGGCTCGAAGGTATGCGGGTCACCGTCCGGGCCAACCAGCGTGTCGACGTGAACGTGCTCGCCGCCCACCTGCTTCACCATGTCGCCCAGCACCGAAAAGCTGCTGACCACGTTGAGCGTCTTTGCCATCGCGCCTTGCGCCGCCAGCCCTAACGCCAGCGCCATAATCACCCCAATACGTTTCATCTTGTCCCCTTTCCTCTTCATTTTAACCAGCTCACGGTCAGCCGGCTTCGCTTGCCAAACAACAAAGAAATCAAAAAGATACCGCTCGCAGTTAGTACAATCGACGGCCCTGCAGGCAGATTGGCTGCCCACGACAGGCTGAGCCCCATCCAGGCGCATACGCCCCCGATTAGCGCCGCCAGCAGCAGAATTGACGGTAAGGTTTTCGCCCAGCAGCGCGCCGCAACGGCGGGCAGCATCATGACCCCCACCGCCATCAGCGTGCCCAGCACCTGAAAACCGGCCACCAGGTTGAGCACCAGCAACGCCAGAAACAGCCCGTGCAGCAACACGGGCAGCCAGCGCGCATTCACCTGTAGCCAACTGCTATCAAACGCTTCGCTCACCAGCCCCCGGTAGAAGAGCGCAATGCAGAGCAGCGTCAGGCTGGCGACACCCGCCACAAACAGCGCCGCATCGTTATCGACTGCCAGAATCGAACCAAACAGCAGATGCAGCAGGTCAACGTTAGAGCCGCGCAGCGAGACCAGCGTGACCCCCAGCGCCAGCGACCCTAAGTAGAATCCAGCAAAACTGGCATCCTCTTTCAGCGGTGTGCGTCGGCTAACCCAACCGGCCACCAGCGCCACCGTAATACCGGCAATAAAGCCGCCAACGGTCATCGCCAGCAGCGACATGCCGTTCACCAGATAGCCCACCGCCACGCCGGGAAGAATGGCGTGCGACAGCGCATCCCCCATCAGACTCATCCGCCGCAGCAATAAAAAGACGCCGAGGATTGTGGTACTTAGCGACAGCGCAAGGCACACCACCAATGCCCGGCGCATAAAGCCAAACTCGATAAAGGGTTGGAAGAAGGTGTGCCAGATCATGCGTGCCTCGCGGAGTTAAACGCGGGCAGCACGTCATGGGTATGCCCCCAACAGGCGTTCTGTGGTGCCAGCAACAGCGTTTCGGGGAAGTATTCCGCTACGCGCTGGTTATCATGCAGCACCGCCAGCACGGTCTGCCCCTGCTGATGCATCTCCTGAATCACCCCCATCAGGTCATGACTGGTGGCTTCATCAATCCCGGTGAAGGGCTCATCAAGCATCACCAGCGGCGCGCGCTGTACCAGCACGCGGGCAAAGAGCATACGCTGGAACTGGCCGCCGGAAAGTGCGTCAATGGGTGTTTTCGCCATGCTTTCCAGACCCACTCGCGCCAGTGCAGCGGCAATACGCTGGCGCGTGTCGCTACGCAGGCCTCGCAGCAACGAAATTCGCGGCCACGCCCCCTGGCTCACCACATCCAGCACGGTTAACGGAAACTGTGACTCCAGCGCATGACGCTGGGCCAGCCAGCCAATCACCGGGCGTGAAGGCGCCCAGCGAATGACGCCGCTTACCGGTGGAATAAATCCCGCCAGCGTTTTCAGTAAAGTGGATTTTCCGCAGCCGTTCAGGCCGACAATCGCCGTCATGCTGCCTTTGTGAATAACGCCGCTCAGCGATGGCGTAATCGCCACGCCTTCATAGCCTGCCACCAGGTTGTCCAGTTCAATCATGGCAGCGACACCGCCCACCAGACCATCAGCCACAGCACGCTCAATAGCGCGCAGGCCAGCAAAACCCGCGTAACGCTGCCGGCCATAAAAACAGGAGTGAACATCTTCGCCTCATCATTTAATGTTATAACGTAACAATATTGAATTAGCAGTAAGATGTAAACGGCAGAAAATGATGCGAAATGTAACAAGCTCCCCTCTGAACCGAGAGGAGCCAGAAGGAAGGATTACTGACCGCGCGCCTGAGAGACTGCCAGACCCAGCTGCCAGACGGCCATTGCATAGTGGGTGCTGTGGTTATAGCGGGTGATGGTGTAGAAGTTCGGCAGACCGTACCAATACTGATAGCCCGTGCCGATATCCAACCGCAGCAGGCTGGCCTGCTGATGATTACCCAGCGGCTGCATCGGTGTTAAGCCTGCCGCCGCCAGCTGCGAAACGCTGTATTTGGTTTTGAAGCCATTCTCCAGTCCTGGGGCCTGACCCATCGCCTGCACCGCCACCGCGTCGCCGCTCACCCAACCGTGCTGTTTGAAGTAGTTCGCCACGCTGCCGATCGCATCTTCCGGATCCCACAGGTTGATATGGCCATCACCATTGAAATCAACCGCATACTCTTTGTAGGAGGACGGCATAAACTGCCCGTAGCCCATCGCCCCGGCAAATGAACCTTTCAGATCCAGCGGGTCATCCTGCTCATCACGCGCCATCAGCAGGAAGGTTTCCAGCTCGCCGGAGAAGTACGCCGCGCGGCGCGGATAGTTGAAGGAGAGCGTCGCCAGCGCATCGAGAATGCGCGTTTTACCCATCACGCGGCCCCAGCGAGTTTCCACACCGATAATCCCGACGATAATTTCCGGCGGTACGCCGTATACCTGCGAAGCACGCTGCAGCGCGTCCTGATGCTGGTTCCAGAACACCACGCCGTTCTGGACGTTATCCGGCGTAATGAACTGATTGCGATAGCGCAGCCACGCCCCGTTCGGGCCGGTTGGCGGTAGACCGGTCGGCGCCTGTCTGTCCATCAGGCGCAACACATAATCCAGGCGCTTGGCCTGAGAGAGAATCTCATGCAGCTGCTGTCGGTCAAAACCGTGCTTGCTCACCATCTTGTCAATGAACTGCTCTGCCGCCGGGTTGTTAGCAAAATCACCGGTCGGAATTAGCGCATTGTGCTGAGGTTCAAGGAGAAAACCGCCGGAGGTGGTTGCCGGAGATTCAGCCGTTTTAGGTTTGCTACTACAGGCAGCGAGCAGGACACACAGGGGGAGTAAAGCCAGAACACGACGCTTCAACATGGGACATCCGTTTAACAATATCAGCAAGAGTTAAATATGGTAAAGCATCCGCCACGCTGCAAGGAAGCGCTGGAGGCCGCGAGGGGAAAAAAAACTCCGCAGACGAACTATCCATGATTCAATCGATGATCTTCCGACGGAGAATGTTTTATCATCGCCGCGCAAAACTGGACCGTGTAACGCGCTAATTATCGGAGAAAGTCATGAGTGATTTTTTGTTAGAGGCCGGGCGTAAGGCCCTGTTACTGGAACTGCAGGAAGCAAGCCGCCTACCCGACCGTCTTGACGAGACCTTTGTTCAGGCCGCCAACGCCATCCTGAACTGCAAAGGAAAACTGATTGTTTCCGGGATGGGCAAATCCGGCCATATCGGCAAAAAGCTGGCAGCCACCTTCGCCAGCACCGGCACCCCGGCATTCTTCGTCCACCCGGCGGAAGCGCTGCACGGCGACCTGGGCATGGTGGAAAGCCGCGACGTGATGCTGTTTATCTCCTACTCCGGCAGCGCCAAAGAGCTCGACTACATCATTCCACGTTTGAAAGAGAAATCCGTGGTGCTGCTGGCAATGACCGGCAAAGCCAACTCCGCGCTGGCCCAGGCGGCCGACGCCGTTATCGATATTTCCGTTGAACGTGAAGCCTGCCCGATGCACCTGGCGCCAACCTCCAGCACCGTCAACACGCTGATGATGGGCGACGCGCTGGCGATTGCTGTCATGCAGGCGCGCGGCTTTAACGAAGAAGATTTTGCGCGCTCTCACCCGGCTGGTGCACTGGGCGCTCGCCTGCTCAACCGCGTTCACCATCTGATGCGTCACGAGAGCGATGTCCCGCAGGTCACCGTTCATGCCAGCGTAATGGACGCGATGCTGGAACTCAGCCGCACCGGCATGGGGATGGTAGCGGTCTGCAACGAACAATCACAGGTTCAGGGGGTGTTCACCGACGGCGATCTACGCCGCTGGCTGGTGAGCGGCGGTTCGCTGGCGGATTGCGTTAACGACGCGATGACCAAAGGCGGCGTCACCCTGCACGATCAGGCCCGCGCCGTTGACGCCAAAGAACAGCTGATGAAGCAGAAAATCAGCGCCGCGCCGGTGGTGGATGACAACCATCGGCTGGTCGGCGCAATTAACCTGCAAAACTTCTACCAGGCCGGGATCCTTTAATCCTTCAGCCCCAGACGCTTCGCCAACCGGTGCAGGTTGGCGACGTCTGTCTCCAGCGCCCGGGCGCTTGCCGCCCAGTTATGCTGATGTGTCTCCAGCGCCCGACGAATCATCTGTCGCTGAAAATGTTCGGTGGCGTCGCGCAGATTGTTCACTGCCGCCACGGGAGGCGCCGCCATCTCCACAACCGCTGCCGTCGGCGTACCTTCCTGAAACGCAAAGTGCTGCGCTTCCAGTACCACCTCGCCGTTGCTGCGCGTGGTTGCCCGTGCCAGCACGACCGCACGGTGTACCGCGTGCTCAAGCTCGCGCACGTTACCCGGCCAGCCGTAGCTTTGCAGATGCGCCCGCGCGCCGCCGCTGAGCACCACGCGAGACAGCCCCAGCCGCAGCCGACACTGCTCGCAGAAGTAGCCAGCCAGCAGCACCACGTCGTCGCCCCGTTCGCGCAGCGGCGGCACGGACAGCGGGAACACGCTCAGGCGATGGAACAGGTCGGCACGAAAGTTGCCCGCCAGCACCTCTTCGCGCAGGTCACGGTTGGTGGCGGCCAGTACCCGCACATCGACGCGCAGGCTGCGGTCATCGCCGACGCGCTGAATATCGCCATACTGCAGTACGCGCAGCAGTTTGGCCTGCAGCGCCAGCGATAGCTCACCAATTTCATCTAAGAACAGCGTGCCGTTGTCGGCCATTTCAAACTTGCCGCTGCGGTTGCTGATAGCCCCGGTAAACGCCCCTTTGACGTGGCCAAACAGTTCACTCTCGGCCACGCTCTCCGGCAGCGCGGCGCAGTTCAGGTAAACCAGCGGGCTGACCGCGCGGGGCGACCCTTCGTGAATGGCCTTCGCCACCAACTCTTTCCCGGTGCCGGTTTCGCCGCTTATCAGTACATTCAGGTCAGAGGCGGCGACAATCTCAATCTCTTTTTTTAGCTGCGTCATGCCCGGAGACAGACCAATCATCTGCGTCTCTTTCACCTGCTCGAAGTCGGTCGGTGCGCCCGGCAGCATGTTCTGGCTTTCAAGCTGTTCAATCAGCAGCGCGTTGCTGAGCGCTCCCGCCGCCAGCGCGGCAATCAGCCGCAGCTCTTCATCGCTAAAGACGTCAAACTGGTCCGGCGACATACCGTCGAGGGTTAATGCACCAATCAGGTTCTGCCCGGCAAACAGCGGCAGCCCGATGCAAGCATGGACCTTCAGGCTCTCCTGACCGGGGATCAGGCCGTCGTACGGGTCGGGCAAATCGCTATCCGCCGGGAAACGTACCACGTCACCCGCACGGGCAATCGCCTCCAGCCGCGGATGCCCTTCGAGGATAAAACGCCTGCCGAGCACGTCTTTCGCCAGCCCATCAATCGCCAGCGGGATAAACTGCCGCGCGTCGTAGCGCAGCAGCGCGGAGGCATCGCACTCCAGCACCTGGCGTAGCGTGGTGATCAGACGCTGAAATCGGTCCTGATGGCCGACGCCGCGCTGGAGTTCAATGGCGATGCCCGCCAGCACATCAACGGAAAAGCTCATGGCGTACCTCTTACAGTCATTTTGACAATGCATAATGTCATATTGACAATATCAAGCATAGTCATTTTGACTAACAACAAAGAGGTATAAATTAATTTTATTAACTAAATCAATCAATTAAAAAGTTGGCACGCAACCTGCAATTAGCAATACATCTTTTTTGAAAAAACGCTGAATTAATTGAGGTTGCTATGTCTATTCTGGTTAAAAATAACATTCATTGGGTTGGTCAACGTGATTGGGAAGTGCGTGATTTCCACGGTACCGAATACAAAACGCTGCGCGGCAGCAGCTACAACAGCTACCTTATCCGTGAAGAGAAAAACGTCCTGATTGATACCGTCGACCATAAATTCAGCCGTGAATTCGTACAGAACCTGCGCGGCGAAATCGACCTGGCTGATATCGACTACATCATCATTAACCACGCCGAAGAAGACCACGCCGGTGCGCTGACTGAGCTGATGTCGCAGATTCCGGACACCCCAATCTACTGCACCGCCAACGCCATTGACTCCATCAACGGCCACCACCATCACCCAGAGTGGAACTTCCACGTGGTGAAAACCGGCGACAGTCTGGACATCGGTAACGGCAAACAGCTGGTCTTCGTGGAAACCCCGATGCTGCACTGGCCTGACAGCATGATGACCTACATGACCGGCGATGCGGTGCTGTTCAGTAACGATGCCTTCGGCCAGCACTACTGTGACGAACGCCTGTTCAACGACGAAGTTGACCAGACCGAACTGTTCGAACAGTGCCAGCGCTACTATGCCAATATCCTGACCCCGTTCAGCCGCCTGGTGACGCCAAAAATCACCGAGATCCTCGGCTTCAACCTGCCGGTCGATATGATTGCCACCTCCCACGGTGTGGTATGGCGCGAAAACCCAACGCAGATCGTCGAACTGTATCTGAAATGGGCAGCAGACTATCAGGAAGACCGTATCACCATCTTCTACGACACCATGTCCAACAACACCCGCATGATGGCGGATGCGATTGCCCAGGGGATCAACGAAGTTGACCCGAACGTGGCGGTGAAAATCTTCAACGTTGCCCGCAGTGATAAAAACGAAATTCTGACCAACGTCTTCCGTTCTAAAGGCGTGCTGGTGGGGACTTCAACCATGAACAACGTGATGATGCCGAAAATCGCTGGCCTGGTAGAAGAGATGACCGGCCTGCGCTTCCGTAACAAACGCGCCAGCGCCTTTGGTTCTCACGGCTGGAGCGGCGGCGCGGTTGACCGTCTGTCTACTCGTTTGCAGGATGCGGGCTTTGAAATGTCTCTGAGCCTGAAGGCGAAATGGCGCCCGGATATCGACGCACTGGAAGTCTGCCGTCAGCACGGCCGTGAAATTGCCCGCCAGTGGGCACTGGCTCCGCTGCCTGAAGCCACGGCAAAACCAGACGCCGCGAAAGAGGCCTGCGCCTGTGCCGCCGCTGCCGCAGCCGACCTCGGCCCAAGCATGCAGTGCAGCGTGTGTCAGTGGGTTTACGACCCGGCGAAAGGCGAACCAAACCAGGACGTCCAGCCAGGCACCCCGTGGAGCGAAGTCCCGGACAACTTCCTGTGCCCGGAATGTTCATTAGGGAAAGATGTCTTTGACGTGATGGCAACGGAGGCAAAATGAATCATGGCATCGTGATCATCGGCTCGGGCTTCGCGGCCCGCCAGCTGGTGAAGAATATTCGTAAGCTCGATGCGAGCGTCAAACTGACGCTCATCGCCGCCGACAGCATCGACGAGTACAACAAACCGGACTTAAGCCACGTGGTGAGCCGGGGGCAAACCGCCGCCGACCTCACCCTGCAAACCGCAGGCGAGTTCGCCGAGCAGTACAACCTGAATCTGTTCCCGCAGACCTGGGTGACCGGCATCGACGCCAACGCGCATGTGGTGAAAAGCCAGAGTCATGAATGGCAGTACGACAAGCTGGTGCTGGCAACGGGCGCGTCAACCATCGTGCCGCCGGTACCGGGCAAGGAGCTGATGCTAACCCTCAACAGCCAGCAGGAGTTCGGTGCCGCGCAGAGTACGTTGCGCGATGCCCAGCGCGTGCTGATTATCGGCGGTGGCCTGATTGGCAGCGAGCTGGCGATGGACTTCAGCCGCGCCGGTAAAGCGGTCACCGTGGTGGATAACTCCGCCAGCGTACTGGCCTCGCTGATGCCGCCGGAAGTGAGCAGCCGGTTGCAGCATCGTCTGACCGACATGGGCATTCATCTGCTGCTGAAATCTCAGCTGCAGTCGCTGGAGCAGACCGCCACCGGTATTCGCGCCACCTTTGACCGCGACCGCCAGGTGGAGGTTGATGCAGTGGTGGCCGCCACCGGCCTGCGTCCGGAAACGGCGCTGGCGCGGATGGCGGGCCTTGAAATTAACCGCGGCGTGAAGGTCGATAGTACCCTGCGCACCAGCAACCCGGATATCTATGCGCTGGGCGACTGTGCGGAGATCAACGGTACCGTGCTGCCGTTCCTGCAGCCGATTCTGATGAGCGCCATGTGTCTGGCAAAAAACATTCTCGGCCAGTCCGGCGAGCTGAAGCTGCCGAACATGCTGGTGAAGGTGAAAACCCCGGATCTGCCGCTGCATCTGGCCGGTGAAACCCGCCGTCAGGATTTGAACTGGAAAATTGAAACCCGCGCCGACGGTATGCTGGCGCAAGGCTACGACGAAGGCCAGCAACTGCGGGCGTTCGTGGTTAGCGAGGAGCGAATGAAAGAGGCCTTTGGTCTGTTGAAGTCGCTCGCGAGTTAAGACGTCAACGCGCTGTTCACTGTATAACTTAACCTCAAGCGCATGGACGCGCTAACGTCTGATTTTAGCCCCGCTGCCCCGGGGCTTTTTTTGTTTTTGCGTCTGGTGCTTCCCCGGCGGCGCTGCGCTTGGCCAGGCTACAGGCTGAATGTAGGCCGGATAAGGCAACGCCGCCATCCGGCAACCTGCTCCATTCAGCCTGATGGCGCTACGCTTATCAGGCCTACCGCACCACCAGCGCGTCATAGTTTCGCCAGCGGTAGTTCACCATCGACACCAACCAGCACAGCGCGAACAGGCCAATCACCACAAAGCCCGCATTGCCAAGGTTGTCGCTCAGCATCGATACGCCGCTCCAGACGCCGCCGGTCAGGTCGAACTTATCGATAATCAGCCCCAGCGCTTCCAGCCCACCGATAAACAGCGCGACCACCACGGAGGCACCGGTAATGGTCATATTGTAGTAAAGCTTACGCTGCGGCTTGTTGAAAGCCCAACCGTACGCGCCCACCATCAGAATATTATCCAGGGTGTCGACCAGCGCCATGCCGCTCGCGAACAGCGCCGGGAAAACCATAATTGACCACATCGACATCCCGCTCGACGCGCTGGCGGCAGAGATGCCCAGCACACCAATTTCAGTGGCAGTGTCAAAACCGAGGCCAAACAGGAAGCCAACCAGATACATGTGCCAGCTCTTGCCAATCAGGCGGAAAGTACGGCTGAACAGCGCGCTCATCATACCGCCCGTCACCGGCAGGTCGGCGGAGACCGACTCACCTTTTTTCAGCGCCTGGAAGCTGCGCCACACGCCGCGCAGAATAATCAGGTTGACCAGCGCCATCGCCAGCAGGAACACCGCCGACACGGTGGTACCGATGATGCTGCCGGTGTCGTGGAACCAGCTCATCTTATGCTGGAACGCGGTCGCCGTGGCGGCAATCGCCACCGATGCCAGCACCACTATAGAGGAGTGGCCGAGTGAGAACCAGGCACCGACGCCGAACGGGCGTTTACCCTGCTGCATCATTTTACGGGTGACGTTATCAATCGCCGCAATGTGGTCAGCATCCACCGCATGACGCAGGCCGTAGCCCCACGCCAGCAGACTGGCGGCCATCAGCGCGCCGTTATGACCAAATGCCTGCCATGCCCAACCCCAGGCCAGTAAATTCGCCAACACGAGAACCATAACCAGCAGCGTTGCGCGCGGCTGTTGACGAAGAACATTCCACAACATGAGTAACTCCTTAAACCAGATGGCGAGCTGCAGCAATCACAGACTGCCCGTATGAAATTGCCCCATCCCCCGCGGGTAAACGCTTCGGAAAGAGCAAAGTGAAATCGTGTAGAGAGTGCGTAAGGCGGCTGCGCAGCAGCGCGTTGTGCAGCACGCCGCCGCCGAAAGCCAGCGTCGATAGCGACAGACGCTCTGCGTGCTGACGCATTAGGGCGGCAATGCCCTGCGCCAGCGCATCGTGAAACGCCCACGCTTTTTGCGCCGGGGTCGCCTGCCAGCTCAGCCATGCCTGCCAGAAGGTGGCAAGATCCAGCTGATTATCAACAACCGGCATCGTCACTGGATGGGTTACGCCCGCACAGCCCGACGCCAGCGCTTCCAGTCGACAGGCGGCCTCGCCTTCATAGCTCAACGCCAGCGGCGCGCAGCCCACCGCACAGGCCACCGCGTCAAACAGACGACCACAGGAGGACGCCACCGGACTGTTGATCCCGCGCTGAATCGCCTGCACCAGCAGCGGCCAATTCTGCTGCTGCACGGCCTGTGTTTCTTCAAACGCTTCCCAACCGGGCACGAACGCCAGGCAGTGCGCCAGCAGGTTACGCCACGGCTGACGCGCCGCCAGGTCACCGCCCGGCAGCGCCACGGCCGGCAGGCCGCCGAGATGTTCACACTCGCGGTAGCTCACGCGCAGACACTCACCGCCCCACAGCGCGCCGTGTTCGCCCATGCCAATACCGTCGAGCGCCATCGCGATCACCTCGCCGCCGTCAAGCGGCCAGTCGTGTTCGGCAAGGCAGGCGGCAATGTGGGCGTGATGATGCAGCACCTGATGCTGCGGCAGCGCCAGTTCCGCTGCCCACTGAGACGAGCGATAGGCCGCGTGGTAGTCCGCCACCACCGCCTGCGGCGCAAAGTCATAAATGGACTGCATCAGCGCCAGCGCCTGTCGCCACTGGGCTTCCACGCCGTCGTCGGTCAGGTCGCCAAAGTGCTGGCTGAGAACCGCCCGGTCACCGCGCACCAGGCAGAAGGTATTTTTCATGTCCGCGCCAAGGCAGAGCATCGGCGGCACATCGCGAAAGCCCGGCGGCAGGGTCAATGCATCCGGCACATAGCCGCGCGAACGGCGCAGCATCTCGCCGCTCTGGCGCACCACCGAGTCGTCCATCCGCTGCACGATATCGCGGTTGTGCAGCAAAAAGCCGTCGGCAATATCGGCCAGATCGGTCAATGCATCATCGTTGGTCAACGCCGGTGGTTTACCGCTCAGGTTGCCGGAGGTCATCACCAGCGGGCGCGCCAGCGCCTGCATCAGCAGATGCTGTAGCGGGTTAGCGGGCAGCATCACGCCGACTTCCGCAAGATCCGGCGCAATCTCCGGGCAGACACCGGAAATCAGGTGTTTATCCACCAACACAATCGGTGCGGCGGGGGTTTTCAGCAGCGAGCGGGCGTCAATTGACAGCGCGTCAGCGTTCGCCACCATCACCGCCAGCGGTTTTGCCGGGCGATGTTTGCGCGCGCGAAGCGTCGCCACCGCCGCAGAATTTCCGGCATCGCAGGCCAGATGGAAGCCGCCAATGCCCTTCACTGCCACAATGCCACCGGCGTCAATCATGGCGATAGCGGCGGCAAGCGCCGCCTCTTTTTCCGCGCGTTGCTCGCCGCTTTGCCACATCAACCACGGCCCGCACTCGGCGCAAGCCACCGGCTGGGCGTGAAAACGGCGGTCATAAGGATTACGGTACTCCGCCTCGCACTGCGGGCAGAGCGGAAACGCCGCCATCACCGTCAACGGGCGGTCATAGGGCATGGCGTGAATAATGGTAAAGCGCGGTCCGCAGTGGGTGCAGTTGATAAACGGGTAGCGATAGCGCCGCTCCTGCGGGTCGTTCATTTCTGCCAGGCAGGCCGGACAGGTTGCCGCATCCGGGACAATCTGGGTGCTCATCGCCCCGGCACCGCTCTGGCGGATGGTAAAATCGGTCGGCAGCGTCGGCCACTCGAATGACTCGACTTGGGTACTATCAATGCGCGCAAGCGGCGGGCAGTACTGGTACAGCGCGGCGATAAAGTCCGCTTCGTCACCGTACAGGCGCAGCAGTACCCCAGCGCTGTCGTTACAGACATCGCCAAGGCAGCCGCGCTGCTGTGCCAGTTGCCAGACGAAGGGGCGGAAGCCCACCCCCTGTACTTTTCCGCAGATACGGATCTGCACGCCGTTTGCGTTCATCTGATTACCCGTTGAGCGCCGCGTTGAGGCGCGTTTTCATCGACTGATAGCTGTCCAGCGCGAAGGTTTCGGCCCAGTTCTGATCCGCTATCGCTTCGACTTTCACCGCGCAGTACTTGGTTTCCGGCGTTTTCGAGATAGGGTCGAGGTTATCCTGGGTCAGTTCGTTGCAGGCACCGACCCACCATTGATAGGTCATGTAGACGCTGCCGAGGTTGATGCGTTCGCTGACGCTGGCGCGGCTAATCACTTTGCCGCGGCGGGAGGAGACCCACACCAGTTGCTTATCGCGCACACCCAGACGTTTAGCATCCTGCGGGTTCATCTGCACAAAGCCTGGCTCATCGGCGAGCGATTGCAACGCCGCGCAGTTACCGGTCATTGAACGACAGGAGTAGTGCCCCACTTCACGTACGGTACAGAGCACCAGTGGGTAGTCGTCGTTCGGGCTTTCAGCCGGCGCGCGCCACGGAGCAGCAAACAGGTGGCCTTTGCCATCAGGCGTGGCAAACTGATTACCTTCGTACAGATACGGTGTTCCCGGATGGTCAAGGGTCGGGCACGGCCACTGTACGTGCCCCATCTCACCCATTTTCTCGTAGGTTACGCCGTAGAACAGCGGGCACAGCTCGCGCATTTCGTCCCAGATTTGCTGGTTGTCGTCGTAATGCATCGGGTAGCCCATTTCGCTTGCCAGCAGGCTGATGATTTCCCAGTCGCGCTTCACGTTATAGGTCGGTTCGATGGCTTTTTCGAAGCGCTGGAAGCCGCGGTCGGCGCAGGTGAAGACGCCGCCATGTTCACCCCATGAGGTAGCGGGCAGCAGTACGTCAGCCTGCTCGGCGGTCTTGGTCATAAAGATGTCCTGCACCACCACAAAGTCGAGCGCTTCAAACCCTTTGCGCACGAGACCTAAATCCGCCTCGGTTTGCAGCGGGTCCTCGCCCATGATGTAGTAGGCTTTCACCTTCCCTTCAATGGCCAGATGCGGCACTTCGGTAATGCGCACGCCGACTTTATCGTCCATCAGGCTGGCGTCGATGCCCCAGGCTTTGGCGAACTTCTCGCGCACGGCGGCGTCCACCACATCCTGATAGCCAGGGAACTGGTTTGGCAGCACGCCCATATCACACGCGCCCTGCACGTTGTTCTGCCCACGCACCGGACCAACACCGACCGCTTCTCGCCCGAGGTTACCGGTCAGCAGCGCCAGGCTTGCCAGCCCTTTCACCACGTCAACCGCCTGGCCAAACTGGGTGACGCCCATGCCCCACATAATGGTCGCCGACGGCGCGGCCGCGTAGGTGCGCATCGCCTGACGAACCTGCATGGCCGGAATGCCAGTCAGGGATTCCACCGCTTCCGGCGCGTAGTCTTTGACGATTTCGCGCAGTTCATCAAGCCCGGTGGTGTAGCGAGAAACGTACTCGTGGTCGTACAGGTCTTCTTCCAGCAGCACGTGGGCGAAGGCGTTCACCAGCGCCATGTTGCTGCCGTTGCGCATTTGTAAATGCTGGTCGGCGATGCGCGCGGTTTCAATACGGCGCGGATCGCAGACGATAATTTTGGCCCCTTTGTCTTTGGCTTTAATCACACGACGCGCCACGATCGGGTGCGAGTCCGCGCAGTTGTAGCCAAAGACCAGCAGGCAGCGGGAGTTTTCAATATCGCCGATGCTGTTGCTCATTGCACCGTTGCCCAGCACGTCCTGAAGCCCGGCCACCGATGGGCCGTGGCAGACGCGCGCGCAGCAGTCGACGTTATTGGTGTGCAGCACGCCGCGGGCGAATTTCTGCATCACATAGTTGGTTTCATTGCCGGTGCCGCGCGATGACCCGGTGGTCATAATGGCGCGCGGCCCGAATTTGGCTTTGATATCGCCAAGACGCTTCGCGGTATAGCGAATCGCCTCATCCCAGCTCACGGGAGTGAACTTGCCGCCTTTTTCATAGCGGATCATCGGCTGCGTTAATCGGGGGGTCAGCAGCTTGGTATCGTTAAGAAAGTCCCAGCCGTAATAGCCCTTCAGGCACAGCTCATTCTGGTTGGTTTTGCCGTCGGCGGCCTCGGCGCGGATAATTTTACCGTTGTCGACAACCAGCTTCAGTTTGCAACCAGCCCCACAGTAAGGGCACACACTCGTGATTTTTTTCATCAGTAACAGACCTGTTAAAAGAGAAATAAGGATGATTAAAGAGAGATAGACGCGGCGCTATCGAGCGCGGCGCGACGGCGTTTTTCCGCGCTCAGCTGTTCAAGCTTGCTGCGGTCGACGCAAAACAGCGCGTGAGTCGGGCAGGCTTCCATACAGGCTGGGCCAGTTTCACGGTGGTAGCAGAGGTCACACTTGTTGGCTTCCGCTTTCTCCGCACGCACCTTCAGGCCCGCGCCGCTGTTACGAACCACCGGACGCACCACCACTTCCATCGCACCGTAAGGGCACGCCACCACGCAGGTTTTGCAGCCGATGCAGCGTTCCTGCATCACGTGGATAAAACCTTTATCGCGGCTGATTGCGCCATTCGGGCAGACGTTGGCGCACGGCGCGTCTTCGCACTGGCGGCAGGCGGTGGCGGTAGAGACATCTACGCCTTTAATAACGTGAATACGGGGCAGGAAAGATTGCGGCGTCAGCGCGGCGCAGTCCTGATCTTCCTGGTGGGAAACCACGCATGCGACTTCGCATGTCCGGCAGCCAATACATTTACTCGCATCAGCAATGATGAAACGGTTCATCAACTTCTCCAGCAATGACAGTGAATTCGCGGGAGAATGCATTATTCGAGCCAACTTTTAGTTTGCTGTTTTTTAAGGAGATTTTATTGCGGATGATGAGGAATAAGCTGTCATCGTCACTTATGACGATGACAGATGACGACGCTAAGCGTGCGGACCGGGGACGATGGACTCACGCTCAATCAGTTCACCAGGGAAGGTTTGCTGATATTTAAAATCCCCGCCGTCGAGCATGAAAATAAGGCGGTGGATGGTCTCTTTGATCATTTCCGTGACCGGAATCCGCACGCTGGAGAGCGACGGCACCATATACGGTGCGAGAGTAATATCATCAAAACCCAGCACCGAAACCTGCTGCGGTACGTTTATTCCGCGCGCATGCAGACGTTTAATCGCCCCGACCGCCATATCGTCATTACTGGCAACCAGCGCGCTAAAGTTCACCTTGCTTTCTAGCAGCGCATCCACCCCGGCGGCACCGGTCGCGGGCGTCCACTTTCCCTGCACAATCAGCTCATTACGCACTGCGATGCCGTGCTTCGTCAGCGCGTCTTTATAGCCGGACAGGCGTTCAATACCGGTAGGGGAATCGAGCGAGCCGGTAATAAACGCAATATCGCGGTGCCCAAGACCAATTAATCGCTCCACCGCATTCTGGCTGGCGGATTTTTGATCGCAATACACGCAGTGGCTGCTATTTCGCCGTAGCCGACGGTTAATCACTAATATCGGCTGCTGTTGCTGCTGAATAATGTCGTCAATATCGTCGACGCTCAGAAAACGGGGATAAATAATAATGCCGTCACAGCGCAGGTCGAGTAGGTACTGAATCGCGTCCCGCTCTTCTTGCGCGCTGTGCTTACCGTCCGCCAGAATCAACCGCCGCCCCTGATCTTCGGTCATGCTTGCCGCGTGGAACAGCAGTTCGCTGAAATAGACCCCGTGATAGAGCGTGTTGGTGACCACCAGCCCCAGCGTCTGCGTCTTTTTGGTCGCCAGGTTACGCGCGAGAAGATTGGGCCGATAACCACTCTCTTCAATGGCCAGAAACACCCGGTCTTTCGTCTCCTGACTGACATAACCGTTGCCCGATAGCACCCGGGATACGGTGGCTTTCGACACGCCCGCCCGTCGCGCCACCTCCAGCATTGTCGTCATAGTCATACCTTTGAGAAATCATTTGCCAGCAGTGTACTTCACCGTTTCGCTATTTTCAGCATCCACCGATCTGCGCGCTTTTCGCCCAACGCTGGTTCATGTGATCGGTTTCACGAATTAACCAAAAACAAAAATTAGATCTTGATGTAACAAAAATAACACATGAATATTATGTGGAACCGGTTTCCTATGCAACGTTTCATCACCCCGCCACACCGGGCGATGAGCGATAAGTATCCTACTGATAAAACAGGATTTTCCGATGTCTAAAAATTATGCGGCTCTGGCGCAATCCGTAGTGGGCGCACTTGGCGGCGTGGAGAACATCTCCGCCGTCACGCACTGCATGACCCGCCTGCGCTTTGTACTGAAAGATGAAACGCAGGTCGACAGCGCCAGCCTCAAGGGCATCAGCGGCGTGCTGGGCGTGGTGCGTAACGATAACCAGTGCCAGGTGATTATCGGCAACACCGTCTCCCAGGCCTACCGTGAGGTGGTAAACCTGCTGCCGAGCAACCTACAGCCTGCCGCCCCGATCGGAAAACCGAAGCTCACCTTACGCCGCATCGGCGCGGGGATCCTCGACGCGCTGATCGGCACCATGTCGCCGCTGATCCCGGCGATTATCGGCGGATCGATGGTCAAGCTGCTGGCGATGATCCTCGAGATGACCGGCGTGCTGCCAAAAGGCGCACCGACGCTCACTATTCTGACGGTGATCGGCGACGGCGCGTTCTTCTTCCTGCCGTTGATGGTCGCCGCCTCTGCGGCGGTGAAGTTCAAAACCAATATGTCGCTGGCGATTGCTATTGCCGGGGTGCTGGTGCATCCGAGCTTTATTGAGCTGATGGCGAAAGCGGCCCAGGGCGAGCACGTCGAATTTGCCTTTATCCCGGTAACGGCAGTGAAGTACACCTATACCGTGATCCCGGCGCTGGTGATGACCTGGTGCCTCTCCTACATTGAACGCTGGGTCGATAAGATCACCCCGGCGGTCACCAAAAACTTCCTCAAACCGATGCTGATCGTGTTGATCGCCGCACCGCTGGCAATCCTGCTCATCGGCCCGATTGGCATCTGGATCGGTAGCGCCATCTCCGCGCTGGTTTACACCATTCACGGCTACCTCGGCTGGCTGTCGGTCGCCATTATGGGCGCGCTATGGCCGCTGCTGGTGATGACCGGGATGCATCGCGTCTTTACGCCTACCATCATTCAGACCATCGCTGAAACCGGCAAAGAAGGCATGGTCATGCCGTCGGAAATCGGCGCCAACCTGTCGCTCGGCGGTTCGTCGCTGGCGGTGGCATGGAAAACCAAAAACCCGGAGCTGCGTCAGACCGCGCTGGCGGCCGCCGCTTCCGCGATTCTGGCCGGGATTTCTGAACCAGCGCTGTACGGCGTCGCCATCCGTCTGAAACGCCCGCTGATCGCCAGCCTGATAAGCGGCTTTATCTGCGGCGGCATTGCCGGTGCCGTCGGGCTTGCCAGCCACTCTATGGCCGCACCGGGCCTGTTCACCAGCGTGCAGTTCTTCGACCCGGCTAACCCGATGACCATCGTGTGGGTATTTGGGGTGATGGCGCTGGCGGTGGTGCTCTCCTTTGTGCTGACGTTGATTCTTGGTTTTGAAGATATTCCCGTCGAAGAGGCCGCCGCTGAGGCGCGCAAGCGTCAGGCCACCGCGCCTGCCGGTGCGGCAGCGGCACGAATTTCATAATTTTTTAGCGAGGTAACGCATGTCGACATTTCCGCAAGGGTTTCTCTGGGGCGGCGCCATTGCCGCCAACCAGGCCGAAGGGGCTTATCTTGAGGGCGGCAAAGGGCTGACCACCGTGGATATGATCCCGCACGGCGTGAACCGCCTGCCGGTGAAGCTGGGGCAAGAGAAGCGCTTTACGCTGCGTGATGATGAGTTCTATCCGAGCCATCAGGCGATCGATTTTTATCATCGCTACAAAGAAGATATCGCGCTGATGGCGGAGATGGGCTTTACCGTATTCCGCACCTCGATTGCCTGGAGCCGTCTCTATCCGAACGGCGACGAATTGACCCCTAACGAAGCGGGCATCGCTTTCTATCGCGACCTGTTCCTCGAGTGCCGGAAGTACGGCATTGAGCCGCTGGTCACCCTGTGCCACTTCGACGTGCCGATGCATCTGGTCACCGAGTACGGTTCATGGCGCAACCGCAAAATGGTCGATTTTTTCGCCCGTTACGCCCGCACCTGCTTTGAGGCGTTCGACGGACTGGTGAAGTACTGGCTGACCTTCAACGAAATCAACATCATGCTGCACAGCCCGTTCTCCGGCGCGGGGCTGGTGTTTGAAGAGGGTGAAAATCAGGATCAGGTGAAATACCAGGCCGCGCACCACGAGCTGGTAGCCAGCGCGCTGGCGACCAAAATCGCCCATGAGGTCAACCCGCAAAACCAAGTCGGCTGCATGCTGGCGGGCGGCAACTTCTACCCTTACTCCTGTAAGCCAGAAGACGTGTGGGCGGCGCTAGAGAAAGACCGCGAGAACCTGTTCTTTATCGACGTGCAGGCACGCGGCCGCTACCCGGCCTATTCCGCACGGGTGTTCCGCGAAAAAGGCGTAACGATTGTTAAAGAAGCGGGCGATGACGAGATCCTCAAGCACACCGTCGATTTTGTTTCGTTCAGCTACTACGCCTCGCGCTGCGCGTCGGCGGAGATGAATGCCAACAATACCAACGCGGCAAACATCGTGAAGTCGCTGAAAAACCCGTATATCGAAGCCAGCGAATGGGGCTGGGGCATCGACCCGCTCGGTCTGCGCATCACCATGAACATGATGTACGACCGCTACCAGAAGCCGCTGTTCCTGGTCGAAAACGGTCTTGGCGCGAAAGATGTGGTTAACGCCGACGGACAGATTGATGACGATTACCGCATCAGCTATCTGCGTGAACATATTCGGGCGATGGGGGAAGCGATTGAGGACGGTATTCCGGTTATCGGCTACACCACCTGGGGCTGTATTGATCTCGTGGCGGCATCCACCGGTGAAATGAGCAAGCGCTACGGGTTTGTCTACGTTGACCGCGATGATGCGGGGAATGGGACGCTGGCGCGGACGCGTAAGAAGTCGTTCTGGTGGTATAAGAAGGTGATTGCCAGCAATGGGGAAGATTTGGCGTAGGTGCCTGGTATCCCCTCACCCTAACCCTCTCCCCAAAGGGGCGAGGGGACCGTCAGGTGCGGCTTGGGGATATGAACTCATTACGTTAAAGCGGCACGGGTTTTCTCCCTCTCCCTTCCAGGGAGAGGGCCGGGGTGAGGGTACAAACGACGCCTACTCTTCGTCCTCAGCTTCTAACTGCGCAAACCCACCGTTCCCCTGCCACCCTTCAAGACGCTGATAAACCACCTCAACCGCGTCTTTAATTGCCTGGGTCATTGGATAGTAAAACCCAACGATATCCGGCTGAATACCAAGGAAAATCACCTCGCCCACGTCATCTTTCAGCTGATCCACCAGGTAGTTCAGCGGCATATTGTGGGTGGTCATCATAAACATTTCGGCGATGTCGTCCGGGTCGATAATGCGAATCTCGCCCGGGTTCAGCCCCATATCGGTGGCATCAACAATCAGCAGGCGAGCCGGGTTCAACTCGCGGATCGCCACAATATCGTTTTCCGGCGCGCTGCCGCCGTCAATCACAACCCACGCCCCTTTCGGCTGGGCTGCACACATTTCTGCCAGCAGAGGGCCAGCGCCATCGTCGCCCATCATGCTATTGCCGACACAGAGTAAAACGTCAGTCATGGTCATTCCTCAATCGTAAAATCAGTCGCGCAGGCGGCGCACCATCAGATAGATGGCGCTCTCCTGATGAATGGCGTGCAGCATATTGAGCATCGCCTGGCTCCACTCTTTTTGCTGCGGGGTTTGTGACGCTCGCGCTTTATCAAACGCGTTCGCCAGCATCGACACGTGGTTGCTGTCGATGACAATCTCGCCGTACTTCGGCACGCCTTCCATCTTGCGCCGCGCCGTACTGTCCGCTTCAAGCGTAGCAATCCACGCCAGATATTCATCCCACGGGCAGGTCAGCGCGGCTTCGAGGCAGTCGATGACCCCGAGGTGGTGGCCAATCGCCAGGCTGTAATAGACAACCTGCTGCGCCTCGGAAGGCGTGGCATCGTTCTCATCAATAAATTTACGGCTCAGTTGACTGAACACCACCTGTTCGCTCATCGAATACGTGCCTCTTCTACTACGTGGTTAAGCTGCGTGACGATTTCCGTCAGACGCGGATCGTTTTCTGTGGCCAGCCACTGCTGAACCTGAGTGTCACCCTGGCCCAGATGCAGCATATAGTCGTCGGCAATCTGACGACCGTAGCGGTAGCCCGCCAGGCGGCGCGCAGCGCGGTCAACCTGCACGCGCAGCGGCTGGACCATGTCCGGATGCAGAATTTCAGCCGGCTGTGCGTCCAGTTCACTTGGCGCACGAGCATGGATTTTCTGCTCCAGCAGACCCAGCGCCATGGCGAAGCCGTACAGCGTTGCCGCAGGCGTTGGCGGGCAGCCTGGAATGTACACGTCTACCGGTACGATTTTATCGGTGCCGCCCCAGACGCAGTACAGGTCGTGGAAGATACCGCCGCTGTTGCCGCAGGCGCCGTAGGAGATACAAATTTTCGGATCCGGTGCGGACTGCCAGGCGCGCAGCGCTGGCGAACGCATGGCGCGGGTGACCGCACCGGTAAACAGCAGAATGTCCGCATGACGCGGTGACGGCACCACTTTAATACCAAAACGTTCGGCGTCGAACAGTGGTGAAAGCGTGGCAAAGATTTCGATTTCGCAGCCGTTACAGCCGCCGCAGTCCACGCGGTACACGTAGGCGGAACGCTTGATGTTTTTCAGCAGCGACGCTTTCATGCTGGCGATAGATTCTTCTACCGTCATCGGCACCGGCATGCCGTTGTCGTCGCGTGGCCCTATTAAGTTGCTCATCAGATGGCCTCTTTCATGTGGCGAGTCAGGTCAATACGGTCGGAAGGCACCAAACATTTCTGACGCTTACATTCCGGGCAGGTCTCAAAGCTTTCGCGGTGATTTTCCGCGCGGCTGTCGCCGTTGTGCTTGAGCAGCGCAATGGCGTAATCAATCTCTTTTTGCACTGCAAACGGACGGTTGCAGACGCGGCAGTTGCAGATATCAAAACGGGACTGCTGCAAGAAATCTTCTTTCTTCCACACCGCCAGCTCGTACTCCTGCGACAGCTTGATCGCCGCCGTCGGGCACACTTCTTCGCAGCGGCCGCAGAAGATGCAGCGGCCGAGGTTGAACTGCCACGCCAGCTGATTGCTGACGCGGTCGGTTTCCACCGTCAGGGCGTTCGACGGGCAGGCGTTCACGCACGCCGCACAGCCGATACACTGCTGCGGATTGTGTTCCGGCTTGCCGCGGAAGTTTTTATCAACCGGCATCGGTTCCAGCGGATAGGACGATGTCGTTACGCCGGTTTTAATAGCTTTTTTAATAAAGGTAAACATAGTTGCTCCCGGCTTGCGTGCGGGGGTTTTACCCTCACCCTAGCCCTCTCCCTAAGGGAGAGGGAACAGAACCTCCCTCGCCCCTTTGGGGAGAGGGTCGGGGTGAGGGGGAATCCCCCACGCAATGCCCCAATTATTTCAGCGGCGAGTTTTTACGCTCGATGCTGTAGCGCTCAAGCTCTTTGTACGGCACGACCTTGCTCTTCTTCTTACGCACGTCGACCACGGTCATACGGTCGGTACAGGAGTAGCAAGGGTCGAGGCTACCGATAATCAGCGGCGCATCGGAAACGGTGTTGCCGCGCAGCATGTAGCGCAGGGTTGGCCAGTTGGCGTAGGTCGCTGCGCGGCAGCGCCAGCGGTACAGCTTCTGGTTGTCGCCGGTCATGCTCCAGTGAATATCATCGCCACGAGGCGCTTCAGAGAAGCCCAGCGCGAAACGGTTAGGAATATAGGTGAACCCTTCCACCGCCAGCGGGCCGCCCGGCAGGTTATCGAGGCCGTAATCAATCATGTTCAGCGCGGTGAACACTTCGTTGATACGCACTTTCAGGCGGGAGATAACGTCACAGCCCTGCTCGCTGTGTACTTCCATCGGCAGCAGACCGTAGCCCACAAACGGGTGATCGGCACGGGTGTCACGGGCGTGGCCGCTGGCGCGAACCATTGGGCCGACGTTACTGAAGTCACGGGCGATTTCTGGATCCAGGCGACCGATACCCACGGTGCGCTGTTCCATATTCGGGGTGCTCAGCAGAATATCCACCAGATCCTGCACGTCGCGACGCATCTGCTGCGCCAGCTGGCGGGTCTGGATCATGTCGTCTTTCAGGAAGTCACGACGGATGCCGCCAATCAGGTTCAGACCGTAGGTTTTACGCGCGCCGGTGAGAATTTCCGCCATTTTCATGGAGGCTTCACGAACGCGGAAGAACTGCATAAAGCCGGAGTCAAAACCGGTGAAGTGGCACGCCAGGCCGAGGTTCAGCAGGTGCGAGTGCAGACGCTCAACTTCCAGCAGAATGGCGCGGATCATCTGCGCACGTTCCGGCACCACGATGCCCATCGCATTTTCGACGGAGGTGGTGTAGGCGGTGCTGTGGGCAAAGCCGCAGATGCCGCACACGCGGTCGGACAGGAAGGTGACTTCGTTGTAACCCATGCGGGTTTCCGCCAGTTTTTCCATGCCACGGTGGACATAGAACAGACGGTAATCGGCGTCGATAATGTTCTCGCCGTCAACGAACAGGCGGAAGTGGCCTGGTTCATCGGAAGTCACGTGCAGCGGGCCAATTGGCACGACGTTGTTTTTCTTGCTGCCCAGCTCGTTGATGAACTCGTAGGTTTCGGCATCGGTGGTCGGTGCCGGGCGCTGACGGTAATCCATGCTGTCTTTACGCAGCGGGTACAGCTCGTCTGGCCAATCATCCGGCAGCACCAGACGACGTTCGTCAGGCAGACCCACCGGGCGCAGGCCGTACATGTCGCGCACTTCGCGCTCGCCCCAGACCGCCGCCGGAACGCGTGGCGTCACGGACGGGTATTCGAGGGTGTTAGGGTCGACTTCGACGCGCACGGTAATCCAGCACTTGGTGCCTTTTTCCATCGACAGCACGTAGTAGACCGCATAGTGTCCGTTCAGTTTACGTTCGTCGTTGCCAAACAGCACCGACAGCCAGCCGCCCTGCTGGTAGTAAAGAAACTCGACGACTTCCGGCAGGTAGTTCACCTTCACGGTAATCGTTAACTGGTCTTTGGTCTGCCAGGCTTCGTCCAGCACCACGCCCGGGAAGGCCTGGTGCAGCGCAGCGAGGTAGTGTTGACCCACTTTTTCTTCAGACATGCTCAAAACTCTCTTATCACGCCACCAGCAAGGAGACGAAGGCTAAAAAGGCTAAACCGAACCCGGTCCAGGTGATACGACCGGTAATATCCAGACGCAGACGCGCCATGCTGTTTTCGAACAGCGCGATAATCAGCACGCCAACCACCAGCTTGACGATGGCGGCAATCACGGCAAACACCAGACCACCAACGCTAAAGCTGGTCATCTGTCCCCACGGGATGAAGACGCCAACAAACATCTGCAGTACCACCAGCTGTTTCAGGCTGATGCCCCACTTCAGCACGCCGAAGCCGCTGCCGCTGTATTCAGACAGGGGACCTTCCTGCAGCTCCTGCTCCGCTTCCGCTAAATCGAACGGCAGTTTGCCCATTTCGATAAAGGTGGCGAAGGCGCAGGCGCAGAAGGCCAGCGCCAGCGGAATGCTGCGGCTGACCGGCCAGTGGTACAGGGTGTTGGTGATATTGCTGATATGGGTAGAGCCTGCAACCAACGCAGCAACCCACAGACCCAGCAGCAGCATCGGCTCCACCAGCACGCCGAGCATCGCTTCACGGCTTGCGCCGATGGCGGTGAACGGGCTACCGGTGTCGAGACCGGCAATGGCGAAGAAGAAGCGCGCGACGGCAAACAGGTAAATAAGGGTAATCAAGTCGCCCAGACCCGGCATCGGGGAAGCGACGGTCACCACCGGCAGCGCGGTCGCAATCGTCAGCATCACGCCGACCATCACAAACGGCGTCAGGCGGAAGACCCAGCCGGAGGCATCCGGGCCAATGCTCTGACGGCCCAGCAGTTTGATGATGTCGCGATACTCCTGCATCACGCCCGGCCCGCGACGGTTATGCAACCGTGCGCGCAGCACGCGGGTGATACCAGACAGCAGCGGCGCCACGGCAAACAGCACCAGCGCCTGCAGTACAGCAAATAGGAACGTCATGTTCAGGCTCCTCGAGAGATGACAATCACGACCAGCACCGCCAGTTCAACCAGCGCCAGACGTTGCAGCAGCAGCGGCGCCGCCGCGTTCTGCCAGCCCGGAACCAGAGAGACCGGGTTCAGCCACTTACGCAGCTTCAGTACCGGGGCAAAGGCCTGTTTCACCGGCATCGCGAAACCGTGCGCGGTGATCACCATGGATTGTTCGTGGTCGTAACCACAGACCCACGCCGCGCCGCGGGAACGGCTTGGCAGGCGGTTGCCTTTGAGCAGCGCCAGAATGATGAACGGCAGCAGCGGACAGGCAATCAGCAACAGGGTAATCATCGGCTGGGACACCACGGTATGCGCAGTAGCCATCGGCAGCGGCACGGCGGCGCTCAGCATTGGCAGCAGCCACGGCGCGGCAACGCCGCCAACGATACACAGCAGCGCCATCACCACGGTGCTGATCGCCATCAGCAGCGGCGCGCAGCAGGCGTTTTCCGCCTCTTTAGTACGCGGTGCGCCAAGGAAGGTCACGCCGTAGACTTTCGCCATACACATCACCGCCAGTGCGCCGGTGATCGCCAGGCCAACGGCCAGCAATGGCCCCAGCAGACGACCAATAAACGCCCCGCTGGTGCTCAGCTTGAAGAAGGACTGGTAGATAACCCATTCGCCAGCAAAGCCGTTCAGCGGCGGCAGCGCAGCCATCGCCATCAGGCCAACCAGCATCGCCAGGGAGATCATCGGCATACGTTTACCGATACCGCCCAGCTTCTCGATGTCGCGGTGGCCGGTACGGAACCAGACCGAGCCCGCGCCGAGGAACAGCGTAGTTTTGAACAGGCTATGGTTGAGCAGATGGTACAGACCACCGGTCAGACCCAGCGCCACCATCACCGGCTCCTGCAGTGCCAGGCCGGTCACGCCGACGCCTAAACCGAGCAGGATGATGCCGATGTTTTCCAGCGTGTGGTACGCCAGCAGACGCTGAATGTTATGTTCCATCAGTGCGTACAGACCGCCGACAAACGCGGTGATCATACCCAGCACCAGCAGCGCAATGCCCCACCACAGCGGCTGAACGTCACCCAGCAGCGACACGGTGAGAATGCCGAGCAGACCCACTTTCATTACCACGGTAGAGAACAGCGCAGCGGCCGGGGCGCTGGCGTTGGCGTGCGCCTGCGGCACCCAACCGTGCAGCGGGATAATCCCTGCCAGCAGGCCGAAGCCCATCACGCAAAGCACCCAGATGTCAGAACCGATTGGCAGCATCTGCGCACGTTCGTTCAGCAGCACCAGATCCAGCGTGCCGTAGCGCTGCCACAGCAGCAGGCAGGCAATCGCCAGCAGAATAGTGCCCAGACGGCCCAGCGCAAACCACAGCTTGCCGGAGGAGGCGCAGCCGGTGAGGAACGCGCCGCACAGCGCCATGATTTCCGCCATCACCACCAGCGAACCGAAGCTGCTCGCCACGATCGCGCAGACAGCAGCCGCCAGCAGGATGTTAATCAGCAGGCCGTTGCTTTTGACGTTCGGATGACGATGCCAGTCGATGTTGTAGAGGCTGACAAACAGGCCGCACAGGCCGAGCGCAATCAGCCATACCGCGTTCAGCGGGGAGACCAGCACGGTGTAGTGCACCAGCGACAGGCTGCCCATCACCGGGAAACCGTGAACCAGCACCTGAACGCCCGCCAGACCTGCACACAGGCTGCCCAGCGCGCCGCCGATACCGGCAACGAAACCGCTCAGGGATTTATTAAATGACAGCACAAAGGACAGCATGGCGGCGGCGGCAAACCAGGCCACTGCGCTATTAATCAACGTCATGACGCTCATTTCGCCTCTCCTTGTTGCGCCTGGAACAGCGTCAAATCGCCTAAGTCGGTATGGAAGGTCAGCTCACGTTTGCGTTTGCTGACGCGGGCGATGTCCATGTTGTTCACCAGATGCAGCGCTTTGGTCGGGCAGGTACGTACGCAGGCCGGGCCTTCTTCGTCGAAGTGGCACAGGTCGCATTTCACCGCGATGGCGCGGATGCCAGGCACCCAGTCCAGCAGCGTACTGACGCGAGCCGGAGCCGGCGGCGCAGGCAGCGCTTTAGGCGAGTTGGCGTTGGCCGGGATATCCAGCGGACGGCTACCGGAAAATTCAATCGCCCCAAACGGGCAGGCAATGCCGCACAGTTTGCAGCTAACGCACAGGCTTTCGTTCAGCTGTACGGCGCCATCGACGCGGGTAATCGCATTTACCGGGCAAACCCCGGCACACGGCGCGTCTTCACAGTGGTGACACATCTGTGGCGCGGATTCTTTTTCATTGAGCATTACTCTAAGCCGCGGCATAGATTGCAGGCCGTGGTGGCGATGCGTTTCCGCACAGGCCGCTTCACAGGTACGGCAACCGATACAAACGGTAGAGTCAGCAATTACAAAACGATTCACCAGGTCTTCCTCAGGTGACAGTCATTTTTGACGAAATCATGCAGAGCAAGTGTCATTTCGACACCCGTCGACACACCGATAATCAAGCGTGAGAAGCCCGTTGAGGCTCTTGTGCCAGCTGGCTGAAACTCACCGGGCTGTCGCTTTCAAGCGCCGCATACAGGGTGTCGTATACCGGCGAAATTTTTTCCAGGTAATGTTCCAGCACCTGCTCGCGGTCGCGGATATTGACGGTGCCGTCAATAAAGCCGTTCATGCTCATCTCGGCGCTGCCCACGCACTGTTTATTCAGGCCGTCGCGGGTTTCAACTACGTACTCAACGGTGTGGCTGTTAAAGCCGCTGGCCAGGCTCACGGAAACCACGAAGTGCTCGAACAGCACGAAGCTCAGCTCTTTCTCCGGTGCGCAGTTCATAGCGTGATGCAGACGCGCTTTGGACAACGTAATCCCTTGAACCAGAGAGTTGCAGTAGACACGCCATTGATCCTGATGGCGGCGGTGACGATCGGCGATATAGTCGGCCTTCTCGCTAATTTCCCAAATAGTCATGTCGGTTACCCGGTTAATAGAAACAAGCCTCCTAAGCACTTTTCATGCCATGTTTTTAAATAATTGATTTCATTTGATTTTAGCGAAATGACACTGCCGTAATGACATGTCATTTCGTCAGTGTGACATCGTCATCGACAGTCTTTACGCCCCATATTTCATCTCTGGCACCGTTATTGCATTACTCCTGCGAGTGATGTACCAGGAGGCGTTATGCACGAAATCACGCTCTGCCAGCGAGCGCTGGAAATTGTCGAACAACAGGCGATACAAAACGGTGCGAAGCGCGTTACCGGCGTCTGGATGAAGGTCGGCGCTTTTTCTTGTGTAGAGACGAGCGCAATGACCTTTTGTTTTGATCTGGTGTGCCGCGGCACGCTGGCTGAAGGCTGTACACTGCACGTCGAGGAACAGGAGGCGGAATGCTGGTGTGAATCCTGCCAGCAGTATGTTCAGCTCGTGTCAGTTCACGTGCGCCGTTGTCCGCAGTGCCATAGCGACAACCTGCGCATCGTCGCCGACGACGGTTTACAGATTCAGCGAATTGAAATTGATCAGGAGTAAAGTATGTGTACCACCTGTGGTTGTGCCGATGGCAACCTCTATATAGAGGGCGATGAACGTAACCCGCACTCGCTGTTCCGCAGCGCGCCTTTCGCCCCGGCAGGCCGTCCGGCAATGTCCATTACCGGCGTCAGAACCCGAGAATTTGAACCGCAGGCCGCGGACAACGGCGACCTGCACTATGGCCACGGCGAAGCGGGCACCCACGCGCCGGGCATGAGCCAGCGCCGGATGCTGGAAGTCGAAATCGACGTGCTGGATAAAAACAACCAGATTGCCGCCCGTAACCGCGCACGCTTTGCCGCCCGCGAACAGCTAGTGCTGAATCTGGTCTCCAGCCCTGGCTCCGGTAAAACCACCCTGCTCACCGAAACCCTGATGCGTCTGAAAGACCGCGTCTCCTGCGCCGTTATCGAAGGCGACCAGCAGACGGTGAACGACGCCGCGCGTATCCGCGCCACCGGCACGCCGGCCATTCAGGTCAACACCGGTAAGGGCTGCCACCTTGATGCGCAGATGATTGCCGACGCCGCCCCGCGTCTACCGCTTGAGAGCAACGGAATTCTGTTTATTGAGAACGTCGGCAACCTGGTCTGCCCGGCGAGCTTTGATCTGGGCGAACGCCACAAAGTCGCCGTGCTGTCGGTCACCGAAGGTGAAGACAAGCCCCTGAAGTACCCGCATATGTTTGCCGCCGCGTCGGTCATGCTGCTCAACAAAGTTGACCTGCTGCCGTACCTCAACTTCGACGTTGAGAAGTGCCTCGCCTGCGCGCGCGAAGTGAACCCTAATATTGATATCATCCTGCTCTCCGCCACCAGCGGCGAAGGCATGGATAGCTGGCTGAACTGGCTGGAGACGCAGCGATGTGCATAGGCATTCCGGGACAAATTTCTGCCATTGATGGCGTGCAGGCGAAGGTGGACGTGTGCGGGATTAAACGCGACGTCGACCTGACGCTGGTCGGCGCGGTGGACGAAAACGGTCAGTCGCGCATCGGCCAGTGGGTGCTGGTGCACGTGGGCTTTGCCATGAGCATCATCAACGAAGAAGAGGCGCGCGATACTCTCGCGGCGCTGGAAAATATGTTTGAAGTCGAGCCAGACGTTGGCGCGCTGCTTTTTGGCGAGGAACGGTAATGCGTTTTGTTGATGAGTACCGCGCGCCCGAGCAGGTGATGCAGCTGATTGCCCACCTGAAAAGCCGGGCGCAGCATCTGGCCTATACCGCTGAACGCCCACTGCGCATCATGGAAGTGTGCGGCGGCCATACGCACGCAATTTTCAAATTCGGCCTCGACCAGCTGCTGCCGGAGAACATCGAATTTATCCACGGGCCGGGCTGCCCGGTGTGCGTACTGCCAATGGGGCGCATCGACACCTGTATTGAAATCGCCAGCCATAAAGAGGTGATTTTCTGCACCTTCGGCGACGCCATGCGCGTGCCGGGGAAAAACGGCTCGCTGATGCAGGCGAAATCACGCGGTGCGGATATCCGTATCGTCTATTCGCCGATGGACGCCTTAAAGCTGGCGCAGCAGAACCCGGATCGTAAAGTGGTGTTCTTCGGCTTAGGGTTTGAAACCACCATGCCGACCACCGCCATCACGCTGCAACAGGCGAAGGCGCAGAAGGTCAGCAACTTCTTCTTTTTCTGCCAGCACATTACGCTTATTCCAACGCTGCGCAGTCTGCTCGACCAACCGGACAACGGTATCGATGCGTTTCTGGCACCTGGCCACGTCAGCATGGTCATTGGCACCCACGCCTACGGCTTTATCGCCAGCGACTATCAGCGCCCGCTGGTGGTGGCGGGCTTTGAGCCGGTTGACCTGCTGCAGGGCGTGAACATGCTGGTGGAGCAGAAAATTGCCGCCGCGCCTTGCGTCGAAAACCAGTACCGTCGCGTGGTGCCGGACGATGGCAACCTGCTTGCGCAAAACGCCATTGCCGAGGTGTTTGCGGTCAAGGGCGACAGCGAATGGCGTGGCCTGGGGTTAATCAACGACTCCGGTGTGCAACTGACGCCAGACTATCAAGCGTTCGACGCGGAAGCGCATTTCAAACCGCAGCCGCAGCGCGTCTGTGACGATCCGCGCGCCCGCTGCGGCGACGTGCTCACCGGCCGTTGCAAACCACATCAGTGCCCGCTGTTTGGCGCCACCTGCAACCCGCAGAGCGCATTTGGCGCGCTGATGGTGTCGTCGGAAGGCGCCTGCGCCGCCTGGTATCAATATCGCAGTCAGGAGGCAGAAGCATGAAAAGTATTCAGTTAGCGCACGGGAGCGGCGGTCTGGCGATGCAGCAGCTGATCGACAGCCTGTTTATGAAAGCCTTTGCTAATCCCTGGCTGGCAGAGCAGGAAGATCAGGCGCGTCTGTCACTGGCCTCGCTGACCGCCCACGGCGACCGCCTCGCCTTCTCCACCGACAGCTACGTCATTGACCCGCTGTTCTTCCCCGGCGGCAATATCGGCAAGCTGGCAATTTGCGGTACCGCCAACGATGTGGCGGTGAGCGGCGCGGTGCCACGCTACCTCTCCTGCGGCTTTATTATTGAAGAAGGGCTGCCGATGGAGACGCTGGAGGCGGTGGTCAACAGCATGGCGGAGACGGCCAAAGCAGCGGATATCGCCATTGTGACCGGCGACACCAAGGTCGTGGGTCGTGGCGCAGCGGATAAGCTGTTTATCAATACCGCTGGAATGGGCGCTATCCCATCCGATATTCACTGGGGCGCGGCAACGCTCACCCCGGGGGATCTGCTGATTGTCAGCGGCACGCTCGGCGACCACGGCGCGACCATCCTCAACCTGCGCGAACAGCTTGGCCTTGACGGCGAACTGCAAAGCGACTGTGCGGTGCTGACTCCGCTTATCCAGAGCCTGCGCCCGATTGCTGGCGTGAAAGCGCTGCGTGATGCTACTCGCGGCGGCGTAAACGCGGTGGCCCATGAGTTTGCCGCCACCAGCGGCCACGGCGTTGAAATTCATGAACAACATATTCCGCTGAAAGACGCGGTGCGCGGCGTGTGCGAATTATTAGGGCTTGACGCGCTTAACTTCGCAAATGAAGGTAAACTGGTGATCGGCGTGACCCGCGAGGCAGCCGATGAAGTGCTCGCCGCACTGCGCGCCCATCCGCTGGGGCGTGATGCCGCTATCATTGGCGAAGTCACGGAACGCCGCGGGGTTCGCGTAGCCGGGCTGTACGGCGTGAAACGCACGCTGGATCTTCCTCACGCCGAACCGCTGCCACGAATCTGTTAACAGGCCGCTCAAGGTCTGAAATTTATTATTATTATTAGAGCTTATCCCCGTCAGTATGATGACGGGATAGGCTTTTGGCGATCGCACCCACTGCGGTGCATTTATGGGCAAGCTACATGTCGTATACACCGATGGGCGATCTCGGCCAGCAAGGGCTGTTTGATATCACCCGGACTCTTCTCCAACAACCCGATCTGGCCGCACTCAGCGAAACGCTGGCGCAGCTGGCAAAACAATCTGCGCTAGCGGACAGCGCGGCGATCATCCTGCTGCAGCCGGGAAACCACCGCGCGGGCTACCACGCCACGCATGAAGCGGGTAAACCCATTGCCTATGAAGACGATAGCACGCTGGCAAACGGCCCGGTCAGACGACTGCTGTCTCGCCCCGACGCCCTGCACTGCAGCTACAGCGAGTTCCATGAAGCCTGGCCGCAGCTGGCCCACAGCGGGCTCTACTCGCCGTTCGGGCACTACTGTCTGCTACCGCTGGCGGCGGAAGGACGCATCTTCGGCGGCTGCGAGTTTATCCGCCAGAACGACCAGCCGTGGAGCGAAAAAGAGTACCAGCGCCTGCATACCTTTACCCAGATTGTTGCCGTCGTCACCGAGCAGATCCAAAGCCGGGTGACCAACAACGTCGATTACGATCTGCTGTGCCGCGAGCGCGATAATTTCCGTATTCTGGTGGCGATTACCAACGCCGTGCTGTCGCGCCTCGACATGGACGATCTGGTCGGCGCGGTGGCCAAAGAGATCCACTACTACTTCAATATCGACGCCATCAGCGTGGTGCTGCGCGGCAACCGCAAAGGCAAGCTGAACATCTACTCGACGCACTATATTGACGTCAACGATCCGGTACACGATCAGAGCGAAGTGAACGAATCCGGCACGCTGACCGAACGCGTGTTTAAGAGCCAGGAGATGCTCAAGCTCAATCTCCACGAACAGGACAAACTGGCCCCGTACGAACGCCAGCTGTTTGAAATGTGGGACGATAAAATTCAGACGCTGTGCCTGCTGCCGCTGATGTCCGGCGACAAAATGCTCGGCGTGCTGAAACTTGCCCAGTGCGATGAAAAAGTATTCTGCGCCGCCAACCTCAAGCTGCTCAAGCAGATTGCCGAACGCGTCTCTATTGCCGTCGATAACGCCCTCGCCTATCAGGAAATACACCGTCTGAAAGAGCGTCTGGTGGACGAGAACCTCGCGCTGACCGAGCAGCTCAACAACGTTGACGGCGAGTTTGGCGAGATAATCGGCCGCAGCGAAGCGATGTTCAACGTGCTCAAACAGGTTGAGATGGTGGCGCCAAGCGACAGCACCGTGCTGATCCTCGGCGAAACCGGCACCGGTAAAGAGCTGATTGCTCGCGCCATCCACAATCTAAGCGGCCGTAACAGCCGCCGTATGGTGAAGATGAACTGCGCGGCAATGCCGGCTGGCCTGCTGGAAAGCGATCTCTTCGGCCACGAGCGCGGCGCGTTTACCGGTGCCAGCGCCCAGCGCATTGGCCGCTTTGAGCTGGCGGATAAAAGCTCCATGTTCCTCGATGAAGTGGGTGATATGCCGTTGGAGCTGCAGCCGAAACTGCTGCGCGTGTTGCAGGAGCAGGAGTTCGAACGCCTCGGCAGCAATAAGCTGATCCAGACTGACGTACGCCTGATCGCCGCTACCAACCGCGATCTCAAACAGATGGTGCTGGATCGCGAATTCCGTAGCGATCTTTACTATCGCCTGAACGTCTTCCCGATCCATCTGCCGCCACTGCGCGAGCGCCCGGAAGATATTCCGCTGCTGGTCAAAGCCTTCACCTTTAAAATCGCCCGCCGTCTGGGGCGCAACATCGACAGCATTCCGGCGGAAACGTTGCGTACCCTGAGCCAGATGGAATGGCCGGGTAACGTGCGCGAGCTGGAAAACGTGATTGAGCGTGCGGTGCTGCTGACCCGCGGCAGCGTGCTGCAACTTTCTCTGCCGGAGCTGACCTTTGCCCACGAAGAGCCACCGGAGCCGATGCCACTACCGATGGCGGAAGCACCGAAAGAGGGAGAGGACGAATATCAGCTGATTGTTCGGGTGTTGAAAGAGACCAACGGCGTAGTGGCCGGGGCGAAAGGTGCGGCGCAGCGTCTGGGGCTTAAGCGCACGACATTGCTCTCAAGAATGAAACGCCTGGGTATTGATAAAGATACGTTAATGTAAAAACTGTGGCTATACTGACCTCTGATTCAATAACGAGTGAATGGAGGCAGTATCGTATGGCAGTTTCAGCACGTAACCAATTAACAGGCACCATCAGCGCAGTCTCCACCGGCGCGGTCAACGACGAAATCGAACTGACCCTGCCGGGCGGCGCAAAGCTGGTGGCGATTGTCACCCACAGCAGTAAAGAAGCGCTGGGCCTGGTCAATGGGAAGGAAGCCATTGCCCTGATTAAAGCCCCATGGGTCACGCTGGCAACCGAAGACTGCGGTCTGAAGTTCTCCGCCCGCAACCAGTTTGCCGGTGAAGTCACTCAGGTTACCGAAGGCGCGGTGAACGCCACCGTACATATCAAAACCGACGCCGGCTTTGAGATTGTCGCCGTGGTTACCAACGAAAGCCAGAGCGAGATGAAGCTGGCGAAAGGCAGCCGCGCGATTGCGCTTATCAAAGCGTCCGCGATTCTGATCGCCACCCGCGCATAAGTTTTACCCGGCGTCGCGTTGCTCGGCCGGGCAACGCGACGCCCGGGATTGCAGCCAGACAAAAATGGGGTCTCATTTTTTCCTTTTGTTCACAATAAT
>NZ_JAPKIC010000009.1:0-75597 GCF_036759945.1 Kluyvera sp. CHPC 1.251 | reverse complement strand
GGAGGTGGACGAAAACCCGCAGCCGAAATCCGCTCTGTTGGCCCGTTGCTCGGCCGAGCAACGCGACGCCGGGAATTGCACCCAGACAAAATTGAGATCTCATTTTTCCCTTTTGATCACAATAATCCAGTAAATCACCTCATTCTCTTCTGTCTCCCCGCCCCGCATTTGCCTAACGTAGATCCCATAACAAACGTCAGGTTAATCCTCCGAGGAGCCCGCAAAATGACTAATCGTATTCAGCGCCTGAAAGACGCCCTCTTCGCCAACCCGCGCGAAATCTCTCTTGAACGCGCCGTCCTCTACACCGAAAGCCATCGTCAGACCGACGGCGAGCCGGTGCTCATTCGCCGCGCTAAAGCCACCGCCCATATTCTCGATAACGTCGCCATCAGCATTCGCGACGACGAGCTGATTGCCGGCAACCGCACCATCAAACCGCGCGCCGGGATTATGTCGCCGGAGATGGACCCGTACTGGCTGTTAAAAGAACTGGACCAGTTCCCGACCCGTCCGCAGGACCGCTTCAATATCAGCGACGACGACAAACGTCTGTACCGCGACGAACTGTTCCCGTACTGGGAAACGCGCTCGATGAAGGACTTCATCAACGCCCAGATGACCGACGAAGTAAAAGCCGCCGTCAGTACGCAAATTTTCAGCGTCAACCAGACCGACAAAGGCCAGGGCCATATCATCATCGACTACCCACGCCTGCTGAATAACGGCCTGGATGCGCTGGTCACAGAGATGCATGCCCATCTGCGCGAGCAGCCGGATAACGTCTTTTATCAGGCGGTGCTGATTCTGCTGGAAGCCTCCCAGCGCCACATCCTGCGCTACGCCGCGCTGGCCGACGAGATGGCAAGCGGCTGCAATGACCCGCAGCGTCGCCAGGAGCTGGAAACCATCGCTAGCATCTCGCGCCATAACGCCGCGCAGAAGCCGGAAAACTTCTGGCAGGCCAGCCAGCTGTTCTGGTACATGAACATCATTTTGCAGTATGAGTCGAACGCCAGTTCCATTTCGCTCGGCCGCTTTGACCAGTACATGCTGCCGTTCTGGCAGGCGTCGCTGAACCACGGTGAAGACCCGGCGTTTATGCAGGAATTACTCGAGTCCTTGTGGGTGAAGTGCAACGATATCGTGCTACTGCGCTCCACCAGCAGCGCCCGCTACTTCGCGGGCTTCCCGACCGGCTACACCGCCCTGCTCGGCGGCCTGACCGAGAACGGCCGCAGCGCGGTAAACATCCTCTCCTTTACCTGTCTGGATGCCTATCAGAACGTGCGTCTGCCGCAGCCAAACCTCGGCGTGCGGGTCAACGAACTGATTGACCGCCCGTTCCTGCGCAAAACCGCCGAAACCGTGCGCCTTGGCACCGGGATTCCGCAGATCTTCAACGATGAAGTGGTGGTGCCAGCGTTTCTCAACCGCGGCGTGTCGCTGGAAGATGCGCGCGATTATGCGGTGGTCGGCTGCGTCGAACTGTCGATTCCAGGACGCACCTACGGGCTGCACGATATCGCCATGTTTAACCTGCTGAAGGTGATGGAAATCGTCATGCTTGAGCACGAAGGCAATGCGCAACTCACCTACGACGGCCTGCTGGCGAGCATCCGCGACAAGATTCGCCACTACATTAAGCTGATGGTGGAAGGCAGCAATATCTGTGATATCGGCCATCGCGACTGGGCGCCGGTGCCGCTGCTCTCCTCGTTTGTTGAAGACTGTATCGCCAACGGCAAAGACATTACCAACGGCGGCGCACGCTACAACTTCTCCGGGGTACAGGGTATCGGTATCGCCAACCTGAGCGATTCGCTGCATGCGCTGAAAGGAATGGTATTCGACCAGCAGCGCATGAGCTTCGACGAACTGCTGGCGGTGCTGAAGGCCAACTTCGCCACCCCGGAGGGCGAAAAGGTTCGCGCGCGGCTGATTAACCGCTTTGAGAAATACGGTAACGACATTGACGATGTTGATAACATCAGTGCCGATCTGCTGCGTTTTTACTGCAAAGAAGTGGAAAAATACCGTAACCCGCGCGGCGGCCAGTTTACGCCGGGCTCCTATACCGTCTCCGCCCACGTGCCACTGGGGTCGGTGGTGGGCGCGACGCCGGACGGACGTTTTGCCGGTGAACAGCTGGCGGACGGTGGGCTGTCGCCGATGGTCGGCCAGGACGGTCAGGGGCCAACGGCGGTGCTGAAATCGGTGAGCAAGCTCGATAACTACCTGCTCTCCAACGGCACGCTGCTGAACGTCAAGTTCACCCCGGCGACGCTGGAGGGAGAAAGCGGCCTCAACAAGCTGGCCGATTTCCTGCACGCCTTTACCAAGCTCAAGCTCCAGCATATTCAGTTCAACGTGGTGAACGCCGAAACCCTACGTGAAGCCCAGCAGCGGCCGCAGGATTTTGCCGGGCTGGTGGTGCGCGTAGCGGGCTACAGCGCCTTCTTTGTCGAGCTGTCGAAGGAGATTCAGGATGACATTATCCGCCGCACCGCGCATCAGCTGTGAGGTGATTGAGACGCGCGCCGACACGGCGCGCATTTTCAATATCCAGCGCTATTCGCTTAACGACGGGCAGGGCATCCGCACGGTGGTGTTCTTTAAAGGCTGCCCGCATACCTGCCCGTGGTGCGCCAACCCGGAGTCGATGTCGCCAAAAATCGAGACCGTCCGCCGGGAGAGCAAGTGCCTGCACTGCGCCACCTGTTTGCAGGATGCCGAGGAGTGTCCGTCCGGGGCGTGGGAGAATATCGGCCGTGACGTGACGCTGGCGTCGCTCGAACGTGAAGTGCTCAAAGACGAGGTATTTTTCCGTGCGTCGGGTGGTGGCGTGACGCTCTCCGGTGGCGAAGTGCTGATGCAGGCCGAATTCGCCACCCGCTTTTTGCAGCGTCTTAAGCAGTGGGACATTCGTACCGCTATTGAAACCGCGGGCGATACTTCCCCCCGACGCCTGCTACCGCTGGCGCAGGCGTGCGATGAGGTGCTGTTTGATCTGAAAATCATGGACTGCACGCAGGCGCGTCAGGTCCTCGGCATGAACCAGCCGCGAGTGCTTGAGAACTTTCGCCTGCTGGTGGCGGAGGGCATCAAGGTGATTCCACGGCTGCCGCTGATCCCCGGTTACACCCTCAACCCCGAGAACGTCGCGCGGATTCTGGCGTTTCTGGCGCCGCTACCGGTTGAGGAAGTGCATTTGCTACCGTTCCATCAGTACGGTGAGCCGAAGTATTCCCTGCTGGAGCGGGAATGGGCAATGGCGGGGATAAAAGCGCCAGAGCCCGAGGAGATTGCGCCGATTCAGGCGATGGTGGAGCGGGCGGGGTACCGGGTGGTGATGGGGGGTTAACGATTCCAGACCGCATCGAACAGTCCCCTCGCCCCTTTGGGGAGAGGGTTAGGGTGAGGGGAAACAGGCCAGCGCGGTGATAAACCCTCACCCCACCCCTCTCCCTTAGAAAGGGAGAGGGGGCTGTCCGTGCTGATACGTTAAACTTTTATTCCACATCCAACAGCCACTTCTGCGCCGGGGTCAACCGGCTCGCCGTTTCCGGCGTTAACCAGCGGCGCTGATCCTGCTGCGCGGTATCCGCCCGGTCGATATACAGCCCGTGCAATACCCGGCGGCGTGAACCTTCGCGGTTAGTGGTGCCGCCGTGCCAGGCGTGGGCGTTGTAAATCATCACGCTGCCTGCCGGCGCCTCAAAAATCACCTCATCCGGGTGCGGCAACCCCACATCCTCTAGCACCTCTTCCGGCAGTTCCGGGCGCAGATGGGTTGCCGGAATAATCCGCGGCGCGCCGTTAGCCGCGTAAAGATCGTCAATCGCCCAGATGGTGTTAACCAGGTGTACCTTCGGGAAATCCGGGCGCGGCTTTTTCCAGTCGGCATGTAACGGCTGATGGCCGCCGTTGTATAGCGCCTCGCGGGCGTTGAGGCTGGAGATTTTAAACTCGCCCTCAAAGATATAGCGGCACGCAGACAGAATCAGCGGATGCGACCACACCTTCTCCCACACCACGCCCTTGTTGACGAGGTTCGCCACGCGCGTCGCCGTCTCTTCCTGGTGGTGCTCCACCGCCAGGTTCTCCCCTTCTTTCTCTACCAGATAATCAATACGCTCGCGCATTGCCGCCAGCCAGTCGGCATCCGCCACGCCGTGGACGATGGTGTAGCCCTGAGTATCCAGTTCATGTTTCATTGTCGCTGACAGTTCGCCACTCGCGCCCAGCGCCTCCAGCCAGAATGCCGCTTGCTTGTCCATACCGCCCTCTCTTTTGTTAACCATTTCACAACATGTATGAAAAGTTACTGCACGAGCGGCTGGCATTCTGTATGAGATAGCTACACAACACTGGATTTTTGTGTGCAGCAAAATAAAGTGTGATGAGATTCAAAATCCAGAATAATAACCAGGACATGAGCATGTCAGAGCAATCCCTCGTCCCCGTGCTGGAGCAGCTGCTTGCCCGGCAAAGTGACCTTGTCGTACGGTTTCCGCAAACCTCGCAGCCCGCGCCGGAGCTGGCGATGAGTGTGTCATTTCCCCGTCTGGAGATCGTGCTGGAAGGCGAGCTTGCCGACGGTTGTCTGAGCGCGCCGCTGGGTCCGCTGCAGGCGCTCTATCTGCCCGGTGGCCGCTGGAACGCCCCGCAGTGGCAAGGCCCGGCTACCACATTGAGCATTCTGTTCAGCAAACAGAAACTCGGCTTCAGCCTGCAGCAGTATGACGGCAAAAAATTCGTGGAGATTCGTAAGCAGCACGTGGCGCGGCTGGGTCCGCGAGTGGGATCCTATCTGCTGCTGGCAATGAACGAGCTGGCTATTCGCCCGGTGATGCCCACGGCGCAGATCGTGCTGAGCGGACTGCTGAGCCACTGTATCGATCAGCTTACCCATCTGGCAGATACGGTGAGCAAGAGCAAAGAGCTGTTTCTCGCCGTTCAGGAGTATATCGACGAGCACGCCGCCGAGGCGCTCAGCCGGGAGACGGTGGCAAAGAAGTTCCACATTACGCCGAACTACCTGTCGCACCTTTTTCAGAAGTCCGGCTCGGTGGGATTCAATGAGTATCTGACCGCCGTGCGGCTTGAGCTGGCAAAGAAATTACTGCGTGGGTACGAGATGAAAATCAAAGAGATAGCCCATCACTGCGGCTTTGAAGACAGTAACTACTTCTGCCGAATTTTCCGCAAGCACACGGCGCGTTCGCCGTCGGAGTACCGCCGTCACTGCCGCACGATGTAGCTATTTTTTCGGGCGATATTTTTCCGGCAGCTCCGGAACCGGACGCCGGTCGTCAATCAGATGGCGGATGGTCAGAATCGGGTGACGCCACAGCATACGCGGGCCAGCCCAGCGCATAATCTGCTTCATCTCTTCGCGTTTGGCGGGCTGATAGCAGTGCACCGGGCACTGCTTGCAGGCCGGTTTTTCCTCGCCAAACACACACTTATCCAGTCGTTTATCGGCATAGGCATTCAGCGCCTGGTAGTGCTCTGCATCGTCCTGCGCCTGTGGGCAGCGTTGCTGATAGAGCGCAATCATGCTGCGAATGGTCCGTTTTTCACGGTCGATGCGTTTGCCTGCCATAGCCTGTTCCTCACCAATAAAGATGCATTAATAATACACATTTAATGAGGCTTTCGCAGCCGCTTTATGCCTCGTGTTTGTCTACGTGCCCGAGCGGTTTTTCCGGGAAGCAGACGTCGCGCACCCGGCGTTTCAGCTCGGCGGCATCCGGGAAGCCCTCGTCGTGCTTGCGATCCCAGATAAGCGCCTCACCCACGGTAATGGTAAAAACCCCACCGGTGCCGGGCACCAGCATCACCGAGGCAATATCGGTGCTGAAGGTGTGCAACAGCTCCTGCGCCATCCAGCTGGCGCGCAGCATCCAGTTGCACTGGGAACAGTAGGTGACCGTAATGGCGGCTTTCTGCGTCATAACATTCTCGCGATGAATTAAAGGACTAATTGTAATCAAATTGTTGCATGCATAGAGATTTATTTGCAAACTTTATTGCAAATGATAATTCCTATCATTACTATTCGCATCACATTAAACGGAGTCGTTCGAAGCGCTTATGGAAAAGCCGACTTCTGGAAGTAGCGAGTGAGCCAATACTAATAACGATGAAAGGCATGGCAACTATGTACAAATCCATTCAATCAGAGGCGTGGTGCAAGAAAAGCCTACTGGTAACCTCTTTGCTTGCAGCGATTTATCAGACTTCCGCCGTTGCGGCTGACACACAGGATAAAACCGCGGCGGTAGACAGCGCCGAGCAGATGACCGTCACGGCGCCCGCGCCGGTACTGAAGTCGGGCAATCAGCACGCCATTAGCGCGCAGGAACTGCAGGACAAAGGGGCCAACGACTTTGGCTCCATCATGCGTTATGAACCTCTGATTGGCGCGACCGGCTCCAGCGGCGGCTCCGGCAACGGCAAAAGCGGCTTCGACCGCGGCGGCTACACCGGCTACAACATTCGCGGGCTCGAGAGTAACCGCGTCGGTATCGACGTGGACGGCATCGCCCAGCCAAATGCCACCGGCCGTAGCTACGTTAGCCGCGCGGGCCAGAACACCTTCGGTATTGGCCGCGACTACATTGACCCGTACATGTACGGTAGCGTCGATATTCAGTCCGGTGCTACCGACACCGAAACCGCCAACTCTTCTATCGGCGGCAACGTCTCCTTCCAGCCGAAATCGGCGGACGACTATCTGCACCCGGGCAAAACCAGCGCCTTTAGCTACCGCAGCGGTTACGACTCTGCTGACCGTAGCTGGCACAACGGCCTGACGGCGGCAGGTGGGGATGAAACCCTGCGCGGGATTTTCGTCTACAGCCGTCGTGATGGTCAGGAGACCACCACCAATAGCTCAAGCGTCGACGCCTTCCCGGCAAACTGGCACTCCGATGCGTTTATGACCTCGGGGATCTGGCAACCAAACGATCAGCATAAACTGACCAGCACCCTCGATTACTACCATAAAACTAACCATACCCATTACGACGTCTGGAACGACAGCGGCAGTAAGACCATTGGTAACGCGCAGCAGACCAGCCAGACCCGTCGCTGGGGGCTGAGCCTGAAAGATGACTGGACGCCGATGAACGACTTCATCGACAGCATGTCCACCAAGGTGTACTACCAGCACACTGAAGCGCACGACCAGACCTACATGCCGGACAGCTTCACCAGCACCATGGAAACGGTCTACTCGAACTACGATACCGATACCTGGGGTATGCAGACGGCATTGGCGAAAACGCTTGGCCGCCACGACCTGAGCGCCGGCTTCAACGCCAGCACTACCAAAACCCAGCGTCCGTTCAGCCAGTCGCCGATCCCGAGCGTCTTCAGCGAGATCATGCAGCCGGAAGCAGACAGTCGTGAGTACACCATCGCCGGCTTCCTGCAGGATCAGATCAACTTCGATCTTGATGGCCACAACGCTGCGGTGATCCCGGGCGTCCGCGTGGTGCATCAGTCCACCAAGCCGGAGAACCTCACCAGCTTGACCACCAACAGCACGGTGCTGACGGAGTCGTCGGTTTCTAATCTGTATGGCAAAAACTCCGATACCCAGGCGCTGCCGTCGCTGACCTTCCAGTACGACATCACGCCGCGCATGATGACCTATCTGCAGTACAAACGCGGCGCGGAGTTCCCGAACACCAGCCAGCTGTACGGCTCATGGAATCTCGGCTCCAGCTACGCGGGTCGCGGTCAGTATGCGCTGATCGGCAATACCGATCTGAAAACCGAGACCAGCGACAACTTCGAGTGGGGCATGAAGGGCGAGGTGACCGAAGGGATCACCATGCGTACCGCACTGTTCTACAACAGCTATAAAAACTTTATCGCTTACACCCGTTACACCCGCGCGAACAACCCGGGCCAGTTCACCAACGTACCGTCGAACATCTACACCATTTATCAGGCGGAAAACCGCGATAAAGCCTATATCTACGGCGGTGAGATCAGCGCGAAGTTCAACTTCGGTACCTGGTTTGAACAAGTTGATGGCCTGAGTGCCACCCTGGCTTACGGCTACAGTGAAGGGCAGTCGAAATCCAGCTACAACGGCGACAAATATGTCGACCTCGATAGCGTTGCGCCAATGAAAGCCATCGTCGGCGTGGCGTGGGATGACCCGTCCAAAGTCTACGGTACTGCACTGACCGCCACCTTCGTGAAAGGCAAGCGCGCTACCGCTACCAACCGCGAAAGCTACACCAACACCGGCAGCGCGCTGACGGATTCCACCAGCGAATACATGCGCGTGCCTGGCTACGGCATGCTCGACTGGACGGCCTACTGGCGCGTGGCGAAGAACGTCCGTATCAACGGCGGCGTGTATAACCTGACCGACCGTAAATACTGGGACTACCTGAGCAGCCGCAACATTGAAACGTCCACCAACCAGGACGCCAATGATAAATCACTGGCGGTCATGCCGGGCCGTACCTGGCAGCTGGGCGTTAACGTCGATTTCTGATAACAACATCAACGAAACCTGCCCCCGGCCACTGGCCGGGGTAATTATAAGGAAGAGAGCTATGCAAAACGCAACAACCGAACTGTGGCAGCGCTATCAGGATGTTAAAGCCAGCGGCACGGCCAAATACGCCCGCGACATCGCTGCCGTGATGGGTATCAGCGAAGCGGAACTCACCGAAGCGCGCGTCGGCCACGATGCCGTTCGCCTGCAGGATAATGCCCGCGCGATCCTTGCCGCGCTTGAAAGCGTGGGCGAAACCAAATGCATCTGCCGTAACGAATATGCGGTACACGAGCAGATTGGTGCCTTTACCCATCAGCACCTCGATGGCCATGCAGGCCTGGTGCTGAACCCGCGTGCGCTGGATCTGCGTCTGTTCCTGAGCCAATGGGCGAGCGCGTTCCACGTAAACGATCAGGGTCGCGAAAGTATTCAGTTCTTTGACCCTCACGGCGACGCGGTGCTGAAGGTTTATACCACCGACGCCACGGACAGCGCGGCCTGGCAGGCGCTGATTGCTGAACAGACGCAATCAAACCCAACGCCGCTGGCCCTTCGCCCGGTAGAAAATGCTCGCTACGCCGAGACGGCAGACGGCGCGGCGCTGGAAAAAGAGTGGCGCGCGATGACCGACGTGCATCAATTCTTCGTGCTGCTGCGCAAATACAACCTCTCACGCCAGCAGGCTTTCCGTCTGGTGAGCGATGATCTGGCCTGCCGTATCGACACCGAGGCCCTGCCTCGCCTGTTGGAAACCATCCAACAGGACGGCAACGAATTTATGATTTTCGTCGGCAACCGCGGCTGCGTGCAAATCTTCACCGGCACGCTGGAGAAGCTGACGCCAATGCGCGGCTGGATCAACATCTTCAACAGCACCTTCACCCTGCACCTGCGCGAAGAAACCATCGACGAAGTGTGGGTCACGCGCAAACCGACCGTGGACGGCCACGTCACCAGCGTGGAGCTGTTTGCCAAAGACGGCACCCAGATTGCGCAGCTGTACGGTCAGCGCAGCGAAGGTCACCCGGAGCAAACGCAGTGGCGCAACCAGGTCGATAGCCTGACGGCGGAAGGCCAGACTGTATGAAACGCCTGCTGATACTGTTAGCCGCGCTGCCGCTGTTCTCCAGCGCCGCCGAACGCATTATCACCCTGGGCGGCGACGTCACCGAAATCGTCTACGCGCTGGACGCGCAGTCTCAGCTGGTGGCGCGCGATAGCACCAGCACCTGGCCTGCGGCAACCCAGTCACTGCCGGACGTCGGCTACCTTCGCCAGTTGAGCACCGAAGGCATCCTCTCGTTGCGACCGACGCTGGTTCTTGCCAGCAGCCAGGCGCAGCCGTCGCTGGTGCTGCAAAAGGTGGAAGGCAGCAAGGTGAAGGTGGTGAACGTGCCGGGCGGCTACGATGCTGCGGCGATGGACGGTAAAGTGCAGGTCATTGCCGACGCGCTGGGCAAGCAAGCGCAGGGCGATGCGCTGCGTAAAACGTTGCATGAGGATATGGCAAAAATCCCGGCACAGCCGCTGAACAAGCGCGTGCTGTTTATCCTCAGCCACGGCGGTTCCGGCGCGCTGGTTGCCGGTCAGCAAACGGCGGCAGACGGTGCTATCAAGCTGGCAGGCTTACAGAACGCCATGCAGGGTTTTGACCACTACCGCACGATGTCGCAGGAAGGGGTCATCGCCAGCCTGCCGGATCTGGTGGTGATCTCCGCTGATGGCCTGAAGGGCATGGGCGGCGAAGCTGCACTGTGGAAGCTACCGGGGCTGGCGCAAACGCCTGCCGGGCGCAATAAGCAGGTGCTGGTGATTGACGATATGGCGCTGCTGGGCTTCGGCCCGCGCACGCCGCTGGCGTTGCAACAGCTGCGTCAGAAAGCGGAGCAGCTGCACTGATGAACGTCACCGCCTCACGCCAACTGTGGCTGATGGTGCTGCTGCTCGTTGCCCTGACGCTGTTTGCCACCACGCTCGGCGCCATGCGCCTGCCGCTGGCGAGTATCTGGCCGTCGGGCGATGAGGTGCTGCGCCATATCTGGCTCACCATCCGCCTTCCCCGCGTCCTGCTAGCGCTGCTGGTCGGCAGCGCGCTGGCGCTCTCCGGCTGCGTGATGCAGGGGCTGTTTCGTAACCCGCTGGCGGACCCGGGGCTACTCGGGATCAGCAGCGGCGCGGCGCTGGCGGTGTCATTCTGGGTGGTGCTGCCGATTTCGGTGCCGGTACTGGTGGCGCTGTACGCGCCGATGCTGGCGGCGTTTATCGGCAGCCTGGCGGTGATGGCGGTGATTTTTGTCCTCAGCAAAGCGGGAGACGGTTCGCTCTCTCGCCTACTGCTGGTCGGGATTGCGATTAACGCCCTGTGCGGCGCGCTGGTGGGGATGCTGTCGTGGATTAGCAACGACACGCAGCTTCGCCAGATGTCGCTCTGGGGAATGGGCAGCCTGGGGCAGGCCGAGTGGCCAACGCTGCTGGTCGCCGCCACGTTGATTATCCCTGCGTCGCTGGTGGTCTGGTGGACGGCAGCACGTCTGAATCTGCTTCAGTTGGGTGATGAAGAGGCGCACTACCTCGGCGTTAACGTGCGGGTGCTGCAACGGCTGTTGCTGTTGTGCAGCGCGGTGCTGGTGGCCGCTTCTGTAGCCATCAGCGGCGTCATTGGTTTTATCGGGTTAGTGGTGCCGCACCTGATGCGGATGTGGTTGGGGCCGGATCACCGGGGGCTGATCCCCGGTTCTCTGCTGGCGGGCGCGATTTTACTGCTGATTGCCGACACCCTCGCCCGCACCATCGCCGCGCCCGCCGAAATGCCGGTTGGCCTGCTGACCAGCCTGCTCGGCGCGCCGTGGTTCCTGTGGCTTATTTTCCGTCAGGAGAGGGGGATGCGTGGATAACCAGTATATTGCACGTTCGCTATCGCTGAGGCTTGGAAAACGCCGGGTAATTGATAACGTCTCGCTGGCGCTACAGCCCGGTGAAGTCACGGCGCTGATTGGCCCTAACGGCGCAGGGAAATCGACCCTGCTGCGGCTGTTGACCGGTTTTTTAACCGCCGACAGCGGCGAGCAACATATCGAAGGTAAAGCGCTCAGCGCGTGGTCCGCCTCCGCCCTCTCCCGCCGCCGCGCGGTGATGCTGCAACGTACGCAACTCAACGCCAACTGGCCGGTTGAAACGGTGATTGCGATGGGGCGCGCGCCGTGGGGAACAGAGGTTGATCCAGCGCTGATTGCGCGAGTGATGGCCGAAACCGGCTGTACGCACCTGGCAGGCCGCCTCTACCCGGCGCTTTCCGGCGGTGAACAACAGCGCGTGCAGCTAGCGCGGAGCCTGGCGCAGCTGTGGGGTGAAGATGGCCCACAGGGATGGCTGTTTCTGGATGAGCCCACTTCGGCGCTGGATCTTTACTATCAGCAGCATCTACTGCGGCTGCTGAAAAAGCTGACCCGGCGCGGTAAGCTGCACGTCTGCATCGTGCTGCACGACCTCAACCTCGCCGCGCTGTGGGCCGACTCGATACTGCTGCTACATCAGGGAAAGCTGGTCGCGCAGGGCACGCCGCAGGAGGTGATTCAGCAATCGGTGATTCACCGTTGGTACGGCGCGGAAATTGCGATGCATCAGCACCCGGAAGCGGCGGTACCGCAAATTTATCTGACACCTTAATAAAGCGGGCGTGGTTTCACGCCCGCTTTATTGCTCACGAGGGTCATTATTGCTTTATTTATTAAGTGCAGGCTAAACACCCACTATTGATAATGAGATATACGCATTCGTGACCAAATTCACAATTGAATAAATCGCCAATAGACAAATAAGTTAAATCCAATAATGTATATCCGTGTCTAATGGAGAGCATACATTATGAACTTCCACAATAGAACGTATAACACCGCAAAATGGTTTAATATTGACAACGTTATTGTCAATCACCGTCCTTAGCCCCTCACTCGACTTCACGTCCATATCATTGCAAACAGAAGCCTGAATTCTGTTTCTGATATCACATACCTATCTCAAGATAACTGTTTAATCGCAGCGATGTACCGCACGCATTATTAATATGCCGAAAGCGGGACTTGCCGCTATATAACGTTATCCGGTTAAGGTATTCGTATTGCGCCCAGAAAATGGTTTTCATCATAAATGAATAACCTGCGGGACGAGTGTGTCTAAAAAAGGATTAAGGATTACGCCATGAATAACTTTAAACATCTGCCAGAACCCTTCCGTATTCGCGTTATTGAGCCGGTAAAACGTACCACCCGGGAACACCGTGAAAATGCAATTATCGCCTCGGGCATGAACCCATTCCTGCTCGATAGCGAAGACGTCTTTATCGACCTGCTGACCGACAGCGGCACCGGCGCGGTAACGCAAAATATGCAGGCCGCCATGCTGCGCGGCGATGAAGCCTATAGCGGCAGCCGCAGCTACTACGCGCTGTGCAACGCCGTTAAAGAGATTTTCGGCTACCAGTACACGATTCCAACCCACCAGGGACGCGGCGCCGAGCAAATCTATATCCCGGTATTAATTAAAAAGCGCGAGCAGGAAAAAGGGCTGGACCGCAGCAAAATGGTCGCCTTCTCCAACTATTTCTTTGATACCACCCAGGGACACAGCCAGATTAACGGCTGCACCGTGCGCAACGTCTATATTAAAGAGGCATTTGATACCTCCGCGCGTAATGATTTTAAAGGCGATTTTGATCTACAGGGGCTGGAAAACGGCATTGAGGAGGTCGGCCCTAATAACGTTCCTTATATTGTTGCTACCATCACCTGTAACTCGGCGGGCGGCCAACCGGTATCGCTGGCAAACCTGAAAGCGATGTACGCCATTGCGAAGAAATATGACATTCCGGTGGTAATGGACTCCGCGCGCTTCGCGGAAAACGCCTGGTTTATTCAGCAGCGCGAGCCGGGATACCGTGACTGGAGCATTGAAGAGATCACCCGCGAAACCTACAAATACGCCGATATGCTGGCAATGTCGGCGAAGAAGGATGCGATGGTGCCGATGGGCGGCCTGCTGTGCATCAAAGACGACGCCTTCTTTGATGTCTACACCGAATGCCGCACGTTGTGCGTGGTGCAGGAAGGGTTCCCAACCTACGGCGGTCTTGAAGGTGGGGCAATGGAGCGTCTGGCCGTTGGCCTGACCGACGGGATGAATCAGGACTGGCTCTCTTACCGTATCAAGCAGATTCAGTATCTGGTCGACGGCCTGGAAGCCATCGGCGTCACCTGCCAGCAGGCAGGAGGCCACGCGGCGTTTGTCGATGCCGGTAAGCTGCTACCACACATTCCAGCCGAACAGTTCCCGGCGCAGGCGCTGGCCTGTGAGCTGTATAAAGTCGCCGGCATTCGCGCCGTTGAGATTGGCTCCTTCCTGCTGGGACGTGACCCGAAAACCGGCAAACAGCTCCCTTGCCCGGCAGAGCTGCTGCGCTTAACCATTCCACGCGCCACCTACACCCAAACGCATATGGACTTCATTATTGAAGCCTTTGAACACGTGAAGGAGAATGCGCCAAATATTAAAGGCTTAACCTTTACCTACGAACCGAAAGTATTACGACACTTCACCGCAAAACTGAAAGAAGTTTAATTCCCACTGATTCCAATGGCTATATCACTGATATAGCCATTGGAGATTCTGGCACCTGGCATCATTGATTATTTCTGACGACAACAGAAACGTAAACGTTATCAATAAGGGAAGGCCATGGAAGAAGCGTCGAATACGAAACATTCCTCCTTCTGGGGAATTATGGTTATTGCCGGCACCGTCATCGGTGGCGGAATGTTTGCATTACCGGTTGACCTTGCTGGGGCATGGTTTTTCTGGGGTGCATTTATTTTAATTATCTCCTGGTTTTCAATGCTGCATTCCGGGTTACTGCTATTAGAGGCCAATCTTAACTATCCTGTAGGCTCCAGTTTTAATACCATCACCAAAGATTTAATCGGCAATAAGTGGAATATAGTCAGCGGTATTACGGTCGCCTTTGTGCTGTATATCCTGACCTACGCCTATATCTCGGCCAACGGGGCGATTATCAGCGAAACCATCGCCATCAACGCCGGAACGCACGTTAATCCACGTATCGTCGGCATCTGTAGCGCGGTGTTTGTCGCCAGCGTGCTGTGGGTTAGCTCCCTTGCGGCCAGCCGCATCACCTCCTTTTTCCTCGGCATTAAAATTATCGCCTTCGTGGTGGTCTTTGGCTCCTTCTTCTTTCAGGTCGACTACACCATTCTTCGCGATATCGCCGCGCCAGAAGCGAACAGCACCTATCTTCCCTATATTCTGATGGCGGTGCCGGTATGTCTGGCATCGTTTGGTTTTCACGGCAACATTCCCAGCCTGATAATCTGCTACGGCAAACGCAAAGACAAACTCATTAAAAGTATCGTCTACGGTTCGCTGTTAGCGCTGGTTATCTACCTGTTCTGGCTCTACTGCACGATGGGCAACATCCACCGCAGCAGCTTTAAAGAGATTATTGCTTCGGGCGGCAACGTGGATGCGCTGGTGAAATCCTTCTTAGGGACCAACCAACGCGGCGTGATTGAGTTCTTCTTGCTGATCTTCTCTAACCTCGCGGTCGCCAGCTCCTTCTTCGGCGTCACGCTCGGCCTGTTTGACTACCTGGCGGATCTGTTCAAGATGGACAACACCCCGTGGGGCCGCTTTAAGACACTGCTGCTCACCTTCCTGCCTCCGGCCGCGCTGTACCTGATTTTCCCGAACGGTTTTATCTACGCCATCGGCGGCGCGGGGCTGTGCGCAACCGTCTGGGCCGTTATTGTGCCCGCATTCCTGGCGTTGAAATCGCGTGAGCGCTTCCCGGAGAAAACCTTTACCGTTTGGGGCGGCAAGGCCATTCCGGCGGTGGTTATCCTGTTTGGGGTCATGGTGATTCTGTGCTGGTTTGGCAGTACGCTGAACCTGCTGCCGAGATTTGGGTAAAACAATGCGCCCTCGCCGGACGGCGAGGGCGACAGGTTACTTCTGGATTAAATAGCGGATGGTCGGCCCATCCTGCTGGATGTCGAGCACGGTGTAGCCGTGATTGCGCGCATCCACCGGGATGTTATTAATCGACTGCGGACAGTCGCTCACGACTTCCAGTATTTCGCCTTTCTTTAACTGCGGCATCGCTTCTAGCATCGCGACTGCCGGGTACGGGCAAGGTTCACCCACCATATCCAGACGGTAATCCGGGACGATCGTTTTCATACACCCTCCTTCGCTGCAAGGTTAGCAGTGGCGTTACGACGGAAGAACCGTTTTTCCCAGCCAAGAATTAACAGCAGCGCAATCAGCAACAGGCCATAGGTGACCAGCAGGCCGCCGAGCGGACCAAACGTGGTCAGCAGGTTCACCTTGTCCCAGCTCGTGGCGAGCGACGGGGAGATGTCGTCCCAGTAGTAGGCCAGAATGGTCGAGCCAATCACGTTGCCGAGCCCCACCCACCAGTAGTGCACCTGCCCTTCAACGGCACGGTACATCCAGCCGGTTTCACAGCCGCCGGCCAACACAATGCCGAAGCCAAACAGCAGACCGCCAATCACCGCATTCGGGCCAGCCCACATAATTTTTGGCGCTACGCCCAGCTGCACGTAGCTGAAGATACCGATGGCGCTCACCGCCATGCCGAAGATAATCGCCTTCGCCATTTGCGTGCGTCCGGTGATCCACAGGTCGCGGAACGCCGAGGTAAAGCAGATTTGCGCCCGTTCAATCAGCAAACCAAAGCCCACGCCGAACAGCATCGCCAGCCCCAGTTTCGGGCTGCCCGCCGCCGTCAGCAGCGCCCAGCCGACCATGCCGATAAACACCAGCATGCCCAAACGGAAGCGGCGGCGCGCCTGCTCAGGACGCTGAGTCAACGGTGATGCCGCCGAGACTTTGACCATTTTGACCGGAATACGGAAGATAGGCAGCAACGTGAAGCGCGCGCCAAACCATGAGCCGAGGGCCGTCGCCAGCGCGAAGAACCAGGCGTGCAGCGAAAACTGCGGAATGCCCGTAAAGAAGGCCGCGAGATTACAGCCCATTGCCAGACGCGCGCCAAAGCCGGCAATCATGCCGCCGACAATCGCCTGCAGAATACGGATGCGGCTTTTCGGCAAACGCAGCTTAACGTTATTGGCCCATAGCGCCGCGGCAAAGCAGCCGCCGAACATGCCGATAATCATCATGCCATCGATACGCGTCAGCGGCGTGCCGTCAAGGCCAATCAGCTTGTAATAGCCCCATGTCTCGGTATGCACGCCCGCCAGTTGCAGCAGTTGTCCGCCCCAGCGCGTGAACTCACCCGTCACGGCCCAGAAGGTGCCGGTGATGCCGAAGTAATAAGTGGAGAGAATACCGGCCGCGATTACCGCAGGAACCGGAGACCAGAATTTGATCAGGAAGGTGTGTTTAAATTGTTGCCATGTCATCGATGTTAGCCTCTGAACTCAGAAGGAGCCTTGCACGAAGAACCGCACAAGAGCCGGGGATTATAGCGGCTAACGCTTTCAGGAGAATGACAACCGTCGCAAAAGGTCGGTGAGATCAATTTGCCGACGAGGCCATTTCAGGACGATGCCCCCTCTTCTGTTTTCCTGTCCTTCAGACTCCGTTATCATGCAGCCTACGTACTCATGAAAAAAGAGGCCGGATTTCATGAGATCCACGGCACCAGATGAGTCCGAACACATTACGCACTCAGTAAAATTCAAGAAAATGGACATCACAAACGGATGAGTACAATCGACAATTTCGACGCACATACGCCGATGATGCAGCAGTATCTGAAGCTGAAAGCGCAGCATCCCGAGATCCTGCTGTTTTACCGCATGGGTGACTTTTACGAGATGTTTTATGACGATGCGAAACGCGCATCGCAGCTACTCGATATCTCGCTGACCAAGCGCGGCGCTTCCGCCGGCGAACCCATTCCCATGGCGGGCATCCCGCACCACGCGGTAGAAAACTACCTCGCTAAGCTGGTGAATCAGGGCGAATCCGTCGCCATTTGCGAACAGGTTGGCGACCCCGCCACCAGCAAAGGTCCGGTCGAGCGCAAAGTCGTGCGTATCGTCACGCCTGGCACCATCAGCGATGAAGCGCTGCTGCAGGAGCGCCAGGATAACCTCCTCGCCGCCGTCTGGCAGGACAGCAAAGGCTATGGCTACGCCACGCTGGATATCAGCTCCGGGCGTTTTCGCATCAGCGAACCGGCCGACCGTGAAACCATGGCCGCCGAACTGCAGCGCACTAACCCTGCCGAGCTGCTGTACGCCGAAGATTTTGCTGAGATGGCGCTGATTGAAGGTCGTCGCGGCCTGCGCCGTCGCCCGCTGTGGGAGTTCGAAATCGACACCGCGCGTCAGCAGCTGAATCTGCAATTTGGCACGCGTGACCTGGTTGGCTTTGGCGTTGAAGGCGCACCACGTGGGCTTTGCGCCGCGGGCTGTCTGCTGCAATACGTGAAGGATACCCAGCGGACCTCTCTGCCGCACATCCGTTCCATCACCATGGATCGCCAGCAGGACAGCATCATTATGGATGCCGCCACGCGCCGCAATCTGGAGATTACCCAGAACCTGGCGGGCGGGCTGGAAAACACCCTCGCCTCCGTGCTCGACTGCACCGTCACGCCGATGGGCAGCCGTATGCTTAAGCGTTGGCTGCATATGCCGGTGCGCGATATCAAAACCCTGACCGAACGTCAGCAGACCATCGGCGCGTTACAGGATGTCACTGCCGATCTGCAGCCGGTGCTGCGTCAGGTCGGCGACCTGGAACGTATCCTTGCTCGTCTGGCACTGCGCACCGCGCGCCCACGCGACCTCGCCCGCATGCGTCACGCGTTCCAGCAACTGCCGGAACTGCGTGCTCAACTGGAAAGCGTCGACAGCGCGCCGGTGCAGATGCTGCGCGAGAAAATGGGCGAGTTCACCGAACTGCGCGAGCTGCTGGAACGAGCGATTATTGATGCTCCACCGGTGCTGGTGCGCGATGGCGGCGTGATTGCCCCTGGCTACCATGAAGAGCTCGATGAGTGGCGAGCGCTGGCCGATGGCGCGACCGACTACCTCGACCGTCTGGAAATTCGCGAACGCGAGCGCACCGGGCTGGATACGCTGAAGGTGGGGTATAACGCCGTCCACGGTTATTACATTCAGATCAGCCGCGGTCAGAGCCATATGGCACCGATCAACTACGTGCGCCGCCAGACGCTGAAAAACGCCGAACGCTATATCATCCCCGAGCTGAAAGAGTACGAAGACAAAGTTCTGACCTCGAAAGGCAAGGCGCTGGCGCTGGAAAAACAGCTTTATGACGAACTGTTCGACCTGCTGCTGCCGCATCTGGGAGACCTTCAGCAGAGCGCCAGCGCGCTGGCAGAGCTGGACGTGCTGGTGAACCTCGCGGAGCGCGCCTACGCGCTTAACTACACCTGCCCAACGTTTATCGATAAGCCCGGCATCCGGATTATCGAAGGCCGCCATCCGGTGGTGGAACAGGTGCTGAACGAGCCGTTTATCGCCAACCCGCTGACCCTGTCGCCACAGCGTCGAATGCTGATCATTACTGGCCCGAACATGGGCGGTAAAAGTACCTATATGCGGCAAACGGCGCTGATTGCGCTGCTGGCCTATATCGGCAGCTACGTCCCGGCGCAGAGCGTGGAGATTGGCCCTATCGACCGTATCTTCACCCGCGTGGGTGCAGCGGATGACCTGGCTTCTGGTCGCTCAACCTTTATGGTGGAGATGACCGAAACCGCCAATATTCTGCATAACGCCACCGAAAACAGCCTGGTGCTGATGGATGAGATTGGTCGCGGTACGTCAACCTACGACGGTCTGTCGCTGGCCTGGGCCTGTGCGGAGAATCTGGCGAATAAGATCAAGGCGTTAACGCTGTTTGCGACCCACTACTTCGAGCTGACACAATTGCCGGAAAAAATGGAAGGGGTGGCGAACGTCCATCTGGACGCGCTGGAGCACGGCGATACCATCGCCTTTATGCACAGCGTGCAGGACGGCGCGGCCAGCAAGAGCTATGGTCTGGCGGTAGCGCAGCTGGCGGGCGTGCCGAAAGAGGTTATCAAGCGTGCGCGTCAGAAGCTGCGCGAGCTGGAAAGCATTTCACCAAACGCAGCAGCGACGCAGGTCGATGGTACGCAGATGTCGCTATTGTCGGCACCGGAAGAGGCCTCCCCGGCGGTAGAAGCGCTGGAAGGTCTGGATCCTGACTCGCTGAGTCCGCGTCAGGCGCTGGAGTGGATTTATCGCCTGAAAGGAATGGTGTAATTATCTGCGCCGCTTCGCTTATGCTGAAGTGGCGCCTTCATAGCTGCTGAATTTATCGAAAAATAAAAACGCGCACTTACATCAAATGAAAAAAAGCCCTTACCAGTACGGCAAGGGCTTTTAAGGTGCTACAAACTTCTGATTTAACATTAATTAACTTACTGAATTGATACTACAATTTATGCTGCTTTCAAATGCACCCGTTTACTACAGATAATATTGGGCATTAAAACTTAAAAACCTCCCTCTAGTTATCCTGTTACACACACCGCCAGCCTTATCACGAACTTAAGCATGGCGCCTTAAACAAGTACATTCCCCCATCGCGACATATACTCTTTGATGCGTTGCCTTATTACCGTTGCGTTTACCATAATAAGATAATCGCAGTAAATGAATTTAAAACAAGGCGTTACATCGTCGCGCATACTCTACCATTTTGCTTTCCAGCACAATTACTACGAGGCCTTAAAACATACTGCATCCCAAACTACAAACTTCGTGGCCTTATTACAAAATGGCTAACCCCAGTACTTCTGATTAAACACTTACTTTTATTGTGCTGTTAATACTTAATCTACTCACTTATCGCACGGTGTCAACACTGTTTTTAAAACCATGTCTATATTTACATACCAAGGAATATTGAGCGTCTCAGAAATAAGAAAAAATCCGGAATATGAGCAGCGTTTTCCGTAAAAAAGCAACAGCGACAAGGCGAAACCCCATCGCTGTTGAGTGCATTAGCGCTTATCTTCTGCCAGCAGCGGTGGAATGGCTGGCACCATCGGCGCGTCATCAATATCTTTCTGCGTCATGCGGAACGCTTCCGGATAATGTTCGCGGCTGGTGCGGCGTAGCGGTTCGGTATCGCGCCAGGTGTACAGGCAATGCTGGCACTGGTATACGGTCCAGACATCTTTTACCGGCGATTTCGCCATCACTTCAATATGTTCATCGGCGCAACGTGGACAAATCATCTTTTCCTCCTTATTTACGGTTAGCCAGCATGGCGGTCAGTTTTTCAGCCCAGACTTTGGTTTCAGGTAAATCCTGTACCGGCTGGCTGTAGTGACCACGGTTGTCCGGCGCAACCGGCGTGGTAGCGTCGATAATCAGTTTGTCGGTAATCCCCGCCGGGCTTGAGCCAGGGTCGAGTTCCAGCACCGACATATTCGGCAGCTGCACCAGATCACCCGCCGGGTTCACCTTCGACGACAGCGCCCACATCACCTGCGGCAGGTTGAACGGGTCGACGTCTTCATCGACCATAATCACCATCTTCACGTAGCCCAGACCGTGCGGCGTGGTCATCGCCCGCAGGCCAACCGCGCGGGCAAAGTCGCCGTAGCGTTTTTTGGTAGAGATGATTGCCAGCAGGCCATGGGTATACATGGCGTTGACCGCCTGCACTTCCGGGAACTCGGCTTTCAGCTGCTGATACAGCGGTACGCAGGTTGCCGGGCCCATCAGGTAGTCAATTTCAGTCCATGGCATGCCGAGGTAGAGGGATTCAAAAATCGGCTTCGTGCGATAAGAGACTTTATCAATTCGCACTACCGTCATGTTGCGGCCGCCGGAATAGTGGCCGGTAAACTCACCGAACGGGCCTTCGATTTCGCGCTTACGCCCTTCGATAACCCCTTCGATGATCACCTCAGAGCCCCACGGCACGTCAAAGCCAGTCAGCGGCGCAGTGGCAATCGGGTACGGGCTTTCGCGCAGCGCACCGGCCATCTCATATTCAGATTGGTCATATTTCAGCGGCGTGGCACCCATCAGGGTAATAATTGGGTCGTTACCGAGGGTAATCGCAATCGGCAGGTCTTCACCGCGCTCTTCCGCTTTGTGCAGGTGCAGCGCGATATCATGCATCGGTACCGGCTGCAGGCCGAGCTTACGCTTGCCCTTCACTTCCATACGGTAGATGCCGACGTTCTGCTTGCCGAAGTTGTCCGGGTCCAGCGGATCGCGGGACACGACACACGCTTTGTCGAGGTAGAAACCACCGTCACCATCGTTCAGGCGGAACAGCGGCAGGATATCGAACAGGTTAATCTCATCGCCATCGACGGTGTTTTCCGCCCACGCCGGGTTAGCACGGCGCTCCGGCGTAATCGGGAATTTATCCCAGCGGCGAATAAACTCATCAATCTGTTTTTTCACCGGCGTATTCATCGGCAGGCCCATCGAAATCGCATGGTTCTGCCAGGAGCCGATGGTGTTCATCACCACACGGGCATCGGTAAAGCCGCGGATATTGTCGAACCATACGGCTGGCGCACCGTCGCCAATACGTCCTGTCGCATTGGCCGCGGCCGCCAGATCCGGCTCGGCATTTACCTCTTCACTGATTTTGAGCAGCTGACCCTGGTCTTCCAGCGCCTGCAAAAAACCGCGTAAGTCATCAAAAGCCATTATGCATTCTCCTGTGAAAGTTGTTTTGTCACCGGTAAACCCTGCCAGCGGCGCGCTTTATCGTGTTTGAGGCCGAACTGATCGAGCACTCGCGTCACCACATGCTGAACAATGTCGTCCACTGTTTCCGGGTGGTTATAAAAAGCCGGCATCGGAGGCACCATCGCCACGCCCATGCGGGACAGCGCCAGCATGTTTTCCAGATGGATGGTGCTGAGCGGCATTTCGCGCGGCACCAGCACCAGCTTGCGCCCCTCTTTTATCACCACGTCGGCAGCGCGCCCGACCAAGCCTTCGGCATAGCCTGCACGGATACCGGCCAGCGTTTTCATGCTGCACGGGATAATAATCATGCCGTCGGTCTGGAAAGAGCCGGAAGAGATGGTGGCTGCCTGGTCTGCCGGGCTGTGGCTGAAGTCGGCCATCGCCGCGACATCGCGTGCGCTCCACGGGGTCTCCAGCTCAATGGTGGTTTTCGCCCATTTCGACATGACCAGGTGGGTCTCCACCTCCGGCATGTCGCGCAATGCCTGGAGAAGCGCAACACCCAGCGGCGCGCCGGTCGCTCCCGTCATGCCAATAATCAGTCTCATCGCTCACCTCAATTTCGTTCGTGTACGAACAATATATGCCAACTTACTCCTGTCGACTGAGGCTGACAAGACGGTTCGTCTTTGCTCGCATTTTTTGTTCAAATTGCCGGGAACGGCTATCATAGGCACCCGCCCCTGCAGGAGAGCCATTATGAAAATCAAAAACGAAGCGTTCCATCTGCTTCGCCATCTTTTTCAGCAGCATACTTCACGCTGGCAGCAGGAATTACCCGAGCTGACCAAGCCGCAGTATGCGGTGATGCGCTCTATTGCTGAAAGCCCAGGCATTGAACAGGTGGCATTGACCAGCGTGGCGGTCAGCACCAAGGCCACGCTCGCTGAGATGCTTAGCCGGATGGAGCTCAAAGGGTTGGTGAGACGCGAGCACGACCCAGACGATAAACGCCGTCGGTTTGTTTTTCTGACGGAGCAAGGTGAAGCGCTGCTGGCCGCCAGCCAGCCGGTGGGAAATCGCGTCGATAACGAATTTTTGCAGCGTTTAACGCCCGAAGAACGCGAGCAGTTTACGCACCTGGTGCGTAAGATGATGGAATAGCGAGGAAAAAAGGCAAAGAAAAAGGCCAGCATTGCTGCTGACCTCTTTGAACAAAACTTTATTACTCGCGGAACAGCGCTTCGATATTCAGCCCCTGAGTCTGCAGGATTTCGCGCAGACGACGCAGACCTTCAACCTGAATCTGACGCACGCGCTCGCGGGTCAGGCCAATTTCGCGACCAACATCTTCCAGCGTAGCTGCTTCATACCCCAACAGACCAAAACGACGCGCCAGCACTTCTCGTTGTTTGGCGTTCAGCTCGAACAGCCATTTCACGATGCTTTGCTTCATGTCATCGTCCTGCGTGGTGTCTTCCGGGCCGTTTTCATTTTCATCGGCCAGGATGTCCAGCAGCGCTTTCTCAGAATCCCCGCCCAGCGGCGTATCAACTGAGGTGATGCGTTCATTGAGACGCAGCATACGGCTTACGTCATCAACCGGTTTATCCAGCTGTTCGGCAATCTCTTCCGCACTCGGTTCGTGATCCAGCTTGTGCGACAGTTCACGCGCGGTACGCAGATAAACGTTCAGCTCTTTAACAATATGGATTGGCAGACGAATGGTACGGGTTTGGTTCATGATAGCCCGTTCAATGGTCTGACGGATCCACCAGGTGGCGTAGGTTGAAAAACGGAACCCACGTTCTGGGTCGAACTTCTCTACGGCACGAATCAGCCCCAGATTGCCCTCTTCGATAAGATCCAGCAGCGCCAGACCACGATTGCCGTAACGGCGGGCAATTTTCACCACCAGACGGAGGTTACTTTCAATCATCCGACGGCGTGAGGCAACATCGCCACGCAGAGCACGACGAGCAAAATAGACTTCTTCTTCAGCGGTCAATAACGGAGAATAGCCGATCTCGCCTAAGTAAAGCTGAGTCGCATCGAGTACACGTTGAGTGGCACCCTGCGATAAGAGCTCTTCTTCCGCGAGTTCGTTGTCACTGGGTTCCTCTTCACTCAAGGCTTTCTCATCGAAAACCTCTACTCCATTCTCATCAAATTCCGCGTCTTCATTTAAATCATGAACTTTCAGCGTATTCTGACTCATTAAGGTGACTCCTACCCGTGATCCCCAGGCAATGCACCTTAGCATGTTACTTTTCAGGCGGCTCCAGCATCGGCCAGCGTCGCCTGAAAGCGTTCATGTGAAGTACTTTGCCGAATTATCGCTGCGGTAAATACTGCAGCGGGTTGACGGATTTCCCCTTGTAACGAATTTCAAAATGCAAACGTGTTGAACTGGTTCCGGTGCTACCCATGGTAGCGATTTTCTGCCCCGCTTTTACGTCCTGTTGTTCCCGGACCAGCATCGTATCGTTATGAGCGTAGGCACTCAGGTAATCATCGTTGTGTTTGATGATAATAAGATTACCGTAACCGCGCAGTGCGTTACCGGCATAGACGACGCGCCCATCGGCGGTTGCGACGATTGCCTGTCCTTTACTGCCCGCAATATCGATACCTTTGTTGCCACCGTCGGTGCCGCTAAAGTTTTCGATAATCTTGCCGTCAGTTGGCCAGCGCCATGATGAGATTGGCGAACTGGTTGAAGTACTGCTGGCAGTCGGTACGGTTGTGCTCGCAGTTGGTGCCGTTACAGGCGCTGTGACGGTGCTCGTCGCAGGCTTGTTATTAGGCAACATTTTGTTAGCACTTTGTTCACCTGAATCCTCAGAATACGTAATTGTCGTGGTCGACGCAACAGGTGCGGTTGATTTTTGTGCAGGTTTTGAGACTAATCCGGAACTTCCGCTGCTGGTCTGTGAGCTGGCTATCGCAACCGGGTTATTACCGGTGATCGGCTGCCCTGAAGCGTTCCCTACCTGCAGCACCTGACCAACGTTCAGCGCGTAAGGCGCGGCGACGTTGTTGCGCTGGGCAAGGTCACGGAAATCATTGCCGGTGACCCAGGCAATGTAGAACAGCGTATCGCCGTGCTTCACCGTATAGGTGCTGCCGCCCGCGTAGCTGCCTTTTGGAATATCACCGTATTTACGGTTGTAGACGATATGGCCGTTTTCCATCTGCACCGGCTGCTCAGCAACGGGCTGAGCAATGCGCGGCTGGGTTTGAACGGGCTGCGTCTGAACCGGCCGTACCGGTTGAATCTGAGGAGTAGACTGCGCCGTGCTGCCCATTTTTGGCGGCGGCGTAATTAACATGCCGGAACTCGTGCTGCTGGAACCGTTACTGTTCACGGAGCTGACTGGCGCTGGGGCATTATTCGATGATGTACAACCGGCTAGCCAAAGTGAAGCCAGTGATAATGCCACAATACGATTAACGGTAAATTTAGGGCTTCCCGCGCTCATTTATCCCCCAGGAATAGGTTAACTGCCAGTGACTGAATACCGCGCAACGCACGTGCTGAACACTGGAAAACGTGTTCACCATACGCTGAATTGGGCCAAAAAACCTCAGAATAATCCGGGTCTCAGGCCAGTTCCCCTTTCACCAGGGGAACGAAACGGACGGCCTCTACGGTATCGATAATGAATTCGCCTCCCCGCCGATGAACGCGCTTCAGATATTGCTGATCATCACCCACGGGCAAAACGAGAATACCGCCTTCGTCGAGCTGCGACATCAGCGCAACCGGAATCTCCAACGGAGCCGCCGTGACGATAATGGCATCAAACGGGGCGCGCGCCTGCCACCCCTGCCAGCCATCGCCGTGGCGGGTAGATACATTGTGTAAATCAAGCTGCTTCAGGCGACGACGCGCGTGCCATTGCAGGCTTTTAATTCGCTCAACGGAACAGACGTGATGCACCAGATGGGCGAGAATTGCGGTTTGGTACCCCGAACCGGTGCCGATTTCCAGCACTCTGGAGTCCGGAGTCAGCTCCAGCAGCTCCGTCATTCGCGCCACCATATACGGCTGCGAAATGGTCTGTCCCTGCCCTATCGGCAGCGCAACGTTATCCCACGCGCTGTGTTCAAACGCTTCATCAATAAATTTTTCACGCGGCACCTGCGCCATCGCGTCCAGCACCCGCTCGTCATGAATGCCGAGCTGGCGCAGCTGATTAAGCAGGCTCTGGATGCGTTTACTGACTACCATTGCACGTCAACCCTCACCTGCTCCAGCCAGTCGGTGACCACCTCATGCGCGCTATGGGCTGTGAGGTCGACGTGCAGCGGCGTGACGGACACGTATCCTGCGTCAACGGCAGCGAAATCGGTGTCCGGGCCAGCATCGCATTTGTCGCCCGGCGGGCCAATCCAGTAAAGCGTGTTACCGCGCGGATCCTGCTGCGGGATCACTTTATCCGCCGGATGACGGCTACCGCAGCGCGTGACGCGAATGCCTTTGATTTGATCGAGCGGCAGATCCGGAACGTTAACGTTTAGAATGCGCCCGGTCCGCAGCGGCTCGCGCGCTAAAGCACGCAGCAGCGAGCAGGTGATGGCGGCGGCGGTGTCATAATGCTGATGACCATTGAGTGAAACCGCCAGCGCGGGAAAGCCTAAGTGGCGGCCTTCCATCGCGGCCGCTACCGTGCCGGAATAGATAACGTCATCGCCCAGATTCGGCCCGGCGTTAATGCCAGAAACCACGATGTCCGGGCGCGGACGCATCAGCGCATTCACGCCCAGATAGACACAGTCCGTTGGCGTGCCCATCTGGACGGCGATGTCGCCGTTTTCGAAAGTGAAGGTACGAAGCGAGGACTCAAGCGTCAGCGAATTCGACGCACCGCTGCGGTTACGATCGGGTGCAACTACCTGAACCTCGGCAAACTCCCGTAAGGCTCTGGCCAGCGTCTGAATGCCTGGCGCATGGATCCCGTCATCGTTACTCAGCAATATTCGCATAATCACCTGTTGTATTGATAAGTTCCCTTACCACGCTGGTCGCAAAGCTTCCCGCCGGCAGCCAGAAACGCAGTTCGACGGTGACGTCGTCCCACCAGTTCCAGCTAAGTTGCTGCGGATAGAGCAGCTGGGCGCGGCGTGCGGCCTCGACCTTTTCGCGCAGCAGCAATGACTGCAGCGCGGTCTCTTCGGCCAGCGTCGTTTGTTCAAATTCCAGAGCAGTTCGCTGCGTGCCCCATTCGCCGCTACCGGGCAGCGCGGCGGTAATCATCAGTTCACGCGCGTCCACGCGAGCCTGCAGCACCGCAAGCTCGTCGTCGGTGGCCACAAACCAGCTGCCACGCCCCGCTAATTGTAGCGCATCGCCGTCAACAACTTGATTAAAGTCCGGTTTTTTTAGGCGCTCACTCACAATCTGATTAAACAACGCGCTGCGGGCCGCCGACAACCAAAAACTGCGTTTATTACGATCGCGCACCGGTGCGCCGCTCTCGGCCCAGCGCAGCGCGCCAAGAAGGTTGCTGCCGCCAATACCAAAGCGCTGAGCGCCAAAGTAGTTCGGCACGCCGCGTTCGGCAATCGCCTGCAGCCTGGCTTCGACATCGTCGCGGCCGTTGACTTCGCGCAGTACCAGCGTGAACTGGTTACCCTTCAGCGCGCCTAAACGTAATTTACGCTTATGGCGGGCATATTCCAGCACCTGACACCCTTCCAGCTGGAACTGACTTAAATCCGGCATCACATTGCCCGGCACGCGGGCGCACAGCCACTGTTCGGTGACCGCATGTTTATCTTTTTGCCCAGCAAAGCTCACTTCACGAGCATGTATTTTAAGGAATTTTGCCAGCGCGTCGGCAACAAACCGGGTGTTGCAGCCATTTTTCAGAATGCGCACCAGTATATGTTCGCCTTCGCCGTCCGGCTCAAAGCCTAAATCTTCGACCACCAGAAAATCTTCCGGGTTGGCCTTCAGCAGCCCGGTTCCCTGCGGTTTGCCGTGCAGGTAGGTGAGTGCGTCAAACGGAATCATGGTTTCGCCTTATGCAGCAGTGCGACCGCTTCACAAGCAATGCCTTCCCCGCGCCCGGTAAAACCGAGCTTTTCGGTAGTGGTCGCTTTTACGTTAACGTCGTCCATATGACAGCCGAGGTCTTCGGCAATAAACACGCGCATTTGTGGGATATGCGGCAGCATCTTCGGTGCCTGAGCAATAATGGTGACATCGACGTTACCCAGCGTGTAGCCCTTCGCCTGCACGCGTTTCCACGCTTCGCGCAGCAAAGCGCGGCTGTCAGCCCCTTTAAAGGCCGGGTCGGTATCCGGGAACAGTTTGCCGATATCGCCCAGCGCCGCCGCGCCCAGCAGGGCATCGGTCAGCGCGTGCAGCGCGACGTCACCGTCTGAGTGCGCCAGCAGCCCTTTTTCATAAGGGATACGCACGCCGCCGATGATAATTGGGCCTTCACCGCCAAACGCGTGTACGTCAAAACCGTGTCCAATGCGCATTATGTCTTCTCCAGGTCAACCCAAGCGGGTGAGGTAAAATTCGGCAAGCGCCAGATCTTCCGGGCGAGTAACCTTAATATTATCAGCACGTCCGGCAATCAACTCGGGATGAAAGCCGCAATATTCTAATGCCGATGCTTCGTCGGTAATCGACGCCCCTTCGTTCAGCGCGCGGGTTAAACACGCCAGCAGCAGCTCACGAGGGAAAAATTGTGGGGTCAGCGCGTGCCACAAATCGTTACGATCGACCGTGTGCGCAATCTCTGCTTTAGCGGGTTCGGCACGCTTCATGGTATCGCGTACCGGCGCCGCCAGAATGCCGCCAACGCGGCTGGTGTCGCTTAAGCGGAGCAGTCGCGCAAGGTCATCCTGATGCAGGCACGGGCGCGCCGCATCGTGCACCAGCACCCATTCGGCGTCATCAATCGCACGCAGACCGGCCAGCACGGAATCGGCGCGTTCGCTGCCGCCTTCAACGACGGTAATCTGTGGGTGTTGCGCAAGCGGAAGCTGCTGGAAGCGTTCATCTCCTGCGGAGACGGCGATGATCACCCGCTGGACGCGGGCATTAGCCAGCAGCGCATCCACCGAATGTTCGAGAATCGTTTTGTTACCGATTGAGAGATATTGTTTTGGGCAGTCCGTTTGCATGCGGCGGCCAAATCCGGCTGCCGGCACCACGGCGCATACGCCCGGAAAAGTTACGGCCATGTCGTCATCCTGGGACTGTTTATCGATTAGTTTGCGTTTGCCCCGCACCCTGGCTGCGTTTAGACGCATCCGGAACCAGACGATAGAAAGTTTCGCCCGGACGGGTCATGCTGAGTTCGTTACGTGCGCGTTCCTCGATCGCCTCCTGGCCACCGTTGAGGTCATCAATTTCAGCAAAGAGCTGATCGTTTCGCGCTTTTAATTTCGCGTTGGTTGACTGTTGTACGGTCACATCATCACGGACCTTGCTGAAGTCATGAAGACCATTTTTTCCAAACCACAACGAATATTGTAGCCAGACCAGCAAAGCCAGTAATAGCAGCGTTAATTTACCCATCCTGCCCCCTGAAAAACGGCACTATCATCCCATAACTTGCCGTCATACTCCACTCCAGCCACAGGTGATACCGCATATCGCTGGAAATGTACCATATTTCAAGCGCAGAAAGGCACGTCTGGTCATCGCTCGCGTCACGGGTAAGCGCTAATGCAGACGCATTAACTCATAAGCCACATGAATAGCAAACCACACAGAATCGCGACCGTTACCAGCGTTGCCACAATGGTGTAGCCGAGTTTGCCTTTCACTAATGAGTGAAAGGCAACGCCGATTACGACCGAGACAGGCATCAGGGCGAGGAAGAAAGGCCAGGTGTACAAAAAGAAGAACAGCGTATTATTGCCGTAATGCAGATAGGGAATACCCAGCGCCATCAACCACGCGACAAAGCCGACAAAAGCCCCTGACAAAGACCATGTGGTCTCATCATAGGTAGGGGCGAGTGACTCGGATTCGGCCACGTTGATGTTCTGAGTATTGCGCATAAATAATCCTGTTAGGCCGGAGCCAGGAAACTCCGGCACGTTTTCAGGATCTGATAATATCGCTCTGCTTGAGTAGATCTAATAATTGCGCAACCAAATTTGTTACTAATTGTTCACCATCAAGGCGGATTGCAGGCTGCTCGGGAGATTCATATGATGAATCAATTCCGGTAAAATTCCGCAGTTCGCCGGCGCGCGCTTTTTTGTAGAGTCCTTTCGGATCGCGCGCTTCACAGGTCGCCAGTGACGTATCGACAAACACTTCAAAGAAGCGGTCATCGCCGACGCGCTCGCGAACCATCTGACGCTCCGCCCGGTGCGGTGAAATAAACGCAGTCAATACGACCAGCCCGGCATCCACCATCAGCTTTGCCACTTCACCCACACGACGAATATTTTCTTTACGGTCCGCATCGGTAAAGCCCAAATCACTACACAGGCCATGACGCACATTGTCACCATCCAACAGATAGGTGCTCACGCCCAGCTCATGCAGCGCCTCTTCCAGCGCCCCGGCTACGGTGGATTTCCCCGATCCCGAAAGCCCGGTAAACCACAGCACAACCCCACGGTGACCGTGGAGCTGTTCGCGCTGCTGCGCGGTGACGGGATGGGCGTGCCAGACGACGTTTTCGTCATGCTGAGCCATTACTTGCCTCCCAGCAGATCGCGCGCACCCCAGTGTGGGAAGTGTTTGCGCACCAGTGCGTTCAGCTCCAGCTCGAAGGCGCTGAATTCAGAGGTGGTCACGGTTTCCTGGGTATTTGGCTCGCGCACCATACCGGCACCAACGGTGACGTTGGTTAAGCGGTCGATAAAGATAAGGCCACCGGTCACCGGGTTTTCCTGATATTTGTCGAGCACCAACGGTTCGTCAAAGGTCAGGTCTACAAGGCCAATGCCGTTCAGCGGCAGCGCATCGACGTCGCGCTGGGTCAGGTTATTGATATCCACCTGATACTGAATGCCATCCACGCGGGCGCGGGTTTTCTTGCCAGCGACTTTGATGTCGTAGCTCTGCCCTGCCGCCAGAGGCTGTTCGGCCATCCATACCACATCAACGGCGGCACGCTGCACCGACGGCAGCGCATCCTGCGCGTCCAGCAGCAGATCGCCGCGGCTAATATCAATTTCATCTTTCAGCACCAGCGTCACCGCTTCACCGGCGTAGGCTTCCGGCAGGTCGCCATCAAAAGTGACGATACGGGCAACGGTGGACTCCACGCCTGATGGCAGCACTTTAATGCGCTGACCGACCTTCACGCTGCCCGAGGCAACGGTGCCGGAGAAGCCGCGGAAATCGAGATTCGGGCGGTTAACGTACTGTACCGGGAAGCGCATTGGCTGGGTGTCCACCGTACGGCGGATCTCCACGGTTTCCAGAACTTCCAGTAGCGTCGGACCGCTGTACCATGCAATCTTGTCGCTGCTGCTGGCCACGTTATCGCCTTCCAGAGCGGAGAGCGGTACGAAGCGAATATCAAGGTTGCCCGGCAGCTGTTCGGCAAAGGTCAGGTACTCTTCGCGAATGCGGGTAAAGGTCTCTTCGCTGTAGTCGACGAGATCCATTTTATTGACAGCCACCACCAGGTGTTTGATCCCCAGCAGCGTCGAGATAAAGCTGTGACGGCGGGTTTGATCGAGTACGCCTTTACGGGCGTCGATCAACAGGATCGCCAGGTCGCAGGTAGACGCACCGGTCGCCATGTTGCGGGTGTACTGCTCATGCCCCGGGGTGTCGGCAATAATAAATTTGCGCTTCTCGGTGGAGAAGTAACGGTATGCCACGTCGATGGTAATACCCTGCTCGCGCTCGGCCTGCAGGCCGTCCACCAGCAGCGCCAGATCGAGTTTTTCACCCTGGGTACCGTGACGTTTGCTGTCGTTATGCAGCGAGGAGAGCTGGTCTTCATAAATCTGACGAGTGTCGTGCAGCAGGCGGCCAATCAGCGTACTTTTGCCGTCATCCACGCTGCCGCAGGTCAGGAAACGCAGCAGGCTTTTGTGCTGCTGGGCGTGCAGATACGCTTCCACGCCGCCTTCATCAGCGATTTGTTGTGCAATAGTGGTGTTCATGGCGGCTCCTTAGAAATAACCCTGACGTTTTTTAAGCTCCATGGAGCCAGCCTGGTCGCGGTCAATCACGCGGCCCTGACGTTCACTGGTGGTCGAGACCAGCATCTCTTCGATAATTTCCGGCAGCGTCTGCGCATCGGACTCTACCGCGCCGGTCAACGGCCAGCATCCCAGGGTACGGAAGCGCACCATCCGTTTTTTAATCACTTCACCCGGCTGCAGGTCGATACGATCATCATCGATCATCATCAGCATGCCATCACGCTCCAGCACCGGACGTTCGGCGGCCAGGTACAGTGGAACAATATCGATGTTTTCCAGGTAGATGTACTGCCAGATATCCAGCTCGGTCCAGTTGGAAAGCGGGAAGACACGGATGCTTTCGCCTTTGTTAATCTGGCCGTTATAGTTGTGCCACAGTTCAGGACGTTGGTTTTTTGGGTCCCAGCGGTGGAAGCGGTCGCGGAAGGAGTAGATACGCTCTTTGGCTCGTGACTTCTCTTCGTCACGGCGCGCGCCGCCGAACGCGGCATCAAAGCCGTATTTGTTCAGCGCCTGCTTCAGCCCTTCGGTTTTCATGATGTCGGTATGCTTAGCGCTGCCGTGCACGAACGGGTTAATCCCCATCGCCACCCCTTCCGGGTTTTTATGCACCAGCAGTTCGCAGCCGTAGGCCTTCGCGGTACGGTCACGGAATTCGTACATTTCACGGAATTTCCAGCCGGTATCAACGTGCAGCAGCGGGAACGGCAGCGTACCAGGATAAAACGCTTTGCGCGCCAGGTGCAGCATTACGCTGGAATCTTTACCGATGGAGTACATCATCACCGGATTAGCGAATTCGGCGGCCACCTCACGGATGATATGGATGCTTTCCGCCTCCAGTTGCCGCAGGTGAGTAAGTCGTTTTTGGTCCATAACCGTTCCTTAAGCCTGATTCATTGCACGTCTGTTGTGTTGATGCCGGATTGTGTCGTGTCGTCGGGCGCTTTTTTTTGTTGTTGCGGGTGTCGTGCTACAACTCGCTAACAATCAGCAATAGAGGGACTATAGGGGGTGGTTTAGACCAAATGAAATTACGAAAAGGAATGAGTTGTTACTCAAAGGAATAACGAGCTGAAAAAGCAAATATCAAAAAGTGCTTAACGCCCGCTATTTCGGGCATTTAGGAGGTTTTGAAATTGTGTAATCCCCTTCACGGTTTCATACTACTCGCGACTATTTTTTTGCATCGTTGTAAGGACCTCCTATGTTCTCCGCACTGCGCCACTGTCTGACAGCCATGGCGCTCGGCGTCTGCACTCTTCTTCCAGCACAGGCGGCCACCACGCCTCTGGGAACCATCGCTAATACGCAAGCTCGCTATATCGCTACCTATTTTCCTGGCCGTATTACCGGTACGCCAGCCGAAATGCTCTCCGCTGACTACATTCGCCAGCAGTTTGCGCAAATGGGCTACCAGAGCGATATCCGCACTTTTAACAGCCGCTATATCTACACCACCAAAGATAACCGTAAGAACTGGCATAACGTGGTTGGCAGCACGGTGATCGCCGCCCATGAAGGGAAATCACCGCAGCAGATTATTGTGATGGCGCATCTGGATACCTACGCGCCGCATAACGACAGCGACGTAGAGAATAACCTTGGTGGATTGACGCTTCAGGGGATCGACGATAACGCGCTCGGCCTGGGCGTCATGCTGGAGCTGGCTGAGCGTTTTAAAAGCATTCCGACCCAGTATGGCATTCGCTTTATCGCCACCAGCGGCGAAGAGGAAGGCAAGCTCGGCGCAGAGAACCTTCTCAAACGCATGAGCAGCGCAGAGAAGAAAAATACCCTGCTGGTTATCAACCTCGATAACCTGGTGGTCGGCGATAAAATTTATTTTAACAGCGGCGTGAAAACGCCCGCCTCGGTGCGCAAACTGACCCGCGACCGCGCGCTGACCCTCGCGCATAGCCGCGGTATCGCAGCGGCAACCAATCCAGGCCTGAACGCAGAATATCCGCAGGGAACCGGCTGTTGCAACGACGCGGAGATTTTCGATAAAGCCGGAATTCCGGTGCTCTCCGTTGAGGCGACGAACTGGTCGCTCGGTAAAAAAGATGGCTACCAGCAACGGGCAAAAAGCGCGAGCTTCCCCGACGGCACCAGCTGGCACAATGCCCATATCGACAATCAGCAATATCTCGATAAAGCGCTGCCGGGGCGTATTGAACGTCGCAGCCGTGAAGTCGTGCGGGTAATGATGCCGCTGATGCGTGAGTTGGCGAAGGCGAAAACGAGCAGCTAATATCATCAAGGTCAGGCATCCTGCCTGACCTTTTTTCGCATTACACCGTCGGGATCGTCCCGCCATCAATGACGTATTCGCTGCCAGTAATCGAACCGGCCCGCTCAGAGGCCAGGAAGGCGATCAGGTTCGCCACCTCGTCCGGCGTTGACGGCCGACCGAGCGCAATGCCGCCCAGTGAATCCATAATGATCTTTTTACTGCCTTCGTAGTCAATCCCCTTCTCAACGGCAAGCCGCTCGGCAAAACGAACCGCCGCTTCGGTTTCAATCCATCCCGGCGACACCGTTACAACACGCACGCCTTTTGGCGACACCTCTTTGGACAGGCTTTTGCTGTAGGTGGATAGCGCCGCTTTCGCCGCCGCGTAGGCCGTGGTGGACTCCGGCAACGGCAGCGTGCGTTGAATAGACGAGACGTGAACCACCACGCCCTTCCCATTAGCGACCATTGCAGGCAGCAGCAGGCGATCCAGACGGACGGCAGGATAGAGGTTCAACGCCAGCTCCTGCTGCCAGATATCGTCGCTGAGCACGGCGTAGCCTCCAGCTGGCGATGACGATCCACCCAGCATATGGACGACAATATCAACGCCGCCAAGCTGCGTCTGTACCGCATCGGCCAGCGTCGTACAGCCTTCTGCAGTGGTGAGGTCAGCGGCAACAAACAGCGCCTCGCTGCGGGACTCCGGCTGATGTCTGGCACTGATCATCACCCGCGCCCCCTGTGCTAAAAACAGCGCAGCCGTCGCCGCCCCCGCGCCTTTGGTCCCTGACGTGACCAGCACTCGTTTCCCCTCAAGCCCCAGGAAGCTCGGCATAGCCAATCTCCAGTTCAACAATACGGTTCATCATGAGACGGAAATCGTAGTCCAGCAACACCGGGCTCCCCGGGAAGTTACCGCTGACGTTGGCGCGAATCGTGACGATATCGCCGCGTGAAAACATGTCCAACGGCTCGGAGACAAAATCATATTGTTCTCTTGAGGCAACCCGCCATGCGCGGATCGCCGTGCGGCCGGTGTAAATATTCCCCTCGTCTTTGACCACCGCATATTCGGCAAAGGCGCTCATTGCCGTATCGAGACTCTCTTCATTAAAGAAATGCTGTATTGCCATTGGCATGTTCATGCTGCCGCTCCTCTTAAATAAACGTTACGGGTTTACTTTAAGGAGCCGCTATAATTTAAACAATCAGGACAAATATTGATGAAGTAATGAAGGAAACGGGATAATGTCGCGCGTTACGCTCACCGATTTAGAAGCCGTTATGGCCATTGCGCGTCGGGGTACTTTCCGCGCGGCGGCGGTCGATTTAGGTGTCTCCACCACGGCGTTAAGCCACACCATTGCCAAATTTGAGTCCGGGCTTGGCGTCCGACTGTTTAACCGCACCACCCGTAGCGTCAGCCTTACCGATGCAGGCCGCCTGTTTATTGATAACGTTGGCCCGTCGCTACAGGGGGTTTATGACGCTCTGGATGTCGTCCGCGCCCGTCGCGAAACGCCGTCGGGCCTGCTGCGGATTAACACGCCGCCCTTTGCGGCACGCACGATCCTCTCTTCGCTGGTGCTGAAATTTCTGCAGCGCTATCCCGAAATGCAGGTGGATATTGTCACCGATGGCCGCCTGATTGATATCGTGGCGGAGGGCTTTGATATGGGTGTCCGCGTGGCGAAGCTTATCCCCAACGACATGATTGCCATTTCATTAGGCCAGCCGCAGCGTCACGCCATCGTCGCCTCGCCGCATTATCTGGCGCAGCACGGCAGCCCAGAAACGCCCCTCGACCTTCTTCAACACGCCTGCATCCGGGTCAGGTTACCAGACGGCACGATTTATCGCTGGCATCTGGAGAACGCCGGAGAGGTGGTTCAGGTGGATGTTCGCGGGCAGCTCACGCTTGATGAAGCCTCTTTAGCGAGGATTGCCGTGCTGGAAGGTTCAGGTATTGGCTGTTTTCTGGAGCAGGATGTGATGGAAGATATTGCCGCAGGCCGCTTGATTCGCCTGCTTAGCGACTGGACGCCGCCTTTCCCCGGATTGTGTATCTACTACCCCGGACGTCGCAACCCTTCCGCAGGGCTTGCCGCGTTTCTGGCGATGGCGAGGGAGTCAGGCAGCCGGCAAATTTGATATTACGCAGCGGAAAACCCGCTGCGTAATAATGCGATTACCCTTCGTGCAACCCGCACTCGCGCTTAAGCCCGAAGAAGCGCGTCTCTTCTTCCGCCATGCCCGGTTCCCATTTGCGGGTAGTGTGCGTATCGCCCACTGACAGATAGCCCTGATCCCACAGCGGATGGTACTTCAGACCGTGCTTTTGCAGGTACTGGTAAACCGTACGGTTGTCCCAGTCGATGATCGGTAGCACTTTAAAGACGCCGCGCTGAATGGCCAGCACCGGCAGCGTAGCGCGGCTTCCTGACTGCTCGCGGCGCAGGCCAGCAAACCAGGTTTGTGCGTTAAGGTCGGTAAGCGCGCGGTTCATCGGCTCAACCTTGTTGATGTCATTGTATTTCTCAATGCCCTCAACGCCCTGCTCCCACAGCTTGCCATAGCGCGCTTCCTGCCAGGCCGCGCTCTCTTTCGCGCGGTAGACCTGCAGGTTGAGTTTGAGTTTGTCCGTTAACTCGTCGATAAACTGATAGGTTTCCGGGAACAGATAGCCGGTATCGGTGAGGATCACCGGGATATCCGGGCGAATCTGATTCACCAGATGCAGGCTTACCGCCGCCTGGATGCCAAAGCTCGAGGAGAGCACGTATTCGCCGGGCAGGTTTTCCAGCGCCCACGCCACGCGCTCCTCGGCGCTCAGCTTTTCCAGCTGGGCGTTGGTTTCGGCCAGCGCTAATACGCGTTCCACTTTCGGCAGTTCGTTCAGCGCGCTTAAAGACAGTACGGACATAGCAACCTCGTTTGTGTGTTTCCCCTCACCCTAACCCTCTCCCCATGGGGGAGAGGGGACCGTTCTGTTTTCTCCCTCGCCCCTTTGGGGAGAGGGCCGGGGTGAGGGGGAAACGGTATTATTCCCAGAAATCACGCGCTGGATCGAGCACCGGGCGAATGATGCCCGCACGCACCGTAAAGTCGCCGAAGCCTTCACCCGCTTCACGCTCTTTCGCCCAGCGCCCAACCAGTTCGTCTACGGAAGCGAGAATTTCCGTTTCCGTAATGTTTTCGCGATACATACGCGGAATGCGCGTCCCCATGCGGTTACCGCCCAGATGCACGTTGTAGCGGCCCGGCGCTTTACCCACCAGCCCCAGCTCGGCCAGCATCGCACGGCCACAGCCGTTCGGGCAGCCGGTCACGCGCATCACAATGTGTTCTTCAGGAATGCCGTGTTTTTCCAGAATATCTTCCACTTTGTCAGTGAACGACGGCAGGAAACGTTCAGCTTCTGCCATCGCCAGCGGACAGGTCGGGAACGACACGCAGGCCATAGAATTTTCACGCTGCGGCTTCACCGCATTCATTAACCCATGGTCACGCGCCAGTTTCTCTATCTTCGCCTTCTGGCTCTCCGGCACGCCGGCGATGATCAGGTTCTGGTTAGCGGTGATGCGGAAATCGCCTTTGTGGATCTTCGCGATCTCCAGCAGTCCGGTTTTCAGCGGACGGCCCGGATAGTCGAGAATACGACCGTTTTCGATAAACAGCGTCAGGTGCCAGTTATCGTCGATCCCTTTCACCCAACCAATGCGATCGCCACGACCGGTAAACTCATAAGGGCGGATCGGCTCAAATTTGATCCCCGCGCGACGCTCAACCTCTTCCTTGAAGGTGTCGACGCCGACGCGCTCAAGGGTATATTTGGTTTTGGCATTTTTACGGTCGGTACGGTTACCCCAGTCACGCTGGGTCGTCACCACCGCTTCCGCTACCGCCAGCGTATGCTCAAGCGGCAGGAAGCCGAACTCGCTTGCCGTGCGGGCGTAGGTTTTCTTGTTGCCGTGTTCGATGGACAGACCGCCACCGACCAGCAGGTTGAAGCCCACCAGTTTGCCGTTTTCGGCAATCGCCACGAAGTTCATGTCGTTAGCGTGCAGATCGATATCGTTCTGCGGCGGGATCACCACGGTCGTTTTGAACTTACGCGGCAGATAGGTTGAACCGAGGATCGGCTCTTCGTCCGTCGTTGCCACTTTCTCCTGATCGAGCCAGATCTCAGCATAAGCGCGGGTGCGCGGCAGCAGATGCTCAGAAATTTTCTTCGCCCACTCGTAGGCCTCGGCGTGCAGCTCGGACTCATACGGGTTGGAGGTGCACAACACGTTACGGTTCATGTCGTTGGCGGTCGCCAGCGCATCGAGCCCTACGGAGTGCAGCATCTGGTGCACCGGCTTCACGTTCTTCTTCAGAATGCCGTGGAACTGGAAGGTCTGACGGTTGGTCAGACGGATGCTGCCGTAAATGGTGTTATCAGCGGCAAATTTATCGATGGCCTTCCACTGCGTGGTGGTGATCACCCCGCCCGGCAGACGGCAGCGCAGCAGCATCGCATGACGCGGCTCCAGCTTCTGCTCGGCGCGCTCGGCGCGAATGTCACGGTCATCCTGCTGGTACATGCCGTGGAAGCGGATCAGCAGGAAGTTATCGCCGTGGAAGCCGCCGGTCAGACCGTCATTCAGGTCTTCCGCGATGGTGCCGCGCAGGAAATTACTTTCACGCTTCATGCGCTCGGCGTCAGTCAGTTTGCCTTCGACCACTAAAGGCCCTGGGTATTTTTCGCTCATTAGTAGACATCTCGCTGATAACGGCGCTCAACGCGCAGCTCACTTAAAAATTCATCCGCCGATTCGATGTCCATTGCACCAAATTCAGCAATCACTTCCAGCAATGCCTGCTCAACGTCTTTCGCCATGCGATTAGCGTCGCCGCAGACATAAATGTGGGCACCGTCATTGATCCAGCGCCACAGTTCCGCGCCCTGTTCGCGCAGTTTGTCTTGTACGTAGATTTTTTCTTTTTGGTCACGTGACCAGGCCATATCGATACGGCTCAGCACGCCTTCTTTCACGTAACGCTGCCACTCCACCTGATAGAGGAAATCCTCGGTAAAGTGCGGGTTACCAAAGAACAGCCAGTTCTTGCCTTCGGCGCCATCGGCCGCGCGCTGCTGCATAAAGGCGCGGAACGGGGCGATGCCGGTGCCTGGGCCAATCATAATGACCGGCGTCTGCGGGTTAGCCGGCAGGCGGAAGTTGTCGTTATGTTCGATGAATACGCGGACTTCGCCCTCTTCTTCCACGCGGTCGGCGAGGAAGCTGGAGGCACCGCCGGCGCGGGCGCGGCCTTCAATCTCGTAGCGCACGACGCCCAGCGTCACGTGTACTTCGCTCTCGACTTCCGCCTGCGATGAGGCAATGGAGTAGAGGCGAGGCGTTAACGGACGCAGCAGGCCAATCAGCGCATCGGCATCCAGCTGAGCAGGAGAGAAACGCACCATGTCGACAATCGGCGTAGTCGCGGCATACTGCTGCAACTGCGCTTTATCGCCCACCAGCGGCAGCAGAGATTCACTGCGGGTCAGCGTGGCGTAGTTTTCCACGATATTGGCGGTGTTGACCGTCAGCTCGAAGTGCCACTGCAGCGCATCGGCGAGTGGCAGCGTTTTGCCATCAACCGTGACTGGCTCGTCGCCCTTGAGCCACAGCAGTTCAACCAGTTCTTTGACCAGCTCTGGATCGTTCTGGTACCAGACACCCAGCGCATCGCCCGGCTGGTAACGCAGCCCGGAGTCGCCGAGATCGATTTCGATATGGCGAACGTCTTTTTCTGAATCGCGGCCGGTAATTTTCTGGTTCACCGACAACGACGCCGTGAGCGGGGCTTCTTTGGTGTACGGACTGGAGTGGATGTCGTTAACCGCTCCGCTCGCCGCCGCCTGAACGGAAGGTGCCGCTGGCGCACGAGCTTTCAGCACCTCCACCAGGCGCGCACGCCATTCGGCAGCCGCGGCCAGATATTCCACATCGGCATCTACGCGATCGAGCAGGCGTTCACCACCAAGCTCAGCCAGCTTGCTGTCGAAATCTTTACCGGCCTGGCAGAAGAATTCATAGGACGTATCGCCCAGCCCCAGCACCGCAAAGGCGGTATCGGTGAGCTTCGGCGCTTTCTTCGAGAATAAGAATTTATGCAGCGCCACGGCTTCTTCCGGCGCTTCCCCTTCACCCTGTGTAGACGCTACAACAACCAACAGCTTTTCTGACGCGATTTGTTTGAATTTATAATCCCCGGCGTTCACCAGGTTCACGTTCAGTTTGGCAGCCAGCAGATCGTCACGCAGCGCTTCAGCCACGCGGCGGGCGTTACCCGTTTGCGACGCAGAGATAAGCGTAATGCTCGGGACTTCAACGGCGACCGGTGCGGCAGCGACTGCACCCGCACCAGGCTGCTGATTAAGCACGCCCCAAAAATAGCCGGAAACCCAGGCAAGCTGGGTTGGTGATAAATCGGTAGTGGCCGCCTGAAGGCGTGCCATCTGCTCCGGGTTTAGCGGGAGCAACGCTGAAGGGGGGGACTGTGTTGTCATGCGTCGTTATGTTCCAGTAGCAAAGCTGTTTCTAATCAGGAAAAACAGAACTGAATGTAAGGTTAACGACGTCGATAATAACAATTAAAGAAGTGATAGAAATATCAAATAACCAAATGGACTAACCTGTTTTCCTGGTAGTTATTAGCGATAAAACAGGTTGAATAACATATTGATATAATTAGAAAATAATCATCATCAAGATTAATGCTTGTACTCGTTGTCTATTTGGCCGTTTTAGTTAATGCAGAAAAATGTGCATTCGGGTACTATGCGGCGTTTTTTTCCGCAAGACTGAGAGTTCATGATGTCCACCACACTGTTTAAAGATTTCACCTTCGAAGCCGCCCACCATCTGCCGCACGTGCCGGAAGGCCACAAATGCGGTCGCCTGCACGGCCACTCGTTTATGGTGCGTCTTGAGATAACCGGTGAAGTCGATCCACATACCGGTTGGATCATGGATTTTGCCGAACTGAAAGCGGCATTCAAGCCAACCTACGATCGTCTGGATCACTACTACCTGAACGATATTCCGGGCCTCGAAAACCCAACCAGCGAAGTGCTGTCCCGCTGGATCTGGGAACAGGTAAAACCGGTTGTTCCACTGCTTAGCGCAGTCATGGTTAAAGAAACCTGCACGGCGGGCTGCGTTTATCGCGGCGAATAAGTACGCCTGCAAGCGGGGAGCGGGTTCACGCCTCCCCGTTCTCCCTTCCGTAGTGTCCTATCACATTCATTTCCCTAATCTTTCAGAATGCGGCATCTGCCCAGGAAAAATGACGAAGTTCTGTCACACTCATTGGGTTGGTTAATACATTGTGAGGAATAAGGGATGAAGAAAACGCTTCTCGCCGCAGCGATGCCGGCACTGTTATTGTTCTCAGGACTGAGTCAGGCGCAAACCCCACCCGAAGGCTATCAGCTTCAGCAGGTGCTGATGATGAGCCGTCACAACCTGCGTGCGCCGCTGGCGACCAACGGCAGCGTGCTGGAACAGTCAACGCCGAACGCCTGGCCTGAGTGGGATGTCCCCGGCGGGCAACTGACCACCAAAGGCGGTGTGCTCGAAGTCTATATGGGCCACTATATGCGTGAGTGGCTGGCGCAGCAGGGAATGGTCACCAGCGGTGAATGTCCGGCGCCAGACACGGTATACGCCTATGCTAACAGCCTGCAGCGCACCGTCGCTACCGCACAATTCTTTATTAATGGCGCCTTCCCTGGCTGCGACGTGGAGGTCCACCACCAGGAAAAGATGGGCACCATGGACCCCACGTTCAACCCGGTGATCACCGATGACTCCACCCAATTCCGCGAGCAAGCGGTACAGGCGATGGAGAAAGCGCGCCAGGCCAGACAGCTCGACGAGAGCTACAAGCTGCTGTCGCAGATTGCCCGCTATCAGGATTCGCCATCCTGCAAGGAAAAACAGCAGTGCTCACTGACTGAAGCGAAAGACAGCTTTAGCGCCAATTACCAGAAAGAGCCTGGCGTTAAGGGGCCGCTGGCGATAGGTAACTCGCTGGTTGATGCGTTCACGCTGCAATATTACGAAGGGTTCCCGCTGGACCAGGTGGCCTGGGGTGAAATCAAAACCGATCAGCAGTGGCGCCTGCTTTCACAGCTGAAAAACAGCTATCAGGATAACCTGTTTACCTCGCCGGAAGTGGCACGCAACGTGGCGAAACCGCTGGTGAAATATATCGATAATGCGCTGGTGACCGAGGCGGCGAAAACGCCAAAAATCACCGTGCTGGTCGGGCACGACTCGAATATTGCCTCGCTGCTGACGGCGCTTGATTTCGACGCCTACACGCTGCCGGGACAGTACGAGCGCACGCCGATTGGCGGGAAAATTGTGTTCCAGCGCTGGCATGATACGAAAGCAAATCGGGAATTGATGAAGATTGAGTATGTTTATCAGAGCGCGGATCAGCTGCGTAACGCCGATACGCTGACGCTGAAGACGCCGCCGCAGCGCGTCACGCTGTCGCTGAAAGGCTGCCCGGTAGATGCCAACGGTTTCTGCCCGATGGATACCTTTTCGAAGGTGATGAACGACGCGGCGAAATAACGCTTAACGTAGCCCGGCTGAGCAACGCGACGCCGGGAATTCCCCGGAGTCGGCGCGATGCGCCTCGTCCGGGCTACGAATCTTATCAGGCAATATTCAGATATTTGTGCGTCTGCATCGACAGGCGCCAGTTGCGCGCAATGCAGGTTTCAATGCACAGGCGGGTGGCATCATCTTTCTGGCTGATTGGCTGCAGTGCAATGATGCGTGGTTTGTCATCGCTCAGCGTACCCAGCAGTTCATCCAGCGCTTCGATATCGCGCACGCGCCCTACCGGGTGCTTGATTTCATCGGCACGCTCCAGCGCCTGCGACAGCACGTCATAGCCACCGCGCATATTCACCTTCGGCGACACGGTCACCCAGGTACCCGGTGTGCAGCGCACTTCATGGGTGCCGCTGGTTTCAATCTGACAGCTGTAGCCATTTTGCTCGAGTAGCGCCGTGAGCGGCGTTAAATCATGGATGCAGGGTTCACCACCGGTAATCACCACGTGGCGCGCGGTCCACCCCTGACGGCCAATAATCGCCAGCAGGTCTTCGCTGCTCGCCGCCCCCCATTTGTCGCTCTCTTTGGTTTTTGCCAGGATACTGAACAGCGAAACTTCCCGATCGCTAAGCTTTTCCCAGGTATGCTTAGTATCACACCAGGCACAGCCTACCGGGCATCCCTGTAAACGAATAAAAATGGCGGGGACGCCAGTAAAATAACCTTCACCCTGCAGGGTCTGGAACATCTCGTTAATCGGGTACTGCATCATCAACTCTTCAGTAGTGGTAAACCGTTATTATTGCATACTTCGCGCCAACTATCCCTCGCACTTCTTGCGCAACCGCATGCGAAGATAAGGGGAAGTGCCGCCTTCCTGCGTTTCGTGCTCACTAACGGGCAATATCCTTAAATACCACAAGCTGCCTATGGCTTTTAAAATTAACTTACTCCGTTGTCGATTCGTTAATTGTATTATGGAGCAAATTAATCATCTTCACTTATTTAAAAAAAACCGTCATAGATAACACGCACCTTTCCGTACGGGAACTTATTTTATCGCGACAAAACCAGCCATTTATCATGTAACAAGAGATGTTCATTTTTACAGTTATGAAATAACCATTAAATTAATAAACGTCATTAAAAACAATGAATTAATTTTTAAATTGAAAATTATTGAATTTTTTTAAATAGCATATTGTCAAATTTAACCCGCTTCACTCCACAAGCTTAAAATAAGCTTAAGCCCTCCTTTTATTGCTCCATTCTTTATTTAACTGCCGTTTACTTTCTCGATCCTAGAATCCGCAAACCAACCATGACGAGACAGTATTCATGAATACACTATTAATCACAGGCGTTACCGGTTTTCTGGGCGGCGCGGCACTGGAAGCAATCCTCAATAGCCACAGCGGCGTTAATTTACTGCTTTTAGTCCGTGCGGATAACGGTGAAGCCGCTGTCGCAAGGGTTAAGGAGAACTTACGTAAATTCAATATCGACGAAGAGAAGCTGGCGAAGATCACCCCACGCAATATCCTGCTCGGTGACCTGGCCTCCCCGGAGCATTTTCTCAACGATTCACGCCTGAACAGCGTAACCCACGTGCTGAACTGCGCCGCCGTCGCGTCATTCGGCAGCAACCCGCTGATCTGGAAAGTGAACGTAGAAGGCACGCTGCAGTTTGCTCATCGTATGGCGAAGGTAGAAGGGTTACAGCGCTTCCTGCACGTTGGTACGGCAATGTCCTGCTCGCCTGAGCCGGATTCTCTGGTGGCTGAAAGCGCAGAGTTCCGTGAGCGCGCAGAGCATCTGGTGGAGTATACGCACTCCAAATCTACCATCGAACAGCTGATGCAGCAGCAGCTCCCGACGCTACCGCTGGTGATTGCCCGCCCTTCTATCGTCGTGGGCCACACCCATCATGGCTGCCAGCCTTCCAGCAGCATTTTCTGGGTCTTCAGCATGGGGTTGATGCTGCAAAAGTTCATGTGCTCTATGGAAGACCGCATCGACGTGATCCCAGTAGACTACTGCGCCAGCGCGCTGCTTATGCTGCTGACGGCAACGGTCGCTCAGGGAGAAGTGGTACATATTTCAGCCGGTGAAGAGAACAGCGTTCGCTTTGCCGATATCGACAACGCAATGGCTTCCGCGCTAGAGCAAGCGCCGGTGGGCGATAAATACGCTCAGGTCAGCTACGAAACGCTGGTCAAAATGCGCCGCGAGCTGAAAACCATTTTCGGCCCGTGCAACGAACGATTGATGCTGAAGGCAATGCGCCTGTATGGGGCCTTCGCCACGCTGAACGTGCGTTTTAGCAACGACAAGCTGCTGAGTATGGGGATGCCAAAACCCCCTCGCTTTACTGACTATATTGACCGCTGCGTGCAGACCACTCGCGGGCTGACCATACCGCAGCAGATGGCGGTCGATTTTAAGTAAAAAAATGCCAGCCCGAGGGCTGGCATTTTTATATCAGAGAAAGTCGGGCTTATGCCTGACCTTTGATCTCTTTACGACCGTTGTACGGCGCTTGTTCACCCAGAGCTTCTTCGATACGAATCAGCTGGTTGTACTTAGCAACACGGTCAGAACGGCTCATAGAACCAGTCTTGATCTGGCCAGCAGCGGTACCAACAGCCAGGTCAGCGATGGTAGCGTCTTCAGTTTCGCCAGAACGGTGAGAGATGACAGCGGTGTAGCCAGCGTCTTTCGCCATTTTGATCGCAGCCAGAGTTTCGGTCAGGGAACCGATCTGGTTGAATTTGATCAGGATGGAGTTAACGATGCCTTTTTCGATGCCTTCTTTCAGGATCTTGGTGTTGGTTACGAACAGATCGTCACCAACCAGCTGGATTTTGTCGCCCAGTACTTTGGTCTGGTATGCGAAACCAGCCCAGTCAGATTCGTCCAGGCCATCTTCGATGGAGACGATTGGGTACTGTTTGGTCAGTTCTTCCAGGAAGTGAGTGAATTCTTCGGAGGTGAATGCTTTGTTGCCTTCGCCAGCCAGAACGTATTTACCGTCTTTGTAGAATTCAGAAGCTGCACAGTCCATCGCCAGAGTGATGTCTTTGCCCAGCTCGTAGCCAGCTGCTTTAACCGCTTCAGCGATAACAGCCAGAGCTTCAGCGTTGGAACCCAGGTTAGGAGCGTAGCCGCCTTCGTCACCAACTGCAGTGTTCATACCTTTAGCTTTCAGTACTTTAGCCAGGTTATGGAACACTTCGGAACCCATACGTACGGCTTCTTTCAGGGATTTCGCGCCAACTGGCTGAATCATGAATTCCTGAATGTCGACGTTGTTGTCAGCGTGCTCGCCGCCGTTGATGATGTTCATCATCGGAACTGGCATGGAGTATTTGCCTGGGGTGCCGTTCAGTTCAGCGATGTGAGCGTACAGTGGCAGACCTTTAGCAGCAGCTGCTGCTTTGGCGTTTGCCAGAGATACGGCCAGGATTGCGTTCGCGCCGAAGTTGGATTTGTTCTCAGTACCGTCCAGATCGATCATGATCTTGTCGATGCCAGCCTGATCTTTAGCATCTTTACCCAGCAGAGCCTGAGCGATTGGGCCGTTTACAGCGCCAACTGCTTTCAGTACGCCTTTACCCATGAAGCGAGATTTGTCGCCATCGCGCAGTTCCAGCGCTTCGCGGGAACCAGTAGAAGCACCTGACGGGGCTGCTGCCATACCAACGAAACCACCTTCCAGGTGAACTTCTGCTTCAACAGTCGGGTTACCACGGGAGTCGATGATTTCACGACCGATGATTTTAACGATTTTGGACATTAGGTTTTCCTCAGTACAAGTTAAACTAAAACTCCAGACAAACAACGCCCCTCGTGGGGCGTTGCCGTTCTAACTTTTCTTACTTCTGACGCTTCTGGTACTCGCTCGCGGCTTTCACGAAGCCAGCAAACAGCGGGTGCCCATCACGAGGCGTGGAAGTAAACTCCGGATGGAACTGACAAGCAACGAACCACGGGTGGTTCGGAACTTCGATGATCTCGACCAACTGATCATCCCCGGAACGGCCCGCAACGCGCAGACCTGCAGCTTCAATCGGTTTCAACAACATGTTGTTGACTTCATAGCGGTGACGGTGACGCTCAACGATAGTTGGCTCGCCGTACATCTGGCGGACCAGGCTGTCATCGCTAAGCTGGCACTGCTGTGCGCCAAGGCGCATTGTGCCGCCGAGATCGCTCTTTTCAGTACGAACTTCGACATTACCATCTTCATCACGCCATTCGGTAATGAGCGCCACAACCGGGTACTTACAGTCTGGCACAAATTCCGTAGAGTTGGCGTTTTCCATGCCTGCAACGTTACGCGCGAATTCGATCAGCGCAACCTGCATACCCAGGCAGATGCCCAGATAAGGAATTTTGTTCTCACGCGCATAGCGTGCGGTAGCGATCTTACCTTCAACACCACGGTAGCCGAAGCCGCCAGGGATCAGGATAGCATCCAAATCTTTCAGAATTTCGACGCCGCGCGTTTCCACATCCTGCGAATCAATCAGCTTGATGTTGACGGTTACGCGGTTTTTCAGGCCACCGTGCTTCAGCGCTTCAATCACCGATTTATAAGCATCTGGCAGTTCAATGTACTTGCCGACCATACCAATCGTGACTTCGCCTGCCGGGTTCGCTTCTTCGAAGATAACCTGTTCCCATTCGGCCAGGTTTGCTTCCGGGCAGTTCAAGCTGAATCGTTTACAAATATAATCGTCCAGCCCCTGAGATTTCAACAGGCCTGGAATTTTATAAATGGAATCGACGTCTTTCATTGAAATAACGGCTTTTTCTGGCACGTTACAGAACAATGCAATTTTTGCACGTTCGTTGGCCGGAACCGCGCGATCGGAACGACAGATCAGAATATCTGGCTGAATACCGATGGACAGCAGCTCTTTCACGGAGTGCTGAGTCGGTTTGGTTTTGACTTCGCCCGCGGCTGCCATATAAGGCACCAGAGTCAGGTGCATGAACAGCGCGTTTTCACGACCGATATCCACGGCCAGCTGACGAATCGCTTCCAGGAATGGCAGAGATTCGATATCACCGACGGTACCGCCGATTTCAACCAGCACCACATCATGACCTTCGCCACCAGCGAGGACGCGTTCTTTGATCGCGTTAGTGATGTGTGGGATGACCTGCACGGTTGCGCCCAGATAGTCGCCACGACGCTCTTTGCGCAGGACATCTGAGTAGATACGACCGGTAGTGAAGTTATTACGGCGAGTCATTTTGGTACGAATGAAGCGCTCATAGTGACCCAGGTCCAGGTCGGTTTCAGCGCCGTCTTCGGTAACGAACACTTCCCCGTGTTGGATCGGGCTCATGGTGCCAGGATCGACGTTAATATACGGATCCAGTTTCATCATGGTCACGTTGAGGCCACGGGCTTCAAGAATGGCTGCCAGGGATGCTGCGGCAATGCCTTTACCCAGAGAGGATACGACCCCGCCGGTCACAAAAATATAGTTCGTTGTCATGCTGGACCTGAGAAGTTAGGGTGAAACGATGGAATAACCAAGACGGGAAAGTAGTATACCCGAACATGGCGAGCGCCACAAACTTTCATTCTCGCTCCTCAATCGCCGCAGAAACAAACATGGGGAGTGAGAAAATAGCCCCTTTGGGGTAAAAGTTTTTGACGCAAATCAAGCGCTTGTCATTTAAGATTTCGCACTTTTCGCCCTTTCCCACAAAAATTCTTTAGAGATCAGATTCCTGCCGTTTTACCTGCTGCCAAACTTCTTCCATCACATCCAGATCCACACCGGTCATTTCCAGGCCACGCGCGGCGACAATCCGCTCAACTTCGCGGAAACGGCGCTCAAATTTTTCGTTCGCCTTCTGCAATGCGGTCTCTGCTTTTACCCCTAAATGGCGAGAGAGGTTAACGGTGGCAAACAGCAGGTCGCCCACCTCCTCTTCCAGTTTAGCTTCGTCGACTACCGCCTGCCTGGCTTCGTCCATCACTTCGTCGATCTCTTCGTAAACTTTATCGAGCACCGGGCCAAGCGTGGTCCAGTCAAAACCAACTGCCGAGCAGCGTTTCTGAATTTTATACGCCCGCATCAGCGCCGGGAAGGCCCGCGGAATATCGTCCAGCGCGGAGTGCTGCGCTTTCTCTGCCCGTTCGGCGGTTTTGATTTTCTCCCAGCGGGTCAACACTTCCTGGCTGTTTTCGGCGCTGGCGTCGCCGAAGATGTGCGGGTGACGACGCTCCAGCTTGTCGCTGATAGCGGCGCAAATATCATTGAAATCAAAGCGCCCCTCTTCCTGGGCCATCTGCGCGTAAAACACCACCTGGAACAGCAGGTCGCCCAGTTCGCCGCGCAGGTCGTCAAAGTCTTCGCGCGCAATGGCGTCGAGCACTTCGTATGTCTCTTCCAGCGTGTAAGGGGCAATGGTGTTGAACGTCTGCTCTTTATCCCACGGGCAGCCGTTTTCCGGGTCGCGCAGGCGCTGCATGATGCCGAGCAGTCGGTCGATTTGAGTCATGATGATTCCTTGCAAAAAGAGAGAGTTACCCTCCCCCATTGGGAGAGGGTAAAAAGAACATTAACCGCCGTGCAGTCGACGGGCGTCGATCACATCCGGTACCTGGTTCAGTTTGCCAAGCACGCGGCCCAGCACCTGCAGGTTGTAGATTTCGATGGTCATGTCGATAGTCGCCATCTGCTGCTTGGTGTCGCTACGGCTGGCCACGCCCAGCACGTTCACCTTCTCGTTGGCGAGAATGGTAGTGATATCGCGCAGCAGGCCGCTGCGATCGTTGGCCTGAACGCGTACCACCAGCGAGTAGCCCGCCGAGTAGCTTTCGCCCCACACGGCATCAACAATGCGCTCCGGCGCGTGCGACTGCAGCTCCGCCAGCTGTTCGCAGTCCGCCCGGTGCACGGAAATCCCGCGCCCCTGGGTGATAAAGCCAACAATCTCGTCGCCGGGAATAGGCTGGCAGCAGCGCGCGATATGGTGCATCAGGTTACCGACACCTTCTACCACTACGCGGCCGTTATCTTTGCTGCGGTTCTGCGGCGTATACGTCTTCTGTTGAAGCTGTTTCAGCGCGGCGGCGTCCTGCTCGGCGGCGCTCGGCTTATTGAACTGCGCCTGCAGGAAGTTCACCATCTGGTTGAGGCGAATATCACCGCCGCCGATGGCCGCCAGCAGCTCTTCCACGTCGTTAAAGTTGTAACGCGGCAGCAGGTGCTTCTCGGCTTCCTTGAGGCTGATGCCCAGATGCTCCAGCTCGTCGTCGAGGATCTGCCGCCCGGCCAGTACGTTCTTGTCTTTGTCCTGTTTACGGAACCAGGCGTGGATTTTCGAACGTCCACGGCTGGTCGTTACGTAACCGAGGTTCGGGTTCAGCCAGTCGCGGCTCGGGTTCGGCTGCTTCTGGGTGATAATTTCAATCTGGTCGCCCATCTGCAGCTGATAGGTGAACGGCACGATGCGCCCGCCAATCTTGGCGCCGATGCAGCGGTGGCCGACATCGCTGTGAATGTGATAGGCGAAGTCCAGCGGCGTGGAGCCTGCCGGAAGGTCCACCACGTCGCCTTTTGGCGTAAACACATACACGCGGTCGTCGAAGACCTGGCTGCGCACCTCGTCGAGCATTTCGCCGGAGTCGGCCATCTCTTCCTGCCACGCAATCAGCTTACGCAGCCAGGCGATGCGATCTTCATGGCCGGAACGCGGCCCGCTCGCCGTACCAGTACCCTCTTTGTATTTCCAGTGCGCGGCAACGCCCAGCTCGGCGTCTTCGTGCATCTGTTTGGTACGAATCTGGATTTCAACCGTTTTTCCGCCCGGCCCTAATACCACCGTATGGATGGACTGGTAGCCGTTTGGTTTCGGGTTTGCAACGTAGTCGTCGAACTCATCTGGCAGGTGGCGATAGTGAGTGTGCACTATCCCCAGCGCGGCGTAGCAGTCCTGTAAACGCTCCGCGACGATACGCACCGCGCGCACGTCAAACAGCTCGTCAAAGGCGAGGTGTTTTTTCTGCATTTTGCGCCAGATGCTGTAGATGTGTTTCGGGCGGCCGTACACTTCAGCCTTCACGCCTTCGGTCTTCATTTCGCTGCGCAGGTGGCCGACGAAATCGGAAATGTAGTGCTCACGGTCAATACGACGCTCGTGCAGCAGCTTCGCGATGCGCTTGTATTCCGCCGGGTGCAGATAGCGGAAGCAGTAATCTTCCAGCTCCCATTTGAGCTGACCGATGCCTAAGCGGTTAGCCAGCGGCGCATAGATGTTGGTACATTCTTTAGCCGCCAGCACGCGTTCATCTTCCGGCGCATCCTTCACTTCGCGCAGGTGGGCAATACGCTCGGCAAGCTTGATAACCACGCAGCGGAAGTCATCCACCATCGCCAGCAGCATGCGGCGGACGTTATCCACCTGCTCAGATGAGACCGCATCGGTATGGGTGGCTTTCAGTTGGCGAATTGCCGCCATGTCGCGCACGCCGTGAATCAGGGTCACGACGGATTGACCGGCGCTTTCGCTCAGCACTTCTTCACTGACAACGTTAGCGTCTACTAACGGAAACAGCAGCGCGGCTCTCAGCGTGTCGTTATCCATACTCAGCGTGGAGAGGATTTCGACCATCTCTACGCCGCGCCACAGCATCAGCTCGGCGTCATCATGTCCCACGGTCTGGCGACGACAATAATCCCAGGTCTCGGCTAAGCGTTCACACGACTGCTGGCTGGAAATTCCCAGACTTGCGATCCATTTTTGTGGGTCAAATTCACCAGCTTTATTGAGATGTGCACTTCTTACCGCAACCATTGTCCTCTCCTTTCAGGGACCGGCCTGTCGAAGTCGACAAGCCACCGTTATTACCTACGCTCAAACAGCACCATAGATTCCTGGTGCCCAGTGTGCGGGAACATATCAAGCATTGCCAGACGCTGAATTTGGTACCCCGCATTCAACAACGCTTCGCTATCGCGCGCCAGCGTTGCCGGATTACAGGAAACGTATACCACCCGCGTTGGCGCTAATTTTATAACATGCTGCATCACGCCCGATGCGCCAGCACGGGCAGGATCGAGTAAAACCTTGTCAAAACCATGTTTCGCCCATGCCTGAAGCGTGACATCCTCTTCCAGATTTTCGTGGAAAAAGGTGACATTCTCCAGGTGGTTCAGCGCGGCGTTTTCCCGCCCTTTCTCCACCAGCGCCGGGACGCCTTCAACGCCGACGACGCTTTGCGCACGGGTGGCCAGCGGCAGAGTAAAGTTCCCCATTCCGCAGAACAGATCCAGTACACGGTCGGTTGACTGTACATCGAGCCACGACAACGCCGTTGCAACCATCTGCTGATTCACGCCGTCGTTTACCTGAATAAAATCGCGCGGGCTGAAGGTTAAGCGTAGCCCGTCTGACGAATACCAGGGCTCCTCGCCGGTCACGCGTTCAAGTATCTCGCTTTCCGGCGCCAGATAAAGCGCAACGCCGGAAGAATGCGAAAAGCGTTCCAGTTTTTCTTTATCTTCATCCGAGAGCGCCGCCGTATGGCGCAGTACCATCAGCGGACCGTTGTCGGCACTGACCAGTTCAACGTGTCCGAGCTGGCGTTTTCCCTTCAGGCTCTCCAGACATTCCCGCACGGTGGGCAGCAGCGCCTCAAGATTGGGCACCAAAACGGGGCACTGCACCACGTCGACAATATCGTTCGAATTTGCTTTGCGAAAACCCATCTGCAATTGTTGAGTTTTGGGCTGATAATTCACGCTCAGACGCGCCCGGCGGCGATATCCCCAGGGTTCGCTCGAGATAACGTCATCGACGTCGTGTTTCATTAGCCGGTTCAACGCCTCGCGTTTGCTGCGCTGTTGTAGTGCAACGGCAGCATGCTGCTGCTGGCAACCGCCGCAGACGCCAAAATGCGGACAGCGTGGCGTTTCACGCTCAGAACTGGTGGTCAGACGGCGTTTTACCTGCCCGCGCGCGTACTGTTTTTTATCTTCCGTCAGGGTCACTTCCGCGCTTTCATCTGGCAATAACCCATTGATGAATAATGCTTTACCGTTGTGGCGCGCCACACCTTGCCCGAAAGGGTCAAGACTGCTGACTGTCACGGTTATGATCTGGCGCGTCGTCACGCGCCGTTTTGCAGAGTAGAATTGCGCCATCGTAGAGATTGTTCTCAATCAAAAATATTGCACTGATTCTCCCACAACGGACCTCCATGACCAACTACAGCCTGCGTGCAAGAATGATGATTTTGATCCTGGCGCCGACCGTACTCATCGGTTTACTGCTCAGTATCTTCTTCGTCGTACACCGCTATAACGACCTGCAGCGTCAGCTGGAAGACGCCGGTGCCAGCATTATTGAACCGCTCGCCGTCTCCAGTGAATATGGTATGAATTTGCAAAATCGCGAGTCGATTGGCCAATTGATCAGCGTGCTGCATCGCCGTCATTCCGATATTGTGCGCGCCATTTCCGTATACGATGAGCACAACAAGCTGTTCGTCACCTCTAACTATCAGCTGGATCCCAGCGAGTTACAGCTGCCGCGCGGCACCGCGTTTCCCCGAAGGCTAAGCGTCACGCGGCTTGGCGATATCATGATTCTGCGTACGCCGATTATCTCCGAGCATTATTCGCCGGACGAGTCGCCGCAGTCGGATGCCAAAACGCCGATCAACATGCTGGGCTACGTAGCGCTAGAGCTGGACCTTAAATCGGTGCGGCTACAGCAGTACAAAGAGATTTTCATCTCCAGCGTGATGATGCTGTTCTGTATCGGTATTGCGCTGATCTTCGGCTGGCGGCTGATGCAGGATGTCACGGGGCCGATTCGCAATATGGTCAATACCGTTGACCGCATCCGACGAGGGCAGCTCGATAGCCGCGTTGAAGGCTTTATGCTCGGCGAGCTGGATATGCTGAAAAACGGCATCAACTCGATGGCCATGTCGCTGGCCGCCTATCATGAGGAGATGCAGCATAACGTCGACCAGGCCACTTCGGATCTGCGGGAAACGCTTGAGCAGATGGAGATCCAGAACGTGGAGCTGGATCTGGCGAAAAAGCGTGCGCAGGAAGCTGCGCGCATCAAGTCCGAGTTCCTGGCCAACATGTCACACGAGCTGCGTACGCCGCTTAATGGGGTGATCGGCTTTACCCGCCTGACGCTCAAAACCGAACTAAACCCAACCCAGCGCGACCACCTCAATACCATCGAGCGTTCGGCCAACAACCTGCTGGCGATCATCAACGACGTGCTCGACTTCTCGAAGCTGGAAGCCGGTAAGCTACTGCTGGAAAGCATTCCCTTCCCGCTGCGTAACTCTCTTGATGAAGTGGTCACCCTGCTGGCGCACTCGGCCCACGATAAAGGGCTGGAGCTGACGCTCAATATTAAGAACGACGTGCCGGATAACGTCATCGGCGACCCGCTGCGTCTGCAGCAGGTGATCACTAACCTGGTGGGGAACGCCATCAAGTTTACCGAAAACGGTAACATCGACGTGCTGGTTGAGCAGCGCGCCATCAGCAATAACAAGGTGCAGATTGAAGTGCAGATCCGCGATACCGGGATTGGTATTCCGGAACGCGATCAGTCCCGTCTGTTCCAGGCCTTCCGTCAGGCAGATGCCAGCATCTCTCGCCGCCACGGGGGCACCGGGCTGGGGCTGGTTATTACCCAGAAACTGGTCCGCGAGATGGGCGGTGATATCTCCTTCCACAGCCAGCCAAACCGCGGTTCGACCTTCTGGTTTAACATCAACCTCGATCTGAACCCGAACGTGATTGCCGATGGCCCGGATACCAGCAGCCTGAAAGGCAAACGCATTGCCTACGTGGAGGCTAACGCCGCCGCCGCGCAGGCCACGCTGGATATGCTTGCTTCTACGCCGCTGGAGGTGGTCTATGCCGTCAGCATCGCCGCGCTCCCGGCCGAGTTTTACGACATTCTGTTGGTTGCGGTGCCGGTATCCGTTCGCGATCTGAGTATTCACCGCGAGAAGCTGAGCATGGCGCTCAATATGACCGATCACCTGGTGCTGGCGCTGCCGTGCCACGCGCAGGTCGATGCAGAAGCGCTGAAGAAGGACGGGGCATCAGCCTGTCTGTTGAAACCGCTGACCATTACCCGACTGATGCCGGTGTTGCTGGAGTTTAGCCTCAGCACATCTTCTCAGATTGCCGTTCCGCATACCGAACATCGCCTGCCGATGACGGTCATGGCAGTGGACGATAACCCGGCCAACCTGAAGCTGATTGGCGCGCTGTTAGACGATCAGGTGCAGCACGTAGAACTTTGCGAAAGCGGCCACCAGGCCGTTGAGTGCGCCAAACAGATGAAGTTCGATCTGATTCTGATGGATATTCAGATGCCGGACATCGACGGCATTCGCGCCTGCGAGCTGATACGCCAGCTTCCTCATCAGCAGCAAACGCCGGTGATTGCCGTTACCGCCCACGCCCTTGCCGGGCAGCGCGAGAAGCTGCTGACCGCCGGTATGAACGACTATCTGGCGAAGCCGATTGAAGAAAACCGGCTGCACGATTTACTGCTGCGCTATAAGCCCGGCGTGAATGTGGTGCCTCGCCCGATGCACGCCGACCCGATTGAACCACCGGTCGACCTCAACGCGACGCTGGACTGGCAGCTGGCGCTGCGTCAGGCCGCCTATAAGCCTGACCTGGCGCGCGAGATGTTGCAGATGCTGATCGCCTTCCTGCCGGAAGTGCGTAACAAAGTGGAAGAACAACTGGTGGGTGAGCAGCCGGAAAATCTGGTCGATGCCATTCATAAACTGCACGGTAGCTGCGGCTACAGCGGCGTTCCGCGTCTCAAGCATTTGTGTCATCTGATCGAGAGCCAGCTGCGTAGCGGCACGGCGGCGGAAGAGCTGGAACCGGAGCTGCTGGAACTGTTAGATGAGATGGACAATGTGACTCGGGAAACCCGGAAGATATTAGGATAGGTGCCGATCCCGGCGGCGCTTCGCCTGGCCGGGCTACAATGCGGGATTTGTGGGCCTGATAAGCGCAGCGCCATCAGGCAATTCGGCGCAGCTCGCCGGATGGCGGCATAAATGCCTTATCCGGCCTGCAGCTCCTGGCCTAATTTAATGGCGGCGGCAATATTCCGCGCTGCCATTCTCACATTCTCACCTGCCTCCGACAGTGCCTCCTCCAGCGTGCAAATGCGATACATCACGCTGAACACCGCGTCAATCCCGTGCTGATGCACCACGCCGACGTCCGGTGTCAGGCTGCCAGCAATACCAATCACCGGGATACGGTAGCGTTTCGCCACCTTCGCCACGCCCACCGGCACTTTGCCGTGAATCGTCTGGCTATCCATCCGCCCTTCACCGGTAATCACCAGACTGGCATCCGCCACCAGCGCATCAAGATGCAATGCCTCGGTGACAATCTCAATGCCTGGTCGCAGCGTTGCGCCGCAGAACGCGGACAACGCAGCCCCCATTCCTCCCGCCGCACCGCCGCCCTCTAGCGTCAGCACATCGCGGCCTAGATCTCGTCGAATACATGCCGCATAGTGCGCCAGTGCCCGATCAAGGAGTCTCACCATTTCCGGCGTTGCCCCCTTTTGCGGCCCAAACACCGCTGATGCACCCTCTGCGCCGGTCAATGGGTTGGTAACATCGCAGGCAACATCAATCTGACAGCGCAATAGTCGGCTATCCAGCCCGCTGATATCAATACTCGCCAGCATCTCCAGCCCCGCACCGCCAGGTGGAATAGGCTGTCCGTCGCCCGCTAACAGCTTTGCCCCCAGCGCCTGAACCATACCCGCGCCGCCGTCATTAGTGGCACTGCCACCAAGGCCAATAATAATCCGGCTCACGCCCTGGTCCAGCGCATGACGAATGAGTTCTCCCGTTCCCCAGGATGTGGTTTTTAGTGGATTACGCTTTGCGACAGGCACGCTTTCCAGGCCGCTTGCCGCTGCCATTTCAATAAACGCACATTGCTCATCGCCGGAAATACCGAAGAAGCCTGACACGGGATAACCCAACGGGCCGGTCACTTCAACCTCAAGCACCCGCCCCTGCGTTGCCGCTACCATCGCTTCTACCGTCCCCTCGCCACCGTCGGCAACGGGCAGCTTGAAGTATTCAGCATCGGGGAACACATCACGAAAGCCATCCTCTATCGCGCAGGCAACATCGAGCGCGCTCAGGCTTTCTTTGTAGGAGTCAGGGGCAATCACAATCTTCATGGGCTGTCCTTATGCGAGTTTGCGGTTGGATTCTGCGTACTCCAGCAGAGTTGGCGGTAAGCTTAGCGCACCATGCACGGGCGTTTGTTATCAAACCTCCAGTTTGGGATCAGGTACTGCATTCCCATTGCATCATCACGCGCGCCAAGGCCATGCTTTTTGTACAGCGCGTTAGCCTGCATCAACTGGTCCATGTCCAACTCAACGCCCAGACCCGGTTTGTTCGGCACCTGTACCATACCACCTTTGATTTCAAACGGTTCTTTGGTCAGACGCTGATTACCTTCCTGCCAGATCCAGTGGGTATCTATCGCCGTAATGTTCCCCGGTGCGGCGGCCGCCACGTGGGTGAACATCGCCAGCGAAATATCGAAGTGGTTATTGGAGTGCGAGCCCCAGGTCAGGCCGAACTCATGGCACATCTGCGCCACGCGTACCGAGCCCTGCATGGTCCAGAAGTGCGGGTCCGCCAGCGGGATATCCACCGATTGCAACGCCAGCGTATGGCCCATCTGACGCCAGTCGGTGGCAATCATGTTGGTCGCCGTCGGCAGTCCGGTAGCACGACGGAATTCGGCCATCACTTCGCGCCCGGAGAAGCCCTGCTCCGCCCCGCACGGATCTTCGGCGTAGGCGAGCGTTCCCTTAAGGTATTTGCCAATCTTAATCGCTTCGTCCAGCGACCATGCCCCGTTCGGGTCGAGCGTCACGCGCGCCTGCGGGAAGCGTTTTGCCAGCGCCACGATAGACTCCGCTTCCTCTTCGCCTGCCAGCACGCCGCCTTTCAGCTTAAAGTCGTTGAAGCCGTACTTTTCATACGCCGCTTCCGCCAGGCGCACCACCGCATCCGGAGTCATTGCTTCATCATGACGCAGCCGATACCAGTCACATTTCTCGTCCGGCTGGCTTTGATACGGCAGCGGAGTTGCATGGCGGTTCCCGATATAGAATAGGTAGCCCAACATTTCGACTTCACTACGCTGCTGGCCTTCCCCCAGCAGCGATGCCACGTTCACGCCCAAATATTGGCCTAACAGATCCAGCATCGCCGCTTCAATACCGGTCACCACATGAATAGTGGTACGCAGGTCGAAGGTTTGCAGGCCACGACCGGTAGCATCGCGGTCGGCGAAGGTATTGCGCACAGCATTCAGTACGTTTTTGTACTCGCCCAACGTTTTCCCCACCACCAGCGGAATGGCGTCTTCAAGAGTCAGGCGGATCTTCTCACCGCCGGGGATCTCTCCTACGCCCGTATGACCCGCGTTATCTTTGATAACCACAATATTGCGAGTAAAGAACGGCGCATGCGCCCCGCTCAGGTTCATTAGCATACTGTCGTGCCCGGCAACCGGGATAACCTGCATAGACGTCACTACAGGCGTGGAAGCGTGAATCGACATGGTTCAATCCTTGTTAACAATAGCGATAGCGGGAACGGCGCATAGCATTGGGCATCTCGCTATCCATAAGATGGGATGACTTAACGCAGTATAGGAAGCGGTGAGCGGCAGCTCATCGTGCATATGCACAATTTTTTTAGGGGATATTATGAGATGATATGGCTAATGTACAAATAGCAGCCGGTACGACAGTCTCGTACCGGTGCCAGAAGAAAACCGTTTATTTCAGCAGCGTCGCCCACTGCTCCACCCACGGATTGGAGATGCTCTCCGGCTCGGGGTCTTCGGACGCATCAATCATCAGCATGTCGCCGATGCGCTGTGCGCCCTGCTCCTGCAACAGTGCGTCGAACCGCTTACCGCCGCCGCAGAAATTAGCATAGGTGCTATCACCCAAGGCAATAATGCCGTAGCGCAGGTGAGGCTGATACATATCCTGCAGATCGTTAAACAGCGGCACGATGCTATCAGGCAAATCGCCCTGACCGGTGGTGGACGTCACCACCAGCACATACTTCCCGGTATAGCTTTCCCAATCGGCAACCATCGGGTCTTCAAACACCTTCGCCTGATGGCCAAGACCGCTCAGAATGGTTTCCGCTTCCTCGGCCACCAACAGCGAATTGCCGTACATGGTGCCGACAAAAATCCCTACTTCAGCCATGATTTAACTCCCTGTTTACTTCTCGATAGCTTCATCCTGACCGGAGTCGGCCACAAACTCAACCCTTTCATTCTCGGGGAGAAGCCCGCGCCAGCCGAAATGTGATAGCGCCTGCATCCAGACGTCATCCAGCCCGGCGCGAATGGTCAGCGGCTCGCCGGTAAAGGGGTGGGTTAACGAGAGCTGGCTGGCGTGTAGCATCAGGCGATGGCAGCCAAAATGCTCCGCAGCACTGCGGTTCTGGCGCAGGTCGCCGTGCTTGCTGTCGCCAAGAATCGGGTGACGAAGATGCGCCAGATGGCGACGCAGCTGATGCTTGCGACCCGTTTTCGGCTCCAGCTCCACCAGCCCGTAGCGGGTGGTCGGGTAGCGCCCGGTAGCGACCGGCATTTCCACCGTCGCCAGACCGCGGTAGTGGGTTACCGCCGGCTGCGGGTCTTTATTTTCACGGGCGAACTTATCGGCGATTTTATCGAGTTCTTCCACCAGCGGATAATCGAGCACCGCATCGTCCGTCAGCCAGCCGCGCACGATGGCATGATAGCGTTTCTGCATCTGGTGCTGTTCGAACTGCTGCGACAGCAGGCGGCCAGCTTCGCTGGAGAGCCCCATCAGCAGTACGCCTGAGGTTGGGCGGTCGAGGCGATGGGCGGTGAAGACGTGCTGCCCAATCTGGTCACGCACCGTTTGCATCACCACCACTTTTTCATCACGGTCGAGCCAGCTACGGTGAACCAACCAGCCGGAGGGCTTATTCACCGCCACCAGCCACTCATCCTGGTAAATGATTTCCAGCATCAGTGCGCATCGCTCACGAAGAAGGCGTCCAACTGCTCCAGCGGCGGCAAAATGATCGCGCGCAGCGGATGGGCGGCATCCAGCGCCATTTCATAATAGGGGGCGATAGCAAAACCGGTTGGCAGCGGCATGCCGCCGTCGAGAAGTTGGTGCATGCGCGGAATCAGCACCCATTGCAGCCACTCCAACGGCTCAAGCGTATCCATACAGAACGGCTGGTCGCTGGCAAATGCGCTCTCATGCGGTGCCGTCTCCTGCCAGTGTTCATGCTGACGCAGCAGGTTTTCAATAAGCAGTAGTTGGTCGCGTACGTTGTCGTGGCGTGTCATGGGAACCTCAGAGGAAACAAAATCGGGCGCAGGATATCACTAGTTGGCGGGAAACAAAAAAAAGGGAGCACTGTAAAAACAGTGCTCCCGGTTCGTTTCGCAGCAATCCAGCTACTTTTGGTGCTCCCTGCTCGTCCGTGACAACTTTTCCTGTGGTCTCCTGACCATGTTCATCCATAAACGGTTGCATCCTGCATCACACCACCCCGATGTGATTTCACCCAATCCGTGAGTGTATCCTGATCTTCCTGATCCACCAGATATCCTGTCTGGCTCTCATTCTCCGTCCTGGAGGTGTCCTTTAACGCGTACCTGCGTTATCCTCTTGCTTCATCCTGAAGCCTTTCCTTGAATCACCTTCCCGGTGTGTCCTATGAAGCGTCATCATCCTGATGTTCACTTCATTGTGCGACTCCCTGTCGACGTAGATAGAATCCGCTATTCCGCCCCGTCTTACAAGTGCCTCTCAGGCAAACACTTAAGGCTTACATGAGAGATTAAGCGCACAGGATTCATTTATCTTATTGATATACAACGAAATGACTAAACAAATGGGATGAGTGTCTTACTTATATTCTGGCGATCTCTCACAGGGCGTGTAAGAGATCTCTCACAAGGTGATGGGCGAATTGCCTTACAGGAGAGGCTCAAGTTGAGTCAGGAAACTCGCAAGAGAAGAGGCTAGCGGCAGACGATTACGGGTTCCGAGCGTCTCTTTGACCACTTCACCGGTCACGTTGCACACGGAAATCACGTCCAGTTCGCTGTCCAGCGTGGCGATAAAAAGCGTCGGTGAAAGCTTCAGGCGCTTTTGCGTAACCAGGTGACCAATCAGGTTTTCCTGCACGCGACGGAAATCGTCGGGACTCCACACCTGCAGCAGCGTCAGGGTTTCCCCCATGAACATCGCGCGCATATCACCCGCATACTGAGTGGTATAATAGGTGTGAATGGGTTGTTGTACCACAATCTCCATTGCGCGTTCAACGCCATTTACATTCTGCTCGCCGTCAAACGGCTGAGGCTGCCAGAGCACCTCATCATCGGTCGTTGAGACCTGGCACGGGGACGGAATGCCGTAAAGTTCCTCGCTGCGCGGCAGGCTGTTGTGCTCACGCTGCCAGGCATCGCAATAGCGTTGGGTGAAAGCGTGTAATGCGTCTGCGGTCTGCTGATCCACGAATTTCTCTCTTCTGGTTAGCTAAGATACACTAGAAACAATAGTGTACCTGCTTTGTAACGGTGAAACATGTCTTCTTACGAGAACCACCAGGCGCTGTCTGGCCTGACCCTGGGTAAAACCACAGATTATCGCGATACTTACGACGCCTCTCTGCTTCAGGGCGTACCGCGCAGCTTAAACCGCGACCCGCTGGGGCTGCACGCGGATACCCTGCCGTTCCACGGCGCGGATATCTGGACGCTGTATGAACTCTCCTGGCTGAATGCTAAAGGGCTGCCGCAGGTGGCCGTTGGCCACGTCGAGCTGAGCCACGCGACGGTCAATCTGGTGGAGTCCAAAAGCTTCAAACTATACCTCAACAGCTTCAACCAAACGCGCTTTGATAGCTGGGAATCGGTTCAACAGACGCTGGAGCGCGATCTGAGCGCCTGCGCGCAGGGCGTCGTGACCGTCGCGCTGTATCGCATCGATGAACTGGAAGGCCAGCCTATTGCCCATTTCCATGGCAACTGCATCGATGACCAGGATATCGAGATTGAAAGCTACGAGTTTAATGCTGACTATCTCGATGGCGCCGCTGGGCAAAAGGTGGTGCAGGAGACGCTGGTCAGCCATCTGTTGAAATCCAACTGTCTGATCACCCATCAGCCAGACTGGGGCTCCGTGCAGATCCAATACCGCGGCCCGCAAATCGACCGCGAGAAGCTGCTGCGCTATCTGGTGTCATTCCGTCATCACAACGAATTCCACGAGCAGTGCGTTGAACGTATCTTCAATGACATTTTGCGTTTCTGCGCGCCGGAAAGCCTGAGCGTTTACGCCCGCTACACACGTCGCGGCGGTCTGGATATCAACCCATGGCGCTCAAACGGCGAGTTTGTCCCGGCCATCGGCCGACTGGTACGTCAGTAAGCTTAACAAAATCTCAATTTTGCGCGCTTTGTTCCGCGCTGAGGTTGTAGTAAACGGGCCAGCGAGGCTATTGTAATCATCAAGGAAGACGATTTTCGTCCCGTAAGGAGTTCACTTGATTACACATATTAGCCCGCTTGGCTCAATGGATATGTTGTCGCAGCTGGAAGTTGACATGCTTAAACGCACGGCCAGCAGCGACCTGTATCAATTGTTCCGCAACTGTTCCCTGGCCGTACTGAACTCAGGCAGCCTGACCGATAACAGCAAAGAGCTGCTGTCCCGTTTTGAAAGCTTCGACATTAACGTGCTGCGCCGCGAGCGCGGCGTGAAGCTTGAACTGATTAATCCCCCGGAAGATGCCTTCGTTGACGGGCGTATTATCCGCTCGCTGCAGGCCAACCTGTTCGCCGTCCTGCGCGATATTCTGTTTGTCTACGGGCAGATCCATAACACCGTCCGCTTCCCGAACCTCGATCTGGAAAGCTCGACCCACATTACCAACCTGGTCTTCTCTATTCTGCGTAACGCCCGCGCGCTGCACGTCGGGGAAGCACCGAGCATGGTGGTGTGCTGGGGCGGTCACTCCATTAATGAAAACGAATACCTGTACGCTCGCCGCGTCGGTAACCAGCTTGGTCTGCGTGAGTTGAACATCTGCACCGGCTGTGGCCCAGGCGCGATGGAAGCACCAATGAAAGGCGCCGCAGTGGGTCACGCGCAGCAACGCTATAAAGAAGGCCGCTTTATCGGCATGACCGAACCGTCGATTATTGCCGCAGAACCGCCTAACCCGCTGGTGAACGAACTGATCATCATGCCGGATATCGAAAAGCGTCTGGAAGCGTTTGTCCGTATTGCCCACGGGATCATTATCTTCCCTGGCGGCGTCGGTACGGCGGAAGAGCTGCTGTATCTGCTGGGCATTCTAATGAACCCAGCGAACAAAGACCAGGTGCTGCCGCTTATCCTCACCGGCCCGAAAGAGAGCGCCGACTACTTCCGCGTGCTGGACGATTTTGTCGTGCATACGCTGGGCGAAGGCGCACGCCGTCATTACAAAATCATCATTGATGATGAAGTGGAAGTGGCGCGTCAAATGAAGAAAGCGATGCCGCTGGTGAAAGAGAACCGTCGCGATACCGGTGATGCCTACAGCTTTAACTGGTCAATTCGCATTGCGCCAGACCTGCAAATGCCGTTCGAGCCGTCGCACGAAAACATGGCAAGCCTGAAGCTCTATCCCGATCAGCCGGTTGAAGTGCTGGCCGCCGACCTGCGCCGCGCCTTCTCCGGCATCGTGGCAGGGAACGTGAAGGAAGTGGGCATTCGCGCTATCGAAGAGTTTGGGCCGTATAAGATCCACGGTGATAAAGAGATGATGCGCCGCATGGATGAACTGCTGCAGGGCTTCGTCGCCCAGCACCGCATGAAACTGCCAGGCTCTGCCTATATTCCGTGCTACGAAATCTGCGCCTGAGTCTGACCCCAGCGTAATTCACTCCCCATCCGGCGGTCTTTTCCGCCGGAATTTCTCCCAAAACAGCCCGCTTAGCTCCACCTATTCATTCACAGCCAATCGTTTGCGTGCATTATCCAACCACATATTATTAGCAATAGTTATGATTGAGCGCTAAAAAACGCCATTTTCACCATTTTTATCAGCGAAAACATCGCATTTACACCCTCAACCATTTACCACACATACTGCGAATGGTAGCCTTCGCGACCATTAATTTCTGCATATATTGCAATTACAGTAAAAACGCCTGCAATAACCCACACTAAAAGTGGATTATTACATTTGCGATCATGATCACTGATACATTTACCAGTTAAATGTACATTTGCGCTCGTCTAAAACGGTATCGGGTAAAAATCACAAAAAAGCCGATACTTATAAAATTTAATCTTGGTTTTAACGTTATTTTTATTTTATTTGACTAAAAAATTAGCATTTTCCTTCCTCCAGGAGATACAGATGGAAAACACTCAAACCAGCACTATCGTCACAGCAGAATCTGCTAGCGGATGGCGCAAAACAGATACAATGTGGATGCTGGGTCTTTACGGCACCGCAATCGGTGCAGGCGTTCTGTTCCTGCCAATCAACGCCGGCGTTGGTGGCATGATCCCGCTGATCATCATGGCTATCCTTGCTTTCCCGATGACCTTCTTCGCACACCGCGGTCTGACTCGCTTCGTGCTGTCCGGTAAAAACCCGGGCGAAGACATCACTGAAGTGGTTGAAGAGCACTTTGGTATCGGCGCAGGTAAACTGATTACCCTGCTCTACTTCTTCGCTATCTACCCAATCCTGCTGGTTTACAGCGTAGCTATCACCAACACCGTTGAGAGCTTCCTGGCTCACCAGCTGCACATCACGCCGCCACCGCGTGCGCTGCTGTCGCTGATTCTGATCGTCGGAATGATGACCATCGTTCGCTTCGGTGAGCAGATGATTGTTAAAGCGATGAGCATCCTGGTGTTCCCGTTTGTCGCAGCCCTGATGGTGCTGGCTCTGTACCTGATCCCACAGTGGAGCGGTGCGGCGCTGGAAACGCTGTCCTTCAGCAGCGCAGCCTCTACTGGCAACGGCCTGTGGATGACCCTGTGGCTGGCAATCCCGGTTATGGTGTTCTCCTTCAACCACTCACCAATCATCTCCTCCTTCGCGGTCGCGAAGCGTGAAGAATACGGCCAGGGCGCAGAGAAAAAATGCTCCTCTATCCTGGCACGTGCCCACGTGATGATGGTGCTGACCGTTATGTTCTTCGTCTTCAGCTGCGTACTGAGCCTGTCCCCAGCGGACCTGGCAGCGGCAAAAGAGCAGAACATCTCCATCCTGTCTTACCTGGCGAACCACTTTAACGCGCCGGTTATCGCCTGGATGGCACCGATTATCGCGATTATCGCTATCACCAAATCCTTCCTGGGCCACTACCTGGGCGCACGTGAAGGCTTTAACGGTATGGTTATTAAGTCTCTGCGTAGCAAAGGCAAAACCATCGAAATCAACAAACTGAACAAAATCACTGCGCTGTTCATGCTGATTACCACCTGGATCGTGGCAACCATGAACCCAAGCATCCTGGGGATGATTGAAACCCTGGGCGGCCCAATCATCGCGATGATTCTGTTCCTGATGCCGATGTATGCTATCCAGAAAGTACCGGCAATGCGTAAGTACAGCGGTCACATCAGCAACGTCTTCGTTGTCCTGATGGGTCTCATCGCTATCTCCGCTATCTCCTACTCTCTGTTTAGTTAATCACCCTGCGCCGTCCCTTGGGGCGGCGCTCTTCAATACCATAGGGACGCCTCATGATTAGCGTATTCGATATTTTCAAAATCGGCATTGGTCCTTCCAGCTCACACACCGTTGGGCCAATGAAAGCAGGCAAACAGTTCACGGACGACTTGATTGCGCGTGGGATCCTCAATGATATTACTCGCGTAGTCGTCGATGTTTACGGCTCACTCTCTCTGACCGGTAAAGGTCACCATACCGATATCGCCATCATTATGGGTCTGGCAGGAAATCTGCCTGATACGGTCGATATCGAGTCTATCCCGGCGTTTATCCAGGATGTGAACACCCACGGTCGCCTGATGCTTGCTAACGGTCAGCACGAAGTGGAATTCCCGGTTGACCAGTGCATGAACTTCCATGCCGACAACCTCTCCCTGCATGAAAACGGCATGCGTATCACCGCACTGGCGGGCGATAACGCCGTTTACAGCAAAACCTATTATTCCATCGGCGGTGGCTTTATCGTCGATGAAGAGCACTTCGGTCAGGAGACTGAAGCGCCGGTGGCCGTACCTTACCCGTACAAAAACGCCGCCGACCTGCAGCGTCACTGCAACGAAACCGGGCTGTCACTCTCTGGCCTGATGATGAAAAACGAACTCGCGCTGCACAGCAAAGAAGAGCTGGAAAAACACTTCGCTGACGTCTGGGCAGTGATGAAGGGCGGTATCGAACACGGCACCACCACTGAAGGCGTCCTGCCGGGTAAACTGCGCGTTCCGCGCCGTGCCGCAGCGCTGCGCCGCATGCTGGTAAGCCAGGATAAAATCAGCAGCGACCCGATGGCGGTGGTGGACTGGATCAACATGTTTGCGCTGGCCGTTAACGAAGAAAACGCCGCCGGTGGCCGCGTAGTGACGGCGCCAACCAACGGCGCCTGCGGGATTGTTCCTGCGGTGCTGGCGTACTACGACAAGTTTATCCGCGAAGTGAACGCCAACTCGCTGGCGCGCTACATGCTGGTCGCAAGCGCGATTGGCTCACTGTACAAGATGAACGCCTCTATCTCCGGTGCGGAAGTCGGTTGCCAGGGTGAAGTGGGCGTGGCCTGCTCGATGGCGGCAGCCGGTCTGGCTGAACTGCTGGGCGCAAGCCCTGCGCAGGTATGCATCGCGGCGGAAATCGGCATGGAGCATAACCTCGGTCTGACCTGCGACCCGGTTGCGGGCCAGGTTCAGGTCCCGTGCATCGAGCGTAACGCGATTGCCTCGGTGAAAGCGGTAAACGCCGCACGTATGGCGCTGCGCCGTACCAGCGAGCCGCGCGTGTGCCTCGATAAGGTTATCGAGACCATGTACGAAACCGGTAAAGACATGAACGCCAAGTATCGCGAAACCTCTCGCGGCGGCCTGGCAATGAAAGTGGTTGCCTGCGACTAACGTCATCCCCCCAGAGGCCTCGTGCAGTTTTGCGAGGCCTCTTCCCGTTTTATCCCCCGCCAATAGCCTCACTCTGCCGTGAATGTTACCCTTACCGCTCGAATCGTTAGGGAGAACACCCGTGGCCGTCCATTTGCTGATTGTTGATGCACTCAACCTGATACGCCGTATTCATGCCGTTCAGGGTTCCCCCTGTGTGGAAACCTGCCAGCATGCGCTGGATCTGCTGATTGCCCATAGCCAGCCGACTCACGCGGTGGCGGTGTTTGACGATGAGGCGCGCAATAGCGGCTGGCGACACCAGCGTCTTCCTGACTACAAGGCGGGCCGCCCGCCGATGCCAGACGACCTGCACGCCGAGATGCCCGCGCTGCGCGCCGCCTTCGAGCTACGCGGGGTACGCTGCTGGGTCTCCAGCGGCAACGAGGCCGATGATTTAGCGGCAACGCTGGCGGTAAAAGTCGCCGGAGCGGGCCATCAGGCCACCATCGTCTCCACCGATAAAGGCTACTGCCAGCTGCTCTCGCCAAACCTGCGCATTCGCGACTATTTCCAGAAACGCTGGCTCGACGTGCCGTTTATCGAAAACGAATTTGGCGTCCAGCCGCATCAACTACCGGACTACTGGGGGCTGGCGGGCATCAGCAGCTCGAAGGTGCCGGGTGTGGCGGGTATTGGTCCGAAGAGCGCCACTCAGCTGTTAACGCAGTTTCCCACGCTGGAAGCGCTGTATGAGCATCAGGATGAGGTGCCAGAGAAGTGGCGCAAGAAGCTGGTAGAACACCGGGAGATGGCGTTTTTATGCCGCGATATCGCACGGCTTCAGACGGATTTGCATATTGATGGGAATTTGCAGCAGCTGCGGCTTAACCGATAACGTAATGACGTAGGCCGGATAAGGCGAAGCCGCCATCCGGCAATGTCCACCGGACTGCCGGATGGCGGCTTCGCCTTATCCGGCCTACAAACCACATTAGACCGGGTTATGCGTTATTAACGTTCGTCGCGACGACCACCAACAGCAGCCCACAGACGACGCACGTGAACGGTTACCTCTTCGCGGTCATGATACAGCTGACGCGCCTGGATCTGGGCGTTAATCCCGTTCTCATCAAGCCTTGCCTGGATGTGCGCCAGGTTCTGCGACAGCTCTTCATAACGCTTTTTCATCGGCAGCTTGAGGTTGAAGATGGTCTCACGGCACCAGCCGTTCACCAGCCAATCGGCCATCAGAGACGCCACTTTCGCCGGCTTCTCAACCATGTCGCACACCATCCACGAGATGTTGCTGCGGGTTGGACGATAGCGGAAGCCATCTTCACGCAGCCAGGTGACCTGTCCGGTATCCATCAGGCTCTGCGCCATTGGGCCGTTATCCACGGAGGAGACCCACATGTTGCGCTTCACCAGCTGATAGGTCCAGCCGCCAGGGCAAGCCCCGAGATCGACCGCATACATACCGTTGGCCAGACGCTCGTCCCACTCATCGGCAGGGATAAAGACGTGGAACGCCTCTTCCAGCTTCAGGGTTGAGCGGCTTGGGGCATCGGCCGGGAATTTCAGACGCGGAATCCCCATGTAGAACGGCGAGTTGTTGTTGCTATAGGAGTATCCGGTATAGCAGCAGCCCGGCGCGATAAAGAACACGTGCACCACCGGGCGCTTGGTAGTCTCGTATGGCGCCAGCACGTTAGCTTCACGCAGCGCGGCGCGCAGCGGTACGGTGAATTTGCGGCAGAACTTCATCAGCTCTTTGCTTTCGTTGGTGTCCGCCACTTCAACGCGCAGATCGCCCCCTTTCTCCACCACGCCTTGCAGCATGCCGACAACCGGGGTCACGCGGTCTTCGGCCGGTAAATCTTTCAGCAGTTCGCCCACCACAATCATCTGACGTGCAAACACCAACGAGCTAAACGGCAGCTCGCGCGCCAGCTTGTCGGCGTCCCCTTCCTGATAGCATTCGAAAATCACATAGCCGGAATTATCTTTAACGCGCGCAAAGCCAAACACTTCGCGGCGACCGGCTTTATCGGTAATTTCCGCAGCACACTCTTTCTCAAACCCAGGGCGGCAATACAGCACAACCTTATTCATGAACAACACCCTTACGCTTAAGTCGAATGGCACCAATCAACATCAAAACCCAACCGGCGAGGAAGCTGACGCCGCCCACCGGGGTAACATACGCCCACAGGCGTAAATGAGAGAGCGCCAGGCAGTACAGGCTACCGCTGAACATCACGGTGCCTAGCGCCAGAAATACGCTGCTCCAGTAGAACCAGATACTAATGCGGCGCTGCATCGCCACCGCCAGTCCGAAAATCGCCAGGGTGTGGAACGCCTGATACTCCAGGCCGGTCTGGATCCAGCCCATTTCTACAACGCCCAACGATTTACTCAGCACATGCGCGCCAAACGCGCCCAGTGCGACAAAGATAAAGCCGCTGATAGCGGCAAAAATCAGCATAAAACGGCTGGTCATGGTATTACCCTAAATTCGTTTATTGTTCGTAACGGAAACGGAACGTTTCTTGTTCATGGGCCGCTTTCGCCAGTATCCACTGCCGAAAGGCCGCTATTTTACCCAGTTCAGCCTGACTGTCATGACAAACCAGATAAAACGCATTCTTACTGACCAGAACATCATTAAACGGGCAGACCAGACGGCCTGCCTCAATTTCAGACTGCGCCATCACGTTATTCGCGAGCGCAACCCCCTGTCCGTGGATGGCAGCCTGTAGCACCATGGCGCTATGGCTGAAGATCGGTCCCTGTTGTACGTTGATATGGGTGAGCCCCAGCTGGCGCGTATACGTTTGCCAGTCACGGCGGGAAGCATCGTGCAGCAGCGTGTGTTTGGCAAGATCGGCGGGCGTCTTTAACGCTTTCTCACCGGTCAGCAACAGCGGGGAACAGACGGGGAGCAGATACTCGGCGTACAGTTTTTCCACGCGTAGCCCCGGCCAGTTGCCGCGACCATAAAAAATCGCCACGTCGACGTCGTCCGCAAGCTTATCTTCCTGGCGATCTACAGCCTGGATTCTGACATCAATTCCCGGATAAGCTGAGTTAAAGCTTGAGAGACGCGGCACCAGCCACTGAATCGCAAAACTGGGCAATAAACTGACGGTTAACGCCCCTTTCGCGCTTCGTGCCTGTAGTTTACGCGTTGCCTCTGTTAATTGCGAAAAGATCTCTTTGATATCCTGAAAATAGCTCTGCCCTTCTTCGGTCAGAAGCAGAGATCGATTGCGCCGCCGGAACAGCTTCAACCCCAGAAAATCCTCAAGAGACTTGATTTGGTGGCTTACTGCGGCCTGCGTCACAAAAAGCTCATCGGCCGCGCGCGTGAAGCTTAAATGGCGTGCGGCAGCATCAAATACACGTAATGCATTAAGAGGTGGCAAACGCTTTGACATGGTCCCAGAACTCAATTGTTAACTGAATTTAACAAATAGGAAACAACAGTTAACCTATTAGTTTTTTTTATCTGAGCCATTATAATTTGTCCGTTGAGCTTCTACCAGCAAATACCTATCATGGCGGCACTTCCTGAGCCGGAACGAGAAGCTTTTTTTGGAATGCGTGTTCTGAAGGGCTTTTGGCTTACGGTTGTGATGTTGTGTTGTTGTGTTTGCAATTGGTCTGCAATTCAGATCACGGTAGCAAGGCTACCCTTTTTCACTTCCTGTACATTTACCCTGTCTGTCCATAGTGATTAATGTAGCACCGCCTATTTGCGGTGCTTTTTTTTGCCTGGACGATCGCGGTTTTATTTCTCCAGCGCAATCATCTCTTTCACTTCGCTGTGATTAATCTGCTGTTTCACACCGTTCGCATCTTTGTACGAAATCAATCCGGTATCGTTATCCGTCTGCGGTTTACCCTCAGAAACGATGCTCCGGCCATCATTGGTGTGTATCACGTAGTTAGGTCCAGCGCAGGCGCTCAGCGCGAAAGTCAGCATACAGGCAGAGAGTACGGCGGCAGTCTTTTTCATTTTCTTCTCCTTAAAGCGACTTATGCTATTCAATATAAGATTAACAACAGGGATTAATTCTTCCCCAACACTAAACAGCATAAGACACTGATACGGCTTCGTATGAAGTTCCGGACAATTCCGACGATGAGTACAAACCTTGTATCAACGCGCATTTTGCGCGACGATCTCCTTATTGATATGAGGAATTCCATGAACGCCTTCTCCCTTGCGCACTTTCGCGCCCAGTTTCCCGCCCTGCACGATGCCGGGGTATACCTTGATAGCGCCGCCACCGCGTTAAAACCGCAGGCGGTTATCGAGGCGACGACGAATTTCTACTCGCTGAGCGCGGGTAACGTCCATCGCAGCCAGTTTGCCGAAGCGCAGCGCCTGACTGCGCGTTATGAAGCCGCCCGCGACCAGGTCGCCCACTGGCTCAACGCGCCGAGCGGCAAGGATATCGTCTGGACGCGCGGTACCACTGAAGCCATCAACATGGTGGCCCAGTGCTACGCGCGCCCTCGCCTGCAGCCGGGTGATGAAATCATCGTCAGCGTTGCCGAGCACCACGCCAACCTGGTGCCGTGGCTGATGGTCGCCCAACAGACCGGCGCGAACATCGTCCAGTTGCCGCTGGGCGCTGACCGTCTTCCCGACGTTGAACGGCTAACGGCGCTGATTACCCCACGCAGCCGCATTCTGGCGCTGGGGCAGATGTCCAACGTCACCGGCGGCTGCCCGAATCTGGCCCGAGCCATCACCCTCGCCCATCAGGCGAACATGATAGTGATGGTCGATGGCGCACAAGGTGCCGTTCACTTCCCGGCAGACGTGCAGGCGCTGGATATCGACTTCTATGCTTTTTCCGGCCATAAGCTTTATGGGCCAACCGGCATCGGCACGCTGTACGGTAAAACTGAGCTGCTCGACGCCATGACCCCGTGGCTAGGTGGCGGCAAGATGATAAGCGAGGTGACTTTCGATGGCTTCACCACGCAGCCGGTGCCGTATCGCCTGGAAGCGGGTACGCCAAACGTCGCCGGGGTAATTGGTCTGAGCGCGGCGCTGGAGTGGCTATCCGAGATTGATATGGTGCAGGCTGAATCCTGGAGCCGGGGTCTGGCGACGCTTGCGGAAGAGGAACTGGCAAAACGACCGGGCTTCCGCTCCTTCCGCTGCCAGGACTCCAGCCTGCTGGCCTTTGATTTTGCTGGCGTTCACCACAGCGATATGGTGACGCTGCTGGCGGAATACGGCATTGCGCTGCGCGCCGGTCAGCACTGCGCTCAGCCGCTGCTGGCGGCGATGGGCGTGAGCGGTACGCTGCGCGCCTCGTTTGCGCCTTACAATACACAGGACGACGTACAGGCGCTGGTCAGTGCCGTCGATCGTGCACTCGAACTTCTGGTGGATTAATGACGATGCCTTCACTCTCCGAACACCCGTTCGGCACCCGCGTAACGCCTGAGACGTTGCGCCAGCAGTTCGCGGCGCTGTCACAATGGGAAGAGAAATACCGCCAGCTGATCCTGTTAGGGAAACAGCTTCCGGCGCTGTCGGACGAACTTAAAGCGCAGGCACGCGAAATTCCCGGCTGCGAAAACCGCGTCTGGCTGGGCTACACGCAGGCGTCAGACGGGGCGCTGCACTTCTTTGGCGATAGCGAAGGAAGGATTGTACGCGGCCTGTTGGCCGTGCTGCTGACGGCGGCGGAAGGCAAGCAGCCGGCAGAGATTCTGGCAAATGATCCGCTCAACCTGTTCGATGAACTGGGGCTGCGCGGTCAGTTGAGCGCTTCACGTACTCAGGGCCTGACGGCCCTAAGTGAAGCGATGATGGAAGCCGCGCGTCAGGCGCTGGCCTGACGCTCCGCCTTCGCGAGCATTTTCTTCAGCGCATGGGACACTGCCACGAAGCCAAAAGTGGCGGTAACCATGGTCGCCGCGCCAAACCCGGCGGCACAGTCCATACGTTTCGGCCCTTCCGCCGTGCTTTTCATGGCACAGACCGAACCGTCCGCCTGCGGGTACACCAGCGCTTCAGTTGAGAAGACACAGTCTACGCCAAGCTTACCTTTGCTGTTCTTCACCACGCCGAAATCGCTTTTCAGCCGCTCGCGCAGCTTCGCCGCCAGCGGGTCCTGAATAGTTTTCGCAAGGTCACTCACCTGAATCTGCGTCGGGTCAATCTGCCCGCCCGCGCCGCCGGTGGTAATCAGCGGGACTTTATAACGACGGCAGTAGGCAATCAGCGCCGCTTTTGGGCGAATGCTGTCGATAGCATCCACCACGTAGCTGTAGCCCGCGCCCATGTACTCAGCGACGTTATCTGGCGTGACGAAATCGTCCACCACGGTGACGCGACACTCGGGGTTAATCTGCCGAATACGCTCGGCCATCACTTCCGCTTTCGCCAGCCCGACGTTACCGCCAAGGGCGTGGATCTGACGGTTGGTGTTGGTGACGCAGACGTCATCCATATCGATAAGCGTGATCGCACCAATGCCGGTACGCGCCAGCGCTTCCGCCGCCCAGCTACCCACGCCGCCGATACCGACTACGCACACGTGCGCATCAGCAAAAACCTGCAGCGCTTTTTCACCGTATAAACGTGCCGTGCCGCCAAAACGCTGGCGCCAGGCGTCACTGATAACCACAGACATAAAACCTCAAATTCATCAATTTCGCGCGATATGACTGCCTGATGGCGGCGACGCCTTATCAGGCCTACTCAATCATGTAGGCCGGATAAGGAAGCGCCATCCAGCAACTAGCCGCTAAACACATTCCCGCCGTTGGAGGCTGTTTTCAGCACCCATACGCGGCCATAGTGATTATACCAGCCTGCGCGATGCCCGGCATCCGGGCCGATGCCCTGGTAGATGTCGAAGTGCTGGCCTTTAATCGCACCACCGACGTCCAGCGCCACCATCAGGCGCAGTTCGTACTGACCGTTAAACTTACCGTTATTGTCGAGCTGCGGCACTTCAGCCAGCAGCGTGGTGCCCGGCGGAATGATGCTGCGGTCAGACGCCACAGAGGCACGGCCAATCAGCGGCACAGCGCTAGCGCCTTTTACCGGTGCAAACGACTGCGGTTTAAAGAAGACAAACGACGGGTTCTGCTCCAGCAGTTCGCGGACTTCTGCTTCGCTGTGGGTTTCGCCCCAGTGGCGGATCGCCTGCATCGACATATCTTCGCGCTTCACTTCACCGCGGTCGATCAGCACCTTACCGATGCTTTTGTACGCCCAGCCGTTCTTGCCGCCGTAGCTAAAGAAGTTCAGCGGAGAACCATCACCGAAATCAATATAGCCGCTGCCCTGCACGTCCATGATGAAGTTATCCATCAGCGAATTGCTGTAGGCCAGCACGTAGGTATCGCTAAGCCCACCGGCATAGATGCTGGCGCGAGACGGCAGCTTGCCGCGTTTAGGCGGCATGCGGTAGATAGGGTACTGGAATTCACCCTGGCGCGTATGGCGAGCCTGGACAACCGGCGTGTAGTAACCGGTAAACTGCACGTTGCCGTAGTTGTCGGTCCCTTCCATCTGCCAGGCATCGATACCGTACTGACGCATGGTGCGGGTATCGCCGCCCGCGAGCAGCCACTGCTGCACGGCGCTATAAAGGTTGCTCTGGTTGCCGTACAGGCGCGGAGAGGCGTTACGAATCTCATTTAACTGCTGCGCAAAGTCGCCCGCGTTGATTGGCGCGCCGACGGCATCAGGTTGATTCACGAGTGAGAAAGGCTGGGTGAGTTTCCCGTCTTTATACTGTTGACCGCGATCGGTCGGTTTTGACGAACAGGCGGCTAGCATTGCCAGCAGTGCGCCCGTTGCCACATATTTGGCCCAACGTCCTTTCATGGTATTTTGTGTTCCGCATAGTCGAAAGTGCCCGGTGAAGATAACAAACCCCCAGGGGTATTGAAATGCGAACGCGCCCCACGGTAACCAATTCGCACAAAAAAAGCGCAAATTGCGTCGTATCCGTACAACTTATAAAAAAATGAGTGATTTGCCGCAAAAATGGTTGCAACAAATGCTGAGCAGAGTATAGTGCGCATCCACGGACGCGGGGTGGAGCAGCCTGGTAGCTCGTCGGGCTCATAACCCGAAGGTCG